>JAIPJY010000058.1 GCA_021733925.1 Prosthecobacter sp. | reverse complement strand
CTGGCGGCTCGTGGCGCCCTGGAGACTTTTGGTGATGTGGGAGGCCTGAATCTCCTCCTCGGACATGTAGTGCTTGAGATTGGCCTCGTAGCAGGACCTCAGCTCGGCCTCGGTCGGCTCCGGTTCCGGGGCGTAGATTTCCTGCAATGTTTTGTCGAGCCTGACGCCACCAGCGACATTCTCACGCACAACGGCCTCGTCTTTGACCTGCATGCCGATGTTCATGTAGAACTGCGTTTCACCACCGGCCTCGTCGATGAGCTTCGTCAGGCGCGCGGTGACATCAGCCTCAGAGACTTCGGGGTGACGGCGGCGACTTTCCTGGCCCAGGAGGGCGCGGGAGGTGAGGTTGTCCTTCGCGATGCCGCGAAATTCAGGGTCACGCTCACAGCAGGCCACCTGGAGGGTGCGCTCGTAGTGGCCTTTGATGTGGCGGAATTCCGCCTCGATGATTTCGTCGTCGATCTGTTCGCCGTTGATGATAAGTGCCATATGGGCCGAACATGGAGCGCCTCGCGGAGGGTGCAAGGTTTGACAACAAACTCGGGGTGGCCTAGATGCAGTTTGCCATGGTTGCTTTGTAAGGCATGAAAACTGCGGGCAGGTCTGGCGTTCCTTCATAATGATGAGATTGATCCAATTTTTGATGACAGGCGCGGCCGCTGGGCTGCTGGCAAGTTGTGCAGACCAGGGCGTGGTGCGTGCCATCCCCGTCGCGCCGAATTCCCAGCACATGTATGCCCAGGGGGACAGTGCTCAGATCATGCCTGTGCTGCTGCCTGAGCGGCCCATGCTCGTGGCCACCTCCGGTCCTTCGATCCGTGCCGCCTCCTACTTGCTGCTGGATGCACGTACGGGTCAGCATCTGGCGGGGCGCAGCTTTGAAACGGCACGCGGCGTGGCCAGCACGCAGAAACTGGTGACCGCCTTGGTGGTGCTGGACACCGGAAATCTCGACAAAATGGTGCGCGTGCAGTCCTCCGATGTGGCCGTGGAGCCGACACGGCTGGGCATCAAACCTGGGGAGTCGTACTCGCGCCGTGAGCTCCTCTATGCGTTTCTAGTGAAGAGCGCGAACGATGTGGCCAATGCATTGGCTCGTGACAATGCGGGCAGCATCAGCGCTTTCACCGCCAAAATGAATGCCAAGGCGCGCGCACTGGGCTGTTCGAATTCCAACTTCAAAAACCCTCACGGCCTCACGGTCAGCGGACAGTACTCTACTGCACGTGACATGGCCCGGGTGGCAATGTCTGCATATCGCAACACCGTGATTCGTGATGTAGTGCGGCGGAAGTATTTTAGCTTCCGGCGTGCAGATGGGCGTGTGATCACGCTCTCGAATACTAATGACCTTCTGGGTGTCATGCCCGAATGCAATGGCATGAAAACCGGCTACACCGTGGCCAGCGGGCGCTGTTTGATCTCCAGTGCCGCCAGCGGTAGCCGTGAGGTCATTCTCGTGCAGCTCGGCACCAAGACGAAGTACATCTGGGAGGACGCTCGGATTATGATGAGCTGGGGCTTGCAGAAGCTGCGTTCCCGCGGCGGCCTGACGGCGGATGCTTGGATGGGAAATTGAACAACCACAAGTTGCGGCGCTTCATTCCAGCAGCCAATGTGGTTACCCTTCATCAACGTCTAGCCACGAATGCCGGCCACCACCCTTGTTTGCCCTCACTGCGAAAAAATTGTCGAAATCCAGGTTTCGTCAGTGACGCGCTCACGCCCCTGTCCTGAGTGCGGGCAGATGGTGATGCTGCAGATGGCGGAGAAGACCACCAAAACGAAGCGTCGTGCTTTGCTGATGACGCAGAATGAGCCGGTCACTACGCCTGCTCCGAGTCCCGCTGTTTTCCAGGAACCGCAACCGCTGTCTGGGGATGCCTTTGATCGCATGCGCATGGATCCCGAGATCCAGCAGTTTCGGCGGAAGTTGATGCTTGGAGCTGGGGCCGTGGCCCTCATCGTGGTCTTGATTGTGGTCTGGAGCTTGTTGCCATCACCGGTAAAGGAAAAGAAAGGTGAAACGCTTGCATCCAAATTGGCCAAAGCGGGTGATTCGCCCTCGGAGAATGGTGGGAAACTGGTGTTTCCGCCAGGGACGTCTCTGATGCAGCCTGATGAACCGTTGCCCCAGGTGAACTCGGGCAATCTGGTGTTTCGTCCACCCGGAAGCGAGGACCTCAAAACCGCCAGTGCCCTGCCAAAAGTGACAGGAGGAGATCTGGCAAAGCTGGCCGCTGCGGAGGAAGTGATTGCCAAATTTCTGGAAACTCCCACTTGGAAACAGCGCGTCCTGCTGGTTCGCGACCGCCTGCGCGTGGCCCCGCTGATGAGCATCTACTATTCAAAAAATGCGGATGGCCCGCTGGCGTTTGATTCCATCGTCGAAGCCACGGAAACCTCCCCCAAGTTCAGCCAGCATGTCGTGGTGTTCGAAGGCGGTGGCCGGCGCGTTGCCACGGTGGAACACACCGCGGCAGGGCCTCGTGTGGATTGGGAGGCATTCGTGGGATCAGGCGAAATGGGCTGGGCGGACTTCCTTGAATTGAAACAGGCCGCCCCCACCCTCTTTCGGGTGCTCGTTTCTCCTGCGGGACATTTTGAAAATCAGTTTGGAGATCCCTCCAAGCTCCAGTGCTACAGCCTGCGCAACATTTCCGAACCAGGGGCCAAAGTGGTCTATGGCTATGCAGATAAGAGCGGCCCCATCGCCAAGGCGCTGGATTTCCAGCTTCAGCAAAGCGAGGATGCCACGGTGCCAATGATTCTGCGGCTCAAGTTCCCCCCGGATGCTCCCGTGGATTTTCAGGTCTGGATCCAGCAGTTCGTGCAGTCTGGCTGGGTGACCCCCTGATGGCTCAAAACCAGGATTCGCATCATTTTTCGCAAGATATGCAAGAACCTCCGGGCGGACCCGTAATCCATCTCGATTCCTGTAACAATACTCCTCCCCCCTTATGAAAATGCACTCTCTCTGCCAAGGCAATCACCTTGATCTGCGCTCCGGAGCCAGCCGTCGTGATTTCCTCTACGTTGGCATGCTCGGCGGTCTCGGCCTGACATTGCCTGAGATGCTGCGCCTGCAAGCCGCTCAGGTCATGCCTGAAGTGGAAACCTTCAAGCCTGTCGCTGACTCGATCATTCACATCTACCTTCCGGGTGGCATGGCACAGCATGAGTCCTGGGATCCGAAGCCCTTTGCCTCACCTGACTATCGCGGCCCTTTCACCCCGATCAAAACTTCCATCCCCGGCGAATACGTTGGTGAGAAGTTTGCGAACATCGCCAAGATCATGAACAAGCTCACCGTCATCCGCTCGATGACCCACGGTGAAGCCGCCCATGAGCGTGGCACGCACAACATGTTCACCGGCTACCGTCCTAGCCCGGCGATCAAGTTCCCCAGCTTCGGTTCCGTCATTTCCCACGAACAGGGCAGCCGCAACAATCTGCCTCCCTATGTGGTGGTGCCAAACATGGTCGCTCCTGAACAAGGCACTGGCTACATGAGCAGCGCCTTCGGCCCCTTTGCACTCGGCAGCGACCCTGCTGACAAAGGCTTCACCGTGCGCGACCTGCTCACTCCGAAAGATGTGGATGAGAAGCGTTTCGACCGCCGCCGCAACCTGCTGGGCACCGTGGACGAACATTTCAAAGCCGTGGAAAAAGCCGACTCCATCAGCGCCATGGACAGCTTCTATCAAGCCGCTTATGGTCTGATCAGCAGCCAGAAAGCCCGTGAAGCCTTCGACCTCACCAAGGAAACCGACAAGCTGCGTGACGAATACGGCCGCAACACCGCCGGTCAGCGCTTCCTGCTGGCCCGCCGTCTCGTTGAGTCCGGCGTCCGCATGGTGTCCGTCAACTACGGCGGCTGGGATCACCACTCCAACATCAAAGGTGCTTTCGACGGTCAGGCTCCAAACTTCGATCAGGCCTTCGCCCGCCTCATCACCGACCTTTCTGATCGCGGCATGCTCAAGCGCACGCTCGTCATGGTCAGCTCCGAATTCGGCCGCACCCCCAAGATCAACGGCACCAATGGTCGTGACCATTGGCCACGCGTGTTCTCCGTCGCCATGGCCGGTGGCGGTTTCAAAGAAGGCTATATCCACGGTGCCTCCGATGCCCTCGGTGGCGAACCCGACCGCGACGCGGTGGGTCCTGAAGATCTTGCCAAGACCATGTATCGCCTCCTCGGCATCAACAGCGAGAAGCGCATCATGGCCGACGGCGGTCGTCCGATCGACATCGTCAATGGCGGTCGCGTCCTCACGGAAGCCCTCGCGTAACTCGACGCCCCAGCAAATCATTCAGAAAACCCGGACAGCAATGTCCGGGTTTTTTGTGCCTGCGGGCTGAGGTCGCTGAAGTCGGAGATAATGCGGATCTCCCTCTCCCCGCCCCTGATATACGTTGCATCAAGGATTCCTCCTCGGGGTGAGGGGCCACCTCCGGCTCTCACTCCCGCTTTCATTTTCACTTCCCCTTCACAGCGACAAATGCCCCAGAGCCAGCATGCCATAGTACGTGTACTCGCAGTCCAGCACATCATCCGTCCAGTTCCCATGAAACCCGCCCGTCGCACTCCACAGTGAATCAACAAAATCCAGGCAAGGCTCCTTGAGCCGCGAAAAATCCGCCTGCACCGCATCCAGTGCGTGCAAGGCCACAGCGGTCGAAAGCAAGTCGGGCAGGGGAGCCGCAGGCAACGCAAGAAACCCACCTGCGGGCAAACATTGACGCATCAGCCAGTCCACCGCTTCAGCAGGCGGGGCGATATCCATATGACGGTGCAGCGCCACCATCGCCGCCGTTGCCGTCGTGGAGCCCACGGGAATGTTGGGCTCATTGGACCACGCACCATCCTTCGTGCGCAGCCCGCCCATGCATTCCACCAGCCGCCAGGGCTCAGGCGGTATGCCACCGAGATCCTGATACGCCCCCCAGGCCAGCAAACAGCCATAAGCACTGCCCTTCGCACGCTTGGGTGCCTGATGATAGCCACCGTCCGCACAGCGAAAGGCCTCGATGCGTGCCGCCAGCGCCTCACGCGCTGTATCGGGGAAATCCTGCAGGCCAGCATTCGCCCAGCAGCGCGCCAGACAGCAGAGGTGTACAAAGTCCTGTCGCTCTCCATCGCCAAACTGCTTCAGCCATGGCCGCACATCGGGAATCGTACTGGCATCCACGGACAGCGCCTGCAATCCCTCCAGCCCAAACACCGTGTAATAAAGATCCGGCTTGTCATTGCGATCCAGGAAGCCGCCTTCAGCAGACAGGCGTGAACGCAAAAAAGCTTCCACCAGCTCCGCAGACTCTCCGAGGAGTTTCGGAGCCAGCCGGGCCACTTGCAGCATCTCAAGACGAAAGGACATACCACGCGCCTAACCCGAAGCCCGTCATGTCGCCAGAAGAAAGTCATTTTCCCGCTTGAGTATTCTTGGGCTTGGTCAAAACTCTCGACCCGGTTAACCCGACTCCTTTGCTCACGTGGCGGAATTGGTAGACGCGCTAGATTCAGGTTCTAGTAAGTAACATTGTGCTGGTTCGAGTCCAGTCGTGAGCACCATCCAGCGGCAACAGTGCCGCCTCAGGGTAACCGGTTAACACAGAAAGTGACATGCAAGACGCAGGATTCGTGAGGCAGGCATTTGCGGGAATCGCATCGCGTTATGTGCTGGCAAATCACGTCCTCAGTCTCGGCATCGACTGCCTCTGGCGCCGCACCACCGCCAAACGCATCGCTGAGCTGAATCCACAGCGTGTGCTCGACCTCGCCACCGGCAGCGGGGATCTCGCCCAGGCCATCCAGTCCGCCTGTCCGCAGGCCAAAGTCTTGGGTGCCGATTTTTCCGTACCCATGATGCGCGAGGCACAGAAACGCCAGCTTCGCAGCCTCATCGCCGCAGACGGCCTCGCGCTGCCCTTTCAGGACGGCGTCTTCGATGTCCTCACCGTCGCCTTCGGTCTGCGCAACATGGCCTCCTGGCCCGCCGCCCTGCAGGAAATGAACCGCGTGCTGCGCCCCGGTGGCCGATTGTTCGTCCTCGATTTTTCCATCCCCCGCATTCCCGGCATCCGCCAGTTGTACCTCTTCTATCTCAAGCAGATCATGACCCGCATCGCCGGCTGGATCACCGGCAAACGCGAAGCCTACGTTTACCTCTGCGGCTCCATCGAACGCTTCCCCTCCGGCCGCGACATGGAATCCCTGATCTGCTCCAACGGTTTCAGCAGCGCCACCTCCCGCCAGCTCACCCTCGGCATCGCATCACTGTATGAAGCAGTGAAGTAGGTAAGCCTCTTCGTATTGTAGTCCCGGCTTCAGCCGGTTCCGGACAGCGCGAGCAGCCCAGCTAAAACCGCCCTTCCTTCAAATCCAGCAGCGCACCACCCAGATGCGCCGTGACATCACTCGCGCCCACAGCTTCCATCGCCGAGCGCTCCTGAATGACAAACCGCTCCGCCGCCCGCCCGCACACCCAAGCCCCCAAACCCGCCGCCTGATGCAGCGTCAGATGCTGCGCGGCAAAGGTCGCGCACACCCCAGATAAAACATCGCCCATGCCACCACTGGCCATGCCAGCGTTGCCCGTGCTGTTAAACAAAGTCGGCTGACCGTGCGTGGCGATCACCGTCCGCGTCCCTTTGAGCAGCAGCGTGCGCCCCGGCGCGGATTCTGTCAGAGCTTCAACGAGCTTGCGACGCCCCATGCCATGCCAGCCGGGGAAGTTGCGCAGCAGTCGGTCCATCTCCCCGGGATGCGGCGTCATGAGGCGTGGCAGCTTGCCCAAGGCATCCATCACTTCGGGGTGCTTCGCCAGCATTGTCAGCGCGTCGGCATCCACGACAGTGGGAGTCTTGGTCCTCTTGAGCACTTCGAGAACTTCCTTCTCATGCGCAAAGCCCAGCCCCGGCCCGATGGCCAGCGAATCGAAGCGCATCTCCAGCACATCGCGATAATCGTCCACAGCCTTCACCATCACCTCCGCAGGCAGGCGCTGCGCGATGAGTGGATACACATCCTCCTTCACCAGCAGCGTGACGAGTCCCGCACCGGCACGAATGGCACCACGACAGGCCAGTTCCGCCGCCCCAAGAAATCCCGGAGAACCGGCCAGAATGCCCACGCGCCCCGCATCTCCCTTGTGCATGTCATTGGCACGGCGCGGCAGCCAGGAGCGCAGCAGCCGGGATGTCAGCACCTCCGCCTTCGCATCGCCATCAGTCTGCGACAAAGCCTGCAGCGGCACCAGCGCGATGCGGCCCACGTAATGATCAGCACCATCTTCCAGCAGCCCCGCCTTGATCTGCGCCACCACAGCGGTCACATCCGCTTCCACCGCGTCCTCACACGCATCACCATGATCACCATCGAGACCAGAAGGAATATCCATCGCAATCGTCAGCGCATGCCGCTGCGTACGCAGCGCATTCATTTCCCTCGCCAGCACCTGCAACTCCGGCCTCATTGGCCCCTTGGCACCAATGCCAAGCAGTCCATCCAAACTCACAATCGGCCCCGCAGGAAAATCAAACGCCGTGGCTTCCTCCAGGATGCGCACATGACTGCCCAGCACGCTCAGATGCGCGCGCGGCAGTGCCTTCATCTCAGCAGGCTCACCACTCAGCCGCGCATACAACTTCCACCCATCAGCAACCAGTTCACGCGCCGCAACGAGTGCATCACCCGCGTTGTTCCCTTTGCCGAGAAACAGCACCAGCGAGCCCGCTCTTGGCGCAAACTGTCGCACCACATCCGCGATGCCGCGCCCCGCCTCCTCCATCAAAGCCGCCGCGCTCACACCGCGTGCGAAGGCTGCCTCCTCGCACTGCTGCATCTGCCGACAGGTGACGATCATGGGACTTCCGCTGCTTCCAGCAGCATGCCTTTGAGTTGATGGGCCGACTGCAAGGTTTCCTGCGTCGTCTTTGTGGCAGGCAGAGACAAGACCCGCGTGCCTTTGGCCGTCGTGTCCAGAGCCGTGGAGATGCCCTCAATGCTAGCAACTTCAGGCCCGCCAAGCACCAGCAGATGCATCAGCCGCTCGCCATCACGCTGCAGTCCATCCTTCAACTGCTTCAGCGCCTGCGGAGTATCGGGGATGAAGGCAAAACGCAATGAACGCACCACCTTTTCGCCCGTTAGTTCATGCGCCACAGACAACGATTCGGCGATGGCTTGCGCCGTGCCTTCCTGCTGATCCGCCTGACCTCCGTAGAGAGCCAGGACCATCACGATTTCCAGCGGGCGCTTGGTGCCCGTCAGTTCAGCGTCCACATTCGACAGCTCTGCTCCAAAGCGCTCACGTCGCACCGTGTAGCCCATGTTCTCCGCGCCCATCGTGGACTCAAGATAACCCGGGATGCTCAGATCACGATCCACTTTGCCCAAAGCCGTCCGCACGATCCCCGCATACCGTTCAATGCCTTCCGGGCTGATCTGCCGCCGCAGCGCCAGCGCATACTTAAACGAACGATCAGCCGCCTGGTCCTTCTTCCATTGCCAGATGCCAAACGAAGCAATCCCCAGCAAAATCGTGCCGACAGGCAGCATGACGAGCGCGAATCGAATCCAGCGTCCAGGATTAGCAGAGATGGGTTGGGCATCAGTCATGGGACATCACTCCATAGCAAGATTTAGCGTCATGCCACGCAGAATCCGCGAAGTGATGCAGGCACTCCTGCCTGCAATTCTGGTGCCCCCAGACCTCCTAGCGTAAAAAATCCCCGCCTTACTCCAATCCCGCCAACAGCTCCGCCACCGACGACTTCTGCCCCGGCAGCACCAGCTCAGGCCGAATATCCGCCAGCGGCTCCAGCACAAAGCGCCGCAGGTGCATGCGCGGATGCGGCAGCGTCAGCACCGGGTCATCGCTCACCACATCATCCGCATACAGCAGATCCAGATCCAGCGTGCGCGGCGAGTTCCTCTCCCGCTGCTCCGGCCGCCCCAGCGCCTGCTCGATGGCCTTGAGATGCGCATGCAACTCATGCGGCAGGCAGTCAGCCGCGACTTCAATGACCGTGTTCAAAAACGCCTGCGTCCCCGGCGCACAATCCACCGGCTCCGTCTCATACACCCGCGCACGGCCATTGAGCCGGATGCCCGGCACGCGTTCCATGAGCATCTCAACACCCCGCTGAATGTTCACAGCGCGATCACCCAGATTGGAGCCGAGGGCGATGCCGAAGAGCATGAGAAGGGAAGGGAGAAAGGGGGAGGTAGAGTTGACGGTTGCCTGTGATCAGTCGCGGCAGGCTTTCACCACGTAATCCAGCAGGGCACCGCTAAGTGGTTGAACTCGCAGATCGATGGGCGCCAGCAGGCCGTCGGCCATCAGAATGATGTTTCCCCGGTGCGTATCGGAAATCACCACCTGGCGTTCGGGATCGAAATAGGCCACTTCATCATGGGTGAAGAAGCGCTTCCAGCCGCTGTGAGTGAAAAAGTGATTGATCTCATGCAAGGTGGCAGGCTTGCCCTCAATGGCCTTCTGCTGGATGACCATTCGAAACACTCCATGGTCCTCCAACACTCCAAGAAACTCCACATTGTCGCCAAACAGTTCGTTGTGAAGCTGCCAGCGCTCCAGATAGGCAATCGGTGAGGCACGCTCTTCCTCGTCCATTCGATACATCACAAGCATGCCGAAGAAATCAGGCCAGGTTACTTTCAAGTAGGTGTTAGTCTCCTGCTGGAACCAAACTTGATGTTCATTCCCCTCATCATCGGGTGGGCGGCTCAGTGCCTCGATTGTTCCTTGCAGGAAAAGTCCTCTTTCACGCGTGTAATCTCGGAAGATTCGAATTTCTTCGAGGTAATGGGTAGAACCGCCTTGAACACGCGCAACTGCTTCACAGCGGCGGCGTAATTCTTCAACGTGTGCTTGGAGCGGGACTCCCTCAGTTGGTCGGCTAAGCTCATGGGAGGACATTGGCTGGGATTTTGGCAGAAATCAAGGGGCCGAACATGGTTTGCGGTTGATGGCTGGAGTTTGGGTTGTTTGGAAACCATTGCAAATAATGGCAAACCACGGCCAGCCATCGCAAACTCAGCCCTTCAGTCCCAGCACATCCTGCATGTCATACAGCCCCGCAGGCTTCCCCGCCAGCCACTGGGCCGCTCGCACCGAGCCCGTGGCAAAGGTGTCACGGCTGCTGGCCTTGTGCGTGAGCTCAACTCTCTCGCCCACGTTGGCAAAAATCACCGTGTGATCACCCACCACATCGCCGCCACGAATGGCATGCACGCCGATCTCCTTCGGTGTGCGCGCGCCCACATCGCCAAAGCGGCCATGCTTGCAGTCCTTGTCATACTCAAGCCCGCGCACATCCGCGAGGATCTCGACCAGCGTACGTGCCGTGCCGCTCGGGGAATCCTTCTTCATGCGATGATGCATCTCGACGACCTCAAGATCGAAGTCCGGGCCGAGCAACTCAGTCGCTTTGCGCGTGAGCCAGAACAACGTGTTCACACCAATGCTGTAATTGGAGGCAAACACGATCGGCAGCGCCTTGGAGGCTTCACGAATGTGAGCCAGTTCCTCATTGGTGTGCCCCGTGGTACCGATCACCAGGCTCTTCCCCTGCTTGAGGCATTCGCCCAGCAGTTCATCGCAGAAAGTGTGCGAAGAGAAGTCGATCACAATGTCCGCCTTGGCGAGCGCAGGGGACAATGCATCGCCCACGTCTACGGTGGAGGCGACGTTGACGTTTTGAGCCTCGGCGGCACGAATGATCGCCTGGCCCATGCGGCCTTTGCTGCCGGTGATGAGGAGTTTGATGTCAGACATAATGAGCCGGTTTAATAAACGGGCAGCTGTAATGATGCAAGAGGCGGCTGAACACTCCCCGAGTAACTTTCACCGTTAAATCTGATCGGTTCCGGCCTCTGATTAGTGTTTAATGAGTGTCCGATGAGTGGTTCAAAATTCCGCTACTGCTGGCTCTGCTTGGATCAAAGCCTCCCACCACCATCTCCGTTGCCATGGCACAAAGAAAGTGAATCTCCTTTCCACAATCCAGCCGCCTTGAGTTCAGTGCTTGCATCGCATCCCCCAAGCAGCATCTCATCAAACGTGGAATTGGGCTCACTTCGCCGGTGGCCAGAACAAGCCGCTACGGCTGCGATGCACAGCCCCTGAGCCACCTTTCTCCCCATCTCCCCGCCGCACACCAGCCCCAATCGGGGCTGCGGATTACAGCCCAGGGTCAGCCGAGCCTAAGCGAGGCGACCCTGGGTATCACACCACACGAGCGGGCAGCAAACCCAGCACGCCGCCACACTCCATGCTCACCAGCAGCGTCTGCACTGAATCCCGCCGCGCATACGCGCCGCGTTCAGACCGCGCTCCAATACTGCCCACCCCCTTTTCACTTTTCACTTTTCACTTTTCACTTTTCACTTTCTGGCGGCTGCACGCTCTGCAGAGCATCCCCCAGCAGCATCTCATCAAACGTGGCATTGGGCGAGCGCTCCGCCGGTGGCCAAAACTGACCCCTGCGAATGCGCTGCACCGCCTCCGCAGCACACTGGTGCGCAGAGTCCATCAATGCTGCATCAAATCCCTCCCACGGTAAGATGGCCGTGTCCTGAATGCTCTTGGGCAGGGCAAAGTAGGCCACACTGCTGATAGACTGACCACGTTTTTGCAAGGCGGCTGCATAGAGCGGTAGTTGCAAATCCAGCCACATCCCGCGCTTCCCATCGGGCAGATCAAAACACTTCCATTCATCCGCCTCAGTCAGCTTCGTTCGGGATGTGATCACTTTCACATGCGCCTCCTGCGGCGTTCGCGGTTTGTCCGAACTCTTGAAATCAACAATGCGCAGCGTGCCGTCCACATGCCGTTCCACCCGGTCAATGCGGCCTCTCAGCCGCGCCTCAGCAATCTTGAAGGGCGTGACCTCTTCCTTGTCGCCGATGAGCAATTCCGCTTCAATGCACTGCCACCCCTCCTGCCGGTTCTTGGCTTCGATCTCCGCCGCTTTCTTCAATCGCTGCAAAATGCTTTCCAGCTGCAGCGTGATCAGCGGCGCAGGTCTCTGACCATGAATTTCACGCACCCGGTCACGCGCCGCTGCTTCGAGGCATTCAGCGATTTGCGCCGGATGCGTGCAGTCGCGCATGCCTGCATCCAGGCTCAGACGATGAAACGCATGATGAATGAGATTGCCAAACTCTGCCGCATCCAGCTCACGTTTGCCCGTCTCGATGGCACCCATGTTTTTCGTGCAACTCAGGTAGTAGCGGAACGGACAGTTCAGATACTCGCGCAAGCGCGAAGGCGAGATGGTGTCCAGCGTCTTCGCGCTCCAGTCCGGCTGCAATTTCCAAGCCAGCGTCCGCGGCGGCTCGGCTGCGGATGCTTGATCCTCTTCCTTCGGAAACAGATGCGCCACACGCTGCGGCAGCGCCACATCATCGCACAAAAACAGCAGCCTAGAAGGTCGCAGGGCATCCCCACTCTCACTCCACTGCCCGCAGAGCAAACTCAGGCGTCCGCGCTCTCCAAGACGCTGATGCGCCAGCGCAGCGAGGATGAAGGCGTCACGCGCAAAGCGGGTGTTTTGACAAGGCAGCCCCAGTGCTTTGCGCAGACTGTCCGGCAGAAACGGATGGCTGATAAAAATGCCCGGCACATGCTCCTCATTGAGACCCGTGACGATGAGGTTCGGCGCTTTTTCCCACAGCAGTTCAAGCCACCCCTGCAGCACGAGGTCGATGTCTCCACGCGGCTCTGCCAGTCGGCTTTGCGCAAGGCATTCCAGCGAAAGCGCCAGGGTGTCTTCCGCCTTCGGCTGCAATCCAAATCGCTTCGCCTCCTGCTCGAGTTCTTCCGTGATGCGCAGCCACTCGGTGGCCAGTTCCGTGCGTTCCCTATCACCGGGTGCATCGGGGCTGAACTCCTGCTCACCGAGCAGCTTCAAGATCAGCGTGCGCGCCGCTTTGGCCGGCGTGAGACGCCGCAGCGAATCCAGCAAGGCGAGCGTGTTCTCAACGGCAGGCAGCAGGGCAGGGAGGTCCGCCAGCGGCAGTTCCAGCGCATGCGCCAGAGTCACGGGCAGATGCTCACTGGCAAAGTCATCCGCTTCACGCAGCAGCGCAGCGGTGCTCTCATTGCCGGGGATGACAGCATCACGAAACTCCTCAATGCGCAGCAGTGCGGCAAAGGCACGCCATGCCCCTGAACTCAGCAACAGACGGAAGCAATCCAGCACATGCCACATGCCCTCACGCTGCACAGGGACACCTCCGGGCTCAAAACTGCGCGCATCTTCGAGCGTGAGCTTTTCCAGCAACAGGCTGCCGACTTCGGCATCGCACACACCCAGCGCCGTGCGTCCTGTCGGCACAAGCTCCCGCATGAGATCAAGCGTCAGCACCGCCTGCGTGGCAGGATCACGCGCCACGTGGATCTGCTCATCTTGAAACGGCAGACTGCTGCCCGCGTCTTCGCCCCAGCATTCCGGCAGCGGACGTCCGCACGCATCAAAGGAATGCGCCATCGACTGCGGAGCCTGAATCGCGATGACCACCTGCAGTCCACGTTTGGCACAGCCCGCAATCCAGTCATCCAGCAAGGGCGGCAAATCCGGCGAGGCGAGTACGACAACGCGCCGCACCCCTTCCGGCAATGCAGGTTCGTGCGCATACCCACGCTTGAGCACCTGAGCATCCGCCACTTTCGCTTTCGCGAGTTCTTCGAAATAAGCACGCTCAATCTTCGCTAGATCCTGCCAGCGTGCGGCATCCCGCTGTGCAGCAGGATGGGCGGCTGTATCTGCAAAGGTCAGTCCGCCCGTTCCGAGCAGCATTTTGAGTTCCGCCAGCATGCGCGCGGTCTCCGCCTGCCAGCCCCAGCCTGAATTCGTAGGAGGCTTGGGAAACAGCGCAGTGAGTGAATCCAGCGGCACACGTTCAAGCGCCCTCTGCCAGGCCATCTGCGCTTGTACAGTAGTAGCAGCTTCAAATCGTCGCGTCTGCGGCAGCAGCGCCTGCTCCGGCAGCCAAAGATGCGGCACGATGGCCGCAGTGCCCGTCTGGTTCGTCGCCACCGCCAGCGCCTCACGCAGCCGCCGTCCCGCTTCACCATTCGGCACCAGCAGCAGCGTGCTGCTGAGATCCAGCGCACGCGCAGAATCCCAGTCGCGGCAGAGCAAGGCCACAGCTTGATCGATGACGGGCGCCTCCCAGCCCCAGAACAGCCGCTGAATCGCGTCGCTCATACGTGCTCCAACTTCTGAATGATGTCGTTCACGATTTCCTCAGGTGTTTGATCAATGGAAACACGGATGATGTCAGGCGTCGGGTCCAGCGTGGCCAGTTGGCTGTCCAGCAAGGTGGGCGGCATGAAGTGCCCTTTGCGCCCCGCAAGCCGCGAGGCGATGAGTTCCTTCGTCCCGTCCAGCAGCACAAAGCGCAGCGTCTCCGGGTGATCGTGGGCGCGCAGCTTATCACGATAGATCGGCTTCAGCGCGGAGCAGGCGAGCACGTAGTTCGGCGTCAGGTGCCGCATGTCCTCGATGCGCTGCCGCAGCGTCGCATACCAAGGCCAGCGGTCGTCATCATTCAGCGGCGTACCGGCAGACATCTTGGCCTTGTTGGAGGGCGGGTGGAAATCGTCGCCGTCTTCGAAGACGCCTTCGAGCCTTGCGGCCAGCAGGCTGCCGATGAGGGACTTGCCGCTGCCGGAGACGCCCATGAGGATGATTGTTTTTAGATCGGGGTGGAGCATGGTTGAAGGTGTTTTTTGTGACGCTTGACCGTGGGGCATGCCACGCTGAGGGTGCGGGTCGAAGCCATGAAATTCCCAACTCTGACCGCTCTTCTGGTGCTCGGCACCGCCTTTGCCACTGCTGAAGACAAACCTGCCCCAGCCAAGCCGGAGGCTGCCAAGGAGATCATGCTCTTCAACGGCAAATCACTCGACGACTGGGAGTCCGTGGACGTCGGCGGCAGCGGGGAGGTGGAACTGGAGGGTGGTCTCATGATCATCAATCAAGGCGAGAATGTGAGTGGTGCCATTTACAAGAAAGCGGACACACTGCCAACGACCAACTACGAGATCACGCTGGATGCCAAGCGCATGCAGGGCGTCGATTTCTTCGTCGGCCTCACCTTTCCCGTCGGCGATCTCAAACACTGCGCCACCCTGATCTGCGGCGGCTGGGGCGGCAGCGTCACCGGCATCTCCTGCATCGACAGCATGGATGCCTCCGACAACAACACCTCCACCTACCAGCGCTACAAGGATGACGAGTGGTACTCCATCAAGCTGCGCGTCACCCCGAAAAACATCAGCGTCTGGCTGGGCGACAAACAAATCGTCGACGAGGACATCGAGGGCAAAAAAATCAGCGTTCGTTCCGGTCCCATCGAAAGCTACCTGCCCCTCTCGCTGACGACCTTCAACACCATGGCGGCGATTCGCAACGTCAAGCTGACTCCGATCACCGAGACGAAGTGATCCCGCCCACGCCTGCGCTGCGCATTATCGCTTTCGCATTTTGCGTAGCACTGACTTCATGCCATTCGGTGCTGCGAGTGGAGGTGACTCGCGCCGAGACCGTGCTGACCACACGTGAGAAGAAGCAAATGGCCGTACTTCTGGATGAAGTGGCGGCTGGCTGGGATGGCATGCAGCAGGGCAGTTCCTCCGCACGGCGTGCCGCAGAGGATCGTTACGATAATGCCCTCGCCAGGTTCCTGCGTGAATGGGACGCGCATCAATGCCCGCGCTACTGGCAGAACGGCACCATGTTTGCCTCCAAGCGGGACACGTTTCAGATCGAACTGGACACCGTGACCAGCCCCAAAACGGAGGTGCCGCCCACGCAGATCGACCAGCTCATGCTCGCCACGCGCAAAAAATCGCAAGAGGATGACACACTCTCAGAGCGGTCCGGCCTGGGGGTGCCAGTCGTCGGCCACATTTACCGCACGGATACCACGCGCAAAGAGCAGCCCTTCCTGCCGCCGAACGGTGGCAACCTCACCCTGACCGCCGTGATGGAAATGGAGGACGATGACGCCAATCCAGCCACGCCACGCCGTTGCCGCCTGCATTTGCACAATGCCCTCAACGTGGAGTCCGTGAAGATGCAGAAAGATGATCGCCTGCTGGCGGCAAACTTCACCGCCGCCAAAGACCTGGCCCTGTCCAAAAAATCCCTCGGCATCTTTTCCTTGCTGGGCTTGTTCTATCCCGAGCGCACTCTCGGTGACAGCCACCTCTACTGCATGGACGGCTATGATCCTCAGCGCATCCCCGTCGTCTTCGTCCATGGCCTCATGTCAGACCCACACATCTGGCTGAACGCGGTCAATGCCATCAGCTCAGACCCCGAACTGCGCGCAAAATATCAGCCCTGGTACTTCCTCTATCCCACCGGCTTGGGCGTACCTCAGACCTCCGCACGCCTGCGCGATTCGCTGCAGCAGGCCAGCAATCACTTCGATCCTGATCACAACGATCCCGGCATGAAACGCATGGTCATCGTGGGCCACAGCATGGGCGGCCTTCTCAGCCGCATGCAGGCCATCGATCCCAGCGACAAGCTGTGGGACGCCATGTTTCGCAAACCGCCGGAGCAGTTGAACGTCTCCGAGCCCGTTCGTGAGCGCCTTGTCAGCTCTCTCAAATTCAAGCCCCAGCCCGAAGTGAAACGTCTCGTCTTCATCACCACGCCGCAACGTGGCAGCGACATCGCCGGTACAAACTTGGTGCGTCGCCTCGCCTCCCTCATCCGCCTTCCGGTGGACACCTTGCTGATGTCCAAGCAGCTCCTCACCGGCAACTCCGACGCACTCTCGCCGCAGATTCGCAACTGGGGCTTCTTCGCCTTCCTCAGCATCGGCACCCTCTCCAATGAGCATCCCTTCTATGAGGGGCTGAACGCCGTGCCAATTCCTGTGCCGTATCACTCCATCATCGGGCAGTTCGGTCATAAACCTCTGCAGGAAAGCTCCGACGGCGCAGTCCCCTACTGGAGCGCCCATCTCGATGGCGCGAAGTCCGAAAAAATCGTCCCCTGCTGGCACAGCTGCGTCGAGCGCCCGGAAGTCGTGCAGGAAGTCGTACGCGTCCTGCACGAGCATCTGCAGGAAAGCGGGCGCGAAGGGCGCTGAACGCGTCTTTGTACGTAGTTCGGGCTTTAGCCCGTCCCGGCCTCTGGACTCATCATTTTTGGGATCGTCTTTGCGCCTTTTTGCGGCCAATCCAGCCAATCCATTCAGCTAAATTGACTTGCCCGCATGGAACCCCTGAGAAGTCACGTTCTTGAAACAACAACCTCATGAAATCCTTGTTCCTTTCCGGCCTCCTGGCCGCTGCCGTGCTCGCTCACGCCGATAATCTCCCATTCACCCAGGTCCCCGCTGAATTTGCGGGCCAGTTCTCGCCAGGAAAATCACCGCTCGTCTTCAAAGATGGCAGCAAGGTGAAGACCGCAGAGGACTGGCCCAAGCGCCGTACAGAAATCCTCGCCGACTGGCACGCCATCATGGGCGCATGGCCTGCAGTCATAGAGAAGCCGAAGCTTGAAATCCTTGAGACAACACAGCGGGAAGGAAACATCACCCAGCGCAAGGTCCGCGTCGAAATCGCCCCCGGCCAAACCGGCGATGGCTACCTGCTGCTGCCTGCGAACGAAGGCAAGCGCCCTGCCGTGTTCGTGCCCTACTACGATCCAGAAACGAGCGCCGGCCTCAGCGATAAACCGCTGCGCGACTTCGCCTGGCAGCTAGCACGGCGCGGCTTCGTCACTCTCTCCATCGGTTCACCCGGCGGCGATGCCCGCAAGCCCGTACTGAGTGCCGCCGCCAAGTGCCAGCCACTGTCCTATCTCGGCTACATCAGCGCCAACATGTGGCAGGCGCTCGCCTCGCTGCCAGAGGTCGATGCCACGCGCATCGGCATCGTCGGCCATTCCTATGGCGGCAAGTGGTCCCTCTTTGGCTCCTGCCTGTGGGACAAATACGCCTGCGCCGTGTGGAGCGATCCCGGCATCGTCTTTGACGAAACACGCGGCAGCATCAATTACCAGGAGCCCTGGTATCTCGGTCTGGATCCCGCCCTCACCCGCAAGCCGGGGCTGGTCAGCGACGAAAGCCCGCGCACCGGTGCCTACAAGACCCTCATCGAACAAGGCCACGATCTGCAGGAACTGCATGCGCTGATGGCCCCGCGCCCCTTCCTCGTCTCCGGCGGTGCCGAAGACCCACCCAAACGCTGGGCCGCGCTCAATCACGCCATCGCCGTGAATCAACTTCTCGGCACCACCAGCCGCGTGGCCATGACGAACCGCGAAAAGCATGAACCCAACGAGGAATCCAATGAGCAGATCTACCGCTTCTTCGAATACTGGCTCAAGCCGTGAGAAGGGAAGATTTGCATGTCAGGCCCCTGACCGCCCCTTGCCCCCATGGGCTCCCCAGTGCTTCCAGAACTTGAAACTTGAAACATTAAACTTGAAACTCCCCCCCCGAGTTTTGTGCTTTGGGACAAACGCGGCACTTGACGGGGGGCGGCTCTGTCCACGAAGGTACGTCTATACCAACCCGACCAGATTTTTGTCGAGATCATGCCCGAAATTACTTCTTCAGCTGCCACTGCCGATTCTGTCATCCAAGCCGCTCGCAAGGCGGTGGAGGTTCAGCGTGAAGCCGTGAAGGAATTTCCGGGCAAAGCCCCCGGTCTGGTGCGTGCACTTCAGGCTCTGGGAGATGCCCAGCGCGATGCGGACGACATTGCCGGAGCCGAGGCGACCTTCCTCGATGCTCTGGAGGCCGGGAAGGATCTCGAACTGCCGGCAGATGTGATGGCCAATGTGCGGACGAGTCTCGCGACGCTGCTGGATTTTAGCGGGCGGGAGACGGAATCGCTCCCTTATTACGAAGAAGCGATCAGCAACCACGAAGCGCTCGGCGGTGACAACGTCGAAGTAGCGGCGCAGCTGCGCAACAATCTGGCCATGACCTACAAGTGCATGGACAAGTTTGCCCTGGCGGAGCAGCACTACCTGCGCGCGCTGGAAACGCTGGAAAACAAGCGCGGACGCAAGTCTGAGTCCGTGGCCTGTGTGTTCAACAACCTGGGCAGCCTGTATTACGCGGCCGGATTTCCAGATCAGGCCAAGGAAATGTTTGAGGATGGCTTGCAGATCCGTATCGAGGTGCTGGGTGAGAATCACCGTGATGTGGCCCAGTCCCTGTGCAATCTGGCCACGGCATGCCATGAACTGAAGGATAATGAGGCCGCGCAGCAGCATTTTGAGAAGGGTTTGAGAATTCTGGAGGCGCAACTGCCTCATGAAGCACGCAGCTACGAGGCCATCGGCACCGACTACGTCGCCATGCTGGAAATTATTGGCGAGGACGGCAAGGCTGGAGCCTTGAAAAAGCGCATGGAAAAGGTGCTGGCGGCAGTTTGATGCACTGTGGCGTTTGCCAAACGCTTCGTCCGCATGAAAGGTAGGCGCGGAAATGAGTTCTCCCTCCCCTTTGCAAGAAAAAACCTGGACCGGCACCGCAGTGTCCGATGGGGTCGCGCATGCGGTGGTGCACGTGCTTAAGGATCACTTTGACGAGCCGGATGAGGATAGCATCGAGCCCGGGACGGAAGCCCAGCAGATGGAGCGCCTGCATGCTGCGCTGGCGGTCACCGCCAAAGAAATCGAGGAACTGCAGCGCGTGATGGCCGGGGAGCACGGCAGCTCCGAAAGCGAGATTTTTGAGACCCATCTTCTGATCCTGCAGGATTCGACAATTCTGAAGCAGACAGAAAAAACCGTGCGCGAGCAGCAGGTGTGCGTGGACTGGGCCTACTACAAGCTCATGTGCAAGCACATGGACGCCCTGCGCGGTCTTTCAGACACCTATCTGCGCGAACGCTTTCTGGACGTCAAGGATGTGACCCAGCGCGTGATGCGTCATCTGCGCGGTGAGCTTCTCGACCACCCGATGTTTGACGAGCCGGTGATCGTGGTGGCGCATGACCTGACGCCCTCGGACACCGTGCAACTGGACCGCAGCAAGGTGCTGGGCTTTGCCCTCGAAACGGGCAGCGCGGTATCACATGCGGCCATCATCGCCCGCTCTCTGGCCCTCCCGGCAGTGGTGCGGCTGCATGGCATCTGCGAAGAACTGCACAGCGGTGACACGGTGCTGCTGGATGGTGAAGGCGGATTGTTGATCAAGAATCCGAACGCTGAAACCCTGGCGCGCTACCGCCTGCGGGAGGAGCAGGCGGAACGGCGGGAGGACGTATTTCAATTGGAGCGGCACAAACCGTCGCTCACACGCTGTGGCACCGCCATCTGCGTGGGTGCGAATGCGGAGTTCATCGAAGAAATGCGGATCGTGGAAGATAGCGGCGCCGAAGAGGTGGGCCTTTTCCGCACGGAGTTCCTGCATCTGGAGAATCCAGATGCCACGGAAGACCAGCTCACCACAGCCTACAGCAAAGTGGTGAAATCCCAGGCTCCCAAGCGTGTGGTGTTCCGCACGCTGGATCTCGGCGGTGACAAGGTGGATGAGTGTCTCGCCCTGGACCCTGAGCCCAATCCGTTCCTCGGCTGGCGCGGCATCCGGCTTTCACTGGGCCGGCTCGATCTCTTCAAGCGCCAGCTGCGTGCTCTGCTGCGTGCCGCCGTGCATGGACGCGTGGGCATCATGTTTCCGATGGTGTCCGGCGTGCAGGAAGTTCTGGAGGCGAAAGCCGTGCTCAATGACTGCGCAGACGAGCTCACGGCAGAAGGCGTGGATGTGCCGGACGAAATCGAGATCGGCGCCATGATCGAAATTCCCAGCGCGGCGCTCTCGGCAGATTTGATCGCGGCA
Organism: Prosthecobacter sp.; assembly: GCA_021733925.1. Taxonomy (GTDB): domain Bacteria; phylum Verrucomicrobiota; class Verrucomicrobiia; order Verrucomicrobiales; family Verrucomicrobiaceae; genus Prosthecobacter. Next base: position 21,084 of record JAIPJY010000058.1, on the reverse strand, counting down.
GAAGTCGATTTCCTCAGCCTGGGGACCAATGACCTGATTCAGTACACCATCGCGGTGGACCGGCTCAATGACCGTGTGGCGAAACTCTACCAGCCCACCCACCCTGCGGTGCTGCGGCTGATCGGCATGTCGGTCAAGGCGGCCCGCGCGGCAGGCATCCGCGTCGGCATGTGCGGTGAAATGGCTTCGGACCTTTCTCTGACCCCCTTGATGATCGGCCTCGGCCTGAATGAACTCAGTGTGGCCACCACCCAGATCGCACGGGTGAAGCATGCCGTGCGCCGTCTGGACGTGCAGGAGTGTGAAGCGCTCGCGCAAGCCGTCCTGACATGCGCCAGCCCGGCCGAGATACGTGCTCTCAGCCGGGCTGTGGCGGACCGAAACTATCCCGAATTGTTCGAGTAGCTGTTGGAGGTAATTGAGAAAAGCTGACAGTCGTTGGAGGTGGATTGGAAACAACAGTCAACCACCGTCAACAATTGTTCAGCCACCGCAAACTCTGCCTCCTCATGCAGCCAGCTTGGTTTTGCTCTTGCGCACCGGCTTGGCTGGCTTCGGCGCCATCGTGGGGCGGAAGGCATCACCAAAGAGATACTGGCGGGCGCTGTCCACCTGGCCCGTGACTCGGCGTTGCCATTTGGTGTATTCCTTGCCCAGGCGTTCTTCGGCATCGTCCTGCTGCAGGGCGCTGTCGAGGCTCATGCGCTCGGTGCTCAGTTCGGCCTGGAAGGTGATTTCCGGGATGTGCAGTTCAACGGCTTCAAACATGTCCATCACACGTGCGGCATAGCTGGTGTCCCAGACCTTGTCGTCTTCGTCGTAGCAGCTCGTCACCAGGTGGGCGATCAGGTATTCGGCGTTGTCAGAGTAAACCTCCGCCGCATCGATGACCGAGTCAAAGCTCTCACGATCGGCCGTGACCGGCAGGACCACGGAGAGTGCCACTCCCGCTGCCTGGAGAATCTGGTCCATTTCACAGCCTTGGTAAAACTTGTTGAAGAACTCGCCGAGGCCGGTGCTCACGTCCAAAATGGTCAGTGGGGAGGCATCGACATGGGCGAGGAAGGACCGCGGGGTCAGTGAACTGGCATCAAGGGCGGTGCCCCCTGCGGCAGTGTGGGTATCATCTTCGGTGAGGGAGAGGAGTTGATGTGTGACACCATACTGCTGGAGGTAGCGGTGGAAGCAGAGCGCCAGGGTGCTCTTGCCGGTGCCAGGATAATCGTTTTGGATAAGGATGAGCTTCTTCATAATGATTTTCTTAAATTGCAAAGCTATTATGATAAAAAAATAAACATTGCAAGAATAAATATTCCACAATTCCATAATTTCAATACAGTAAAGCTATCTTTAGGAGCTGGAATCAAGCAAATTCAAGGCTTGTAGCGTCATCCCGCCCTTCTCGTCCCGTGGCGAAAAAAGTTAAACAAACCTCAGGTTCAGCCGCCTTTCTCATCACGGGATACGCTTCCACTCCCCATTAAACCGTTTAATTCAGCCCCAAGCCGCCCTTGCACAGCGAAAAGGAGGCTCTAATATCGCGCTCGGCGCACCTACTACCCCGTGGTGTAATGGTAACACAGGAGATTTTGATTCTCTCGTTCAAGGTTCGAATCCTTGCGGGGTAACCACGCTGAAAGAGGTTGTTTGATGCGATGAAATCCGCTTTTCACCGTCAATTCACGGCGCAGGCCAGGACTTGTGTTCTTGCGGGCGGGGGCTTTTGGCAAGGGGGAACGCTTTGAGTTGCCAGACCACGCTGGAGCGAAGGATTCCACGGACGCGCACAGCGCATCCCTGCCACCCAGAGCAGCGCGTGCCGCAAGGCTGGTAGGGAACCGCTGTGCGGGTCCGAAGCTTCGGGTCTGCGGCGTCGCTGGCGCTCAAAAAGGTGCGCCGTCCATGGAATGTGGAAAGGCAGGAGATGTGGGCCGTTGCCGCGCTGGTTTCCAGGTGTGATGTAATGCAACAATCGTTGGAAAACAGCTCAGCCTCTCCGCTTGAGGCTGCAAGACTCCTTTTCAACCGCTGATGGTATTATTGCCTCATCACCGCCGCTTCATCTTGCTGCAGTGGTGGCGGATGCACCGATGAAGCTTTCATCCGTCAGCGTCTTGAGAAAGGCCACCAGATCAGCCTTCTCCTGCGTCGTGAGTTGAATGCCTCCTTCCGGATGCTTGGCCAGGTTCGGGTCCAGCGTGGCGGTTCGGCGCACGCCGCTGCTGTAATGTTCCACCACCTCCTCCAGCGTGCTGAAACGACCATCATGCATGTAGGGCGCTGTGCGGGCGACGTTGCGCAGGCTGGGCGTTTTAAATTTCCCACGGTCAGCGGCGTTCTGCGTCACCGCCATTCGGCCGAGGTCATCCTCCGCAAGTTCAAGACCGTTGCTGGCAAACGACTGGCTCGCGAACAGCGTGCCGCCGTGGCAGTGAAAGCAGTCGGCACCGCGCAGCCCGCGCTTGGGATCAAACTCCGTCACGAAGAGCTGCAGCCCGCGCTTCTCGCTTTCGGTCAGTTCCGCCACCTTGCGCACCGCACGGTCAAAGCGTGATTCCTGCGAGACGAGGGTGAGCAGAAACTGCTCCAGCGCTTTCGCGATGCGCTCCGGCGTGATCTCAGCGGAACCAAAGGCTTTCGCAAACGCCTGCCTGCACTCCGCATCCGCGCTCAGCTTGGCAATGACCTTCGGCAGCGTCTCATTCATCTCATGCGCGTCCTGGATCGGCATCAGCACCTGCTCACGCAGCGTTGCCGCACGGCCATCCCAGAAGAAAGACGGCTGCCAGGCCAGATTGAACAACGGCATCGCATTGCGCCTGCCCTTCTGCTGCTGCGCGCCCAGGCTGAAGCGCCGCGCATCGGCAAAGGCATGCGTTTGATCATGGCAGGACGCGCAGGACTGCGTGCGATTGACCGACAACCGCGTGTCATGAAACAACTCCCGGCCCAGCGCCACGCCTTCCTGCGTCAGCGGATTGTCGGCGGGCAGCTGCACCTGCGGGAAACGCTGCGTCATCGCTGGTGTCAGCGTATGGGTGCCTGCGGGCAGGGGAGCAGGCGTCGTCGCGAACGTCGGTGTCTGATACACATCGTAGTGCATGCTGCGCACCCGGAATGCCTGCTCGATGTTCGTCTTGAGCTTCGCCGCGAGTGCATCGCCCGCACGCGAATGCGTCGAGGTGCCTTCTTTGGCGAAGTCGATGCCCGCCAGCGCGCGCTGCACATCAAACTCCACTGCCAGTGTCAGCGGACGTCCCCCCCGAAATGCCACCGGCAGTTCCACCGTCATCAACTGTGGCGCATTGGCCATGTGATACGAGAACCCGCTCTCCTTTCCCTCATTCGAAAAGCGGCCTTCGAGCGCCATGAAAATATAACCGCCCTGCCAGCCCCAGTGCAGGCCATTGACCTGCGGATTGAGCGCATGATCCGCCGCATAACGATTCGGGTCAGATTTGTTCGTGGCCTCATCCACTCCAATGCGGAATCGGATGCCCATGTACTCGCCCGCAGGCATGCCCGAGACCTTCGCCGTCAGGCGACCCGCAGCCGTACTCAGGTACGCAAACCAGTCCTGCGATTCCAGCCAGGTGCCGTCCTCTTTCTGCAAAGCCAGCCCTGAGAGAAGGCAGTCGAGTCGCGTCACCTGCGCTGCCACCGCCAGTGCCAGCGGCTCATTCAGCCGCAGCGCCTGACCATTCGCCATCGGCACGATCTCCAGCTGCAGATCCTGCCCCAAGGCAGGCAGCGTGAGCAGCAAGGCACAGAAGGACACCATCAACCATGCCCAAGGCCAGAAAGGCGCCCTAGAATGCGGGGGTGTCGTGAAGATGCAGCGCATAAATGACGATACTTGTCGTTTGCAACACACTTTCTATAATGAGCATAGACTGACAAGTCAGGTGTTTGTAAATTGGAGACTCTCACGCTTGCGGTGGCGCAGTTTCCCAAGGTCAAAGAGAAACCATGCTCGTGATGGCCTTTTACAGCTGGCTGGACCCGCAGTTCACCAGAGCGTGATTTGAGGCCTTGGGCCAGGCGGCGCAGTGAGTCACTGCTATTGCCTTTCACACAATCCGACGGCGGCGGCGCAGTGTCCACGCAATGCCGAAACTGGCGATGAGGAGGGCCCCGCCGGGCTCAGGAACAGGAGTAAATCCGCCGATGACCAGACCGTCCTGCCAGTTGTTGATGTCGGCTTCGGGAAGCAAAGTGCTGACGGTGAAGTATTGGTGCTGGGCGGTGTAGGTGTCGAAAAAGTTCGAAGAATCCTTGGAGGCCACATCGCTCAGCATGCTTTGGAAAATGGCGGAGCGGGCATCAGCCGTGGCATTGCCGAGGCCGATGTAGTAGTCCAGATAGTCGCTCATGTCCGTGTAGTCTGCTTTGGGCGGCTTGCCCTCGGTCTGGGCCAGGAAGTTCTGCACGGCAAACATCGCGTTGTAAAACGTGTCGTTGTTCCCGAAATTGTTGTAGTCGCCGCTCCGCTCAAGGAAGCGACCCGAGGCGCCTGCCAGCGTGTCCCAGGGCAGGTAGGTGTCGAGGACGTACTCCATGACAGAGACCTGTTTCGTAATGATGCTGGCGTAGAAAGAGGGGTCGGACAGGTAGATATCGTTGCGCTCGGTGTTCTGCACAGTCCACCCATCATGAATCGAATAGGTCTCTGCAGTGATGGTCTGGTTGCTCAAAGCAGGCACGCCGGGCTCGATGCACAGCCACCAGTAGGTCTGGCCATTGATGCTATACTGGCCGATCGAATCACCGCCGTTGTCCAACCCGGTCACGCTGATGGTTGCAGCAGCAGCCGAGGCGGTGCAGGCCGCAATGAGCAGGGGGATTAGACTTCGGAATGTCATGATGTATGAAATTTATGGCAGAGGCTCAATAAATCTAGGTTTATTTTGTGATTATTATGAAAATATACATTCTTACAGGGTGGATGCACCTGGTTTGTTAGCAAAAGCACTGGCTTGCCATCGGCTGGGGCTGTCCTAGGCTCGGAATTGTGATGTCCCGTTCGCTCCAGCGCTTTCCGTGGTGGCTTGTCGTCTCGTCCATCGCAGCCTGCTACCTCCTGGCGGACTTGTTCGTCTTCAAGGGGCCGCTGCATACGCGGATCATGCAGGGACGGGGGCAGGGCGGGGGTGTGGCGGCGGAAGTATTTGGCCTGCCGATCACTCGGCTGGATCTGGAGGAGGCCATGCGGGAGCAGCTCTGGAAGCGCAACAAAGCATGGGCCAGTCTCAGTCCGGAAGAGCGCAAGCAGACGCGCTGGCTGGCTCTGGAGAATTTGGTAAACGACCGCATCCTGCGTGCCAGTCGCAGCGCGAGCGGCCCAGACACGGGGGGATCGAAGGCCGCTGCGAAGCGCGAGGCAGAGATAATGCAGCGTCAGTTCGCCGATGCAGCGGAGTTTCCTCGTCGCCTGGCCGCTCAACGTCTGACTCCCCAGTCACTGCAGGCCCGAATCTACGACGCGCAGCTCGATGAAGCGTGGATCGCAGAGAAAATTCAGCCTCGCCTCAAAGAGATGACCCAGCAGGACCTGCGTGCGTGGTATGACCAGTTCAAGGAGACACTGCGCATCCCTCAGGCTCACCATGCGGCGCACATTTTCCTCACCCGGCACGACCAAACGAAGCCTGACCGCCTGGCGGAGATCCGTGAGATCCAGCGCCAGCTTCTGGCGAAGGAGAAAACCTTTGCTCAACTGGCGAAGGAACATTCCGAGGATGCTCGCAGCAAGTCCTTGGGCGGCGACCTCGGCTGGTTCACCCCGGAGCGTATGCCGGCGGATTTCATCGCCGCAGTTCAAAACCTCAAGATCGGCCACTTCAGCGAGCCGGTGCAGACGCAGCTCGGCTGGCACCTCATCATCGTGCTGGAGCGCCATGCCTCACGACTGCCGGCTTTGGCTGAAGCGAAAGTCGAGATCACCGCGCTGCTCACCAGCAAACAGCGCGCGGAGGCGGTGAAGAGTCTCATCGCCGAACTCCGGGAGAACTCGCCGCAGTCGGTCTTGTATCACGCCGAGGTCATTGATCACGCTGAACCGGCCCCTTGACGCCGTGCCCACCACTTCCTGATTTCTTCGGCCCACAGCACGCTGCTGCCGATGAGACCAAGTAGAACGACATCCGCCAGCGGGATCGGCACCGTGTGGAAAATCCGGTTCATCGGTTCGGTATAGATGACGAGGATGTGCAGCGCGTTGCCAAGGATGAGGCCGCCGACGATCCACCGATTGCGCAGCACATCGAGGCTGATGGAGGATTGGGTGGCGCTGCGACAGTTGAGAACATTGAACCACTGGGTCACTGCGATCAGTGTGAACGTCTCCGTCTGCACGAGTGCAAACGGAACGCCGCTGGCCTCCCGCCACAGGAAGAAACCAAAGATGGCCACCACCGAGGTGCTGACCATGAGCAGCAGCCGTTGGAGCATCGGCCGTGTGATGAGTTGCTCATTCATCGGCGTGGGCAGGCGGCGCATTTCATCGCCCTCCAGGCCTTCCATGATCAGATTCACCGTGACCGCGCCTTCGGTCACGATGTTGATCCACAGGATCTGCACCGCCGCCAGCGGCAGCGGGTAGCCGCACAGCAACGCCAGCAGCAGCACGAGGACTTCATCGATGGAGGTGGCAAACAGGAACAGCACCACCTTCTTGAGGTTCTGATACACGAGCCGGCCTTCCTCGATGGCCTTGACGATGGTGGCGAAGTTGTCATCCGTGATCACGATCTTCGCCGCGCCCTTGGCCACCTCCGTGCCGGTGATGCCCATGGCCACGCCGACATCCGCCGCTGCGAGCGCCGGAGCGTCATTGACGCCGTCTCCGGTCATGGCGACGACCTGTTTCTGTGACTGGAAGGCTTTGACGATGCGCAGCTTCTGCGCCGGTTGCACCCGCGCAAAAACGGAGATTCGTTCCAAACTGGCGCACAGATCAGCCTCGGACATCGCTTCGAGTTCCGCACTGTCCAGGGCGATGTCTTCGGGCTTCGCGATGCCCAGCTCGGTCGCGATGGCAAGCCCGGTGGCCTTGTGATCTCCGGTGACCATCACTGGCCTGATGCCCGCCGCCAGACACTCGGCCACGGCCGCCTTCACCTCATCACGCGGTGGATCCATTTGTCCCAGCAGACCCAGAAAACGCAGTCGCCCGCTCCAGGGTTCAAAACCGGCCTCTTCATCAAGTGGCATGTCGTACACCTCCGCCACAGCGAGCACACGGAGCGCCTGCTTGGCGAGTTTTTCGGACGTTTGATGAACCTGTGCCAGATCCAGTGTCTCAGGATCGCACAGATCCAGCAGCTTCTCGGGCGCCCCCTTGATCAGCACCCGACACTTTCCATCTCGGCCATGCTGCGTGGCCATCATCTTCACCGCTGAGTCGAAGGGAATCTCCGCCTGGCGCGGCCACTCATGGCGCAGCGTCTCGGGTTCCACACCACCTTTGAGTGCAACCGTCAGCAAAGCCGCCTCAGTCGGATCCCCCAAGGGTCTCCACCGTGTTTCTTCCGCCTCGGGCGGCACGAGATTCGCATCATTGCAAAGCGTGATCGCCTCCAGCAAAGCCCTCAGCGCGGCATCGTCTTCGCGGGTATCGAGCAGCTCTCCTTCAGGCGAATATCCCGCCCCCGTAGCTTCGATTTCACGACCATCCGGCAGAATCAGTGTCGTGACAGTCATCTCATTTTTCGTGAGTGTGCCCGTCTTGTCACTGCAGATGATGCTGGTGGACCCAAGCGTCTCCACCGCAGCGAGACGCCGCACGATGGCCCCTCGGCGCGCCATTCGCTGCATTCCGACCGCCAGCGCGATCGTCATGGCCACAGGCAGACCCTCCGGCACCATCGAAACCATCTGACTGATGGCCACCATGAAAATCGTCACAAAGGGAATGCCCCGCAGCAGGCCGAAAGCGAGGATCAAGACAAAAAGCACGATGGAGGCGACCACCAGCCAGTTTCCAAACTGCTTGAGCCGGGCTTCCAGCGGCGTTTGGGGTTCCTCCGCCGTTGACGTGAGGCTGGCAATCTTCCCCACCTCGGTTTGCAGGCCCGTGGCCACCACCATCGCGCGACCACGACCTGCGGTGAGGTGCGTGCCGGAGTAAATCATGCTCCTGCGGTCACCCAGCCCAGCGTCCTCAGGCACCACCTCGGTGTTTTTCGAAACCGGCAGCGACTCCCCTGTGAGTTCAGCTTCGGTGGCTTCCAAGGCTGCCGCTTCCAGCAGTCGCGCATCGGCCCCCACCTGATCTCCAGCGCCGAGCAGCAGGATGTCTCCCGGCACCAGTTCCCGTGCTTCGATGATCGATTCCTTTCCATCCCGAACGACGCGCACCTTCAGCGCCGAAAGCTTGCGCAGCGCCGTCATGGAATGCTCCGCCCGGCCCTCCTGCACAGCGCCGATGAGTGCATTGATCAGCACGACCACCAGGATCACCACCGCGTCACTGGCATGCCCCATTGCAAAAGAGATCACCGCCGCGACGAACAAAATGTAAATCAAGGGACTCGCGAACTGCGATGCAAACACCCGCCACATCGGCTTGTGCTTGTCCTTGGGAAGTTCGTTCAACCCATGCTGCTTCAGACGCTCAGCCGCCTCGCTGCCGCTCAGTCCCGCATGTGCGTCGCTCTCCAGCGCTGCCACAATCGTTCGAGATTCTGCCGCGTGCCAGATGAGCGATGGAAATTCCTGCATCGCGAACCATAATTCCGATCACGACATCTGCCATGGGGAATTCTCCCCATGGGTTGCGCAATGGCAAATGCGCGCTAAGGGCGTGGCATGAAACAAAACGTTGGCATTCTCGGACTCGGCATCATCGGCAGTCGTGTGGCGGACAACCTGCGCAAAGCAGGTCACGAGGTCTTTGTCTGGAGCCGCAGCGCACGCCCCGTCCCAAACTTCCTCGCTTCACCGCGTGAAGTGGCCGAAGCCGCTGGCATCATCCAAATCTTCGTGCGCGACAGCGCCGCGCTGATCGAAGCGATTGAAGACATGCTGCCCGCTCTCAAGGCCGGTCATCTCATCATGAATCACGCCACCGTGAGTAAAAGGGCCACACTGGAGGCCGCACAGCTCGTCGAAGCAACCGGCGCGGCATTTCTCGATGCCCCCTTCACCGGCAGCAGGATGGCGGCTCAGAACGGCAAGCTCTGCTACTACATCGGCGGCAGTGATCTGCTGCTTGAGCGCGCCAGACCCGTGCTCGCCGCCAGTGCCGCCAAGATCCTCCCTCTCGGCGCCATTGGCGATGCGATGGTGCTCAAGATCGTTACCAATCTCGTCTCCGCCGTGATCATGGAAGCCGTGGCCGAGGCCGCAGACATCACCAAGGCCAATGGCATCCCGCTCGAACGCCTGCACGAGGCGCTGGAGTCGAACGCCAACTTCTCCACGCTCATCGGCATGAAGCTGCCCGCCATCATCAAAAGCGACTTCGAGCCCCACTTCGCCCTCCGCAACATGCTCAAGGACGCCGACTTCGCCCGCGAACTCGCCGCCGAGGCCATGCTCAGCACGCCTGCGCTCGAATGCACCGCAGCGGAGATGCGCGCCGGTGTGGACTCCGGCAAAGGAGATCTCGACTTCAGCGTGATCGGGCAGCGTTGAAGGCGTCCATTGCAAAAACACGCGGCGATCGCACTTGCCGCAGCATTCGCTCTTGGCGAGGGGTGAGCCGCAACCCCTGACATCTATGACTGAATCCATTCTGTATCTCCTCGCCGGTGTCGTGCTCGCCTGGTTCGGTGGCGAATTCTTTGTGAGAGGTGGCATCGGCCTCGCCGCCTGGGCTCGCTGGCCCACGGCTGTCATCGGCGTCACCGTGGCGGCGTTTGGCACCTCGTCACCGGAGCTGATGGTGGCCATCGATGCTGCGTTCGCTGGCGTTCCGCAAATCTCACTGGGAGATGTACTCGGCAGCAATGTCGTCAATGTATCGCTGGTGCTCGCTGTCGTCGTGGCGCTCTCCGGCATGAAGGCCGAGGACGGCGGTGTGCGGCGGGACTGGTTCATCTCCCTGCTGGTGCCGGGCCTTGTCTACGTGCTGCTCATGGACGGCTGGTTCTCACGCCAGGATGCCGCGATCATGATGGCCTGCTTCTTCGCTTGGATGATGGTGGTGGTCCGCCATGCCCGTGCCCATGCGGCAACACGTGCCATCTCTGTGGAAAAAATTCCTGTGATCAGGATGCTCGGCTTCAGCCTGCTAGGTCTTGGCATGCTCATCGGCGCGGCGCAGTTCGTCGTGCATGGCGGCAAAGGCGTGGCCACCGCGCTCGGCTGGAGCCCCTTCATTGTGGGCGCAGTCGTTGTGGCCCTGGCCACCAGCACGCCGGAGCTGGCCACCACGCTCATCGCCCGCATGCGCGGCCATCATGATGTGGGACTGGGCAACATCCTTGGCAGCAACATCTTCAATGTGCTCCTCGTGGCTGCCGTGGCGGCAATGATCCATCCGTATGCCGTGAACCTGCGCGAGATTCTGCCGAGCCTGCTCTTCGGCGCCGTGACCACCCTGCTGATCATCCCTGGGCGCGGCGGTCACATTCCCCGCTGGCGCGGCATGCTGCTGCTGGTCCTCTACGCCGCCTACATGGCCCTCACCTTGAATCAAGGCGCGGCCGATTGATCAAAACGAGCCGCCAGCTTCGCATCCTACTGGAATGTAGTATGGGCAGGGACGTGGTATTACGCATGGACACAGCGCGGCGAAACGCGCTTGATGAATGTGCAACATTCCGACCATGAAAAAGCACGCCACCAACCTGGAATGCTCTCTGGACTGTCCTTGGAGGGACACCTGCCAGTGCCTGCGGCTTTTGGTGAAGCAGAGCGTTGTGCTGGGTGGTCACCTGGGCGGAGCGCAACTCTCAGGAGTGCGCGCGCTGTACCATCCGCGTGATCCTCCACCCTGTGTGAAACCAGATGGCAGCCTGCATTGGGACAATCTGGCAGACGATCCTGAACCGGTGCTGCTGCTTCTGGGCGATGACAGTCCTCTGCTGTGAAAAAATAAGCGCTGGGTTAAAACGAACCCAATCGGCTCAAGGCACCCGGGCATCCTCTTTTTCACAGCATATTTCAAAGGCTTTAAGAACGCCCAGTCCGAGGAGCACCGGCGGGAGCAGTCGGGTCGCGAGGCTGGCCGTCACTCCGGCCAGCATGCGCGTGGGAAGCAAGTTTAGAACAAGCCCTGTCCCAAGCGCCACTACCACAGCCTTCGTGGGTTCCTCACGCACATAATCTTCAACACGCTTCAGGGTTTGATGAAGGGAGAGCTCGGCTGCGTGCGGTGGTGTTTGAGGATTCATGACTGCTAGATCGTATTCCATCTCTCGAGTGGCTTCACGCATCTTGCGTGATCCTGAGCGTAAGATGCTCTCTAACCGCCATGTTCGCCACCTTATTTTGACAGTCGTTCCAGCACATTCTGTGTGATGCGTATCACGGCTGCGTCACCACCCTGCAGGCCATGCGCCCAGTCAGTCGTGCCGGCCGTGAAGACAGTGCCACCACGCGTGTAGAGTCCCAGGCAGGCTGCGCCCGTGCGGCCGATCTCCCACTTCTCATACCACTCCGCATCATCAGGGTGCCAGCGTGCCGGGCAGGTGGCCAGCACTTCAAAAGTCTTCGGCGTGCCATCCTTGAAAGTCGGAAATGGCAGGCCTTTCTTCCATTCGAGTTCACAGCCATCGCATTCATAACCGACGATCGTGTCCTTCCCTCCGAACTTGTCTCCACGCTTCAGGCCGCTGCCCGCCAGCACCCAGTGGTCCGGGCGGTGTACCTCATACTCCGCCGGATCAGTCATGAACTGCCCATGGCTTTTGCGATACCCACCCCACAGAAAGCCGACCCCGGTCAGTTCGTTCTCAGGCCGCTTCAGCAGATGGTGGCTCCACGCCGTGCTCAGTGTTTTGAAATCGCGCGAGGCAAACACAGGATCGAGGTGGTAGTTCTGCTTGCAGCACGTGAAGGCGCGCCCTTCGTCCTCCGTGCGGATCTGCCAGCAGCACGTGTTCCCGCTGAAAAAAGCCACATTGCCCCCTTGGCCGATCCAGCCTTCCAGGTGGTCACGCATCGGTGTGCTCCAGTACTCATCATGGCCCACACTCAGCACCAGCTTGTAACTCTTTAGCAACTCCGGACGAAATTCCAGATCCTCATTCGCAGCGAATTCCAACGCATAGCCATTTTTCTCCGCCCACTGCACAAAGGGCAGTTCCCACCGCGCAAACTGCGAAGGGCAGGGCCGCTCAAAGCTCACGCGATGCCCCTGATTGTTCGACAGACTGTTGTAAGCATACACCGAGAAGCCGCCCCAGTTGTTGTACGCGTTGTAGGTGTTCGTGCAAAGCTGCAGCAAGATCTTTGAAGTCGTGCCCGGCTTCGCCTCACGCACGATGAACCACGCGCTGCTCTCCGCCGTACGTTTGCCGCGATGTGTCCATTTGCCACCTGCATCCGCTGCACGGAAGACCACCTCATAGTAGCCCGACTTCCACGCCGTCGTGCTCGGCACTCGCACACTCTCCGGCCAGCGGCACCCATTCGCCGAGGCATCTTCTGGCACGGGATACGCAACACCCGGCACATCACTCTTCTTCCACACCACCTCCCGCACCGCCCCCAGCCGCGCCACCTCGATCTCATACTTCGCCGCCGTCGTGCTTACATGAATCGGAATTTCCTCCCCCTGCGCGATGCTGCGCTGTCCCGCGTAGCCCTCGATGAAAAGCGAAACGGGATCCGCTGCATGCAGGGAAGCCACGACCAGAAAGCAGGCAAGTGTGCGAAACATCATCACATCGCTACGCGACTGAACGGCAGGCGCTTTCAGAGAGCTCAATGGCAGTCAGCCGAATTCGCCTCAATCCGTGGAATACAAAAACCAAATCCATGACCGCGTCCCATCGCATTTCAGTTCACAACGTGAGTCTCCCTGAACCCAATAGTAAGAAATGGCAGAGGTCAGATTTCTCCCCGTAGGCAGAGGCTCCTCGGAGAGTGTGAATTCTGGATGGTCGCTGCGCTCATAGGCGCGCGAACTTAAAAGGCGCTCAAAATCCTCGGGCGAGACCTCGATGTAGCCCCTCACCACATAGCCAGCCCACACATCCCGGCTAACCAGGAGGTTGCGCTCCGACCATGGCAGCCACCTCACTCCCAAAGCCACTTCCGCATCACGACGAGGGGAGAAGAGATACACCACAGCGAAAATCGCCGTCAGCGCCAAGCCCAGGATCAATCCGATTAAATATCGCCTCATCTTGTGTCAGTCAGCAAAGGGCTTTCCATCAAGGCACGCCAGGTCATTTGGCGCTGGATGTTGAAGCAGCCACTCTGCCGCGAGATTCCGCACATGCATATCAAATGCCTGCACTGCCTCCTCCCCATAAAGCCCGTCATATCCAACCACATCAGGCGAGTCGCGAAGATCATCATAGCCCCAATACGCGCCGATAAAGTGTTCCAGGCCGTCGGCGTCGCCGACATAGACCAATGAAGTTTTTTTGGAAAGCTCAGGCCAATATGCATCTCTCATGATCCCGGCCAGTCCTCCCTCCGGAGTGCAGTGTCCCTGCGCAATGCGACGAATGTGGTAATAGACTAGGATTTCGGACGCTTCCGCCCTTGAGGGTAGGGAGAGCCCCACTGTGGATGCCACTGCGTCAAAAAGAAAGTCTGCATCCCTCCACGATAAAACAGGGTCCCATGCTAATTCGTGCAAAGCAGGAAAGTCATGGCCGCTCTCAATCCATGACACCGCAATCCCCTGCAGCTCCTTCACTGAAACGCCTGTCATTACACGACGGGCAAGGATGACCGGCAATGGCAGAACTTCAGACACGGCGTGCGGAATTTTGGGGCGGCTCTACTGCTCTGCCTCAGACAGCTTCGCCGCCTCGCGTTTCAAGATCCGTCCCACGCGATGCTTCGCCAAATACACCTGCGCCGCGTTCACCCCCAGCTCCTTCTTCACACGTTCAGGGCTCCAGCCTTTGATCACGTAGCAGGAGAAAATCTGGAACTGACGTGGAGACACCAGCGCACGCACCCGGCGCAGCGCGAGGTCCATCACCTTGTCCTGCCATTCTTTTTCCCAGAGCTTTTCCAGAGCCACGCCATTGGGATCAGCACAGCGGTCGATCGGCGCCGTGCGGCGCTCGTCGGTTTCGTCGGCGTACAGATTGGCCTCGCGGCTCTGCTGCTTCTTGCGTCGGCGGAACTGGTCCAGAATGCGCCAGCGCGCCTGATTCAGAAGGAAGGATTTGAAGGAGCCGAGGCTGGTGTCGAACTTCTTCTTCTGCAGGTTCTTCGCCACGCCGATGAAAGTTTCCTGCACCACATCATTGGCCTCGTCATCACTCAGGCCGGTCTTGCGGGCCACGTGGAAGACGAATCCTGAATACGTGCGGTAGAACTCATCCCAGCTCGCCCAGTCATCCCAATTGTCCAATTTTTCAATGAGCGTCTTCCGGGTCGGGGGCGATCCAGAGGTCTCCTTCAGGAGTTCTTCAGTTTCAGCGACTTTCGGGAGGTCGGACATGCGGGGGCGTTATAGTAACGGTGGCTTCGGTGGAGGCAACGACGTTTTGTCATCCATTCGATAGATCACCCCGCAAAAAGGCGTATTGAATTGCCCCCCCAAAAAAACCAATTCCGGCCCAACCACCCCAATGCCGGTCAGACCTCCCATGCCAAAACATCGCCCCTTTCAGCCTGCCATCGCGTTTCTCACGCTGCTGGCCTTGGGATTGAGCGCGTGCAGCACGGGTTTTTACAAAAAATGGGCGGACAAGGAGGTCTTTGGCATCCTCCGCAAAAAAGCCAGCAAGGTGCCGAACTCAGGGCAGGCGTTTCTGAACATCACCCCCCCACCACCGGTGAAGTTGGAGGAACTCCGCAAAAACATGAAGAAGGAGGAGTTTTTGGGGAACCGTGCCTATCTGGAGGAGAATGCACGCGTGCTCAGTCTGGCTGAGGCGCTGGACTTTGCGGTCCATCGCAACCGTCCTTATCTGGTGCAGAAGGAAACGGTTTACCTCGCCGCGCTGAATCTCACGCTTATCCGGCAGCAGTACGGCCCCATCTTCGGCGGCAGCGGTTCCACCACCAAGGCCAGCACGGACGCCATCACCGGCATCAACAATCTCGTGCGGACCTCGACTCTGACCACCACCGGCAATCTGGGCTTCTCCGCGCTGACCCGCACGGGCGCCCTGCTCGCGACGAATCTGACCACAAATTTTGTGCGGTTCTTCACCGGTGGGAAAGACAGCGGCATCTCCAATCTAGGCTTCTCCCTCACTCAGCCGCTGCTCAGCGGTGCCGGTTATCTTTCCGCCTCAGAAGTGCTCACCCAGAGTGAGCGTAGCGTCCTTTACGCCATTCGTACTTTTGCCCAGTATCGCAAATCCTTCGCTGTGGACATTGCCGCCCAGTACTACGGCGTCATCCAGTCTCGCGAGACCGCCCGCAATGCCTACCTCGCCTTCAAGGCCTTTGATTTCGTGGTGGCGCGCGAAACCGCCATGCAGAAGGAAAATGCGGCCAACAGCACCAAGTCCTCCGTCTTTCGTCTCGTCCAGTCCCGCATCGTTTTCGAGCGTTCATGGCTCAGTGCCATCCGCGACTACGAGCAGGCCATGGATGACCTGAAGGTCAATCTCGGCCTGCCCGTCACCGAGCGCTTTATCGTGGACTACAAGGACAAAGACGCCCTTCAGATCATCGAATCCCCAGGAACTCTGGAGGAAGCCATCGACATCGCCATGACCAACCGCCTCGACATCTGGAATCTTCGGGATCAGGTTGAAGACACGAGCCGGAAGGTTCTAATCGCGAAACAGCAGGCATTGCCCAGCCTCAACGCGCTGGCAAATTACAACATGCTTGATAATCCTGACCACAATGATTTCAGGCTGGTGCCCGGCAACAAGAACTACAGCATGGAGCTGAACGCCGATCTGAACCTCAATCAAAAGCCCGAACGTAACGTGCTGCGCGCCGCCATCGTGTACGAGCAGCAGGCCAGACGTGCGCTGGATCTCTTTGAAGAAAACACCCGCAGCGACGTCCGTACTGGCTGGCGTGATTTACAGCTCGCGCGCAAGCAGTATGAACTCGCCAGGCTGGGGATGGAGATTAGCACACAGCGTCTGGAAGTTGAAGAAGCCTTCAACGCCGAAGGCCTCGGCACCGCCATCAACCTCGTCGATGCCCAGCGCGACATGAACACCACACGAAACCTCATGGTTTCCACCACCATCAATCACACTCTCGTGCGTCTGCGCCTCTGGCGGGACATGGGGGTTCTCTTCATTGAGAAAGACGGCGGCTGGGTGGACGTATTGAACAAGGAGAAGCCAAAAGGAGAATGAAGAAAGGAAAATCCAACAAAGGTATCATCATCGCAGGCGTCAGCGTTCTCGCGGCAGTCGGCTGGTGGAGCCTGTCCGGCGGTGGCTCTGCAGCTGAAAAGGTGCCCACGCGCCTGGTGCAGCGCGGCCCGCTGGAGATCAGCGTGCTTCAAGGCGGAGAAATTCGCGCCCTGCATAACAATGAGGTGAAGAGCGAAATCGAGATCCCCACCAAAATTCTCAGCCTCATTCCAGAAGGTTATCTGATTTCCGAAGAGGACGTCAAAGACGGCAAGGTCTTGATCGAACTCGACAGCACCGACCTCAAAACCAAGATCGAGACCCACGAGATCGACTTTCAGACCACCGTTTCCAACTACATCGACGCTGATGAGAACCGGGAGATCCAGAAAAGTGAAAATCAGACCATGGTGCGCGACACCAAGCAGACCGCGATTTTTGCCCTGATGGACTTTGAAAAATATCTCGGTCGTGAGGTCACCGGTGCCATCCTGACGGCGGCGGCTTTGCCGTCGGACGTGGATGCCTTTGAAAAATATGCCGCCGTGCTTGAAACGCAGGCCAACACCTCGGTCACCTCCGAGGCTGCCATTTCGAAACGTGGCGCAGCTTCCAAGGTAGGTGCCTCCAAAAAATCAGTGGTGACTCCTCCCGTGAGTGAAATGATCGACTTCTCTCCTTTCCTCGAGCAGAAGGCCCAAAGCGATGGAGAGGCTCAGCAGAAGCTCCGGCAGCTGGAGGATGATCTGCTTCTGCATCGTTCCGAACTCGCCCTGGCCAAACAGAAGGTTGAATCCTCAAAGCGTTTGGCGGAGAAAAAATTCGTCACCGCCGCCCAGATGGAAAATGACCTCGTGAGTTACGACAAGGTGCAGCTTTCAGTCAAGACCTCGGAGACCGCCCTGGCCTTGTTTAAAAAATACGAGTTCAGCAAGCAGTGCGCCATCTACCTCGCCGCTTATCGTGAGGCGCTGAACAAGCTTCAGCGCACCATCCGCGCCAACCGTTCCCGCATGGCCCAGGCGGAGACCCGGTTCACCACCGCCAAACGACGCTACGAAATGGAGCTGGCTCAGCGTGAAAATCTGGAGCTTCAGCTCAAGGCCTGCGTGATCAAAGCCCCTCAGCCTGGTCTGGTGGCCTACGGTGATTTGAACGCCAGTTCATCCTACAACTACTCCAACAGCATCGAAGAAGGTGCCACGGTGCGCCTGCGCCAGACCCTGCTCACCATCCCGGACATGAGCCAGATGGGCGTGCGCGTGAACGTGCATGAATCTCAGATCAAAAAGGTGCGCATCGGCCAGCCGGTCAAAGTGCGTGTCGATGCCGAACCCGGCAAAGAACTCGACGGTCGCGTCGCCGAACTCGCCGTTCTGCCGGACTCCAGCAGCAGCCGTTACACGCCCAATTTGAAAGTCTATCCCTGCACCATCCACATCAACGGCTACCACCCGTGGATGAAGCCGGGCATGAACGCCAAGGTCGAGATCATCGTCGATCAGCTCGCTGACGTCCTCTACGTCCCGGTCCAGTCCATCGAGGTCGAGCAGGATCATCATTTCTGCTACATCAGCAACAACGGCGCCCTGGAACGCCGGGAGATCAGCACCGGGCTCTTCAACGATGAATTCATCGAGGTGCGTGATGGTCTGCAGGGCGGCGAAGCCGTCGCCCTCGCTCTCCCGAAAAAAGCCGAGGCCGACATGGGCGCACCGGGCAGATCCGAACCTGAGCCGGGCGCTCCCAAATCCAAACCGTCCAAGCCCAAGGAAAAAGCCGTGGCGGTGGCCACACCGTGATGCCAGATCCTGATCCCATCATCAAGCTGGTGGACATCTGCAAGAGCTACCAGATGGGGGACATCACCCAGCACGTTCTGCAGGGCGTCTCACTCTCCATCTATCCCGGAGAATACGTCTGCATCATGGGCCCCTCCGGCTGCGGCAAGTCCACCTTGCTCAATGTCCTCGGCTGCCTGGACCAGCCCACCTCCGGGGATTACTACCTAGGCGGTCTCAACGTGGCTCATCTTGAGGACGATGATCTCTCCGCTGCACGGAACAAAAACCTCGGCTTCATCTTCCAGAGCTACAATCTCATCCAGCAGCTCAGCGTCATCGAAAACATCTCCGTGCCCATGTACTACGGCGGTGCCAAAGAGTCCGAAATGATTGAGACCGGCACCCGCCTCGCCACTCAAGTCGGGCTGGAGCACCGTCTCCACCACAAGCCCACCGAACTCTCCGGCGGCCAGCAGCAGCGTGTCGCCATCGCCCGCGCCCTCTCGAACAGCCCCATCGTCATTCTCGCCGACGAAGCCACCGGCAACCTCGACTCCAAGTCCGGCAAGGAAATCCTCGATCTCTTCGACGACCTCAATCAGCAGGGCAAAACCCTCGTCTTCGTCACCCATGACGAGCGCATGGTCCAGCGCTGCACCCGCATCATCCGCCTCCGCGACGGCGTCATAGAGCAGGATCAAGCCGGCGCCAAAGCCGACCGCCTCCGCGGCAAAGTCATCGGCGAACACTACGGCCTCGCCGCTTAGTTCTACTGTGGTAAGTTATCAGAGGTCATAAAATCCATCGGGATGTTTTTCCTTCGGCATCACATCTTACGCCGTGGAATGTTCTTGGCAGGTTGCCATGGTCTTTCGTCATCCCACTCCGCTTTTCACCAGTCCCAACGGGACTGCGCATCATAGCGAAGGGTTGCCGAGCCTCAGCGAGGCTACCCTGGTACCGGACGTCAATCACCGGAAAGCAAACCCAGCGTCTTCGCCGCACACAACGCCCACCAGCAGCGTTTGCAAGAAGCTCCGCCGCGCTCAGTGCGTACCGCCAGCCCCCCAAACCCCGATAACTTACCAAAGTAGAATTAGTCAGGAAAGTGATGTGGGCACTCCTGCCCGCAGCGGTCGTCCCTATCCCGCCCTTCCATTCACCACCTCAAAAATCAAAAATCGATTGCTCATCAATCGTCAATCCTCCGCCTGCAGCGCGTCAAGACCTGCGCGATTCACCATGGATGATTAAGGTTTTATTGATCATTGAAGTATTCAACTCGCTACGCCAATGATCAGCCCATGGCCCAATACTCTGTCCAGCCCGGCGACAACCCCACCAAAATCGCCAAGTCCTTTGGCATGACGCTCGCCCAATTTCAGAAGCTCAACCCCGGGCTCGTCGAATGGGGTTCCGGCAACTGGAAGGTTCTCTTCCCGGGACAGATCGTGAACGTCAACGGCGAGGTCACGGGCCTGCCTCCTGACACCACCGCAAGTGCCCCCACAAGTTTCGCCGCGCCACCCCCGTGGATGCAGATGGCCATCATGGAAGTCGGCGTGCAGGAATGGGCGGGAGCAGCGGACAACCCGCGCATCCTTGAGTACTTAAAGAGCTGCGGCATCGGTGGCAGCCTCCTGCACGATGAAACCGCCTGGTGCGCCGCCTTCGTCAACTGGTGCGTGCTCCGCTCCGGCTACCGCCCACAGGGCAGCGCCAAAGTCTCCGACTGGTGGGGCTGGGGTCGTCCCGTCGCCGCCACCTATGGCGCCATCTGCATCCTGCAGCCCCTCACCGTGGATCAGGCCAGCAGCGGCCACATCGGCTTCCTCCACGCACAGGACGCCACCAACGTCTGGCTCCTCAGCGGCAACTCCAAGAATCAGGTCCGCATCTCCGCCTACCCAAAAACCAAGCTCATCCACAACGCCCCCTATCGCTGGGCGTTTTAAGGTGGTTGAAATCACCTGCCCAATTGGCGGAAGCTCAGCTTCTTTGGAGCGCGGAATTTATTCCGCAGCGCTCCGCATCATCGAGTGCTCTTCCCTGCGCCAAGACGAACGTCAACGTATGCCTCCACCCCCCGGCAGCAACCACACCCGCAAACCATCGCAGCAACGGCCCATCTTTCCTGCCTTTCCACATTCCAAGGACGGCGCACCTTTTTCAGCGCCCGCGACGCTACAGAGCCGAAATTTCGGACCCGCACAGCGGTTCCCTTCCAGCCCTGCGGCACGCGCTACTCTGGATGGTAGGGATGCGTTGTGCGCGTCCCTGGAGTCCTTCGTCCCATCGTGAGCTGCTGCCTCATCAGCATGCCCCCTTTCTAAAAGCCTCCGTCCCCAGCGCACACATCCTGACCCTGCATGCGCCGCCTGTAACCTTCCATTTGGATCTGAAGAGGGGCCGTGGTGCAGTCACGCGCGCAGAGGCTGCACAGGCTCAGGGACTGATCTGTTTTCAGTGAATCGTAGTGTGACTTGTACGTGCCTCTACCTCAAGAGGGGGTTGTGAAAAGGATGACACTTCCTTGCTGCACGGGTGAGTCACTTCACGCTGGGCGTACGCCTGCCCGGATCAGCGCTCCGTCGGCTCGCGCATGAGCTTGAGAAGCTTGCTGCGATCCACCGCAGGGGCTGCCGGTGGAGTCGCTGGCTTGTCGGGAGTGGCCACGACCGCTTTCGGCTGCGGAGCAGGCGTGCTGCTCTTGGGCTTGGGGGCAGCGCTGGTGGCCTACATGATGCCAGGCATGTTTTTTTGGCATGTTTTTTTCCCCCGTTTCGCACGCACTTCTTTGCGGCAGGGGCGGGAGCGGGCGGAGCACTTCAGCGGTTGGCAACGGTGCGGAGCCGCGAGCTTTGCGAAGCGCTGGAGCTGGGGCGGGC
>JAIPJY010000122.1 GCA_021733925.1 Prosthecobacter sp. | reverse complement strand
CACACCGGACAAGACCCGCAAGAAACCCCCGCTCAAGCCGCCTTTGAGCCTGCCAGGCATGCTGTTTGCCGCTGCCTGACCAAGGAAGAACCCCGAAAATGACCCGCCTGGTTGTTCTTATGGATGGGCCAAACTCCAGTACCTCTCGCGGAGCGAGAGGACTACTGTACGTAGCGCCGCTACTTCTTCCAGATCTTCACGTCATCCACCACGGCGTTGCGTGGCACGGAGAGGCGCAGCATTTTCTTGGTCGGATGGGCGATGCCGGGGGAGGTGAAGCTGCCAACGGCTTTGCCGTCGATGGTGGCGCTGAGTTCGTCGCCGGAAATCGTCACGACGAGGTCATGCCATTTGCCGATTTCGGTCGGTTGCGGAATGATCTTCTGCTTTCCTTCCATCGCCTTCTTTTGCTCCTCCGTGAGCTTTTGTTTCGCTTTGCGGGCCTCGCTGATGTCCAGCCGCATGCTGCCGGTCTTGAGGTCTTGAAGAGTCACCTGCGTCGGATTGATGCGGACGACGAAAAGATGCCCGGCGTGGACTTCCTTGCAGCCGGCGTCGGCGAAGTCGAGGCCCAGGCTGTCCTTGGCGTCTTCCAGCATGAAGCGCAGACTCACCGCGCCGTTGGTGAACTCAGCGTCATGAGTCACCGAGACGGCGTGATTCGCCTCGGGGGAAAGGTAGATGTACATGGCACCGTCACGCAGATCGACCTGCTTGTTGCCCTTCGCACGGCTCTTGCTGTTTGTGCCCCAACCGTTGCCGGGTTCGTCCGTCTTTTCCTGGGACTCGCTGCGGGCAAAGTCATCTTGAAACAGCAGCTGGCCCAGATCTTCGGCCGAAACGACGGCAGTGAGGACGAGGGTGGCAAGGAGGGCAGGGATCGGTTTCATGGCGGGCCGTGGAAACGGCCGGCCGTGTGATAACTTGCGCCAGGATCGAGACTGCCGCGAAATCTTGAAAAAAAATGCGCGTCGCAGTCGAAACTCGCGGAAGTCTTGTTAAGGTCGGCGGATGGATACACAATGGACTGACAAGAGCGTCATCGTCACCGGCGGTGGCGGCGGCATGGGACAGAGCGCAGCGAAGCGATTTGCGGACGCTGGCGCTAAAACATTCGTCTTTGGCAGAACGCTGGAGTCGCTGCAGGCCACGGCGGCGCTTTCGCCCAACATCACGCCCATCGTGTGCGATGTCGCCGACTCGGCCAGCGTTGCCGCCGCAGTCGCGCAGGTGCTGCAGCACGGGCCGATTGCCGCCTTGATCCACACTGCCGGCATCAATACGCCCGACCGCTTCATGGCGCATGCCGACCCAAGCAAGCTGGCCAGCGAAGCGAGCTGGCGCAGCGTGATGGACATCAATGTGATGGGCGTGGTGAACATGATCCAGGCCGTGTCCAAACCCATGGCGGAAAACGGCGGCGGCAGGATCGTTGTCGTTTCCTCCACCGCCGGGCATGGCTTTGACTCCTTTGCCGGCGTGCCCTACACGGCCAGCAAGTGGGCTGTGCATGGACTGCTCTTCACCGCCCGCATGCAGCTCAGCGCGCATGGCATCGTCCTCTCTGAATACGCCCCCGGTGAAGCCCTCACGCCCCTCGTGGAAAAGCGCCCCGTGAAGCCCACCGCCGAACACCGCAGCGCCATGATCCAGACTACAGACTGCGCCGAGACGCTTTTCTTCATCGCCTCGCAGGCGCACTGCATGAGCGTCCTCCAGCTCCCCGCGTATCAGCCCTTCGGCGGCATGCCTCCGCAGATTGCAGCGCCGTGGCTTCCAGGTTTGGATATTGGTCCGAAGCGGTAGGTGCAATCTGAGGATGCTTTTTGCGTTTGAGGACGTCCCCACCTCACGTGCATGAAACTTCCGACCATCCTCCTGTCCATTCTGCTGCTTGCCTCGTCTCTCTGGGCGGGGCAGCGGCCGAACTTCATGATCATCATCGCTGACGATCTCTGCTGGCGCGATCTGGGCTACGAAGGCAACGCGGAAGTCAAAACACCGAACCTGGACAAGCTGCGCGGCGAATCGATGCACCTGCGCGGCATGTTCAATCCGGCGACAAGCTGCTCGCCGACGCGCCATGCCTTGTACACAGGGCTGTATCCTATCCGCAGTGGCGCGTATCCGAACCACACGCGGGTGTATGAAGGCACGAAAAGCCTGTTCACCTATTTGAAGGATGCGGGCTATCGCGTGGCGCTGCAAAACAAGGAGCACATCGGCCCGAAGCCCTCGTTTCCCTATGAGCACATCGAGGGCGCGGACGATCTCACCACCACGAAATCGTTTGTGAACCGTGATGCCGCGCAGCCCTGGTTGCTGGTCTTCGCCTCGAATGATCCGCATGGCCCCTGGACACGCGGGCCGAAGTACGATCCGACCAAGCTCACGATCCCGCCCTACCTGCACGACAACAAGATCACGCGCGAGCTGCTGGCCGCCTACTACGGTGAGATCAGCAAACTCGATGAGCAGGTGGGTGCGCTGATGCAACTGCTCTCCGATGCCCGGCAGGAGGAGGACACGCTCGTGCTCTTTGTCAGCGAGCAGGGCAGCAGCTTTCCCTATGGCGGCAAATGGAGCGTCTATGACAACGGCGTGCACGCCAGCGCCATCCTGCGCTGGCCGGGCAAAGTGAAACCCGGCAGCAGCAGCGCCGCACTGATGCAGTATGTCGATGTTCCGCCAACGTTTCTCGAAGCGGCAGGCATCGATCCCACGAAAATCGATGTGGGATGCCCCGACGCCAACGGGGCCACGGGTTTCGACGGCCGCAGCTTCCTGCCCGTGTTGCGCGGTGAGAGCGATCACTGTCGCGATTATATCTTTGCCCAGCATACCACCATCGGCACGAACGGGGCGCTCGAAGCCTATCCGATGCGCATGGTGCGTGACACGCGCTACAAGCTCGTCCGCAATCTCGCGCCCGAGAACACCTACACCATCGGCGGCATTCACAAGGGCGAGCCGATCGAGTCCTGGAAGGCGGATGCCGAAAGCGACTACAAGCTCGCGGACCGCGTGAAGTGGCTCTTCAAACGCCCCGCCGAGGAACTCTACGATCTGCAATCCGACCCCGAGGAAATGAAGAACCTCGCCGAAGATCCGGCCTTCGCGGAGACCAAGGCGAAGCTGCGGGGCCAGCTCGATGAATGGGTCGCACAGCAAGGCGACAAAGGCATGGAAACAGAGCACCTCGCCAACACACGCCAGGGCAAGAGCGACGACGAGCCGCGCAAGAAGAAAGGGAAAAAGAAGGCCGCCAAGTGACGACCCACCAGCGACATTGCTGAAAAGACTCCATGCGGCACGCGTTCACAGCGCACCATGATGCGCACCGCCCTCGTTCTTTTGGTTCTCTGTTCTTCGCTTTTCGCGGCGAAGCCGAATCTCCTGATCATCACCGTCGATGACATGAGCTGCGACTCCGTCGGCGCGTACGGCTGCAAGCTAAAGGACAGCACGCCGAACATGGACAAACTCGCGGCGCAGAGCCTGCGCTTCAATTACGCGCATACCGTCGTCGGCAACTGCATGCCCTCGCGCAACGTGATGTGGTCGGGCAAATACCCGCACAACAACCACATCGAAGGCTTTCGGGCGATCAGCAAGAACGACAAGGACTACCCCGTGCTGGGCGACCTCATGAAGGACGCCGGTTACTTCACCGGCATCCGGCACAAGGTCAGTCACTCCACGCCTTATTCGCCCTTTCCGTGGGATCTCGTGCTCGGGGATGAACGACATGACGACGCAAAAAATCCCGAGTCATGGGGCAAGGCGGCCACCACAGGCATCGAGGCCGCGAAGAAAGCGGAGAAGCCCTTCTGCCTGCTGCTGAACATCGCCGATCCGCACAAGCCCTTCTACGCCGAAGGCAAAAAGGGCGAGACCATTCCCGACAAGAATGTGCCGTCGAAAGTCTTCACTCCCGAAGAAGTGCCCGTGCCCGGCTTTCTGCCGGATGACCCCATCGTGCGCAAGGAGCTCTCCCACTACTACTCCAGCGTGCGGCGTGCGGATGACGGCGTGGGTTCCATCCTCGCTGCGCTCCATGATTCCGGAGAAGATGAGAACACCATCATCGTCTTCCTCTCCGACCACGGCATGCCGCTGCCCTTTGCCAAAACGCAGCTCTACCACCACAGCACCCGCACGCCGCTCATGATCCGCTGGCCCGGTGTCACCAAGCCCGGCGCCGTCGATGACGAGCACATGATCTCCACCGTCGATCTGCTGCCCACGATCCTCGACATGCTCAACATCGCCTCGCCCGGCGGTTTTGATGGCAGCTCCTTTACCGCCGTGCTCAAAGGAGAGAAGCAGCCGCCCGGTCGCACGATGATCTTCAAGGAGCACAACGAAAACGCCGGAGGTCAGAACACGCCGATGCGCGCTGTGCAGACGAAGGATTTTGTGTACATCTTCAGCCCTTGGTCCAACGGCACACGCGTCATGAGCGGCGCCACCAATGGCACCTCCACCTGCCGCCAGATGCGCGTGCTCGCCAGGACCAACGAGCAGATCGCCGCCCGCATCGACCTCTTTGATCATCGCGTGCCCGAGGAGGCCTATGAGGTGAGTTATGATCCCGATGCGCTCACCAATCTCATCGCCAAACCCGAGAACGCCACACAGGTGGCCGATCTGGAAAAAGCCATGGAAGACTGGATGGTCAAAACGAAGGACCCGCTGCTCGAAGTCTTCCGCCATCGCGATGACGCCGCCTTCCGCGAGCAGTTTGTGAAGCAGCTTGAAAGCAAGCAGATGAACAAGCAGCAACGCACCGCCGCCAACAGGGCCGCCAAAGAATCATCAGCGCCTGCCAAACCCGAAGCGCTCATCGTCCTCGAAGTTCCCGCCACCATCACGCCCGGCCAGAAGGCCACCGTGAAGCTCACGCATCACTTCCCCGCCGACCTCGGTGAAAAGTCCGTGCAGGTCACCCTCAAAGGCGGCGACAACAGCCGCATCGAGCGCAAGCAGGTGAAGGCCAGCGGCGACGGCGTCATCGAAGTCACCTTCGACATCCCCGCCACCGTCCCCGGCGGCAAAGTCATCTTTGCCGCGCTCGTTGGCAACGGCATCAAGGATGCGCTGCAGCATTTGCAGGCGAGGCCGGTGGCGGTGAAGTAGACTGGTGTTCCTCTTTGGAGTGCGGCTGCGGTAGCTGCCGCTTTCGAACGTCTCGTGGCATCCGTGTGCTGACCGGCCTGCGGAAAGCGGTAGCTGCGCTCGTGCCTCGCTGCGCAACCGCACTCCAAAGGGGAGGCATCTCGACTGCTTCCTCCTGCTCAATCTGGAGATGTATTTTGCGAGTATTCCATATTACAATGCTTTGGATGCTGCGAGAGCCGTGGGCTCATCTCGCGGAGCGAGATGGCTACTTTGCTGGCGCGCTTGCATCTGCCCAAGGGCTCCAGTTCGCCGATAGGCTCTCCTCAGGGGTGCGTTTGAAGTCACTTCATGATTCGCCCCTTTCTTTGTCTTCTTTTTGCCTGCTTCAGCGCCGCGTCAGCCGCCGACCTCTCCGTCGCCGCCTATCCTTCGATTCAGGAGGCGCTGAATGCGAATCCGAATCGCATGCTCTTTGTGCCGGCGGGGGATTACGTGATCACCGAGAAGATCCGCATTCGTGGTGAGCGCAGCGGGTTGTTTGGTCCCGGGCGCATCATCCAGCAGAGCGCGGATCAGCCGATCATCGAGATCGAAAACGCTACAGGTGCGGAGATTCGCGACCTGACGCTCACGCGGCCCGAGGGGAAGATGGAGTCTCGTAATGAAGGCATCCTCGCCATCAAATGCCGCGACCTCGTGCTCGACAACGTGCGTGTCATTGACAACCGCAGCCCCGCTGCTGCCATCACCGTGCGTGAGAGCAAGGACACGCGCATCAGCCGCTGCCTGGTGCGCAATTACATGCGCGTCAGCATTGATGACCGCACCCAGAGCACGGACTGGGGCTATGCCTTCAACTGCACCGACGGCACGGGCATCAACGTGAGCTACAGCACCGGAACGCTGGTCGAGGGCAATCGCGTCATTGAGGACAACTTCGTTCCGACTCAGGAAGTGAAGGCCAAATACAAGCTGGGCGATTATGTGAAGAAGAACGCCGTCAAAGGCACCATCATGAGCCAGCAGGCCTGGGACGCGAACTACACCGACGCCTGGCAGCAGGGCTCGGGCATCGTGATCAATGCGCCGGAGGTGAATGACCTCACACGCGTGATCGGCAACCACATCGAGAATGCCGCGCAGGGTTTGGACATCCATGCGGATCACGTCATCGTGTCACAGAACATCATCACGAACGCCTTCATTGGCATGAAGGCGATGCATGGCTCACGCAATGTCCTCATCACCGGCAATCAGTTCGTTCGGAACTCACTCTGGGCCATCGGTCTCATGCCCGGTGCCGCCGCGCATCCAGCCACCGAGGACAAGCCGGAGAACGCCGATGGCGGCTCCATCATCAGCAACAATATCATCTCAGACTTCGGCTATGGCGACGCTCACTGGATTTGGGGCGATGAACGCTCCCCCATTAAATTCGACACCGGCCAGCAGCCCGACGACCCGCCCCTCACCGACGTCATCATCACCGGCAACGTCATCCACAGCGTTGGCAAACCGCGCTACAAATATGCTGTCATCATTCCGGGGGGGGCGAATGCGCCACGGGGGCTGCATTTTTCGAACAACCTGTTTCATCCGGGGACGCAGGGAGTGTGCAATACGGAGCTGCCGGAGTGAGCAGGTCGCGGAGCGCGGACTTTAGTCCGCAGCACACCGCAAACATACCAACTGCCGAAATTGCCATGTGAAATTTTTGAAGTCACAGCGCTCCCTGCCTGCGACATGACGTGTGTACAGTTCACGCCCAGCGCGCGCCACCTGCTGCGGACTGAAGTCCGCGCTCGTGTGCTTGGCATGAACATGAACTAATCAGATGAAAGGAGCTGATCGGAAACGATGGGAGTTAACCGTAGCCGAAGGACAAGGCAGCGGCCGTGAGGCCGTGGCTGAAAGAAGTCCGAGGCAAACCCTCG
>JAIPJY010000121.1 GCA_021733925.1 Prosthecobacter sp. | reverse complement strand
GTGACCACAATGATCCGGACAGTCCGAACGTGGGGACTTATGCGGAAGGCTATGCGGCGATCGCGAAGCTGTTCCCGACGACGAGCGAAGGGAGCATCCAGACGCAGGCGCGTGACATCCGGACGAGGAGCGGCGGGGACATCAGCATTCTGGCGCCGCAAGGGGGGCTGCAACTGGCCTCCACAACGATCGGCAGCACGCTGGCACCACCGGGGATCATCACGGAAGGGGGCGGGAGCATCAACATCTTTGCCGGCACCAGCGTGGACATCGGCATCTCGCGAATTTTCACGCTGAAGGGTGGCGACATCATGATCTGGTCCACGACGGGAGACATCGCGGCGGGGTCGTCCTCCAAGACGGTGCAGTCGGCGCCGCCGACGCGGGTGCTGATTGATCCGCAGAGCGCGAACGTGGCGACGGACCTTGCGGGTCTGGCGACGGGGGGTGGCATCGGCGTGCTGGCGACGGTGATTGGGGTGCGTCCAGGGAACGTGGACTTGATCGCTCCGATCGGGGCGGTGGATGCGGGTGATGCGGGCATTCGTGCGACGGGGAATCTGAACATCTCGGCGACGGTGGTGCTGAATTCGGCGAACATTTCTGTGGGTGGCACGAGCGCGGGCACGCCTGCGGCGGCCTCGGTGGCGGCACCGAGCCTGGGCGGTCTGGCGGCGGCTTCTTCGAGTGCAGCGGCGGCGACGACGGCGACGAACAACCAGGCGCCAGCGCAGAACCAGCAGCAGCAGACGCTGGCGCAGGAACAGCCTTCGATCATCACGGTGCAGGTCATCGGCTACGGTGGCGGTGATGGCGGCGAGGATGAACGTAAGCGTAGAAATGACCAGCCGGGTGAGTAATGTCCTCCCGCAACCCCAGAGCGATCATGGCCTTCCAATTTGACTCCGACTCCCAGAAGAAGATCCCCGACATGAAGCCGCCGAGGGAGCGGATCGGGAAGTTTTCGTGGCTGGTGATGGGGGCGTTCGGGCTGCTGGTCGTCAGCTTGATCGCGTGGCACCCGGTGACGGCGGCGCTGCGTGCGGTGCTGGCGCGGCGGAATGCGAAGGAGGTGCTGGAAGCGACGGCGGCGAAGGACTGGGTGCGGGCGCATCAGGCGATGACGCTGGCGCGCCAGCGGGCGCCTGAGGATGAGGAGGTGATCGTGGCGATGGTGACGTTTCTGAAAGCGACAAATTCGGACCCTGGCGGACTGGCGCAGCTGCTGCAGAGGCTGAAGCTGAAGCGGCCGCTGACGGCGGAGGAGGAGCTGACGCTGGGACGTGCGCTGATAGCCAGCGGGAAGACGAAGGATGCGCGTGAGGTTTATGAGAAGCTGCCGGTGAAGCAGAGCACGCAGCAGCCGGGGCTGGAGCTGCTGTCGAGCATTCTGAATGCGGAGGGGCATACGAAGGAGGCGGAGGAGATCGCCCACCGTGCGGTGGCGCAGACCCCGGCGGAGGCGACGCCTGAAACGCATCTGCAGGCGGCGGTGACGGACATGAGCAGCCACTTTGTGGAGGTGCAAAACCAGGCGCAGAAGCAGCTGTGGCAGCTGGCGGAAATGGATACGAAGACGGGCATGGATGCGATCCTGCAACTGACGCAGAGCCCGGGGCTGACGGTGGCCCAGGCGAAGCGCCTGCTGGAGCTGGAGGAGGCGCACCCGCTGCACTCACTGGGGATGCGGCTGAAGATGGTGTCTGCGCAGATGCGGCTGCAGCCGGAAAGGCGTGCGGAGCTGGCGGAGGCGGAGGTGCGGCGCTTCACTGAGACCAAGAACGGCCGGCTGGAGGACATGGCCTACTGGCTGATGCGGGAGAAGCTGAATGATCAGGTGCTGAAGCTGGTGCCGAAGGAGCTGGCGGCGCAGTCGCGTGACCTGTACCCGATTCTGGTGCAGACGCTGTCTCAGGAGG
The DNA here is from genome assembly GCA_021733925.1 of Prosthecobacter sp. Lineage (GTDB taxonomy): Bacteria > Verrucomicrobiota > Verrucomicrobiia > Verrucomicrobiales > Verrucomicrobiaceae > Prosthecobacter. The sequence continues at coordinate 5,302 of JAIPJY010000121.1, read as the reverse complement.
GGCGCTGGGAGGAGCTGCAGGGGGTGCTGAAAATGCCGAATCCGCCGGTGCCGACCACGTTGCTGAATCTGGCGATGGCGGAGGTGCTGAGCCACATGCAGCCTGACATGCGTGAGTCACGCCGCCTGCTGCAAGGCACGGTGATCAATGCTGCGCAGGCGGGGGATGTGACCACGCTGCAGGTGGCGGCGCAGCTGGCGGAGAAGCTGAATTTTGCGGATGTGGCATGCCAGGCGTACAAGGCGGCGGGGATGAAGGCGGCGGAGAACAATGTGAGCGAGGCGGCGCTGCTGAACCTGCAAAAGAGCGTGGAGCTGGCGCTGCGTGCGAAGGACACGGAGACGCTGCTGGAGGTGTCCCGCCAGCTGCATGTGATCAGCCCGAGCAGTGCGGTGTTTGCGGACCGGTTTGTGTACCTGCGGCTGGTGCTGGGGGTGGAGATGGAGAGGGTGGATGTGAAAGCACTGACGGTGCAGACGGAGGCGAAAGGGACCACCAGCGCCACGCTGGACCGCATCCCACCGCAACTGCTGCTGGCGCTGCGGGCGTATCGGCTGGGTGATCATGCGGCGATGGAGAAGCATCTGACTGCCCTGCCCCGCGCTGAGGGGCTGTCCCCTGGCCCGCGTGCGGTGGCTGCGGGGCTGCTGTCTCTGGTGGGGAATCCCGGGCGTGCGTTTCAGATGGCGGAGAAGATTCCAGGGGCGCTGCTGCTGGATGAGGAGAAGGTGTTTTTGAAGAGGGCGCTGTGAGGGGGGCGACTAATTTACCTTCGCCTATTTCCGCTGCACTCCAGTTCGCAAGCTTTTCTCAAGTTGGGGAAGGCTTACCATAGTCATGGATGTTAGATTTTCTTGGTGCGCTTTTGGTCTATTGTTTGCACAGCAATTCTAGTTCGCGCCAAAGGCGAAAAAGAGTCAATCACAGAAATGGCGCTTCGGTTGCCTAGACATCTCCAGGCAACAGCCGACCTTGCCGCCTGAGTTCGGCAGCGATAAACGGAGCACGACGTTCCAGATACCTCAGGGAAATTTCCTTATCCCAGTATCTGGTGACATATTCCTCCCGTGCCCGACAACAATCCAGCCCATTGACCAATTCCAAAGTGGCATTGATCTCCGCCACTTTGCGTGCTGGTGCCTGCTCTCCAGCGATCACTTGAAAGCCGACCAATTCCAGCGCAAACCAGTTTGGCCTGCAGTCCACCGGATCAACCATGCCTGTGAGGTCGTTTTTCCTGGAGTTAATGGTGGCCGCACAAAGACGATAGTTGTTCCATTCATAAACCTGCTCCCAATGCTTCGACTTGGGCAGCATGTGATCGACACTGGCATTGCCAGTTGAGTGCTCCAGATAAAGCGACAAGAACGCGCAACGACGTTCATAGGAAATGAGCAGTTCAGGAAGACAATCCCGCCAGCAAGCAAGAAATTCATTTGCAGGGATGTCCTGCTCCAGCACCCAAGTTTTCTTCCTTTTGGGTCCAGTGCGTTTTAACCGCGGCTTCCTTCCGACCATTTCGTCAATAGCAGACAGGCCCTTTTGGCGAACCTTTGCATCAAAATCTACCGGTTCAGGAGCAAGAACAACCTGAATCATTTGCTAGGTCCCTTCTTTTTACGAGCAGGAGCGGGTGCCTGATTTGCACTTTGATTTTTTTTAGGCAGCTTGGTTTCCACATAATGCCCCCATCTCACCCAAAAAGGGTCGATATCAGGCAAGCAGGCATTTCTCAATCCAGCATCCGCATCCTCCACGGCCCTACGAGTTGGATTTGGATCACGCAGGACTGCGAGCGCTTGTTCAATAGCATCCTCTGCTTCCTTTGAGCGGGCCTGACTAAGGTCGAATGCATCGCTGGTCAGCCAGTTGGAGACCTCTCCACGGCTCACAAATTGACGTGAGCGCAAAACCACTTTTTTGCGCTCAAGATCGATGTCGAACCATGCATCACGATTAGCATCAAAAACAGGCTCTGCTGATGCAAGGATCAGCGGGGAGTGCGTGGCGGCGATCAATTGAATCTCTGCCTTGGAATGCAGTTCCTCAGCTATATGCAGCATCGACCTAAGTATGGTGCGCTGCCAGCGCGGATGAAGATGACTCTCGAGTTCATCAAAAAGAAGCACGACAGTCGTAGTCGGCTGCTGCGCCAGCAATTCGGATGCGCGCACGTGTTCGTTCCACGACCACAATAGCATGTACGCGAGCCCAACTACACGCCGCACACCCGATGCAGCGTGCAGAATCGGAACCGCATCCGCATAAGGCATATGAATCGATGGAATATCACGCGCATCATTGACGGAAAGTCGCACGAGAGGTCCCACCTCAAACGCCTCACCCGTAGGAGCTAGTCGGGCCAATACTTTTTCCATTCTGGCAGCAGTATCTCCGCGTTCACGGATCCAAGCTGCCCAGTCTGCCAAGAGGCCATTGCAAACGCGAGTGGTTTTGCCGCCAATTTCCGCATCAAGACCATCCCATACGTTTTTGGGAGAAAATACATAGCCTGGCAGGCTTTCTTGAATGTCCATTCCACCCTTTTTCTTCCAATAGTTGCGGGCGGGGTCCCATACGGAAAAACCTCCATCAGCATGGGCATAGACCACCAACCCGGGGTTCCAAGGTCTGCCAGGTCGCCCTACCCATGCCTGATCGTGGTTCGAGTACGTGCTTTCGTAGGAGACGCTCGTTGCTTTTGCCGTCGTCAAATCAAAGGCAATCGATGCCTTTGACTTGGGGTCTGCCGGACGTGCCGGGTAACCTGAAGTGAGATTATCATTGAGATCATGCGGCCACTTTCTGGTCAGCACCCACCAAACCACATCGAGGAGAAAGGACTTTCCCAAGCCGTTATCCCCGGTCAGCAAATTAAGCCGGTCTGCTAGATTCAGTTCCAGCTTGGGGGCCGGGCCGACGTTGGTGAGTTTCAGGCTTTTGAGCATTTCTTTACGGTTGCTGGCTGGTACATCCTCGATTCACGATGGAAAGACAGCTTTTTCAAGCACTTCACTGAAGTCAAAATTTGCAATAATCACGCCGAAATCCAGTTCTCATTTCTCTTGATGGGCAATTTTGAGGCCCAAACGCTTCTTCGCTGCACTACTTTTGAGGCGGCGAGAGCAGCATGATTGGCGAAAGAACGAGTAAACCTAGCGAGAAAGCTGCTAACCGCGAAAATGCAAAACTCTTGGAAATTGCGTTTTTAGCCGGGCAGAGGCACGCGGATGGTGAAGACGGTGCTGACGCCGGGGTGGCTTTCGAGGTCGATGGTGCCGCCGTGGACTTCGACGGCGCGTTTGACGATGGAGAGGCCGAGGCCGGTGCCTTTGGACTCCTGGGCGCCACGGTAGAAGCGCTTGAAGGCGTTGGGGAGGTCTTCGGGGCGGATGCCGATGCCGTCGTCGGTGACGGTGATGATGCACTCGTGCTCGGTCCAGCGGCCGCTGATGGTGATGCGGAGGCCGGTGCGGGGATTCTCCTTGAGGGCGTTTTCGATGAGGTTGGAGAAGATCTGATCCCAGTAGAAGCGATCTCCATTCAAGAGGCCGCCGTCGGGGGGGAAGTCGAGGGTGATGAGGGGCTGGCGGATTTCGACGAGGGGGGTGAGGTGCTCGATGGCGTCATGGACGCAGCCGCGGACGAGGAAGCTTTCGGTCTTGAGGGGTTCTTCGAGTCCTTCAAGGCGGGAGATGGTGAGCATGTCGTCGATGATGCGCATCATGCGGCGGCTGTGCTTTTCCATGACGTCGAGACAGCGCACCAGGGAGGTGGTGTTTTTGATCATGCCGCTTTTGAGCGTCTCGATGTAGCCGTGGATGAGGGAGAGCGGGGTGCGGAGCTCATGCCCGGCGCTGGTGACGAAGTCCTGGCGTGTCTGGGCGATGGTGTCGTGCTCGGTGCGGTCTTCGACCATGACCCAGATGCCGCTGCGGCCGCCTTCGCTCCAGGGGGCGGCGGAGAGGTGGTAGTGGCGCTCATGGCTCCACTCGGCGGCGTAGGAATGAGGAAGCGGGAGGCGGAGCTCGCCCTCGACTCGGGTGCGGCGGGTGCGTGCGTCTGCGATGATGCGGGTGATTGCCTCCAGGCTGGGAGCGGTGCCGAGTGGGCGACCTTCCTCCAGTGAATGGGGGATGAGCATGACGCTCATGGCGAGATTGGCGAAGACGATGGTGTCTGCGTCATCCACGACGAGGATGCCCTGGGGGGCTTCATTGAGGAGGGTGCCGAAGAGGCGGCAGTCATCCTGCATGCACATGGGCGAGGCGTTGTCTGCCTGCTCTGTTTTCACTCCTGGCTGCGCCGGGGCGGACGTCACCTCCATAATCATGCGTCTGCGTCTGCGAGCTCCTGAACGTTGCTTTGAAAGAGATAGCCCTGACGGCGCAGGGTGCCGATGTGGCGGCCGTGGTCTCCGAGCTTGTCGCGGAGGCGTTTGATGTGGGTGTCGAGGGTGCGTGAGTGGGTGTCGTCTGCATAGCCCCAGACGGCGCTGAGGAGCTCGCTGCGTGAGTGGATCACGTCAGGATTGGCCATGAGGGTGGTGATGAGTTTGAGCTCGGTGATGGTGAGCTCGATGAGCCTGCCACTGATGGAGAGGGACATGTTTTTGCGGTCGAGGAGGAACTCGCCGATGCGCTGCTCTGCGAGCATGATGACTTTTTGGGAACGGCGGAGGACGGCGCCGATGCGGAGCATGAGCTCGCGCGGACTGAAGGGCTTGGTGAGGTAGTCGTCGGCGCCGCTTTCGAGTCCGGCGATGCGGTCATTGGTCTGCGCACGTGCGGTGAGCATGATGACGGGGATGTGCCGTGTGCGGGTGTCTGCACGGAGGCGGCGGTGGACCTGGACGCCGTCGATGCCGGGAAGCATGATGTCGAGGACGATGAGGTCGGGCGCGGTCTTGACGGCCATGGGGAGAACGGCGAGGCCGTTGCCTACTGAGACGACCTCGTGGCCTTCACGCTGGAGGTGAAGGCTTACGAGTTCGACAATATCCTTCTCATCATCGACTACCAGGATTCTGCTCATGTTCGGGTGACGAGACTGTGACGGCAGGAATGAAGTCCTGCCAAAGACAAGCATGTTACGATCTCGTCGCAGAGTGTGGAGGCGTGAGGCGTGTGACGGAATTGTTGCGGAGGGGTGTGAAGGAAATGGGCGGTGGTGGCGAGGGGGGGGGAGGAGAGGGTTTAAAGTTTCAAGTTTAAGGTTTAAAGTTGGGGGAAAGTGGGAGGCTTTTGGAATGGGGGGTGCTTTGAGTGGGAAGGTGGCGCTGGGAGGAAGGATTCTAGGGACG
>JAIPJY010000057.1 GCA_021733925.1 Prosthecobacter sp. | reverse complement strand
CAGCAATTTTTCACTCGGCTTTCGCCTCGCTAAAACTGCTTCTGTGTTTTCTAAAAGATCGTTTCTGATTCCAGGAAATTCGAACCGCTTTCAGCGTCTCTCACTCCCTTTTCTCAGCCCGCGTTTTTCGCTGCGGGTTGGGACCTTAGAACAACTCTGAGACCCTGCAACATCATTTTGATGTTTTTTGAAATTTCCTGATTTTGCCTTCCACGCCAACCCACATTTCCTGCAACTCACCGCTTTGCCGTCACCCTTTTGCAACCCGAGTCAATGAAGACACGCCGCTCTCCAGAGAGAGGTGATTACCACCTTGCTGCCTCGGCAGCAACGCCTACGTACAGCCTGCATTTTGTCCGCGTGATCGCTCTCATCACAACAGCAGTGCGGACCGGGGCATTCTTTCGCTCTCTACATGAACCAAGCCGACTTCCTTCATCACAATCAGCATCGATTCATTCACGCAGTGGGCTCACATGAATAAGCATGGCCATGCTGCCGCGAGCTGTTGCACCCCATCCATCATTGAAGGGCTGATTGAATCTCATGCCTAACAGTGTCTTCGCTCCTGGATGACTCCATGGCGGCGGCCAGGAACGGATACGCATTTGAAGGTGTTGCGGGAACGCGCATACGAGTAGGCGGTCGCCAAGGGCCATCATGGCTTCAGTGCCCCCCTGTTCTTATATGCAGGGTGGCCAAGGCAGCCTGCAGCCCGCTGACTGGCACCTTCGCAAGATGGCTCAGGAGGCGGTCACTTTTGGCTCGCCGGGGGTGAGTCGGTCAAAAAAATGGTGTCATTCGTGCTACGCTTGCTATTTCGTTGGTTGCTACCATCCCAATGAACACCCCTCTCACCTTCACCACTGGCTCCGGAGCTCCCGGCAAGTATTATTCTCTTCCTGCACTGGAGGCGGCCGGCGTCGGCAATGTCTCCCGCCTGCCAGTTTCCATCCGCATCGTGCTGGAGTCCCTGCTGCGCAATCTGGATGGCAAGAAGGTCACCGAGGCGGATGTCAAAAACCTCGCGAACTGGAATGCGAAGGCTCCCGGCGAGTATGAGATCCCCTTCACCGTCGCCCGCATCGTTCTGCAGGACTTCACCGGCGTGCCTCTGCTCGTCGATCTGGCTGCCATGCGCTCCAAGGTGAAAGAACTCGGCAAGAACCCGAAGATGGTCGAGCCCCTCGTGCCCGTCGACCTCGTCGTCGACCACAGCGTCCAGGTGGACTTCGCTGGCACGCAGGCTGCGCTGAATCAAAACCTCGAGCTGGAATTTGAACGCAACAAGGAGCGCTACCAGTTCCTCAAATGGGGTGAGCAGGCCTTCAACACCTTCAAGGTCGTGCCTCCCGGCATCGGCATCGTGCATCAGGTGAATCTGGAATACCTCGCCAAGGGCGTGCTCGAAAAAGACGGCGTGTATTATCCCGATTCCCTCGTCGGCACCGATTCGCACACGACCATGATCAACGGCCTCGGCGTTGTCGGCTGGGGTGTGGGCGGCATTGAAGCCGAAGCAGGCATGCTCGGCCAGCCCGTGACCTTCCTCGTCCCGGAAGTCGTCGGTGTTTATCTCACAGGCGCGCTCAAAGAAGGCGTCACTGCCACCGACCTCGTGCTCGAAGTCACCCAGAAGCTCCGCAAGCTGGGCGTCGTCGGCAAGTTCGTCGAGTTCTACGGCCCAGGTGCTGTCAGCCTGCCTGTCACAGACCGTGCGACCATCGCCAACATGGCTCCAGAATATGGCGCCACGATGGGCTTCTTCGGCGTCGATGAAGAAACCATCGCCTACCTGCGCGGCACCGGCCGCAGCGAAGAGCTCTGCACCACGGTCACCAATTACTACCAAGCGCAAGGCATGTGGGGCATCCCCACCGAGAAAGGCAGCATCGAATTCACCACCGAGATGGAGATGGACCTCGGCACCGTCGTCCCCTGCGTTTCCGGCCCGAAACGCCCGCAGGACCGTATCGAAGTGCCTGCTTTGAAATCCAAGTTCAACGAACTCCTCGCTGCTGATGTGAAATCCGGCGGCTTTGGCAAGGCTTCCGTCTCACAGGTCGTCGAACACCTCGGCGCATCCAAAGCGGACGGAATAGACGTCACGGGTGCTGCCGCAGGTGTGGATGTGATTTCCGACAAGACTTCCTACGAAGTCACCGTCGATTCCAAAGACGGCATCAAAGATTCCATCACTGATGGCAGCGTGCTCATTGCCGCCATCACGAGCTGCACGAACACCAGCAATCCGAGCGTCATGCTCGCCGCCGGTCTCCTCGCGCAGAAGGCGAACGCCAAGGGCCTCACGGTGAAGCCTTCCGTCAAAACCAGCCTCGGGCCAGGATCACGCGTCGTAACTGATTATCTCACCAAGACCGGCCTTCAGGTCGAGCTCGACAAGCTCGGCTTCCAGACCGTCGGCTACGGCTGCACCACCTGCATCGGCAACTCCGGCCCGCTCGACGCAGGCATCGAAGACGTCGTCAAAGGTCAGGACATCGTCGCTGCCAGCGTGCTCTCCGGTAACCGCAACTTTGAAGCCCGTGTGCATCAGAGCATCAAGGCCAACTTCCTCATGAGCCCGCCGCTCGTGGTCGCCTACGCCATCGCCGGCACCGTCGATATCGATCTGAGCAAAGACGAGCTCGTCGCCGGCAGCGGCGTGTATCTGAAGGACATCTGGCCCACGCTCAAAGAAGTGCGCGATGCCATGGCCTCCGCGCTTTCCCCGGATGTCTTCCGCAAGCTCTACACCGATTTCGCTTCGCAGAATCCGAAGTGGAACGAGATCCAGGGTGGAGTCGGCGAAGTCTTCGAGTGGGACGGCAAGTCCACCTACATCCAGCATCCGCCGTTCTTCGCTGATTTCAGCATGACCCCCGGAGACATCACCGAGATCAAAGGCGCACGCCCCCTCGGCATCTTCGGCGACAGCGTCACCACCGACCACATCAGCCCTGCGGGTGCGATCAAGAAGGACAGCCCTGGAGGCCGTTTCCTGCTTGATCACGGGGTCACCCAGGCAGATTTCAACAGCTACGGCAGCCGCCGTGGCAATGACCTCGTCATGACCCGCGGCACCTTTGCCAACGTCCGCATCAAGAACCTGATGGTTCCAGGAACCGAAGGCGGCATCACCAAATATTATGGTCATACCAAGCCGCAGGCCCAGCTCATGATCGAAGCCCATGAGCTTCCGAACGGCACCGTCACCGGACCTGAGCCAACCCCCACGGACTCCGTCGTCATGTCGATCTTCGACGCTGCCGAGGCCTACAAGGCCGCTGGCACGCCAAGCATCATCCTCGGTGGTGAAGACTACGGCATGGGCTCCAGCCGCGACTGGGCCGCCAAAGGCACCCGTCTGCTCGGCGTCAAAGCCGTCATCACGAAGTCCTTCGAGCGCATTCACCGCAGCAACCTCGTCGGCATGGGCGTCCTGCCTTGCAACTTCAAGGACAAGGCCGACTACGACAAGGTCAAGGACCTCAGCGATGCCACCTTCGACCTCCTGGGCCTGAGCAACGACTTCAAGCCCATGAGCGAAGCCACCCTCCGCGTCCACAAAGCCGACGGCAGCAGCTTCGACGTCCCCGTCATCGTCCGCATCGACACCCCCGTCGAAATCGACTACTACCGCGCCGGCGGCATCCTGCCGTATGTGCTCGCCCAGATCCTGCGGGCGAATGCCTAAATGATTGCGGGTTCCATCCCGCCTTCCCCAGCTCAACAATCATCCGGCAGACCGCAAGGCTGCCGGATTTTTGTTTTCATGGCATGTTTCAGCGAAAGGATCACAATCTGCCGCATGAACACCGCCACCGTCTTCCCCATCATCCCCGCAGCAGGCAAGTCTCTCTGGTTCCTCGCTGTCATCGCCCTGGTGCTGCTGCTCAGCGCCGCTCTCATGGGCTACATCGCCTGGTCCACGCGTCATGTGACCTGCACTGTCTCACCCGCCGGGCTGCGCATTCAGGGCGACATGTATGGCCGTTTGATCCCGCTGCAGTCGCTCCTGCTGGATAAGGCAGCAGTCACGAATCTCACCACAGACAAGGATCATCAGGCCAAATGGCGCACGAACGGTGTCGGTCTGCCAGGCTACGCCTCCGGCTGGTTCAAACTCCGCAATGGCGAGAAAGGCCTGCTCTTTGTCACCGATCCCACCCACGTGGCACGCATTCCCACCACAGAGGGCTACACCGTGATGCTCAGTGTGAGCGACCCCGCAGCGCTCATTGACGCTTTGAAGGGCCTTTAGCCTCCATTTACGATCATGCCGCGCAGAGCACTCGAAGACATCATCGGCTGCAGCAGCGCCAGGCCGGCACGCAGCTGGGCGGGCGTGGTTTTGGCGGGGTTGTTGACGATGAGCACATCGGTCGCCAGCGGGGCCAGCGGAGCGACGTTGGCAAAGCTCTTCAGCAGCGGTGAGGCATCAAGAATGATCCAGTCCACTTCCGTTTTCGCACGCTCGATCCAGCTGCGGTAGCCGTCGAGCAGTTCATTCGTGGCATGGGCAGGCAGGTCGCAGCCGGGCAGCAGGAAAAGATTGCTGTGACCGTAGCGCAGGGCCTCCAGATTGCTGGCATAAGCGCCGTAGCCCTGCACGGCCCGTGGGAACCACTGGTGGAGAGTGGGCGAGGAGGGATTGCACTCCATCATAAACACACGACGTCCTTGGTGGCAGAAGGCGGCGGCCAGCGCGGCGGACACCAGCGCTTTGCCTTCGCCCGTGCCTGCACTGGTGATGAGGATCACCCCGGCGGTGCCACTGCGGTTCATGGCCTGCATTTCGAGCGTGCTGGTGAGCTGATGCAGCGCACTTGAGGCGCCGATGGGCTCCGGTTTCAGCAGTTCCGACAGCATGGCCTCCGGGCTGGATCCCTGCACATTGGGCAGACGGGCCAGAATCGTGGCTTCACCATTGGCAGGCTTCATCACCGGCATATGGCGTGATTGCGGCTGCATCGGCGGCGGCGGATTCATCACTGGCGACGGGCGTGCCATGGCTGGCAAAGCAGGCGCTGCAGGTGTGGCGATGGCGAAGGGAGAAATGGAGGGCGGCGCCTGCTGAACCGGATAGCCATAGCCATACGCGGTGTGCTGCGTTTGATCCTGCACGGCAGGCTTTTGGACCTTGGGGCTGAAAAGCTTCTTCACATGATCGTCAAAGATGCCCCAAGCCACCGGCAAGCCGAGAAAAGTAAGGCCAAACAGCATGACGGCAGCCACCGCAGCAATGGGCTTGCTCGGTTTCACAGGCTTTTCCGGCACCATCGCCAAATCCGCCACCCGCAGCAGGCCGCTGTCACGGAACTGGCCGGTGAGTGCCGCCTGACTGCGGCGCATCTCGATTTTTTCATACAGATCGCGGTCCATGCGCACCTGGTCACGCAGCAGGCTCTGCTGCACGGTTTTGCCGTTGATGTCCAGCGCCACACCACGTGCTTCATCCAGCTGACGGCGGTAGTCGGTAAGCTGCCGCTGCTGGGACTCCACCTCCGCCTGGATCATGCCGACCACTGAGCTGACAGCACGGTCCAGCGCCGACCTCTGCGCTTCGATTTCATTCGCCAGAGCAATCATGAGCGGATGTTTGCGCCCGCAGGTGGCTTCCAGCGGCGCACGCTCGGCGATCTTGGCATCAAGCTGTTTGCGAATGAAGCTCACATCCGCGTTGTCCGCGAAGATTCGGAGTTCCGTGAGATCACGCCCGGACTTTTGCGCCGCCGCAAGATCATTGAGGTCACTTCTGGCCTTGGTGAGCTTCAAATCAGCCTCCGTGATCGCGGCGTTGAGCTGACGCACCTTCTCAGTGGAGACGTCCTTGGACTCCGTATTCTCCATGAGGCCCTTTTGCTTGTTATACTCCGCCAGTTTCTGCTCCGATTCACGCAGGTGCTTCAGCAGCTCCTCCGACCTTGATTCGAGGAAGGTCGAGGCATCAGCACTGAGCTGGCCCTCCTGTTCCGCCACGTAGTGGGTGTACTCTTCGACAAAACGGTTGGCCAGTTCGGCGGCAAGTTTCGGATCCTTGTCTCGAATCTGCACCTTCAGCAAATGCGACTCCTTGACTGGCTCCACCCGCACATTGGATATCAACAGATCGATGAACCGTTCGCGTGGGTCGCCGAGCTTGCCCGGTTTGTAGAGACCCAGCAGCTTCATCAGCTCGTCCTTGCGGCTTATCGAGTGCGCCTCACGATCCAGCATAGCGTCGCGCTCCTGCGCCGGAAAGTGATCGTAGAAATGACTCAAAAAGCGCCCGGACAGCAGCTCAGAACGGTGATTGTTGATCAACTGCACCGCGCTCAGTTCCGTAACTCCGCGCGTGGACATCGCGTCAAAGTTGAACGGATTGGCATCCTGAATGCGCAGCAGCAGCTGCGACTCCGCCTCGTAGATCTTCACCCCCATGCCGAGGTAGTAAAACGTCAACGCCGCGAGCATGAGGCCCAGCACCGCAGCCCGCAGCCAGCGCTTGCGGATGTAGCCGATGACATCGACCAGGCTGATGAGTGACTGCACCTCAAAATCCTGCGGATTGATCGGCGGCAGGAAGGCACGCGGATCAAACACCGGCGACATGCCCGGATGCGCCGGCATCGTCATGGACGGAGCCATTGGCGTCAGACCACGCGCTGGCGGGAGGGCAAGCATCGCCCCAAAGCCGTCCTGTGGGGCGGCGTTCGAGGGCTGAATGCTGTAGGAAATGGCCATTGGGATGAATTAAGCAGCTGGAGGGGGAACAGGTTCAAGCTCCTCCCGAAATTCGTTGGAAACGGTCACAGTTGCAGAGGTCCGCCCTGGCAGCCAGCGGCGCAGGGCACGCAGGGTTCGGAAAGCAGTGCCGCGCCAGCTTGCAGGATTGAAAGCTTCGAGATCGAGCAGCCAGCGCGCGCCGTCACACCACTGACGTTTGTATTCGTAGTCGCTGGACAGCATGTCATACACCCTCAGGCCGCGCTGAATGCAGCATTCGATGGACCAGCGAATGACCAGTTTGCCTGGAGAAATCTTCGCCAGAGACCGCTCCCAGCCCGACTGATAATGAAAAAACTGCTCACGCTCAACAAAGCCGTACAGTGCGGCGATCAGTTTGCCATCGGCTTCGAGCAAGGGCATCCATGCGCGCTGCTGCGGCAGCCAGCGCGCCGCCAGGCGCTGGTGAAAACGCCAGGAGGCTTCCGTGGTGAAGCTGCTGACTCCCTCCTCCCACTGCATGCCATGCAGCACTCGAAACTCTTTCATCGCTTCGGCAATGCTCATGCGCTCACCGGCATGCGTGGCTTTGCCTGCGTGCTCGGCCGTAAACGATCTGAGACCGCGGCGCAGCAAATTTCGCCATTTGGAGCTGTGGCGTGCCTCGTAGTCTTCCCATGACGCAGGCAGGTGGATGAACCGGCCGGCATGGCGGTTCAGCACTCCGGCATGGCAGAATGCTTCCTCCAGCACCGCGAGAAGATGAGGCTTGTTGGGTGACTCTTCGGGCAGATGATTGAGCCGGACGTTGTCGCACTCAGGCTGCAGCAGCTTGAACACGCGGCAGAGCTGAGGCGTCAGTTCATCCTCCCGGCCGGCGGGCACGATGAGGTCCAGCCGCTCGCCATGCGCCTCTCCAAACCCGGCCAGAAAAGTCAGGGTCACAAGATGCTTGCGCACCGAATCCGGCTCAGAGGCGAGCATGAGCGGCGCAATGGCCTGCGGCATACCTTCGGCATCACGCAAGACGCCAATGACGAGCCGCGCCTCTTTACGGCACTCTTCCCACCACAGACTCATCCAGTCCCAGCGCACGAATGGCGAACGCGTGGCCATTTGCTCGACCAGTGTGTCCCAAAACGGCTGCAGTGCATGGAACCCCGCTTCATCGCGCACGATGTCGAGCGTGAGCACGCCACGACCCAGTGCTGGGATGGAATCGGCCGCATCATGGCGCAGTTTGTGAAGAAACATGGTCGTAGTCACTTGGCACCTCCTGTCGGCACGGCGGCGGTTTGTTTGCGAAGCTGTGCGGATTCAATCAGTTCCCCCAGCAGCTGGCGTGCATTCAGCAGCGCGCCGGAATTGTCATCCCAGTCGCCAAAGCCACGCGCAAAACGGGCCGTGAGACGCCGTGCCTCATCTTCGAGCCCCAGTTGACGCGCCAGCATCAGGTAATCGTAGTCCTCCGCCGTCTCACGCAGCCATTTCAGACGCATGGACGCCACCGGGGCGTTGCGGCCCTGACGCTTCTCCGTGGCAGGATAAATGTAGCTGCCGTCGCCATTGTAGGTCGCACCATCGGGCGTTTTGAAAGTGCCCGCATCCTGCCAGACATCGACACCTTCAGCCGCAAAGATCGTGTCCCAATAATCAAAGCCGGTGATGCCGTGCTTGGGAAACAACCAGCCGACAACTCGATGCGCCATCGGCGGATAGTCGAGCGCCCACACGGGAGGAAAGCTGCTCGTGAGCTGCTTGGGCCTGCCATGCTGCTCCTCCCAGGCAACCGGCATCTGCACCAGCGCGGCATAGGCCCAGACTTCCTCACCGGCCTGACGACGCAGAGCGATGTCGTGCTTGCCACCGGCCCACTCCATGTCCTTCCACACTTCGCTGAAATGCGGCACCCAGATGTCCACCGCACCGTTCAATGAACCCCACGCGGCCTTTTCGGCTGTCGGCTGCTCGGTGACGTGCAGCGGCACACGCACGCCATGCTTTTTTTCCACCTCGTTAAAGAAGTCGCCCCACCGGCGCACGGTGTCATAGGCCGCCTCATCGTTCGGCTCATCGAGATCTCCCATGATGACGTAGCCGCGTGACTCACAGTGGATTTTCGCCAGCAGCTTCATCCATTGCGCGACATAACTCATCGCCGCAGCGCGATCTTCGCCCAAGGGGTCTTTGAACGGCCACTGCGGCCAGATCGGCAGGCCGATGCTGTTGCAATGGCGGTGCAGCAGATGCTTTCTCAATGCCCGCTCGGCCTTGTCTTCATCCAATTTGCCAGTGCTGGCGTCGGGATAGCTGCCGTAGATTTGATCCACGCTGAGACGATGCTCGGCCAGCAGGTCGTAATACGCGTTGAGCAAACCCATGTGCGCCAGCGAAGGTGTGTTGTCATGATACTCCAATCCATGCACTTGGGCGACGTGACGCACCGTGGTCATGATCGAAGTGCGCAGCTTCGGCACCACGGGCAGGTCAAAGTCCCACACATTGAGCGTGTAGCTGGCAATGGCCTTCATGCCATCGGCAAACTCGAACCGCACTTCGCCAGTGTATGCCCCCGGTGCAGCCGTGTAGGGCACGAAGACATCCACCCAGTACGGTTGATTCACCACCTCAGTGCCGCTGATTTCCTGCGCAGGCATGTCCAGCGGCACCAGCGCATCCGGATAATCGCCCGGCGGCAGCGGTGCCATCGGCGTCGGCTTGGAAACGCGCACGTAGTGCTCACGCAGCACCTTCGGCGCTGGCAGCAGGGCGTCCGAATCTTGCTTGGCGATCCCCGTGGCGATCACCTGGATGGTTTTGAGCTGTTCCGGCGTGGCGGTGACAATGATCTGCAGTGGCTCCCACTCTCCGCGCGCTGCGTACAGGGTGTTCGTGGCCGCCGTCGGTGCGGCTCCGTCACGGGAAATGCGCGTCATGCCATCGCAAAACGCTACTTTCACCGGCTGGGCAGCCGCAGAAATTGTCAGCACTAAGAGCAGCAGCGCCCTCATGACTTCACCTCCACAAGCTCTGCGTAGGTTTCCGCATACTGCCGCGCAGCATGGGCGATGGTAAATTTCTCAAGCACTCGCTCGCGTGACTTCCGGGCGATTTCTTCTCTCGCGGCTGCACCGAGCTGCAGCGCCTTCTGCCAGGCGCTGGCCAGCGCGGAGTGATCGCGCATCGGCACGACCTGCCCCACACCCTCAAGCAGACGTCCGCAATCACCCACATCCGTGGCGACACAAGGCACACCGCAGGACATCGCCTCAAGAATGGTCATCGGGCAAGCTTCAGTGCGCGAGGAAAGTGAGAACACATTCAGCGCCGGATACAAACGCCACGGATCGGCACGGAAAGACTCAAAGTGCACCTGCTGACGCTGCGGCAGCATGGCCAGCAGCTCACGCTCCACTTCACCCAGTTCGATTTCGACCCCACCGCAGAAGACAATGTGTGCTTCGGGCACCCAGGTCTGGAGCAGGGCCGCTGCGCGCAGAAAGGTCGCCAGATCCTTCATCTCATGAAAACGTCCGACAAAGCCGATCACCGGTGCGTTCGCCGGAAGTTTCAATTCGGCACGTGTGTCGAGCCCGGCATCCGTGTCGGGCACAAAGCGCCCGGCATTGATGCCATTGGGAATCCAGCGCATTTTCGCGCGCGGGTAGCCCATGGCGTCGTGATCTTCAATGGCAGCGGCTGAGCAGGAAATGATGCGCTTTGGGATAAAACGCGAGCTGAACGCCAGCGCACGGCGGAAGAGCCCCATCTTGGCGTCGCTGTCGCCGGGATTGCGGTGGATTTCTCGGCAATGGATGCTCCAGACAATGTTTCGCACCCCAGCCACCCGTGCAGCCCAGCCACCGACGAGATCGGCGTGATGCGTCCACGTTTGCACGATGTCAGGACGCTCCGCACGCAGCACGGCGTGCAGTCTCGCGAGTGTGCGCGCATTGAGATAGGTGGTGCTTTCGAGGTCATGCACATCCACCCCTGCCTCATGCAGCCGCTTCAGCTGATGGGTCCAAGGCTTGGCATTGATGGCCACGACGACGGTGCGGAACTTCGCCGGATCGAGCGATTCAGCCAGGTTCATGAGCATCGCCTCCGCGCCACCACCGCCGATGCTGTAGGCAAAGTGCAGCACCACCGGGCGCCGGTCGAGTGCGGGTGCCGGCATGGATTGCGCAGCCACAAAGGCACGCATCGGCTGCTGGATGGGCAGCTGCAGCGTGGTACTCGTGGCAAGCGTGATCGTCTTCATATCATCGACATCGCTTTCCGGCAGCTCTGCCGCCAGTCCTTGAGTGTTTCAAAGGCGCCAGAAACCGTGGCTTTCGCCTCCCACACGGATTCAGGAGAGCCGTAGCGCGGCAGCTGATGCATGGAGACAGAGTCATGGACGCGGCCGCTGACCGTCGTGCAGGCGGCCTTGAAACCCGCCTCACGCACGAGCATGAGTGTTTCGCGGGTAAAATCATCAGTCCCGCCGTTGGGATAGGCAAAAGCATAGGGCAGTTCACCGATCTCGGCATGAATGCGGTCACGGCAGGTGGCAATTTCCGCACGCATCGCCCTCACATCGCACCGTGCCAGAATGGGGTGCGTGTGTGTGTGGCCGCCGATGTCCACATGACCGCTGAGTGACATTTCACTCGCCATCTCCCAGGTCATTGGGCGCATGGCCTTGGGGAGATCTTCAAAGGCGGGCGCACTCACCTCCAGCGCTTCCTCCAATCGGTCCACCTCACTCAGTAGATCGGTGTCCGGCAGTTCCTTGAGTTCGGGCAGCAGCTTCATGAGCGACTGCTGACGTAGCTCGTACGTGCCGAGGTAGAGGCGCAGTTTTTTTCCATTGATCTTCCAGTCGAGCAGTTCCTTCTGCGAACGACCGAGCGCGAGGTCCGCCCGCTGAAACCAAAACATTTCCACTCCATCCAGGAACCCCGTGGTGACAAAGATGGTGGCGTGCAGGCCGAGCTCCTTCAAAATGGGGAAAGCCAGTTCGTAGTTGGATTCATACCCGTCGTCGAAGGTGATCACGACTGAGTTGTCAGGCAGGTCGGATCCCTGGCTGCGTGCTTCCACGAGATCTGCCAGCGAAATCACGCGGTACTCCTTGGCCAGCATGGCGCAAATGCTGCGGAAGGCTTCGACCTGCAAATGCAGGGACCAATCTAGGACATCTCGATCCGATGTATTTTTACACAGTCCGTGAAACGTTAAAATCGTAGCCTCGGCGGAACGACGTGTACGTGAAAACGACGCCAGCCCGCTCCCAACAAGGGCGGCGGCTTTGATAGAGCGCGAGTATGGAGCGAGCGGCATAATCAAAGTGTTAAAGAATAGTTTAGTCCCCCAGTTTGCGAACAACTAGTTGAAATAGTAATTATAATAAATACGCCATCGCGGCGATCACTCATACTTTAGGGGGCGATTTATTAACTTCAACGGAATTATCATAAATACTGTATCATTCTTACGCTTTCCTTACTTTTGACCATTGCCGCCTAACAACAGCAAGGCCGGAGGGGCGACCTCCGGCCTTGCGATATAAAATGACCCTTGATGCTGCCTCAAAGCGGCCTGATCCAGATGTTCCGAATGCGTACCGGCGGCTCGTTTTTGTGGTCCTGAATGCGGATCGGCGCCTTTTCGGGGAACTCGCCGCTGTAGTCCGTGATGTTCTTGTGCTTCGTCGGTCCCATGATCTTCGTGTGGTTCTGCACGCAGATGCCATTCACAAAAGTCGTGATGTAGGCTGGTTCCACCACCTTGCCACCTTCCAGCTTGGGTGCGGTGAAGACGATGTCATAGACCTGCCACTGGCCGGCAGGACGCACGGCGTTCACCAGCGGTGGTGTCTGGCCGTACACACCGCCCGTCATGCCATCGGCATAGGTGGGGTTGTTGTCGCAGTCCAGCATCTGGGACTCGTAGCGGTCCATGAAAAACACCCCGGCATTGCCCTTTTTCTGCGAATTGCCCTTCGTGTTCGGCTCGCTCATCCATTCCAGATGCAGCTGGCAGCTGGCAAACCCCTGCTTCGTCCAGCAGTCACCGCCGGAGATCATCATCACACCGCTGTCGATCGTCCAAGGACAGGGAATGATCTTGCCGGTCTCCTTGCCCTTCGCGTCCTTCTCCTTCGCCTGCAGCGCGTCGGCATTGATGACAATCGCATCGGCAGGTGCATCGCCCGGCTTTTCGCCAGGAGCCACGGGGTCTGGACGTGGACGGTCGATGTCATGCACCTTCCACTGGGTGCCAGGAATGACCGGCGTGTCCGAATAGCCGATGGGTGAAGGTTTTTCTGGAGCGCCAGGTTTGGAGTCGGCAGCCAGGGCCGAAAAACTCGCGAGAGCGAGCAGGAGGGTTGTAGCAGTGTATTTCATGCGGGAAGCAGCAAACGAGAAGCCACAGCCGATGTTGCAGGTCAAGATGTGAAGTATTGCAAATACAGGTTGCCAATCCTCTGAGACAGCCGATCCTCATCCCTCATCAAATCGCGGGATGGAGCAGCCCGGTAGCTCGTCAGGCTCATAACCTGAAGGTCGTAGGTTCAAATCCTACTCCCGCAACCAATTTCAAAGCCCTGTAAATCAACGGTTTACAGGGCTTTTTTGTTGACCGATTGCGGATGCTACGATCACGCCGTCAGCGCACTTCCATCATCCACGGCCCGCTCCTCGATCAACCCAGAACTAAAGCGCTGATGCAGGTAGCCCGTGAGCGACCGATAAAAAGTCTGGCGCGCCTGTGCGGTGGAGAAGGTGTGATCCGCTTGGTGGATGAAGTGGCATTGCAATTTGCCCTGCTTCATCAGCTGCGTGGCCTTGCGCCGCGCTTGGAACATCAGCAGAAAATGCCCCGGATCGTTGTCGGAAACAAACATGGCCAGCGTTCGCTCCGCAGCAGCGACACGGCTCAAATCTCCGGGCAGGTCTTTGCGCGCCGGATGCCCCCAGTCGCTCTGCGGTTCAGGCTTCTCGCTCGCTGCAGTTGACCTGCCAAATCTCTGGAATCGCGGCATCAGATGGCCCGCAAAGCGTTTCAGCGATCCGGTAAACCCCAGGCGCGTCTTGCCGGTGAGCAGCATCTTCCACTGGCTCCATTTGAAGAGCGCATTCCAATACTCACGCCACGCCACAAGCTGGTCGGTGTTCGTGTCATTGATGGTCATGCCCTCCTTCCAGAAATAAACGAGGGGGTTGATCAGGATGCCCTCGATGATGGACGGATGCGTCAGCCGTGCCGCAGCCTGAAAGGCCACGTAGGCGCCGGAGCACAGACCCAGCAACACAATGGGGCGGCCGGGTTGCAGCGCTTTCAGGTAGTCGCACACCAAGTCCACATCGCGGAAAGCGGTCGCCGCGTAGGTGTCATTTTCTTTTTCAGGATCTGCGGCCACGCTGTCGCCGATGCC
Organism: Prosthecobacter sp.; assembly: GCA_021733925.1. Lineage (GTDB taxonomy): Bacteria > Verrucomicrobiota > Verrucomicrobiia > Verrucomicrobiales > Verrucomicrobiaceae > Prosthecobacter. The sequence continues at coordinate 31,209 of JAIPJY010000057.1, read as the reverse complement.
GTTGATGTCGAGCCGCAGGCAGGGATAACCCAGCGCCGCAAGCTGCCGCGCCAGTGCCACATGGATTCGCCCCGGACCAATCCGGTACGCGGCGCCAGCATTGAGCATGACGATCCACGGCAGTGAGGTCGATTGCTCCGTCGATTCCGTCATGATGCCAAACAAATCGGGCACGCTGCTGATCTGATGAATTCTTTCGCGCACCGAGTCAGCACCATGGGTCAGCATCGATTTTACACCGGGAGAGGACGCTGCACCACACGCAGCTACAACAGGCTGTGCCTTGGCCTTCATCCAATCAGCAATGCTCCGCAGGGCTTCATGCGGCACCTCGGTCTCATGAGGTTCGGCCATCATTCCCTCATACCCAGGCAGCGCCATCAGCTCCGCCAACACTCCCTGCTTCAAAAGATGGTCCAGCAACGCCGAGTCACCCGCCGCGCTCGCATTGGATGCGATCAACACCCGCTCGCAACGTACCGAATGCAACAGCAGATCCATCTGCGCGAGTTCGCCGACTGTCTCATGTGAATAGACAAAGCCCATGGCTTCAATGCCTGCTGAATCACTGCCCGCAGCCAGCTGCGCGGTCTGACTCAAGGCGGTGAGTTCGCGCACGTAGCGCCGGCCTTTCACAATGGGCGCCCACAGCACCAGACTCTCCACCTCGTTCTTTTCCGCGTACATCGCCGCCAGAGTCGCTCCCATGCGCAGGCCCACGAGACTGATCTTCCGACAGCCCGCCTCCTTGCGCAGCCATTCCACCGCATCATTCACATTCGCCTGCCACGTGGCCAAAAGTTGCGGATCGTATTCCGTGCCGTCGGAGTCGCCGGTGCCATGATAGTCAAGCCGAACCACCGCAAAACCCTGCGCCGCCAGCCTGTCCGCGAGGTGTCGCAGCGCACGATGTGAATGAACCTGTTCATGTCCGAGCGGCGGACAGATCAGCACCCCATGCTCAGCCACAGCATGAGCGGGACGGTGAAGCCACGCAAACAACGACCTCCCACCGCTCTCAAAATAGAACGCGCTCCGCCTGGCCTGGTCCTGTGGCTCAGGTGTCATGATGAGTTTCGTGGGATGCACTACGAGGCTCCACTGAAATTTCGCCCGCCACGTTCAGGGCCTCAACATAAACTTCAATCACCCTGCTCACCCCAGCGCATGGCGAAAAGGAGACTGTTTTGATCCGGTCCGGTACGAGATGAAAATAGTTGTCGTCAGGCAGATACCCCTTGGCCGACAATCTCACATTGTGCAAAAACCGGTCGCTCTTGAGCGTCAGCTGGTAGCGCCCGTTGCACAGCGCCTCCACCTTGGCATCCAGCATCTCCGCTGACAATGGCTGCGCCACGGGATCACGTGTGCGGGTCAGATGAAACGACTCGCTGATCACCTCACGCTCCGCGCTGAACCACGTCGCGATCACCACATGATGCGACTGCGGACCAAATCGATACGCATAGTTCACATCAAAAAACGAACCGAGAATTTCATCGACACTGCGCATCTCCAGCGCGCGCCCGTCCACTTTCAATGCGATCTCATGTCGTGCGACGACCACATTCGGCTCACGCAGCAACTGCACTTCCACAAAGCCCTCGACTGCCTCGGCCGTTTCGTTGCTGAGATGCACATGCAACCCATCCAGACCTTCATCCGTGAGCGTCAGCTGTCTCGTCTGCCACGCGCGCTTGAGCTGATAGTACGCAGCCTTCGGGGTTCCGGCACTGTCAACAATGCCCCATCCCGCCGCCGGCCACAGATCCTTGTAGAACCAGACCAATGCACCCGCGTTGCGGCTGTGACCACTGCGCCATTCCGCAAACGTTCGCGCCATCATCTCGCCCGATGCCACACGGCTCAGTTCCAGATAACGCGGCATGTCGAACGAGCGCAACGTCACCGGATCGACATTGAACAGTTCACGCAGGTAGTGATCCCGCACATCTTCAAAGTCCCATCCAGCACCGGTGTCACGCGGAACACGCTGCTTCCAGCGCGGGTGGTGCATCACCGGCATCAGGCCGCCCATGATCTCATCAATCGTCTCCGTCTCCGGGATGTTCGCAAAGCCCAGGCACTCGCTGGTGAACTTCACATCCGCCTGCCTCAGTTCGCGCAGAGAGCGCAGATACGCACCGATGCCGTAATAATGCGTGACGCCAGTCCGCGTGTGAAACGGCAGCACTCCGCCACTCGGCGATGACGGCACATACGCCGTGCCAGGATGATGCAGGCTGCACAGCGCAGGCAGCTTCTCTCCAAACCAGCCGTTGCGCCAAAGCTCACGCGCCATGCCCAGCATCGCCGCCTGCTGTTCGATTTCGCTGTTACCACAGTAAACCGCCACACAGGGATGCTGCGCGAATCGGTCCAGCTGCTGCTTCGCTTCAATCGTGATGTTTTCAGCGAACGCAGCGTCCTCCGCGGGGTAGTCCATGTTGGCAAACATGAAGTCCTGCCAGACGAGGATGCCCAGTTCATCGCAGAGGCGGTAAAACGCATCACTCTCATAGGTCATCGTGCCGCCGATGCGCAGCATGTTCATGCCCGCATCACGCGCGAGTGTGAGATCCTGCCGCAGCGACTCCACCGTTCCACCCAGCGTAAAAATATCGTTCGTCGTCCAGCACGCACCCCGGCAGTAAATGCGCTCACCGTTTACATGAATGGCAAACCCAGGATCGTCACAAACCTCGATCCGCCGAAAACCCGTTGGCTCCAGCGGAAACTCATGCGGACCTGCACTCGTCTCGATGATCACCTTGCCGTCATGCAACGCCGGCACGCCATGCGTGTGCGGCCACCACAGTTCAGGGTGCTGAATGCGCAGCTCACCGCGCAGAACATCATCCTCACACTCAAGCTCCTCAAATTGCCCGTCGATCTGCAGCCGCGCCGAGAGGATCTTCAACGACGACGCCACCCGCGCACGAAAACTGACAACGCCTTCGTCCCCCACGAGCAAAGCCGTCTTTTGGATGTCCGTCAGCAGCACGGGAGCACGCTCCAGTCTCACCTCACGCCACGGCCCCACCGCAGGCACCGGTGGCGACCATCCAGGAATGCGTCCCAGCAGGCTCGTGCGCTGCCAGCGTAGCTGCTGGTTGTTCACGAGGTTGGTTTTCCAGCGCGGACGCGGACGTTTCTTCTTCAAGTCCGCCGTGAGCGAACGAAAGCAGATCACCAGCTCATTCTCATCGCGCAAAACTCGCGCCACATCCACGCGATGGCTGCGGAACATGTTGTTCGAGCTCAGAATGAGTTCCCCGTTGAGCCACACGTCCGCCAGCGATGCGAGCCCATCGAAACACAAGGCGCAGGGCTCATCAGCCATTCGCGCTGTCGTAGCAAAGCTTGTGCGATACCACCAGTCCTGCCCATCAAGATCCGGTGGATTTTGATGATCCCACTGGCCACGCGCGCGCAGTGCCGAAGCCACCGTGCCCGGCACCTCAGCGGCAAACCAGTCTCCCTGCCCCGCACCCGGTTCAGTGCTGGCTCCGGGAGCCTGCGCGCAGCATGCCCACGGCGCAAAGTGAACGGGTTCCGTCATGGTGGTTACGCGGGAAATGCCGCCTTCAGTTGCTGCATCGCCAAGGTCCAGTTCTCCGCCATTTGATCGACGGGTGTGAAATCAATCGCCTTCTTCCGCGCCATCGCACGTGCCAGCTGAAACTGCAGCGTCTTCGCACCGGTGGAGAGCCGGAGCAGCGACTCAATGGCTTCATCCAGCCCACCCACCCCCTGGCTCTGCAGCCACTTTAGGTAAGTACCTGCCAGCTCATAGCAGCAACCAAACTGACGCAGCGTGGCAAAAGAGTACTGATGAAACGTGGCGATCGGCTCATGGATAAGCCACTGCATGTCGGCCTCAAAGCGAGCTCGAAACTTCACGAACGGATTCACCTCCGGCAGTCGTTGCAACTGACGCCGCAGCAAGCCCAGCGACGCATTCAGCAGCGCCTCGCCTTGCAGCGCGGGCATGGCCGCAGTCTTCACAACCTCGCAGTAGGGCGGCAAAATCGCAGGATTCTTTTCGCCGCGCAAATGAAACACATGCGCAAAATCATCCCCCTGCAGGTGATAGTAGCCCTGCGCGTGAAAGTAGCCCAGGCGCTGCTGCTCCATGTCGATCTCCGCAATGGCCACCGTCGTTTTGACATGCTCAAGCTGGTAGGCACTGCCAGCCGTGTCAGGCAGATAAAACGAATCCAGTTCGACCAGCAGCGGTCGTCCCAGCGACAACTGCTCCTCGATGTGCGCCGTCAGCGGGCGATAGATCGCAAGCTCTTGCACATCGAGCCCATAGAGATCGTACAAATCCGCCAGCTGGTATTTGAAAAAGGTCCACTGGTCGCCTTCGAAGTCGATGCCCAGCGTGAACGGCAAAGCCGCTATCGGCTCCAGCCCCCGCGCATGCAATACTTCGATCCACACATCCACGTAGCAGTTCGTCTCCGCCCACTCGCGCTCCTGCGTGTGCAGGCGATGACGCACGTATGTTTGTGGATCAAGCGCTGGAAACGGCTGGCTCATAGTTCCAGGGCGTTCTTCACTTCATACGGCCAGCGGTCAGGATCGAATCCGTGGTGCTTGAACAAGGCCAGCGTGATGCGCTCCAGCCCAAACCCGATGCACGCCGAATGCGCCGCTTCACCGTTCGGCAGCTGGATGTCGAAGGCTTTGCCGAAGTAATCCATGTGGCAGTTGGTCGAGGCGATTGCCGTCGGCTTCTCCTCAGTCGCTACCGCAAAAGTGAACTCATGCTTCAAATCCTGATCCTTCTGCGAGGCCGCCATCACACGCCCACCACGCCCGAAGAACGGATCATTGGCCAGCACGATCTCCACTCCAAGACCGACCTCCCCCAGAATGTCGCGGCCCAGTTCCAGCCATTGTTTGCGATGCTCCAGCGCCTGTTCGGCCGTGCCAATGCGGACAAACTCACGCTGGCGGAAAATTTGCAAACGGCACGGATCAATCGACGGCTCATGCCGGAACACCTGCGAAAGCAGATCCACCGTCTTGCCCTCGTTCGATATCGTACCTGTCACCGTTGGGTACAAAGGATAGCAGCACGCGGGAGACAGCATCAGCGCGCTCGGCGCCAGGTCCTGGGTCCACTCTTCGCCGTTTTCGCGCTTCGTCAGCATCCCCACATGTTCACGCTCACGTCCCATGAAGCTGTGCACAGAGCCCATCAAGTCCGGAAAGTTTTCGAGGTGGCTCGTCTTCAAATAATGCTCGCGGCTCAGCACCCCGGGCAGCCGCAGCACATCCGCCTGAAAGTGCGCTGCTCGACGTGTGACAAGGCGGTCAAAACTTTGCAGCACGCCGTCAAACACACCGTTGTAGCCATACACGCCGCGCACACCGAGCGGCACGAGCAGTCCGGCTTCCGTGACTTGGTCAAGAAACGCCTGATAGGCCTCAGTGAGTGGGAGGGTTGCGGTGGATGTACACGTCATAAATCAGCCTTCCTTGTGCACCAGCAGCATTGTGGCGTTCAGTTTCAAAATGCGGTCGTTGTTGACCATCAGCGCCGCGCCATACGCATCACGCAGATGGCGTGCAATGCTGAATTTGGAATCGTTGCGATAACCCGAGATGCCGCAGATCAGCATCGCCCGGCCCACGATGTCCACGAGTTGCTGCGATGAGGACAGCTTCAAATTGTTGGTGCGGATGGAAAAACCAAACTCTTCAAATACATCCGGGCAGTCGCGGCTGCGCAGCTCATCGTATTCACGAGCCAGTGCCGCCACATTGTGCCGCATCACCTGCAGCACCTGATCGGCCTCACCGAGGCGGATGGCCGAGATGGGTGTTTCGCCAGGCGTCTTGCGCGCTTCGGCACGCACAAAAGCACGGGCCTGGTTCACCGCATCCATCGCAATGCCCGACCACAGCGCGCCCCACACGATGTGCGAGTAGGGATGCATCGTCTGCCCCAGAATCTCATTGAACGGCTGCGGAATGATCTGCTCCGCGCTGCCTGTTGCAGTCAGCTCAAAGCCCGAACTGCAGGTGCCTCGGAAACCCATCGTGTCCCAGGTCGAAATTGGCACGGCGGTGTACTCTCCTTTGCGCACCATGACGTGCACCTGCTCATTCGCCGGCGCATTAGGCGCACTGCGGCAGGTCACCAAAATCTCATCCGCATACTCTCCATAGGAAATGACGGGCGCCTTCTTGGTGAGCTTGAACTGATCCCCCGTGACTTCCACCGCACAAATGCTGGAGCGCAGGTCTCCGCCCGTGCCGATCTCCGTCGTCGCAGAGGCCATGAGTCGCTGCTCATCCACCAGCCTTCGCAAATAGTCGCAGAAGAATTCGGACTGCTGGGCATGATGCACGACGCACGCCACCTGAATCTTGTGCATCGCATAAATCATGGCCGACGAGCCGCAGTACTGGCCCAGCGTTTCGCAGATCTTCGCCACCTGCACGAGGCTCAAACCCATGCCACCATACTCTTCAGGCACATACGCGCTCAGCAGGCGCGCTTTGCGCATGGCATCGACCGACTCCGCCGGGAAGCGCGCTTTTTGATCCACATCCGCCGCATGCACTCGGAGCACAGATTTGCCCAGCGCATGCACCTCCTTCAAAAGTTCGTCGAAATCGACTTCGGTGCTGCAAAGCGTGCTCACAGGATGGTATTGGGGGATGGGGGTGATACGGACTTGAAAACTGGAGCATTTTCTAAACCTGGTCCTAGGCCGCGAGCTTCGTGATCGCCTCCGCGATGGATTCAATGCTCTTGAAGGTGCGGCGGCCGATCAGATTGTCGGGAAACTCGACATTGAACTTGTCTTCCAGCGCCAGCATCACCGCCACCGTTGCCAGGGACGTCAGTCCGGCGTTGTAAAGATCATCGCCTTCCTCGAGGTTCTCCACGGGGAATCGTCCATGCTGTGCAAGGACTTCACGGATGTCAGGCACCAGAGTGTTGCGTTCGTTCTCGCTCATAATGATAAGTAGACTAAATATATGTAATTATAATAAACATAGCAAATACTTATCGGTCCAGTTAATTTTATCCGTCTTTGGGGCTTACGCCTGCTCTGCGGCACAACATGCCCTTGGAGGCGAACTTTTCAGCGCCCTTGGCCAGCTTTGCCCATCCGCAGCGTCCGTCACCATCTGCGGTTGTACCCGACGGTGTCTTGCAGTTCATGACCGCCCCATGCTCTTTCACCTTTTCGGCACGGTGGTAAAATGGATGCCACGCATGCTTACCCAGTCCTTGCGTCCAGGTTAAGGAGAGAAGGGGTTGCTGCAAAATTGCCTGAAGGCTGACTCCCGCCTTCAGGCAGAGAACGGTACGGCCAATCGTAATCAGCGCACAGGAGTTTTCGAAAGCTTATAAATCCAGTGTTCAACACGCCCACCACGGACACATGCATAAACTACGGACGAGAACTGGGTGGCACTATATCGTGCCCTAGAGACGTACGGGAGAGGCCTGCCATCCATGCTGATCTGCTGATACGAAGTGTCCGGACCTGCGGTGTAAAACGTCACAGGCACCAGCCAGTAAATCTCGTTGTTGTATTTGCCAATGGAGGGGTGGCCGTAGCTGACCACATTTTCCGGGGTGACGGATCTGACATGACCTGCCCGCATGCTCTTGGTGAGCGTCGGGTAGCGCCCTCTGAAATCTTTGGCTGGCCTCAGGCCTGCCATTGGATGGTTAAAACTGGGATTTGTCGCGTAATCCGAGGCCCTGGCTGATGCGAACATGCCCAGACCAAATACAACGAGAAAAGCAAGTAAGGAGGAGTGTGTCTTCATGTGAGTGATAGTATCGTGCCCACAAATATAGCCTTATCTTTGGGAGATCAATTAATCCTTATCTACAAAATGGTTGCTTGTAGGTGCCCTCTGTAAAAGGTCGATTCTCATTGTAAGCATCATTCATGCCTGGATTGCCGCAGGATTCTGCGGTCGGCCCACCTCTCCCACCTCGAAATAATCATCTTCCGCAATGTCCGGGATGCCGACGACGAGGACGCGCATCTTCCCCCGCGCACCATGCACGACACCGGGCGGGATGTGTACGAGAGAACCCTGGCTGACAGGCTGTTCGACGCCGTCAAGCAAGACGGTGCCGCCGCCATCAAGGACGTAGTAGAGTTCCGTGGAGCGTTTGTGGTAGTGGAGCTTCGCCCCGTCGATGTCCACCGCATGTGCCCAGGCGGCGGGAGACAGGCCCGCATCTTCTCGGCTGATCAAACGATCCCGCCAGCCACAGGTGCTGCGCTCACGTGGCGTGTGGCCTTCGTGGCGGATCAGCAACGGACCGGTGGTGGGCATGACCTCAAGGTGCCTAGCTTGGTACCGCGCTCCTTATTTAAAGCTGCGGTGCGTTTTGATCTCATCCGCGAGGTTGGAAAACTCGCCCCTCTCGCAGTGACGGACGAACCCTTCGGTGAAGCGTTTCAATTCATCCCACACGCCGCGGATGTGGGATGCCTCTTCCAAACTGATGCGGCTGTCTGAAGCGGCCTTGCTGATGGCGGTGAGGAGATCGGCGAACTGCTGGACGATTTCCTGCGTGGCAGGCATCAGCTCCATGCCACGCGGTCCGCCGCTGGTGGGGTTCTGCACGAAGACGCCGTTCGCCTTGTGGCAGAGCCACTGGATGAGCTGCGGATCCTTGGTGATTTCAAACAACTGGCGCACGCGGTCCAGTGGATTGGAGGTTCCGCTGCCCTGCTGCTCATCGGGCTGGGACCACTTGTAGGCGAGCGAGAGGGAGACGCCCATCTGCGCCGCAACCTCCTTGAAACTGGTTTGCTCGACGGCCTTGCTGATCACTTCATGGGAGTCCATACCTGACTTGTTTCAGAAAGTACCCCCTTTGGCAAGCAGCATCCTTGCCCTTCTGCCTTGGCAAATGTCACACCGCCTCACTCTTTGCGCTTGTAGAAAAAAATTCCACGCGCCTAGTCTGCCGCCTCATGAAAATCTCATCCTTCCTCCTCGCGGCTGTCGCTTTTGTGCTGGCCTCCTGCATTGAAATCAAATCCACCGTGATCGTCAGCAAAGACGGCACGGCCACCATCGAGGAGAGTGTTCTCCTGGGTGCCCAGCTCGCCGCCATGATGCAGGGCGGTCAGGGTGATCAACTCAAGGGCCTCGTCATGGACAAGGAAAAGGCCGAAGAACGCGCGAAGAAACTCGGCGAGGGCGTCACCGTCAAATCCCATGAAGCAGTCAAAACTCCCGATGGCAAAAGCGGTGTGAAAGTCGTCTTCGCCGTCGCTGACGTGACGAAGCTGAAATACGCACCTTTCGAACCAGAGCAGGAAGGCAAGCCCTCCACCACGGTGCCGATGACCTTCGCGCTGAGCGGCTCCACCCTCACCATTACCAATCCTGATGCGGATAAAAAGAAAGGCGGCGATGCCGCAAAGCCAAAGAAGAGCGCCGAGGAAATCGCCATGATGAAATCCCAGATGGCGATGATGAAGCCCATGTTTGCCGGCATGCGCGTGACAGTGGAATTCAAAGGCGCCAACGGCATCTCCAGTTCCACCGCCACACACCTCAACGATGGCACGATCAGCTTCATGGACATCCAGTTCGACAAGATCATGGACAACACAGAGGTCTTCGCCGGCTTCATGGAATCGGCTGACACCGGCATGAGCCCTGAAGAAGTGGCCGAAAAATTCAAAAACGTCGAGGGCCTCAAGATCGAGGGCAAAAAAGTGATCACCGCTGAACTGAAGTAAGCCACCGCACCCATCTTCTGATTCAATCCAGCAAAGCCGGGGCATTTCGCCCCGGCTTTTTCGCGGGTACATGTCGAGATCGGCATGAGTTTTCATTTGCCGCACCGCTCGGACGCCGGACATTCGCCGCTCATGATCTCCCAGATTCTCGACTTCGTCCTGCACATCGACAAGCACCTGCAAACCTTCGCGCTGGATCATGGCGCGCTGATCTACGGACTTCTCTTCGCCATTGTCTTCTGCGAGACCGGCCTGGTGGTCATGCCCTTTCTGCCGGGTGACTCACTCCTGTTTGCCGTGGGCGCCCTCTCCGCCCAGGGGCTCATCCGCATCGAGTTCATCATTCCCCTGCTCATGTGCGCCGCCATCATCGGTGACAACTTGAACTACTGGATCGGCCGCAAAGCAGGCGGCTGGATCGTCAATCAGCGCTGGTTCAAGCGCGACTACCTCGCCAAGACCGAGGCCTTCTTCGTCAAGCATGGCGGCAAGGCCATCATCCTCGCGCGCTTCGTCCCCATCGTGCGCACCTTCGCCCCCTTCACCGCCGGCTTTGGCCGCATGGACTACCGCCGCTTCCTCATCTACAGCCTCGGCGGCGGCCTGCTCTGGGTGCTCAGCTTCAGCATCGCCGGTTACTTCCTCGGCAGCATCCCGATCATCAAAAACAACCTCAAGCTGGTCTTCGTTCTCATCATCGTCGTCTCCGTGCTGCCCATCGTGTTTGAAGTGCTCAAGCACCGCGCTGAGGCCAAAAAGGCGCAGGCAGAGAAGGATGGTGAAGCTTAAGCTCGGCTACGGCGCCGGCACATGCGCCCCCGTGCTCGGGTTCATGTAATACCCGGGAGCGCCGCCAACACCCGGCACATACACCGGCTGCGTCGGCATCCTGCCATAATAGCGCGAGTTGTTATTGTACGGCACCGCCATGCCGGGATAGACCGGCATGCCACCAATGGTCTGATAACTCTGCACCCCGCCGTAGGCGTTGATGACACCGCTCGAACTGCGGCTGCCAAAGGGGCCTGACACATTCTGCTGATACATGAACTGGTTCCCCTGCGGCATCGCCGTCGGTCCCGAACCCGGGGCATACCCACCACGCGGCACGGGAGGGCCGCTGCTGCCCGCCATGCTGGCAATGCTCTGGCTGGTGCTGCTGCGCGGCGTCGCGGCCGGACGATTGGCAGACGGATAATAATAACTCGAACCATCCCCCCTCGGTGCGCTCTCACAAGCGCCCAGGAAAAGTGCGAGCACGGCAGGCACGCAGAATCGCGTTTTCATGCCTCCATGGTATCATGAACGTCAACCCGGTGGTGGAAAACTTTGCCAGCACCGGCAAACGCGTCACAATGCCCTGCATGCAGCCCGTTGTCGTCGTTCAGCATCCTCTGGCACAGTGCCATCTCGCCGCCATCCGTGCCGCCGGCACCCCTTCGCATGACTTTCGGCGGCATCTGAACCATCTTGCGCGCATCCTCTTCCTCGAAGCCACCCGTGAGCTTCCCGTGCAGGAGATCAGCGTGCAGACTCCGCTCAAACAAACCCTGGGCGCACAGCTGGCCCGCCCGCTCGTCTGCGTGCCCATCCTGCGCGCCGGACTCGGCCTGCTGGATGGCATTCTGCCGCTCGTGCCTGACGCCATCGTCGCCCACGTGGGCATCAGGCGAAATGAGGAAACCGCCCTGCCGCATGCCTACTATGCCAATCTGCCCTCCAACCTCTCCGCTGCAGATGTCTTCCTGCTGGACCCCATGCTCGCCACCGGCGGCAGCGCCTGCGAGGCCGCACGCCAGCTCAAGGAGGCCGGAGCCCTGCGCATCACCATGATTTGCGTGGTGAGCTGCCCGGAAGGTCTGGCGGCGATGGAACTCTCCCATCCAGATGTGGCCATCGTCACCGCAGCCATCGATGCCGGCCTCAATGACAAATGCTACATCGTCCCCGGCCTCGGCGATGCGGGAGACCGCTACTTTGGCACCTGAAGTTTGCTTCCTGTTCGCACGATCCGACCTCTGAACTGCGTTTCATTCTCTCCATGCCCATCACCCTGCCCCCACTTTCCCGCCGCAGCTTTCTGCAGCACGGCACCGCCGCTGCCCTGGGTTCATTCGTCACTCAGCTTCCCGCGCTGGAGATCCCTGAACAGATCTGGGTCCTGTTTTCCGACCCCCACATCGCCGAGGACGAGTCACTCGTCGCACGCGGCGCCTGCATGGCGGAAAACCTGCGCCGCTGCGCCAATCAGGTGCTCAAAATCGGCCAGAAGCCCTTTGGCCTCATCGTCAACGGTGACTGCGCCTACCTGGAGGGCAGAACAGAGGATTACGTTGCCTTCGGTCACTGCATCCAGGCCCTGCGCGAGCAGTCCATTCAGATCCACTGCACCCTCGGCAACCACGACCACCGCACCAACTTCCTCAACGCCATCATCGGCCCGCCGCCGCCCAATGCCGAGCGCCCCATGAACGTGCCGGACAAGCACGTCGCCACCGTCACCAGCGCCCAGGTAAACTGGATCCTGCTCGACTCGCTGGACCTGGTAAACAAAACCCCCGGCATGCTGGGCGAACCCCAGCTCGTGTGGATCGAGCGCGAACTGCGCAATTCACCCAACAAGCCCACCTTCATCGTGGGGCATCACAATCCCATGCAGCCCAGCATGGATGACAAAGGCAAAGGCAGCTGCCTCCAGGACAGCGATGCCCTCTTCGACCTCCTCGCCGCCTACCCCAAGGTGCAGGGCTACATTTACGGCCACACCCACACCTGGCAGAAAACCAAGCACGAGAAGACCGGCCTCCCGCTCATCAATCTCCCCCCCATCGCTTACGTCTTCGACCCCAAGCGCCCCAACGGCTGGGTCATCGTCCGCATCAACTCAGACCGCGCCGAATTCGAACTCCGCGCCCTCAATCCCGCGCACGACGAGCACGGGCAGAAGCACGTGATCCGGTTCGTGTGAGGGCAGGGCTTTTTAAATTTTCAATAACTTTGCCGGCCCATAGTATCGGGCGGAACTAAAGCGAATCCCCTCTCCCCACCGATAATATGGCAACGTGAAAAAACGTGCTTTGGGGAACCGAAGCGAAGCGGAGATAGACGAAGTCAAAGGTAAGGGTGAGGGGACATCCCATGCTGGCGAAGGGATCCTATCGTGCCCTGCCCCCCGACACTAAACTCCGTCTTTGGAAGCATGCTGAAAGGTGATCGTCATTTTATCCTCGCCATCATCGATGTGAATCTGCCCTCCACTGATTTCGACTTGGGGCTGATGCGGAATCTTTTCCTGAAACACCGATGATTTCCGATAAAGAGTGACCCGCTGTCCAAGACGATTCACCAGCTCAACTTTCCACTGGGTGAGTTCCATAAAACCCCATCCGTCGTATTCAACAAACGCAACACCGACAACTTGCTGGCCGTCCAAAGCACCTCTGAAGAAGGTCCCGTGTTCGGAATAGTGATGGCCCTTCGTCAGCGAATAAAACCCAAGTGGGATCACCGCGACAAGCGCCCCGGCTATGAAACTAATAATCCATCTGTGGGACTTTCCCTGCATGCCCGAATTTTAGATAGGCCTGTCGTGGAGATGAATCCCCGGCCTGCTCTCACTCATCCACACCCGCAGCGTCCACCGTACGCATCATGGCGTCCAGGAACTCCTGCGCAGCGTCGATCGGCAAAATGATCGTGTCACGGCGGCCGCGAACGTCCTCGGTGATCTTGATGAACTTGCCGCGCTCATTCTCCTTGAGATCCAGGAAAAAAATCTTCCGATCCGTGATGATTTTTTCGGAATGCAACGGTGGATTGGGCGGACGCCGTTCGTCTTCAAATTCTGTGTTCCTCATGCCGGTAACCTCCACTGACTGACGATTCGCTGTGCTTTTGTTCTGGGTGATTTCGAGGCCGATTCTAGGAGCAGCGCCACTGTTGTCAACGCTTCTCACCGGCCATCTACACGGCCGCACAGCCACATGCACACCTCCATCCCGCCCGAACGCCCCCTTTCTCCGCGCGTTTTTTCAAACCACCACCACTGCGAAAATCAGGAATTTATTTACACCCTCGGGCGCATGCGCCTAGGCTGCGCTAATTGCATTGAAGACGTTCTGCAAAATTGTAATCGCCTCGTCTCCGGTCAGTTGCTTATATCGCACATCACCCTTAAGCCAGCCCTTCCACCGTGTTCGAACTCTTCCACGCCGCCATTCAGCCACACCAGCTTTTGCTCTCGCTGCTGCTGACACTGGTCGTCTGTTACTGGCTCCTGGTCCTCCTCGGCGCACTGGATTTCGAGGCCGATCTTCCGGACGATCTGGGTACGGACGGCGATGCCCACCACGGCACCGGCTCCACACACGCTCTTGGCATGAGCACTGGCGGTGCCTGGCTCTCCGTGGGTCGTTTCCTCGGCTTCTCCCAGGTGCCTCTCATGGTCTGGCTCAGCTTCATGATCCTATTCATGTGGTTTGGCTCCCTCATGCTGAATGAATGGTACAATCAGCCGGGCAGCTTTGGACAGGCCGCCTTGCTCCTGCTGCCCAACCTCCTCGGCAGTCTAATCGTGACCAAGCTCGTCACCTACCCGGTCGCCAAGCTCTTCAAAGCCATGGGTGATGCCGACTCCGAAGCCGAGGAGGTCATTGGCCGCACCGGGGTCGTCACCTCCACAGAGGCAGACGCCTCCTACGGCCAGCTTGAAATCACCACCGCCAATGTCCCCCTGCTGATCAATGTCCGCACTCAGCCCGGCGTCGCACCGCTGAAACGCGGCGACTCGGCCAAAGTCATCTCCGCCGGCCCCGACAACATTTTTTACCTGATCGAACCCGCTCCTCAAAACTAACTCATCGACCTCTCACTCCCTTTTATGACCACAACCCTACCCCTCGCTCTCCTGCTCGAAGGCAGCCTTCTTGTCGGTGTCATCATCATCGGCATCTTTCTCGGCATCCTGATTCTGTTCTCGCGGTTCTTCCGCAAGGTGCAGCAGGGCCAGGCCATCGTGCGCAACGGCATCGGTGGCACCAAGGTGACCTTCAACGGCATGATCGTCATCCCAGTGGCTCATCAGGCCGAGTACATGGACATCTCGGTGAAGCGCATCGAAATCGAGCGCAAAGCCCAGGAAGGCCTCATTTGTAAAGACAACCTGCGTGCCGACATCAAGGTCGCCTTCTTCGTCCGTGTGAACAAAACACCCGAAGACGTGCTGCGCGTCGCCCAGAGCATCGGCTGCACTCGCGCCAGCACCGTGGACACCATCCGCGTGCTGTTTGACGCCAAATTCTCCGAAGCGCTCAAGACCGTGGGCAAACGCTTCGAATTCGTCCAGCTCTACAATGAGCGCGATCATTTCAAGAGCGAGATCCTCAAGGTCATCGGCACCGACCTCAACGGCTTCACCCTCGACGACTGCGCCATCGACTTCCTCGAACAAACACGCCTCGAAAACCTCGATCCCGATAACATCCTCGACGCCGAGGGCATCAAGAAAATCACCGAGCTCACCGCCGCTCAGGCCAAGCTCTCCAACAACATCCAGCGCGACAAGGAAAAGGTCATCAAACAGCAGGACGTTCAGGCCCGTGAAGCCATCCTCGAACTCGAACGCCAGCTCGCTGAAACCGAAGCGAAGCAGAAGCGCGATGTCGAAAGCGTCAAAGCTCGCGAAGAAGCCGAAACCTCCAAAGTGCAGTCCGAGGAACGCCTTAAATCTCAGCGCGCCAACATCTCTGCCGACGAAGAAATCGCCATCGCCACGGAGAACAAAGACCGCCAGGTCCTCGTCGCCCAGCGCAACAAGGAGCGCACCGACGCCGTCGAAATCGAGCGCGTCACCCGTGATCGCGATCTCGAAATCATCGACCGCGAGCGCGTCACCACGCTCAAATCCATCGAGAAGGAGAAGGCCGTCGAAGTGGAGAAAAAGAATATCCAGGAGGTCATCAAAGACCGCGTGGCCCTCGAAAAAACCGTCGTCATCGAGCAGCAGAAGATGAAGGACGCCGAAGCCTTCGCCACCGCCGACCGCGAGAAGCAGGTCGCTCTCACCAACGCTGAGAAAAACGCCCAGGAGCAGCTCATCCAGAAAATCAAAGAAGCCGAAGCCTCCAAGCAATCCGCCCAGCTCGCCGCCGAACAGGCCGCCTTCACCACCGTCAAAGCCGCCGAGGCCGCCAAACAGTCCGCCGAGCTTCACGCTCAGGAGTTGCTCACCCTCGCCGAAGCCCGTCAGGAGTCCGCCTCCAAAGACGCCGCCGCCGAGAAATCCTTCGCCGAAGGCAAAACCGCCACCTCCGCCGCCATCGGCCTCGGAGAAGCCCAGGTCATGCTTGCCAAAGCCGAAGCCTCGCAGAAGCAGGGCACCGCGGATGCCGAAGTCACGCAGCTCAAACTCGCTGCGGAAGCCGATGGCATCACCAAGAAGGCGCAGGCCATGAAGCTCCTCGAAAACGCCGGACGCGAACACGAAGAATTCAAGCTCACTCTCGACAAGGAGAAAGCCATCGAGCTCGCGCAGATCAACATCCAGAAGGACATCGCCGCCGCCCAGGCCAACGTGCTTGGCGAGGCCATGAAGTCCGCCAAGATCGAAATCATCGGCGGCGAAAGCCAGTTCTTCGACAAGATCACCAACGCCATCGGCAACGCCCGCGCCATCGACCGCATGGTCGAAGGCAGCCGCACCCTCACCGACGTGAAGGAAACCTTCTTCACCGGCGATCCCGACTACTTCAAATCCCAGCTCAAAAACATCATCGATCAGTTCGGCCTCACCTCCGAAGACACGAAGAACCTCACCCTCAGCGCCCTCTTCTCCAAGCTCATCGGCCTCAACCCCGACGCCACCACCTTAAACAAACTCACCGGCATGATCGGCGCCGCCTCCCGCTTCGGCCTCGCCGAGCAGACCGTCAGCAGCCTCCTCGCAGCCAAGGCGGCAAAGAAGTAGCCGGGGCATTCCGATGAACGCGACGCCTCAATCCGCATGCAAGTCTTGGAGCACAGCGGGGAAGATCCTTTGGACCTTCCTCGCCCTTTCCTCCATCCCCTTGATGCTGCATGCAGACACCTCTGGCTGGGTAGTATTGCTCGTTCTCCTCCATTCCGCGTGGTTCCTCAGACTCGTCTGGATGAATCCAAATGCCTGATCCACGCGATCACATCAGGTGATATTGACCCATCTGCTATGAACCGCCCCTTTTGCATCGCATCAGCCTCACGAAGCCCAAAGGGCTTCCGCATCATAGCGAAGGGTTGGCGAGCCTTAGCGAGCCTGCCCTGGCATGCCCTGCAATCTCTCCGCGACGAGAAAGATCCTCGCACCATCTCCGCATCACGAAGCCCAAAGGGCTTCCGCATCATAGCGAAGGGTTGGCGAGCCTTAGCGAGCCTACCCTGGTACATGGCCAATAACCCAACGCTCCCAACCACGGAACCCCAACGGGGTTCCGCATCGGCTTCCGCCAAAACGTTCCCCTCAATCCCATACATACCGTTCATCCCACGCAACGCCGTGTTTCTTCAACAAGGCACGGAACTCATCCTGAAACGTTTTCGTCCGATGATGCTCCGCCTGATGGTGCACATACTCCACCACCGCATCCGTGTTCGACTGGCTCACAGAAAACGCACCGTATCCGGCCTGCCAGTGAAATGTCGCAAACTCCGGCCACTCCTTCTGCATCCACACCGTACTGGCGCGTTTCAACTCCTTGACCCACTCCGCCAGCGAAATCGTGCGGCTCATCCGCGCCAGGATATGCACATGATCCGCCACGCCACCAATGGCGATGCTCGGACATTCCAACGTCGCCGAAACGCCACCCAAGTAAGCGTGCACGGAATTCATCTTCTCCGCATCCGCAAACCACGCCTCCCTGTCCCTCGTCGAAAACACCAGATGCACGATCATGTTGGCCAGCGATTGGGGCATCCCACATCGTTCGACATCTCTCGTTCTTCGCAAACACAATTCCACCAAGCCGATGCGGAACCCCATTGGGGTTCCGCCCTTGGCCACATCGTCATCGCCCAGCCTCTCCAGGGTAGCGGCTACGCCGCAACCCTTCGCTATGATTCGGTGTCCCTTCAGGACACAACTGCATTGAAGCCCAAAGGGCTTCCGCATCATAGCGAAGGGTTGGTGAGCCTCAGCGAACCTACCCTGGTACGCCGGCCAGCCCCGCACCACCCTATTCCCCGGAACCCCAACGGGGTTCTGAATCTTTAAACCGCCCCTAATGGCCGACACGCCCCCAACTCCCCAACCCTCCCCGCAGCTCGAAGCCGGCGCTTACGAAGTCATTCGTAAGCGCCTCAACAAGCACGGCTCCGAATTGCAGCGGCGGCTGGATCTGCTGAACACCGACCGCAAGGCGGAGTTCGGCGGCATTGAGACGGCCCTGCTCGCCACCTCACGGCTGACGACGGACAACAACTGCCTGCCGCGCGATCTTGCCGCCATCGGCCCGCACCGTTTCCTCTTTGGCTACAATGTACACCTCGGCCTGCGCAGCACCATGCGCATCGAGGACGTGTTCGCCGTGTATGACCTGCATGACGACGATCACAGCTTTCATCCCAACAAAGACAACCTGCTCAGCGATCCACAGTTCGCGGATGACTTCGCCTACCTCTACAATTACTACAAGCACGCCTCCTTCCTGAAGTTCCACCGCATCGGCCCGCATCTCTACCTGGGCTTTCAGGTCGGCCAGCGCGCCACCGAGGTGAAGACCTTCAAGTGGCTCGTGGACGATGAGAGCGGCACGCTCAAATACCTCGGCAACCGCAGCGAGCACGAATTCGTTTTCCCCACGCCGCAGGAGTTTGAATGGAAGCGTGCGACGCGGGACATGTACATCCACGGCACGCACCCGCACATCAGCATCGAGGACCGCGTCTTCGTCGAGACCATCGGCGGCGACCTCACGGTGAAGGTGGAAAACAACACCGACACCGGCCGCGGCATTTACAGCGATCCCGTCGACAACAAAGATCAGACGCTCGACGACGCGGAGGTGCACTACGCCATCGTCGGCAATCTCATCCTGCTCAAAGTCCTGCCGTATCAGGAAAAAACGTGGCGGCATCTCGTCTTCAACGAGCGCACCCGCCAGGCGCATCGCATCGACAGCATCGCCGAGAGCTGCGTCCTCCTGCCGGACGATCACGGCATCCTCTTTCCGCACGGCTACGTGCTGCAAACCGGCGAAGTAAAACGCTTTGAAACCGGCCTGCCGCCCATGCGTTTTGAGAGGCGCATCCCCGCCGCCAACGGTGAGGACACTCTCTATGTCTTCAGCCATCTGGAGAGCGGCTCCTACCTGCTGCTCAGCTACAATCTCATCACGCAGAGCGTCGCCACGCCACAGCCCTGCCACGGCTTCAGTCTCTTCCCCAGCGGTGAACTCGTGCTCTTCGAGGCCGATGCCGAGCCGCGCAAGCACCACGTCGTCCAGGTCTGGCGCACACCTTTCATGTCCGCAGATGTCAGCGAAGCCAAAGCCTCGCAGACTTTCCTCAGCAAAATCGGCAACGCCGAAATCGTCCGCGCCATGGCCGAGTGCCACGGCGTGCTCACACTGCTCTCCAAAGACGATTCCTTCTCCGGCCTCTACGTCGAACTCGCCCGCTCCTGCGGCGACATTGCCGACAGCTATTTCTGGGTCGGCCGCGAAGAGACCCACGATCTCAAAACCACACTCATTGAGATCAAGACCACCGCCGAGGCCGCCCTGGGTGAGTTCGAAAAAGTCAGCCGCATGCGCAAGACGGCGGCTGATCAAACATCAGCGCTGCAGGAGAAATCACAGAAGGCGCTCAACGCCGCCGCCAACACCGACCCCTCCGACATCCTCGGTTTCGTACAGCTCCTCACCTCCCTGCGTGAGCTGCGCGGCCAGATCATCGCCCTGCGCGATGTCCGCTACACCGACGCCACCGAAATCGACCGCATGGACAAGGCGGTGGCCGAAGGCGCGGACAAGCTCTCCGCCAAATGCGTCACCTTCTTGCTGAAGCCGGAGTCGCTCGATCCTTATCGCAAACAGATCACCGAACAGCAGGCCCTCGTTCCAGCACTGGCAAAAGTCACCGAGGCCCAGGCCGTCGAAGAAGCGCTCGCCAAATCCAGCAGCGAGCTCGAAATGCTCACCGCCATTGTCAGCGGCCTCAAGATTGAAGACGCCACCGAGACCACCCGGATCATCGAAGGCATCTCGACACTCTTCGCGCAACTCAACCAGGTGCGCAGCGTGCTGCGCAACCGTCGCAACGACCTCGCTCGCACCGAAGGTGCAGCGCAGTTCCAAGCCCAGCTCAGCCTCCTCAGCCAGAGCGTCCTGAACTACCTCGAAGTCGCGACCACTCCGGAGAAGTGCGACGAATCGCTCACCCGCGTGCTCGTACAAATCGAGGAAATGGAGACCCGCTTCTCCGACTTCGACGACTACGCCGCCGAACTGATCAAGAAGCGCGAAGAGGTGCAGTCCGCCTTCGAGTCGCGACGTCAGAGCCTCAGCGATGCCTTGAACCGCCGTTGCGGCAGCCTCGGCCAGTCCGCCGAACGCATCCTCACCAGCATCCGCAACCGCCTCGCCAACTTCGCCAAACCCGAAGAAGTCCACGCCTGGCTCGCCTCCGATGCCATGGTCGCCAAGCTGCGCGACCTCATCGAAGAACTGCGCAAGATCGGCGACAGCGTCCGCGCCGACGAACTGCAAACCCGCCTCAAGACCGTCCAGCAGGATTCCATCAAGCAGATCCGCGACAAGTCGGAGATCTTCGTCGGCGGTGGCGACCTCATCCAGCTCGGCCAGCATCAGTTCAGCGTGAACAAGCAGCCGCTGGAGCTCACCATCCTCCCGCGCGACAATTCACTCGCCTTCCACCTCACCGGCACCCGTTTCTTCGAGACCGTCGAAAACGCGGAACTCGCAACCCAGCGCAGTGTCTGGGATCAGCCCGTCGTCTCGGAAAACGCAGACGTCTATCGCGCCGAATACCTCGCCTGGCAGATGCTCAAAACCGGTGCCAGCGACGACGTGGCCACCTTCATGGCCCAGCGCTATCACGAAGGCTACACCAAGGGCGTGCACGATCACGACGCCTCTCTCTTGCTGAAACCCCTGCGCGAAATGCAGCAAGCCCTCGGCCTCCTCCGCCATTCCCCCGCCGCCCGCGGCTACGCTCGCCTCTTCTGGCACGCCTGGCCCGAGGATGACGCGAAAAAAGCCCTCACGGCACGCATGCAGTCCAAGGGGCGCATGCGCGATCTTCTCGGCATCTCGAATGCATCAGTCGATAACGATTTGGTAAAACGTGTCGTAACTCTGTTGGGCAGTACACCACCGCAAGCATCGCCGCTGCAAATCACCGCCTGCCTCCTCGACGAACTCCAGTCAAAGCATCACTTCACTCGTTCCGTTGCCGCCATCAAGCTGCTGCATGATTTCCGCAGAGAACTCACCGTCAAACACGCCACCAAGGAGTTCGAAGAAACTCTAGCCTCACTCGCCGCGCTGCCGCTGCTCGCATTCGAAATCGCCCTCGAGTGGATCACCGCACTGAATCCCTCCACCGCCCCCGACGTGCTCGTCGAAACGGCAGCCATGGTCGTGACCAACGATCAGCCGCCAGCGGCGATCCCCACCGAGCCAACGGCACATGCCACAATCATCGATTTGATCGGCACCCACGCACGCATCGCCGAAGCGAAACTCGAACTCAACTACCACGAGTTCACCACGCGCCTGCAACGCTACGAAGCCGACGTCGTGCCTGCGTTTGAAGCCTTCCAGTCGCTCAAGCATCGCCTCGCCGACACCCGCCGCCGTGAACTGCGTCTCGACCAGTTCAAAGCAGGCGTGCTCAGCTCCTTCGTGCGCAACCGCCTTATCGATCAAGTCTATCTGCCGCTCATCGGTGCCAACCTCGCGAAACAACTCGGTGCCGCAGGCAAGGACACCCGCACCGACCGCATGGGCATGCTCCTGCTCATCTCACCGCCCGGTTACGGCAAAACGACGCTCATGGAATACGTCGCCAGCCGCCTCGGCATCACGCTGGTCAAAATCAACGGCCCCGCCCTCGGCCACAAAGTCACCTCATTGGACCCCGCCGAGGCCGCCAACGCCAGCGCGCGTGAAGAAGTCGAGAAGCTCAACCTCGCCTTCGAGATGGGCGACAATGTCATGATCTACGTCGATGACATTCAGCACACGAACCCCGAGTTCCTGCAAAAATTCATCTCCCTCTGCGACGGCACTCGCAAGATCGAAGGCGTCTTCAAAGGAGAAGCCAAAACCTACGACCTCCGAGGCCGCAAAGTCGCCGTCGTCATGGCCGGCAATCCCTACACCGAAGTCGGCGGAAAATTCCAGGTGCCCGACATGCTCGCCAACCGCGCCGACACCTACAATCTCGGCGATATCCTCGGTGGTCATGCGGAAGTCTTCAAAGACAGCTACATCGAAAACTGCCTCACCAGCAATGCCACACTGGCACGCATCTCCGCACGCAGTCATGCCGATGCCCTCGCCGTTTTAAAAGTCGCTCAAACCGGCACCCGTGAAGGCGTCGAGTTTGAAGGCAGCTACAGCGCCGAGGAGATCAACGAAGGCGTCGTCGTCATGGAAAAACTCCTCCACGTGCGCGAGATCATCCTGCGCGTGAATCAGGAATACGTACGCAGCGCCGCCATGGAGGACGCCTACCGCACCGAGCCCCCGTTCAAGCTCCAGGGCAGCTACCGCAACATGAACAAGATCGCGGAGAAAATCCTCCCGCTCATGACCGACGCCGAAGTTGCCAGCCTGATCGCCGATCACTATCGCGGCGAAGCCCAAACCCTCAGCCAGGCCGCAGAATCAAACCTCCTCAAATGGCGCGAGATCAACGCCCTCTCCACCCCTGCCGACACCATTCGCTGGACCGAAATTAAGAGCACCTTCAAACGCAACCTCCTCACCGGCGGCGCTGGCGAAAACGATCCCATCAACCGCATCACCGGCCACATGAACGCCTTCACCCTCGGCCTGGAAAAGATCGAGCAAGCCGTCAGCAAGCCCACCCTGTCCGACGTCACCATCGAGCGCCTGCAACGCATCATCGAAGGCCTCCGAGCCGTCCCCGTGAACGTCGAAATCAAAGTACAACCCGTCGAAAAGGAAATAGCCGGCGAGCCCCCCGTGGACATCTCCAGCACCATCGATCAGCCGTGACTTGTCGAACGATGAAGACTTGAGAACAGGGCAGCCCACATTTCGCCACCGACTTCCGTAGCAGCAGTCTAGCCCCCTCGCAAAGCAAGCACCCAGCGTGGAGTGGAGCGCTCTCTCCGAGAGCGCAGTCTCCACTCCCCCATTCCAGCAAGACCCTTTCAAAATCCCCACTGCGACCATGCGCCCTTGGAAGCATCTGCCCAAGCGCCGCAGACGCAGCGCTCCTTGGAGCGCGGAATTTATTCCGCAGCACGCCGCAAGCATCCGGCGTTCTTACCTGCGCCAGAGCGAAGACCACCGCACTTCAGGCACCCCCGCAGCAACCACATCCGCTCAACTCCGCGAACAAGTCATGACATGCGGCACGTTTTCAAACACGGACTAATCCTGAAGGCCAACGGCCTTCCGCATCACAGCGAAGGGATGCCGAGCCTTGGCGAGTGCTTCCCTGGTACCGCCCACAACTCCGCTTCGTTCTCAAGGCCGAACCGCAACGCGGTTCCGTAACGGCTCACTGGTCAGCAGCCCAGCCTCCGCCTCGCGGCCTTCAGCGCCCCCAACGTCCAAACAACAGGATAAAGCTGCTCGTGATACCACAGCCGCGCGAAATAAAGCCCAATGGGAGCAGTCGGAAAACGCGTGCCATTCTCCGTCGCCGCAATGAGCCACTGGATGCCCGACTGCATGTTTGGGCCTTCACTCCCGAGCGCCAGCAAAGCCACCGCCGTCTCCTCAATGCTCGCAGGCGCATTCGCATCCCCACCAAAGGACCCATCCGACTTTTGCGCACTGCGCAGATACTGCTGACCACTTCGAATCAACACGTCAAACTGACTGGCCAGCTTCGCACTCCCGCTGAGATGATTGACCACCTGCGCCGTGCCATAGACCGGATTGTTCTCGTCCGGCGTATGCTCATTCCCAAACCATAGCGGAATCCAAGACCCCTCTGCCAGTTGCACGCGCTTCAGGTAGCTAAGCGCATGCTCAGTGGCCTTGGCGATGCGCTTTTGCAGCACTAACGGTACATCATCATGCCAAACCCACCACGCGCACAACGCATGCGCCGTGATCTCCGGCGTGCTCCGATCAAACGGCAGCGTTCCCCAGCCACTGCAAAAAGTAGGAACACCCCCATCCCGATTCTGCAAATCAAGCAGCCAAGTGATGCCCTGCTCAATCGCCGCATCGCAAGCATGCCCAATCTTCTTCAGCGCAATGAGCGCACTCGAAGTGTCATCCGCATCCGGCACTCCCCCAGGCAAATCCGTCCACGCCCAGCCCCCCGGCGGCGCATTGGTAAACGGATGAACTTCACGGTACTGCTGCGCCAGCAGCCATGTACGTAGTTCGGGGTTCGCTTCGCGGCTACGCAGTAGCCCGTCTGAATTCTGGTCCGAACTCCGCAGCGACAACGTCGTCCCCCACGTCGCCAGATTCGTATCAATCGGCCAGCTCCCATCCTCCCGTTTCGACCCCACCAGAAACTCCACCGCCAACGGCAGGCAGGGATGATCCAGTTGCCCACCACCCGCCAGCGCCATGGTCACAAAGCTAGTCAGCGGCGTGGCTTCCAGATACCCCCCGCTGCTAGGTTGCAGCGCCTTCAGCATCGGCCGAATACGCGGCCACGTCAGCGCCCGCAACCACCGCAGCGGATTCCACCACGCCGGCGGCGCGTTCTTAAAACGCGTGTACCCAATGGCAATCAGCGCCGGCAAAGCATAACTCACCACCGGCAGCCCCACCGCCCCAAACCAGGTACGCGGCAGCGCAGCAAGCTCAAAAGGCAGCGCAATGACATGCTTCCACGGCTTCTCACCCAAGGTGCCGCACAGCGCGCACAGCATCAGAATGGGCACGGAAAAAGTCTTGTCCTTGCCATAGCGAGACACAACCGCACGCGCAATGGCCGCAGGCTCAAGCGAACCGACCTGAGCGCTAATCCACACATTGGCAGATTCAACCGTCGGCGAGTTCCGCCGCCCGACGAGGTGCAGCGCACTCCAGCACAGCAGCGTGGTCGAAAGGTTGCTCTTGCTCAGCGTCGTGTCACCCCAGCCACCATCAGCGTTCTGATGATCACACAACCAATGCGCTCCATCAGCGACGTGCACCGCATGCCTGTCACGATCCACCAGCCCCAGCGCCACAATCGCCGTCGCGGTCGAGAGCGCACTGCTGGAGAGTCTCCCCTCCCAGTGACCGCTCGCGTTGCGCAGGGCATCGAGATGCGCCTGCGTGTTGGCGATGGCGCTGTCGAGGGCGTCCATCATGGCACAAAATCTCAGGCTTCGAGTTTCAGCTCAGGGCGGGCCTCGATGGCCTTGGTGAGTGAAATCCAGCCACCTTCTCGCTGCTGCTGGAACATGTACAAATACAAGGCGGCCTGCTTGGCAGGATACGCCGCGAGCAGGGCGGTCACAGCGGCCTCGGCTTTGTCATCAGCGATCACTTCGGGCAGTTCGGTCACTTCACCTTTGCCATCATGCGCGATCTCTGCGGCATCGAGGAAGTTGATGAGCATCTGCGGCTGACCTTTGAGCAGCCAGATCTGAAAAATCTGCGCCGTCACATCCTCGTTCGACTTCGTGTTGATCTGCTCCAGCACCCACTCGGCCTGCTTGGCACGGGACTTCTCCAGGATGAAAGCAGGACGAAGACGCTTGGCCGGGGCGAGCGAATCAATGACAGCCTTGTACGCAGCACGCTGGTCGGTCTGCATGTAGGTCATGATCTGCATGCGCAGCTCGGCACCGATGGCTTGAAGGAGTTGGTTGGGTCGCATCTGGGATTTTGGTGGAAACGGGGGGCTCTGCTACCACCACGGCACAGAAGTCGCAACCGTTTTGCCTCACAGCAGACGAATCGTCAGCGGGAAGCGGTAAACCTTTCCCTCCGAAGCATTCACGATGCCGATGATGGTCAGCACGATGGTGGCGATCCCTACGGCAAAAAGGAGCGGAATGCCGATGAGTATGAAACAGAGCAAAGCGGACACAAATGCATACAGCAGGAAGCTGAGCTGAAAGTTCAGCAATTCCCGTCCCTGCCGGTCGAGGTAGCTGCTTTGATCTTTTTTGACCAGCCAGACGATGAGCGGCCCCAGAATGGGGAAACCCACCAGGCAGAGCACGTGCATGACAATGCCCAGAGTTTTTTCATCCTGAGTGACCGCATAAAGCGGCAGCGCGGGAGGGGGAGGAGGAGTTTCCATGGCGGTGTCATGCTACTCCAATACGCCCCTCGCCCCAAATACAAACGCGGAGCCAGTTTCCCGGCTCCGCGCTGCATGAACGGACTCAAATCAGGGGCGATCAGCCAATCTTCGGCAGTTCGAAGCCGGCGGCGTACTCGTCCTGGGCCAGCTTGTTGGCCTCAGCAGCGAACTCACCGGTGAACTTCTCAGACACAGGGTCGAAATCGAGCCATGGACCGGCGCTGATTTTTTCGGCGCTGAGGTCGATCTTGTTGGCTTCGAGGTTGGCCACGAAATCCGCGAGGGTTTCCTGACCGGCCTTGTCGTTGGCCAGGCGCTCCTGGACTTCGGCGACGCTGATCTGCTTGCCCAGACGGTAGGAGACGTTCGACAGATGCGCGAGCACAGCGGCCTGAAAACCATGGGAAACGTGCAGGTTCGGATTGGTGATCTTCCCGGCACGCACGGAATCGATGAAGTTCTTCATGTGGTCGGCGCCGTCATCGAAGTTGTCGAACTTCTGGATCGCCTGGCCTTCGTTGTCGTAGGCCTTGGCTTCCGCCACGAAACCGCCTTCGCAATGGATCACATTGCCGATGCGGGGTGCAGCGGTCTTGCCGTTGATGCGGAAGACAGGCTCATAGCCCTTCGTCCAGTTCATGTCCTTCATGGGCAGGCCGCGGTTGTCAAACAGCAGCGGTGCGCCTTCGGCCCACTGGTAGAAAGCCATCTGATTGTTGGCGGTCTGGCCGTCATCATCATAGCCCCAGCGGCCGCCGAAGCTCATCACGCGCTTCGGTGCATCTGGATTGCCGAGCGCCCAGCGGCCGACGTCAAGCTGATGCGGCCCTTGGTTGCCGATGTCGCCATTGCCGTAGGCCCACTGCCAGTGCCAGTCATAGTGCATCTGCTCGCGCTGCACGGGGGCGACAGGACGTGGGGCGGACCACAGGGTGTAGTCCAGGTCCACGATCTGCGGCTTGCCGCCGGTGTCACGGAATGTGGCGGCGATGCGGCCGTTGGCGTCAGGCTTCACCGGCTCGGTGACTTTGCCGATGCTCTTGCGCGCCTTGAAGTTGATGCCACGGGAGAGCTGCACCTTGCCGATGTGGCCGGCCTTCACCCAGTCCATGGCGGCCTGCCAGCCGGGGGAGGAGCGGCGCTGCATGCCGTGCTGGACCACAAGGCCCTGCTTTTCAGCACCTGCGGCGGCTTCCACCAGCTTGCGGCCTTCCCAAATGTTGTGGCAGACGGGCTTCTCCACATACACATGCTTGCCGTTCGCGATGCCGGTCATGGCGATCAGCGTGTGGCTGTGGTTCGGCGTGGCGATGGTGATGGCGTCGATTTCCTTGTCGGCGCAGCACTCACGGAAGTCCTTGTACTGCTTCACCGTGATGTTCTTCTTGGCGAGGGAGGCAACATGCTTTTCCATCACCTTGTCATCGACGTCACACAGAGCGACGAGGCGGACGCCTTTGATGTTAAGCAGGCTGCTGATGTGCCCTGAGCCACGACCGTTGAAGCCGATGACCGCGACGCGGACATCCGCATTGGCGCCGAGAGGTGCCGAAAAAGAAGGCAGGGCGGCAAGACCGGCGGCGCCGGCCACAGTGCCGCGAATGAAAGTGCGGCGGGTGGTTTGGTTTGGATTTGTTTGCATGGGATGAAGAGTTGGAATCAGTCACAACCGCACCTGAGGAGCGCGGCACAGAATAGGTGTAGCCTAGCCAAAACGCCGGACAAAAGACAACCTTTCCTTTCATTGCCCGCCGTTTATGCCCATTTCCACGCCGTTTGTGACATGGCAGTTCCCAGCCTGCTGCCTCAAGGCTGCGGTTTCGGCGCAGGAAGCCTTGCAGCATCCGGCTCGAAGTCGAGCACGTCCTGATGGGTGCGCAGAGCTTTGCGCGCCTTGTCAAAAAAAGCGGAGAGGTCTTCAGCGTTCATCTGCTCCTTGTCGTCGATATAGGCATGCAGCTTCTGAATCTGGCCGTCGGCGTCGAGGTTCACGGAATTCATCACCTTCTGCGCCTGCTTGTAGGTGCCGGAGAACTTGCTCTGCGCCTGCTCAAAGGCCTCCTTCGCCCCCTCCTGGCGCAGGTACTCCTTTTCGGCGTCGCGGAAGTTGCTGCTGAACATCCGCTTGAAGAAGCCGCCCTTCGGTTTTTCAAGTTGCTTGGAGGCCTGGGCGTCAAAGTAGTTCGCCAGCTCTTGAAACTCCTGCATCGGCTTCTGATACTGCTTTTTCAAGTAGCCGAGCCCGGTGGTGATGATTGACAATTTTTCCACCTCCGCCTTCGACAGCGTCTGACCGGCCTTCACCTTGTCCTCCAGCAGATCGATATACTGCAGCGTGGTCTTGTTGCCCTCAAAGATGTTTTCAAACTCCTTCGCAGCGATCGCCAGGCGCTTGCGCTCCCCCTGGCGCAGCTCGTCGATCTTCTTCTCGTGCTCATCATTGAGCGCCGTGATCATTTTCTGATGCTGCGCCGCCTGGGTGTCGAGCATGCGCTCAAATTCAGCCTCCTTCTCACCCATCTCGACGGCATGCACGGTTTTAATCTGCTCTAGCTCTGCATGCGCAGTCGCAAGATCCGCATGCGACTGAAACAGGAACCAGCCAAGCACGCCTGAAGCGAGAAAGCTGAGCACGAGCAACGCGGTGAAATTTTTGATTGCGGTCATGATAGGGAAGAGTTGATGAAACGACGAGGTACGCAAGCCTGTTCATTGCGACGATATTGCGCTGCAACACAAGGCTCTTGCACGCCTTCCGGTCGTTCTTCAAGCTGGAATCATGCTAGGGCTGGCTGATTTTCTGCGTCTTGTCTCTACGATGTCTTCCACCACCCACCCCACGATCGTCCGCCATAAGATTCTAGCCACGGCGACCATGGTGGCCTTCTTGATGTATCTGGACCGCATTTGTCTGGCTCAGATCGTGACCTCAGACTCGTTCCAAAAAAGTGTCGCTTTGAAAGACTGGCAGATTGACTGGGTCAAAGGTGCCTTCTTCTGGGCCTATGCCCTCGCTCAAGTCCCTGCCGGATGGCTGAGTGATCGCTTTGGCACACGCGCACTGATCACCATCTACATTGCCACCTGGTCAGTCTTCACCGCCGCCACCAGCTTTTCACTGGGCTTCACCACACTGCTGATCGCCCGGCTCGGCTGCGGCCTCGCCGAAGCGGGCTACTATCCCGCCAGCAGCGGTCTGCTCACCCGTTGGGCTCACATCGAAGGGCGCGGCTTTGCCAGCAGCATGATTTCCTGGGGCGGGCGTGTCGGGGGTGCTGTGGCGCCTGGTCTGACCGCGTATGTGATTCTCCGCGCCGGCGACTGGCGCTGGGCGGGCTGGCTCTATGGCTTGGTCGGCGTGATCGTCGCCGTGACCTACTGGCGCGTCTTTCGTGAGCATCCGCGCCAGCATCCGCACTGCAATGCAGCAGAAATCGACCTGCTGGCAGAGGGGCGGGGTGATTTCCAGCCCAGCAAGGATCCGCCCAAGCGTTTCCCGTTAAAAATTGCCTGCCAGAGCCTCAATCTTTGGATGGCCAACGGTGTGCAGTTCTTCACCAACATCGGCTGGGCCTTTCTCATCCTTTCCCTTCCCGATTACCTCAAAAAGGTCATGCATCTGGAAGAGGGCATCACGGGTCTCATCACCACGGGCGCGCTCACCATCGGTATCGCGGCGCTGCCGTTAGGCGGCTTGATCACCGACTACATCACCCGTCATCACGGCAAACGCATGGGCCGCATGCTGCCCATGTCGGTGACCAAATTCGCCGCCGCCGGCTGCTACGTCCTGGCCCTGTGGACAGAGTCCCCCTGGGGCATGGCGGTGGCCTTTGGCCTCGTCGCTTTTTTTGCCGACATCGGCCTGCCTGCCATGTGGACCACGATGCAGGACATCAGCGGCAAATATCAGGCACAGCTCTTTGGCTGGTCCAACATGTGGGGAAACTTTGGCGCCGCCGTCATGCCCATGCTCTTCACGCTGGTGCTGAAGTCCTTCGACACCAATCACGATTACCACGAAGGCGTCTGGATGTGTGCCGCAGCCTTCATACTCGCTGGCGTGTTCGCTCTGTTCGTGAACGCAGAAAAGCCCGTGATTCAGGAGGGCGCTTAAACGCTCTCACCGGATCACGGGCGTGAAATCTAAATTCGAGGTCAGGTGTTACCAGCCGCCGCCGTCGCCGCCGTCGCCACGGTTGCCACGGTCGAAACCGCCGCCACCGCGCTTGCCGCCGCCACCGCCGCCGCCACCACCGTAGCCGCCACGGCCACCGCCGCCACCACCACCACCGTAGCCGCCACGGCCACCGCCGCCGCCGCCACCACCACCGCCGCCGTAGCCACCGCGTCCGCCACCACCACCGCCGCCTGCCGGACGTTCTTCACGTGGACGGGCTTCATTGATGGCCAGCTTGCGGCCCATGAATTCCTGGCCGTTTTGCGCGTTGATCGAAGCATTCATCGCTTCTGCGGAGTCCATGGTCACGAAGGCAAAGCCACGCGGACGGCCGCTTTCGCGATCCATCGGGAGGAAGACTTCGGTGACACCACCGTATTGTGAAAACAGCTCACGAATGTCTTGTTCTTGAGCGGCGAAGGGCAGGTTGCCCACGTACATCTTGGTATTCATATCTTTATCGTTGTTGGGTGCCGTCCTCTGCCTTGTGCCAGAGCCAGCCCCGATCATCGGTATATGAACACCAACGGATTCAAAATCACCTGATGCACGACTGAGCCTGACCCTTAACAGGTGACTTACGGCGTTTTATCGCCGGAAAAGCGCGAAAGGCAAACGAAACTTTTCTACGGTTTCAACCCGACGCCACCATCAGGCGGATCGCTGCTTTCCCGCCGGGGTTATACCACGATCAATTGAAAACAGGTCTGTCCCCGGATCGAATCAGCCGCTCTAACTGGGATCATTTCACCTGCGGAGCCGCTCTCCTGTCTTGAAGGCCAACGGCCTTCCGTATCATAGCGAAGGGATGCCGAGCCT
>JAIPJY010000009.1 GCA_021733925.1 Prosthecobacter sp. | reverse complement strand
GAGCAGGAGGATAAGCGTCTCGAACAACTGGAGATGTTCAACGGGTCATAGCCGCCTGCTGGCGGCCCCAAGCACAGAACAATCCGCTTTGAGCGGTTAACATATTACAAGCCCCCGGCTTTGCCGGGGGTATCTGACTTTTTGATGTTTTGGGTGGCGTTCGTCTTGGAAGAAGCCAGCCCCAACAAAAGGCAGGCTGCGCTGATCTGGGCGATGAACTGCGATTTCACGGTAGTAGGTTAAACGGTGTGATTATTAGCGTCCAAGTCGATTTCAGCCTGAAAAGTAGCTGCTTGCTACTTCGCGGCGATGAAAGAGGCTCTCATTCCTCAACGACAAAGTAAAAACTCATTCTCGTTTAAGAGGCTCCACCCAATGTCTTCGAGGGCGAAGCGGCGGGTGCTTTGTGCCGGGATTCCAGTAGGGGCCCCGTGAGTATCAAAACGGAATGTCGTCGTCTTCCATGCCGTCGGTGATCGGGCCTTCACCGAAGTCATCGTTCTGCTGCGCAGGAGCGGGACGCTGGGCCGGGCGCTGCTGCTGAGCTGGTGCCGGGCGCTGGGCCGGACGGGCTGCGGGACGATTGTATCCGCCGCCACCGCCTGATCCACCACCGCCGCCGCCGCCGCCGGAGTAGCCACCTTCTTCATCGCCACCACCGCCACCGGCAGGAGCACGGTCGCCACCAGGGCTGCCGAGAAATTGCATCTGCTCACCGACGACGCGCATGCGGGTGCGCTTCTGGCCGGTTTGCTTGTCTTCCCAGGAATCCATCTGCAGACGGCCTTCGATGAACACCGGGCGGCCCTTGTGCAGGTACTTGCCCGCGAGCTCAGCCATCTTGGCCCAGAGGACAACATCCACAAAAGTGACTTCCTCCACTTTTTCACCGCTGTCGGAGGTGTACACGCGATTTACGGCGAGACCGATGTCGCAGACCGCGCTGCCTTTGGGCGTGTAGCGCACTTCGGGGTCGCGGGTCAGATTGCCGATAAGCATGACTTTGTTGTAGGAGGCCATAATCCGGCATCTTTGCCGCCCCCCGTGCCTGAGGGCAAGAATTTTGTCATTCTCGTGACGCTCAATTCCGTGCCATGCTGGCTGCTGATGCTGGAACTCATCGATGGCTTCATCCTCCACCTGGCGACCGAGCGGGGTCTGTCCACGAACTATCAGATCCTGGTGCGCCGGGTTCTGGAGGCGTTTGCCTCGTGGTTCCAAACCAAGCACGAGTCCTCCAGCGTGGCCGCCGTGACCACGGAGCACCTGGGTGGCTACCTGTCCCAGAGAAAAAAGGATGGCATCGCGGCTTCCTCGGCCCGGGTTGAACTCATCGCCCTGAAAATCTTCTTTCGCTGGCTCACGGCGCGCAAACACATCCCCGCCGACCCGGCTGACCCCATTCTGCCGCCTAGGCAGGAAAAGCACCTGCCGGACTCCCTGAACGAGCAGGACGTGCGTAAGCTCGTCGAGTCCGTGAACGGCACCAAGCCGCTGGACCGGCGCGACCGGGCGATCCTGGAGCTGTTTTATG
The DNA here is from genome assembly GCA_021733925.1 of Prosthecobacter sp. Classification (GTDB taxonomy): domain Bacteria; phylum Verrucomicrobiota; class Verrucomicrobiia; order Verrucomicrobiales; family Verrucomicrobiaceae; genus Prosthecobacter. The sequence goes on along the minus strand of JAIPJY010000009.1, from coordinate 170,864 downwards.
CCAGCGGCGTGCGGTTGTCAGAGCTGGCCGATGCCCGGCTGGAAAACCTCAGCCTCGAAGAAGGCTGGATTCGCGTGACGGGCAAGGGTTCGAAGACCCGGCTCTCACCCGTGGGCGGCGCGGCACGCGAAGCGATTGCGGCCTATGTGGAGCATGCACGTCCGGAGCTGGTGGGACCCAAGTCGCAGAGCCACATCTTCATCTCACGCAACGGCACACGACTGACTACAGCACGCATCCAGCAGATCGTGAAGGAACGCGCCGCGCTATGCGGCATGGATCCCGCCCGCGTGCATCCGCATCTGCTGCGGCACAGCTTTGCCACACACCTGCTAAACAATGGTGCCGATCTGCGCGTCATCCAGGAGATGCTCGGCCATGCGGACATCTCGACGACGCAGATCTACACCCATGTGGATCAGGCGCGGCTCAAAGAGGTGCACCGACGTTTTCACCCAAGGGCGTGAGCCGCCACGTCGCCCATGCGGGCATAGACTTCGCGACCCGCCTGGCTGTTTTCGATCAAATCGTCCGAGAACTGGATTTTACCCGGCTCAAAGATCGTGATGAAGCAGGAGCCGCCGAAGCGGAAGTAGCCTTTTTCAGCCCCTTTTTCGACGGCCTCACCCGGAGTGTAGGTTTGCACGATGGAGCCCACGCAGGTGGCACCAACTTCAAGCAGCAGTACATCTCCGAGGCTCTGGGTGCGCAGAATGGTGATCTCGCGTTTGTTTTCCCAGTGGATGCTGGCGCGGCTGCGCAGGGCGATGGGGCTTACCGAATACAGCGGGCCATTGATGAGGCGGGGGGCTCCGGGAGTACCGGCGCAGGGAAAATGAAAGCGGTGGTAGTCTACGGGGCAGAGGCGGGAAATGAGCATGCTGCCATGGGCAAAGCGGGCGGCGAGAGCGGCGTCGCGTAGCAGGGCAGGGAGGTCAAAGCGGGTGCCTTTGATGAAAAAATCAGCACAATTGGCGATGTCCGGCAGCACCAGATGGCGGCCGTCCGCAGGGAAAGTGATGACGTCGTCCCCCGAGGCAATCGGCCGCGCCTGGGGCTTGAGCTTGCGGTAGAAAAATTCGTTGAAGGTGCGGAAGGAGTCCGGGGAGTCGGCAAATTCGCTGACGTCCAGGCCGTAGGTGGTCAGGAAGGGGGCGATTTTTGCCTGGCTGGCCGGGGCATCCATGCGGCTGCCATACCAGTTTGAAAAAGCCGCCCGTTTCACCAGCGCATGCAGGGGCAGAGCGCCGAGCGGGTTTTCGTAGGTGAAGCGCAGAAACCCCTCGCCATACACCGCTTCTGTTTCGAGGCTGCGGGTGAGGCGGTTGAAAAAAGTGATGGGTGCTGCTGGCATGGGACTTGTTCACATAATGCCATGCCAAGAAAACGCCACACGAACAAAACTGGCGACAAACACGATTCGAGGCATAGTCGCGGCCCCTTTCCAGCCTGAAAAGTATGACCGAACCTGAAGCCAGCACCGACAACCAGACACCAAAGCCCAGCGGCATGGTTGACCTTTCCGATTTGAAACTCATGCCTGCGTGGGTAGGCGAGTTCGGCAAAGAAGACAAAATCAAGCAACGCTATGCCGATGCCGAAGACCGGCCGCAGCGCGGGGGTCGTGATGACCGCCGTGGCGGTGGTGGTGGATTTGGAGGTCGTGATGATCGTCGTGGTCCTCCTCCCCGTCGTGATGGTCCTGGCGGCGGTGGTCCGCGTCCAGCAGGCGCCGGTGGCGGATTCCGTCCCGGTGGCCAAGGACAAGGCGGCCCGCCGCGTCGTGATGGCGATGACCGCCGTGGTCCTCCGCGCCGCTTTGGTGATCGTGATCGCGCAGGTCCTCCACAGCGCGAGTGGGTGGAAATTCCGAAGGATGTGCAGATCATCATCTTCCCAGAAGACAAGGCGGTGGATGCACTCGCCGCGCACGTGCGCCAGACGGGGCATGCGTTCAGCATGTTTGATGCGTCACGTCTCGTGCTGGCTGGTGGTGACCGCTTCATGGTGCGCTTCCGCTGTGCGGAAGAACGCCCCACGGGCTTCTACCATGTACCAGCGGACGGCAGCCTCTTCCTCTCGCGTGATGAAGCTCTCAACCATGTGCTGCGCAGCGCTGCACTGGATGAATTTTATCGTGTGGAAGAGATCGAACTCGAAGCACCAAAGGGCGAGTTTGCTTCCGTGGCCGTGTGCGGCATGAGCGGCGAACTCATCGCTCCGCCGAGCCATCACAGCTATCAAACTGGTGTCATCCGGTTGCATCGTGAGCGCTTCTCAAACATGTCGATGGAGGATTTCAAGCGTCGCATCCGTGTGGAGTCGAATCCGGAACTCGTCGCGAAGTGGAAGGAAAACATGAGCAAGGGCCGCCGCTGGGTGTGCCTGAAGGGCGAAGTGCCCGAGGGCGGCGAGCCGCTCTCACTCAGCTCACGTGCCGACATGGAGGCGCATTTCCGCCGCACCTTTGGCAACGATGCCGTCATCGAAGTTCGTGACGCCACCGTGCCGGGCAACATCGACAAGCAGAAGCTCGCGCATATTTTCTTCATCATGATGCGCCAGTCCGTGGATGCAGCCCGGAAGCATCTGTTTGAAATTTCGCAGAAGCTCGGCGCCGGTTTGGAGCGTCGTGGCATGAAGCTGTTCAAGCGCCGTGCGGGCAAGCAGTTCGTCTGCCGCGTGAAGCCACGCGCTATCGAGCCCGGCATGGTGTTTTCAGACCGCCTCGCGCAGGTCGTGGAGCAGCTCAAGACCAGCCATGGACTGCCGATGCAGAAGCTCGTGGAGGCAATTGTGCCATCCCCAGCAACTCCGGAAGGCACCGCCCCGGATGCGCCGAAGCATCCCACGGAAGAGCAGATTGCGGTGATCAAGGACATCCGCTGGCTCGCGAACGAAGGCTACGTCATCGAGTACAGCGACGGCATGGTCTTCCTCGGTGTGCAGGGCGAACCTGCTGCCAAAAAGGAGGCTCCTGCCGCCAAGGAACGTGCGCAAGCTGCGGCCCCTGCTGCGGAAGCAACCGAATCGGCTGCTGAAGCAGTGCAAGAGGCGGCTGAACCCGAGCTGCAGGAAGCTCCTGTGGAAGAGTCCATGGCGGAAATGGAGATGGCAGAGCAGGCTGAAGCGGCGCTGGCAAAATCCTCGGCGGACGAACCTGCGGCTGAAGAAGCACCGGCACCAGAAACATCCAAAGCTGAGGTTGCTGAAGCAGAGGCCAAGGAATCTGAACCCGCGCTGCAAGAAGCCCCGGTGGAAGAGTCCATGGCGGAAGAAGCACTGGCAGAGCAGGCTGAAACTGCGCTGGCAGAATCCTCGGTGGAAGAACCTGCGGCAGAGGTTGTCAAAACAGCTCCTGCTGAAGAAGCTCCGGCTTCCGAGCCTGCTCCGGCAGAAGAAGGCGCTGCCTGATCCTCCCAAAAACTCGATCCTGTGCTCAGCGGCTGTCTTCGACCGCCCAGAGCATCTTCACGGTTTGCACCGCAGCTTTGACGTGGTGTACACGGAAAATCTGTGCGCCGCGGCTCATGCCTGCGGCGATGCAGGCCTGGGTGCCCGGATCGCGCTCCAAGGCGGGAATGCCGAGCACATCGCCAACGACCGTCTTGCGTGACACCGGCAGCAGGACGGGCCGCTCAAAACGGTGGAGGCGCTTGAGTTCGCGATAGATGGTGAGGTTGTCGTCCTTCTGTTTGGCGAAGTCGATGCCGGGATCGAGCACGATGTTTTCACGCGGCAGCCCGACGCTCTCCGCCAGCACGAGGCGCTGCTCAAAGAAGCGATCCAGCGTGTCCATGATGCTGTCATACTTCACATGCGTGTGCGGCACCTTCGGCTGGCCGACGCTGTGCATGATGAGCAGGCCGGCGTTGTGCTCGGCACAGAGCTTGGCATTGAAGGCATCCGGCAGGCCGCTGATGTCGTTGATGAGGTCGCCACCATGCGGCAGAACTTCGGCGATGACATCACTGCGCCAGGTGTTGATGGAAAGCAGCGGGGCATTGAAGCGGGAGCTGAGCTCCGGCCACTTTTCGAGAAAGGGCAGCAGGCGGTCGATCTCCTCGGATACGCTGATGGCCTCGCGGTTGGTTCGTGCGCTCTCCGCACCGATGTCGATGATGTCCGCGCCGTCCTGAAGCTGCTGCTTCGCCTGAGCCAGCGCCTTGCCCGGGTCAAGCGTGCCATCGCCACAGAAGGAGTCGTCATTGATGTTCACGATCCCCATCACCATCGGACGGTGGGGAAATTCGATGCGGTGCTGTCGTGCCTGCCAGATCATAGCGGCCATGCCTCTGGAAGTGGGACCACTTGGCGCTGGCGTTGTTCAAACCGCACCGTGGTCGTGTAACCAACGCTGCGCACGAGATCGAGCGCCTTGTTAAAATCCACGCCGACGTCTGTGGGCAGATGCGCGTCTGAATTGATCACGATGGGCACTTTGGCAGCGAAGGCCATCTCCAGCATCTCGCGGGCCGGGTAGATCTCGCGCACGTCTTTGCGCAGGCCGGCGGTGCTGACTTCGAGGATGCCGTTGGTATCGACGAGGGCCTGGATCACGGGCTCGTAGTAGGGTCGCAGATCGCCCGCAGGGCGCAGGCCGAAGCGTTTGGCGAGGTCGGGGTGCGCGTGGAAGTCGAACTGCTGGGTGCGGATCATCTGCTCATACAGCTTCCAGTACATGCCCCACATGTGCTCGATGTCGGAAGCCGTTTTCCAGCGCGAGACATGCTTTGGGTCATCCACGGCGATGCCGTCATGGATGTAATGCACGCTGCCGATGAGGTAGTCCCAGTCTGCCATGCCCGCCGTCTCATCGATCCACTTTTGATAACCTTCAATGTGGTCGCATTCGAGCGCGAGACGGATGGGAAAATCAGGCAGCGCCGCACGCGCCTCTTCCACCAGTTCAAAGTAACGCGGCAGGTCCGAGAGAAGCATGCGCCAGTCGTCAAACTTCTCAGGCATCGGGTTGTGATCCGACAGGCCGATCTCCGCGAGGCCAATGCTCTGCGCGTGCCGTGCGTAATCGACGGGATTCCCCTCAGCATGCAGGCAAAGCGGCGTGTGCGTGTGGTAGTCGGTGAGCATGGGGCTTTTTCGCTGCATTGGGCGCTCTGGCAAGTTGATCGCGGCCTCATTTCGCGGCATGAAGGAATCATGCGCACCCTCAAAGCCTTCATTTTCGACCTCGACGGCACCCTGATCGACTCGCTTGCAGACATCGCGGAGTCGATCAACCGCATGCTGGATGCGCGGGGGTATCCGCGCTGCGAGAAGGAGGTCTTCAAGCAGATGGTAGGGGATGGCATGGAAAAGCTCGTGGAGCGGGCTTTGCCCGAGTCAGCGCGCAGCGACGAGCTGATCAAGATCTGCACGGAGGAGTACCGGGCACAGTACGACATGCTCTGGCAGGCTGAGACCCGGCCCTATGAAGGCATCGTGGAGATGCTGGTGGAACTGCAGCGCCGAGGCTTGAAACTCGCCGTGATTTCGAACAAGGCACATCGCTTCACCGTGCCGATGACGGAGCATTTCTTTGGAACCGGGGTGTTTGACCACATCCTGGGCCAGCGCGCCGAGGTGCCGCGCAAGCCGGATGCCGCCGGCGCGCATGAGATGGCGGCCTTCCTCGGTTTGCAGGCCCATGAAATGGCCTACGTGGGAGATTCGGGCATCGACATGCAGTTTGCGAAGAACAGCGGCATGCGCGCCGTGGGGGTGCGCTGGGGATTTCGTAGCGAAGCAGAGCTGATCGAGTGCGGGGCGGACCTACTCATTTCACGTCCTGAGGAATTGTTCGATCTTTCCTAAAAATATAGTTTCCGCTGGTACTTGAGGGCGGGAATCAGTCCCCTTAGTATCGACCGCTGTGAAATTCAAAACATCTCTAACTCTGACGCGTGCTGTGCTTGTTCCTGGCATGGTGTTGCTGGCCTCCTGCCAGCTCTTCCGCAAAAAGCCACCGGCACCACCGCCAGAAGCGGTGAAAGCAGAGTGGAAGTATCCGGGTGAATGGACCGGCGGAAACAAACCGATCACGAGCATGCTCATCAATGTGGATGTGCAACGCGCCACGTTGTACAACGGCAGCGACATTGTTGGCTGGACCTATTTAGCCAGCGGCATCCCCAGCTTCCCAACGCCCACCGGTGATTTCAAGATCTTGGAAAAAATTAAGGACAAGGTTTCCAACCTCTACGGCAAAGGCTTCGACAAGGATGGCAAACTGGTGAACTCGGACTTCAAGCAAGGCCGGGATCTGCTGCCGGAAGGCGGGCGCTTTCAAGCGGCCAAGATGACGTACTTCATGCGTCTCACCGGCGATGGCGTCGGCATGCACATCGGGCCGATTCCAAAGCCCGGACGTCGTGCTTCGCACGGCTGCATCCGCCTGCCCTCCAAGATGGCGCCGATTCTGTTCGAACACACGGCGGTGGGCACACCGGTGACGGTCACGGGCAACGGGCCTGATTATCAGACCTACCTCAAACAATCCGCCGATAAGGCGAAAGCAAACTCCGCGAAACTTGCGGCGGCGAAAAAGAAAGCCGGGGAAGCGGCCGCATCGGCTGCGGCTGCAACCTCCCTGGCTCCTGATGATCCCAACGGTCCGAAAGGGGGAGTGACGACCCCTCCGCTTGAAGCCCCTCCTGTCACACCTGATCCAGCTACACCGCCTATCGAAGTGAAACCTGCCGAGCCGGCGAATGCACCGCCGCCAGTCAACAACTGAGAAATGATCTGGCACACGAAAGAGGCGGCTGCAATGCCGCCTCTTTTTTGTGCCGCTGCGGTGCCCTTGTTCGTCCGATGGACAAACCGCCACGGGGAACACGGCGCATGCGTCCCGATTCAGGGCCTTCTTCGATCGATTAATAGACGGTCCGCAACTCCCCCCCACCTCCTCTGGCAGGGAAAGCGTCAAACGCCCGCCAAGCCATGGAGTTGTGAGGAATGGAATCGAAGGAATCCCGAGTTCTCGGCTACTTCTTGCCGCCTGCGATCGCTGCGGCTGCGATGGCCTGGTCGGCCTTGATCTGTTCGAGTTGTGCATCAAGCACCTGATGCTTGAGACTGGTGCCAGTCCTCTTCGCGTACCACAGCACCAGCGGGGAGGCGATGAAGATGGAGGAGTAGGTGCCGAGCAGCACTCCGATGGTGATCGGCATGGCGAATTCAAGCATGGCAGGATTGCCGAGGAAGAGCAGCACGACCATCGGCGCGAGGGCGGTGGGGCCGGTGAGGAGCGTGCGGGAGAGCGTTTTGCAGATGGCCTCGTTCATCATATTGCGCATGCTGCCGCCAGTGCCCTTCTGAATGGTTTCACGGATTCGGTCGAACACGACGATGGTGTCATTGATGGAGTAACCGGCGATGGTGAGCAGCGCACCGACGTGAATGATGCTGAGTTCCTGTCCAAACAACACGCACAGGCCGGGAACCATGAGCACGTCATGGAACAGGGCGACGATGGCACCCACGGCGAAGGCGAACTCGTAGCGCATCAACAGATAAAGGAAAATCGCGATCAGTGCGGCGAGCATGGCCCAGAAGGACTGCTTGGCGAGCTCGTCTCCGATCACGGAACCCACGGTCGCAATGCTGGTGCCGAGCACGGTGTCGGATTTCCAGTGGCTGTTGACGGCGTTTTGAATCACCGTACCGCTCTTTTCATCACAGCGAATGCTGATGTTCGTCGCTCCGGTGGCGTCGCTTTTGCGCTGGGGGTAATAGGTGCCGAGGTCTGTTTTGCCGTCCTCCTGCTTGAGTCCCTTGAACACGGCCGCGAATTCGTCATCGGTGATGTTCTTGCCTTTGACCAGCGTCACATCCACGCGGCTGCCGCCACGGAAGTCGATGCCGAAACTTGCGTCCCACTTGTAGGCAAGCGTGCCAAACGAGATCGCGGTGACGACGAGCGAGGCAATGATGAACTTGGGCGCCGAAGACAGGATGTCGAAGACCTTGTCCGGGATGATTTTGGTCGTGTGAATCTTCTTCAGGATGTTCTTGTCCACCACCCACATGAAGATCACGCGGGTGACGATCAGCGCACCAATCATCGAGGAGATCAGACCGATCATGAGCGTGACGGCGAAACCTTTGACCAGACCGCCGGAGATGAGGAACAAAATCAAGGCTGAGATGAGCGTGGTGATGTTGGAGTCGGCAATGGCGGAAAAAGCCTTTTCATAAGCGGCTTCCAGCGCGGCGGAGAAAGTCTTGCCCGCCTCCATTTCCTCGCGCAGTCGTTCATAGATCAGCACGTTCGCATCCACCGCCATGCCAATGGTCAGCACGACACCGGCGATGCCGGGCATGGTCAGTGTGAAGCCAAACAAGGCCATCGCACCGAACAGGATCGCGATGTTGATGACCAGGCCGACAATCGCTACAATACCTGCGAGACGGTAGATGAACAACATGAAGCAGGTGGTGATGAGCAGAGCGGCGACGCCGATCCACTTGCCCTGATCAATGGAGGACTGGCCGTAAGCCGAGGACACTGAACTTTCGGACAGGATCTTCATCGGATTCTGCAAAGGATTGCTCAGCAGCGTGGCCAGCGTGTCGGCCTCCTGCTGGGTGAAGCCCTTGCCGCTGCCGCCGGAGATGACAGCCCTGCCGCCGAACTGTTTCTCCCGCAGCACTGGCGCTGATTGGATCTGGTCATCCACAATGATGGCCATTTGTTTCTCGAAATGCGCTGCTGCCAGTTCATCAAAGAGCTTGGCCCCCGTACTGTCGAACTGGAGCGAAACTTTGTTGCCCTCGGCATCGTAAGTGCGAAAAGCAGAGGAGACGTATTTGCCCTCGATGTCCGCTGAATCGCGCACGAGTTCAGACCTGTTGATGATGCTGCCATCTTTGGCGGTGGTGGGCTTGTAGAACATTTCCACCCAGCCCGGCTCCTTGAGTCCGCCGCGCGCCTTGATCTGTTCCAGCTTGGCCTGGCTGTCAGGATGAACCCGGCGGAATTCGAGATGGGCCACAGTTTGGATGGTTTTCCGCACCTCTTTGATCTCCTCCTCGGTGATGCCGGGCATCTGAATCACAATCCGGTCACTGCCTTCCGGTTGTAGGGTGAGATCTTTTTCGCCGCCTGGGCTGAGACGCCTCTGCAGGATGTCGATCGCCTGTTGCACATCGTTGCTGGTGACTGCTTTGGGAGTGCCGTCATCCTTTTTGCCCGGAGAGAGCTGAACGATGAACTCGCTGCCGCCCTGAAGGTCGATGCCCAGCTGGAGTTTCATCGCCTCGATCGTATAGATGGCCGAGAAAGCGGTGAGAATGATGAGGAGCGTGCCCACCCGGCGCTTGGTCGTATGCACAGCGGTGCCGACATAGACGAGCAGCATCATCAAAATGGAGGCACCGACAAAAAAGGTGACGAAGGGATTCATGGACAGGTGGGCTGGTGGGTTGGGAAAAACTAAAGGGGGAGCCAATTAGGCTTCGGTCGCTTCAACGATGTCGGACTTTTTCGTCACGGCGGCGATCTTGACGCGCTCAAACTCGACTTTGACGTTGTCGGCGATCTTGACCATGACGGTGCGGTCTTTCACGCTGGTGATGATGCCGTGCACACCGCTTTCCATGATGACGTGGTCGCTCACGGAGACGCTGGAGATGAGCAGCTTGTGCTCCTTCATGCGCTTCTGCTGCGGGCGGAAGATGACGAAGTACATCACCACGATCATGAGGATCGGCAGCATCATCGGGCTGCCAAGGAGGCCGCCTTGGGGTTGGGCGGCTTGGGCCAGAAGAAGGGTGTTTTCGAGAGAGATAGAGATCATGATTCGGGGGCTGCGGTGGTGGACTTATATTTCGCGACGACCTCAGCCCGGAACTCGGCGAAACAACCCTGATCGATCGCTTGACGTGCCCTGGACGTGAGGGACGCGTAGAAATGCAGGTTATGCAGAGAAATCAACCGCAAACCCAGAATCTCCTGTGCCTGAACCAAATGGCGGATGTACGCCCGTGAAAAGCCCTGGCAGAGCGGATGCGTGTCTTCGGCGATGGGGCGGAAGTCCTTCGCGTAGCGGGCATTGCGCAGGTTGATCAGGCCCTCGTGGGTGAATGCCGCGCCATTCCGCGCCAGCCGCGTGGGCAGTACGCAGTCAAACATGTCAATCCCGCGTGCGATCAGCTCGATCACCTGCGGTGGCGTTCCCAGACCCATGGCATAACGGGCCTGATTCGCAGGTAGATGTGGCGTTACCCATTCGGCGATACGCATCATGTCCTCTTCGGGTTCGCCCACGCTGAGTCCGCCGATGGCGTAGCCGTCAAAACCCATCGCCACCAGTTCCCGGGCGGATTTTTCACGCAGCTCCTTATAGACGCTGCCTTGCACGATCCCAAAGTGCTGCTGCGCCCCGCCACCGGTCTGCGGCCTGTGTTCATCAATCCAAGTCCGGCAGCGCTTCGCCCAGCGTAGCGTCAGATCGAGGCTCTTTTCGGCCTCTTTAGCCTCGCAGGGGTAGGGCGTGCATTCATCAAACAGCATCGCGACGTCCGAGCCCAGGGTCGCCTGAATTTCCATGGACGTTTCCGGGCCGATGAACATCGGCGTGCCGTCGAGGTGGTTTTGGAAGTGACAGCCCTCCTCCTTGATCTTCCGCAGTTTCGCCAGCGAGAAGACCTGGAAGCCGCCGCTGTCCGTCAAAATCGGACGGTCCCAGTTCGCGAATTGATGCAGGCCGCCTGCAGCCTGCATGATCTCCATCCCCGGTCGTACAAAGAGGTGGTAGGTGTTGCCTAGGATGATCTGCGAATTGAGCGCCTTCAACTCATCCGGGTGCATGGCCTTCACCGTGCCCTGCGTACCCACCGGCATGAACACCGGCGTCTCTACCACCCCATGGGGCGTCGTCAGCCGCCCGCGGCGGGCGTGGGACGAAGGATCGGTGGCAAGAAGCTCAAAAGACATGGCGGGGCAGGAAAAAGGGCACGAAGTCTCGCCGATGTGCGCATCCGGCGCAACGTCGCCTTGCTCATTTCTCATTCCGCCCTAATCTCGCCCCCCTTATGCTCAGAGCCGGTATTGTAGGCCTTCCCAACGTTGGCAAATCCACCCTTTTTAACGCTGTCACCCGCACCCGCAAGGCGGAGGCAGCCAACTATCCATTCTGCACCATCGAGCCGAACACCGGCGTCGTCACCGTGCCGGATGAGCGCCTCGCCGTGCTCTCGAAGATCTCCGGCTCCTCAAAACTGGTGCCTGCCGCCATCGAGTTCGTGGACATCGCCGGTCTCGTGAAAGGCGCAAGCCAGGGCGAAGGTCTGGGCAACAAATTCCTCAGCCACATCCGTGAGGTGGACGCCATCGTGCATGTAGTCCGCTGCTTTGAAGATGGTGACATCACCCACGTCAGCGGCACGATTGATCCCGTGCGCGACATCGAAGTCATCAACACCGAGTTGATCCTGTCCGATATGGACGCCATCCAGCGCCGCAAGGACAAGGCCGAAAAGAATGCGAAAAGAGGCGAGAAAGACGCGAAGGCCGAACTCGCCCTCTGCGAACGCCTGATCCCCCACTTTGACGCTGGCAAGCCAGCCGTCACCCTCGAATGCACCGAAGAGGAGCGAAAGCTCCTCAAGAGCTTCTTCCTCCTCAGCTCGAAGCCCTGCATCTTCGCCTGCAATGTGTCGGAGTCCGACCTCGCTGCTGCCACGAACAACCCGGACACGCATCCGTTCGTCGGCAAAGTGCGTGAATACGTGAAGCACGCGCATGAAGCCAGCGCGGTCGTCGTCAGCGCCGCGATCGAAAGCGAGCTCACCGATCTTTCCGATGAAGAGGCGAAGGCCTACCTCAAAGACATCGGCGTCGACGACAGCGGCGTGTCACTCTTCATCAAGGGCGTCTATGACCTCCTCGGCCTGCAGACCTACCTGACCACCGGCGAGAAGGAAACCCGCGCCTGGACCATCGTCAAAGGCATGAAGGCCCCACAGGCCGCCGGCGTCATCCATGGCGACTTCGAGCGCGGCTTCATCGCCGGCGAGATCGTGCATTTCAATGACCTCGTCGAACTTGGCTCCAACGCCAAGGCGAAGGAAAAGGGCAAATGGCGCATCGAAGGCAAGGAATACGTCATGCGCGACGGCGACGTCGTCGAATGGCGCTTCAACGTGTGAAGTGATGCGGGCACTCTGCCCGCACCACGCTTGCCTGGGCAGGCAGCTCCCTCTCATTCCGTAAACACGCGTCCCTGACCCGTGCGCAGGGAGCGCTCCAGGCTGCCAAAGAGAGAATTGAGCTTCTCCTCCTCCTTCAGCACAAATTCAATCGTGTGCGCATGGGTGGAGGTGGGGTAGTTTTTCACCACTTTCGGGGCGGCCAGATCGGGTGAGACACGTCCGGCGGCCTGTTCGTACAGTCCTTTCGCCCTATCCAGCGCCTGTGTGGCTGCACCCACCGTGCTGCTGCCAGATTCAGGCTTGTAAGGCTCCAAAAAGTAAAAGCGGACGACCATCGACGAACTGAGCGTCAGGTTCACCTCCACCACGCGTGCCACGCCATCGGAGATGTACTCGTGTTTCGACAGGGCAATGATCGAATTGCAGCGCACGATGTAATTCCCGCCCTTCAGCCGGCCGTCCCACAGGCCGTCACGCGTCACAGTGTCCTGCTGCCCCCCCTGGCCTGTTGGTGATTGTCCCGGTGCCGTCTGGGCATGCAGGGAGACGGTCAGAAGCAATGAGAGGGTGATGAGGAGTGCTTTCATAGGAATGGAAGGAGGGAAGACTAGCACGGTGGCAGCATGAAAGAACAACCCTTTCTTTGCCCGATTGTTTCTTCCGAACGTGGCGAGGGGGCCGGAAAGGCCCATCTTCGAAAGCGGCATCATCCATTCAGATTCCTCCTCGAACGGCGTATTAATATGCAGTTCAACCCCCACGCGCATCATGTTCAAGTTCTCCGGTCAAGGTTCCATCACCAATTGCGACGGCATTTCGCGTCGTGATTTCCTGCAGGCAGGCGCCCTCGGTGCCATCGGGCTGACGATGCCTGGATTCGCCAAATTGAAGGCGGAAGGACGGGTCGATGCCAAGAAGAGCAACAAGGCCTGCATCATGATCTTTAACCTCGGCGCCCCAAGCCAGCAGGATCTCTGGGACATGAAGCCCGATGCACCCAGCGAGATTCGCGGGCCTTTCAAACCCATCCGCACCAAGAGCAACGCCTTCGAGATTTCCGAAATCCTGCCGCTGCACGCCAAGATCGCCGACAAATTCAGCCTCGTCCGCTCCTGCTACCACACCGCCGCCGCCGTGCATGACACGGGGCATCAGATGATGCAGACAGGCCGGCTTTTCACCGGAGGCGTGAATACGCCGCACGTCGGCAGCGCCCTGGAGTTCCTGCAAGGCCGCCGCAGCGACCTGCCCGCGCATGTGATTCTGCCGGAGTCCATGGGCCCCACGGGTGGCAACATGCCGCACGGTCAGGACGCCGGCTTCCTCGGCAAAGCCTACGATCCTTTTGTGCTGAATGCCGATCCCTCGGTCAAAGATTTCAAAGTGCCCGATCTCCTGCCGCCAAAGGAAATCGGCGAGGTGCGCCTCGAACGCCGCCGGGAACTGCGTGAGCTGGTGGACAGCAGCGTGCGCAATTTCGAGTACAGCGAGCAGGCCAAGCTCATGGACTCCAATTTCGAGTCCGCTTACCGCATCATGACCAGCACGCAGGCCCGCGAGGCCTTCGACCTCACCAAGGAACCGCTCAAAGTGCGGGAGCGCTACGGCCTGAACCGCTTCGGCCAGAGCTGCCTGCTCGCGCGTCGTCTCGTCGAGCGAGGTGTGCGTTTCGTCACCGTGAACACCTTCATCACCGTGTTTGGCGAGATCACCTGGGACATCCACGGCTCGAAGCCCTTCACCAGCATCGAAGGCATGCGCGACATCGTCGCACCCATGTATGACCAAGGCTACAGTGCCCTCATTGAAGACTTGTTCCAGCGCGGCATGCTCGACGACACCATGGTTACCTGCCTCGCCGAATTCGGCCGCACGCCCAAGATCAATCCCGCCGGTGGTCGCGACCACTGGCCGAACTGCTGGACGGTCAATTTCGCCGGAGGCGGCATCAAAGGCGGCGAAGTCATCGGCAAATCCGACGACATCGGCGGCTACCCCACCGAGCGCCCCGTCGCTCCGAAAGAAATCGTCGCCACCATCTACCAGTCCCTCGGCATCGATCTCACCACCGAGCTCCCCGGACCGCAGGGCAGACCCTATCCCGTCGTCGATTTCGGCACTCAGGCGATCAAGGAGCTGTTCGCATAAAGCGGGTGCCTTCCTCCCGCCAACCCACATCGAGTTTCATACATGCTGTTTCGTCATTTCATCGCCTTCGCGGCTCTCACCTCGTCACTCGCCGCCGAAGCCCCGTCCTTTCGCAACACCATCCAGCCCATCCTCACGCGCTATGGCTGCGCGATGGGCGCCTGTCATGGTGCCGCCGCAGGGCAGGGGGGCTTCAAGCTGTCGTTGCGTGGCTTTGACGACGAGGGGGATTGGATCTCCGTCACGCGCAGCGCGAATGGCCGCCGCCTCACCATGGAAGATCCGGCACGCAGTCTGTTTTTGCTCAAGGCCGTTAAAGCCGTGCCTCACAAGGGCGACAAGCGCTTTGAGGTAAACTCTCCGGAATATAAGGCCATCGCCGACTGGATCGCCGCCGGTGCACCCGGACCGCAGGCCAGCGATCCGCTGATCGTCGCGCTCGATGTGGAGCCGAAGCAGTTGGTGACGACGCCCGGCGTCACACTGTCCCTCAAAGTCACCGCGAAGTTCAGCGACGGCCATAGCGAGGACGTGACGCGCTGGGCCAAATACAACGGCGTGAACGCCAGCGTCGCCACCGTCGACGATTTTGGCGTCGTCAAAACCACGGGTCGCGGTGAAACGACCATCAGTGCGTGGTATCTCAGCCGCCTCGCCATCTCCACACTCATCGTGCCGAGTGATGGCGTGGTCGATGAGCCGGCCTTTGCGCAGATGAAGCCACGCAATTTCATCGACAAGCATGTGCTGACGAAACTGCGTGAACTCAACATCCCGCCTTCCGGGCGCTCCGAAGACCACGAATTCCTGCGCCGCGCCTTTCTCGACACCATCGGTGTTTTGCCCTCGCTGGAGGAAACCCGCGCCTTCCTCGCCGACACATCCGCCGACAAACGCGACCGCCTGATCGAAGCGCTGCTGCAGCGGCCTGAGTTCGTCGATTACTGGTCGCATCGCTGGAGTGATCTGCTCCTCGTCAATGGCGACAAGCTCATGCCGCAGGCCATGTGGGCTTACTACAACTGGATCCGCCGCAACGTCGCCGCGAACACACCTTGGGACGTCATGGTGCGCGATCTCCTCACCGCCACCGGCAGCACGCTTGAAAACGGCGCGGGCAATTTCTTCATCCTGAACGACGAGCCCACCAAGTGCGCCGAAACCATCAGCGTCGCCTTCCTCGGCACCTCCATCGCCTGTGCGAAGTGCCACAATCACCCGATGGAGAAGTGGACGAACAACGAGTACTTCGCCTTTGCCAACATGCTCTCTCGCGTCCGCACGAAAAACGGAACCCAGGCCGATGAACGCGTGCTGTTCTCCGCCGCTGACGGCGAACTCGTGCAGCCTCTCACTGGCAAGCCGCAGCCTCCACACCCGCTGGATGTCACCACGCCCATCTCGATGACCTCCACCGAAGACCGCCGGGTGCCACTCGCGAAATGGCTCACCAGCGCCAATAATAAACTCTTCCAGCGCGCCATCGTGAACCGCGTGTGGGCCAACTTCTTCGGCTCCGGCCTCGTCGAAGCCGTGGATGATCTGCGCCTGACCAATCCCGCCAGCAATGAGCCGCTTTTCGCCGATGCCTGCGAGCATCTGGTGCAGCAGAAGTTCGACCTGAAGGCCCTCATGCGCACCATTTTGCAGAGCGAGACTTACCAGCGCAGCAGCATCACTCTGCCCGAAAACATCACCGACCTCCGCTACGGCTCGCACTATGTGCCACGCCGTCTTAAAGCCGAAGTCCTGCTCGACACCGTGTCCCAGGTCACCGCCGCACCCACCACCTTCCGTATCGACAAACGCAACGCCAACCGTGGAACCAGCGAAACCTACCCCATGGGCTTCCGCGCCCTGCAACTGCCCGACAGCAACATTGCCAGCTACTTCTTGAAGAGCTTCGGTCGGGCTGACCGCGTCAACACCTGCGAATGCGAGCGCACCAATGAACCGAGCATGGCCCAGGCCCTGCATATCTCCAACGGCGACACGCTCAACCAGAAGCTCGCCCAAAAAGACAACCGCGTCGATGCGCTGCTCGCCAGCAAGCTTGGCAATGAGAAGCTTATTGAGGAGGCCTACCTCATCTCACTCGCCCGCCTTCCCACCGAGCGTGAAAACATCAAGGCCACCGCGTTGCTCGCCACCGCCACACCTACCGACCGCCGCACCACCCTGGAAGACATCTTCTGGAGCCTGATGGGCTCGAAGGAGTTTTTGTTCAATCACTAATATGGAGCATTGCATGATTCCTTTCCGTTCCATTTTTTTCCTGGCGGCTTTCACGGTTACCGCCCACGCCCAGACCGTGGACTACACCAAGCAGATCGTCCCGCTGTTCGACACCTACTGCATCGACTGTCATGACGACACTGATGCGGACGGCGAGTTCCAGTTGGACACTTTTGCGAACTTGATGAAAGGAGGCAAGGAGGGCGTGGCCATCATTGCCGGCAAAGCCAATGACAGCATGCTGGTGAAGTTTCTCGAAGGTCATTCAGGCCGCGGCGGAAAGAATGAATTCATGCCGCCGGGCAAGCGTGACAAACTCAAGCCCGAGGAGATCGCGCTGATCAAAACGTGGATCAACACGGGTGCCAATGGGCCGCAACTCGCCGATGCGAAGCCGATGCCCCGGGAGGTCATCACGCCGAAGATCATGCCCACGGTGCCGCCGAAACATGCGATCCAGGCCGTGGCGTTTTCATCGAAAGTGCAGTTGATCGCAGTGGGGCGATACGGCGAGGTTGAGCTGCTCAATCCGGTCACGCGGGCCGTGGTTCGCAAGCTCACGGGTTTCAAGGGCAAGGCCAATGCTGTCGCATTTTCACCCGATGGCGCGGCGGTCTATGCCGCTGGTGGAGAGGCCGGCATCGTGGGCATCGTGAAAAGCTGGAAGACCAGCGATGGCGCGCCTTTGCAGTCGTTTGAAGGTCATCTCGATGCCGCATATGCACTCGCCGTTTCGCCAGATGGCAAGATGATCGCCACGGGAGCCTACGATCAAAAGATCCGCCTGTGGGACTTGACGACAGGCAAGGAAATCGCCCTGCTCAAAGGCCACAACGGCGTGGTGAACGGCCTCTCCTTCCGTCCGGATGGCAAGGTGCTCGCGAGCGCCAGCGCCGACCGCACGGTGAAGCTCTGGAGCATCCCGGGTGGTCAGAGGCTCGACACGCTTTCGCAACCCACCAAAGAACAAACCAGCGTCGTCTTCAGCGCCGATGGCAAACAGCTTTTCGCCGCCGGTGGCGACAATCGCATCCGTGTCTGGAACATCAGCGCCGATGCCAAAGAGGGCACCAACAAGATCATCACCAGCCATTTTGCCCATGAAGGCGGCATCTTGAATCTCGCGCTCTCCATCGACGGCAAGCTGCTGGCCTCCACCTCGACGGACAAGTCCCTCCGGCTCTGGAACACCGCCGATCTCACCGAAAAAGTCCCTTTGGAACAACAACCTGACTGGTCCTCCGCACTCGCCTTCACCGACAAAGCGCAGCTCGTGGCCGGTCGCGTGGATGGCACTCTCAGCGTCTATGAATCGACCACCGGCAAGGCCGTGATGGCCCCTGCGCCTGCAAAGCCAGCCAAGGCCATCAAGCCCGAACTCTCACGCGTCACCCCACGCGCCGCGCACATCGGTGGCGAGCTGATGGTGACCTTCACCGGCAAAGGCTTCACCGCAGACACGCAGGCGATGGCTTCGCATCCGGGACTGAAACTGCAGCTCATCAAAAGCTCGGTCAAACCCACCACGGCCCGCGTGAAAATCACCGCCACCGCCGAGGTGCCGCGTGGCGCATACGAAGTCTGGCTCAAGACCACCGCCGGTGAATCGGCGCGGATGAAGATCTATGCCGACGATCTTGCTCCCACCATTACGCAGGCGGCTGATTTCAAAGCGGCTCCTGTGAGCATCGCGTCATTGCCCGCCAGCCTCTGGGGCACCCTCACCGAGATCGGCCAGCATGACGCCTATCGTTTCAAAGCCAAAGCGGGCGAGGAACTCGTGCTCGATCTCTCCGTCGCGCAGGTCGGCAGCCTGGCGAAATCGCCGGCGCTGGAGATCATGGACGCGAACCGCACCGTGCTCGCCGTGAATCGCGGTCTCGACAGTGGCAGCGATCCGTTTCTCGCTTGGAAAGCACCTTCAGATGGCGAGTACATCGTGCTCGTGAGCAACACCACCATGGATGGCAGTGCTGACCACGCCTATCGCCTCACCTTGGGCGCGCTAGCCTACGTCACCGCCTGGTCGCCTCTCGCTGCGCAGGTCGGGAAGGAGACAAAGGTCACCCTCATCGGTCATCATCTCGGCGACAAGAGCACCGTGATGACGAAGCCCGACAAGGAAGGCATGATGAACGTGCCGTTGGATACCAAGACCCTGCGCTTCCGTTCCATGCCCTCGCTGCGCGTGAGCGCGTTGGCACAGGTTGAAGAAGTGGAAAGCAATGACGACATCGCCAAGGCTCAAAACGTCATTGCACCCACCACGGTGAATGCACGTCTCGCGCAGGCTCATGACACCGATTGCTTCGCCTTCGAGGCCAAGAAAGGCCAGGAGTGGATCATTGAGACGTTGGCCGATCTCGCAGGTTCCCCTGCCGACACGAAACTGGAAGTCGTGCATGCCGACGGCAAACCCGTGCAACGGATGCTGCTGCAGTCGGTGCGCGACAGCTACAACAACTTCCGCAGCGTCGATGCCAACAACCCTGACATCCGTCTGCAAAACTGGGAGGAGATGGAGCTGAACGAATTCGCCTACTTCAACGGCGATGTGATGAAGATCTTCCGCATGCCGCGCGGCCCGGATGGCGGCTGCTTCTTCTACACCTCCGGCGGCAAACGCAGCGCCTACTTTGACACCACGGCAAATTCCCACTCGCTCGATGAGCCCTGCTGCATCGTCGAGCCCAGACCCATCGGCAGTCAGATCGTCCCGAACGGTCTGCCCGTCTTCACGCTGAACTACACCAACGACGACAGCGGTGACCGCAAGCTAGGCAGCGATTCACGCCTCACCTTCACCGCACCCGCAGATGGCCGTTACATCATCAAAGTCTCCGACACCCGCGCCTGGGGTGGCGAGCGCTACGTCTATGCGCTCACCATTCGTCAGCCAATGCCCGATTTCAGCGTGAAGCTCGCCGGCATGAATCCCACGGTCATGCCCGGTGCCTCCGTCGGTTTCTCCTTCCGCGCCGAGCGCGTGGATGGCTTCGATGATCCCATCCAGCTCGATATTACCGGCCTTCCCGCTGGCTATTACGTCTCCTCACCGATCCTCATCGAAGCCGGGCACGATCTGATCAGCGGCAGCCTCCACGCCGCGCCAGATGCCGCTGCAAACGCCGACTGGAGCAAGCTCAAGATCACCGCGAAGGGCAAGACCCTCACCCACGACGCAGGCACCTTCGGCAAAGTCACCCTCGGTGCCGCACCAAAATTCATCATCGTCATGGAGCCCGATGCCGGCGGCAAACCCGTCATGCGTGAGATCAAAGACGAAACCAAGCCCTTCGAAATCACCCTTGTCCCGGGGCAAACCGTGAAGGCTTGGATTCGCGCCGTGCGCATGGGCAACGAAGGCATTCTCAACCTCGATGTCCATGGCCTGCCCCACGGCGTCATCGTCGATGACATCGGCCTCAACGGCGTGCAGATCCGCGAGAAAGAAAACGAGCGCCCCATCTTCTTCCGCGCTGCCAACTGGGTCCAAGATCAGGACAAACTCATCCACGCCGCCCTCAGTTCCGCCCGCAACGAACACGACAGCGCCGGACTGCAGACCAGCTTTCCCATGCTGCTGAAGATCCGGAGGCCCGTGGGCGTGGCGGGGAGGTGAGCTCCGATAAGCGCGACAGAAGGAGTCCTGTTCGTGGCGTGGAATTGTATTTACAGGCTACAAAACACCCTGCATTCGCGTTCCCTTCCTCCTCATGAACCGCCGTCATTTCCTCAAGCAATCCCTTGCAGCCTCTGCCTCCATATCTGCCCCCGCCATCCTGAGCGCGAGGTCGCCGAATTCGATGTTTCAGGTAGCCTCCATCGGAGTCGGCGGGATGGGAGCCGTGACGATGATGAGCGTGCTACAGCACTCCAAAGTGCGCCTGGTAGGCATGTGCGATGTGGACTCCAAGACACTCGAACTCGCACGGGGTGGCAATGCAACACGGCGGAAAGAACTCCAAGACCCCGATGCGGCGAAGCGGCTGGAAGGTGCGGCACCGTTTCGTGATTATCGCGAGATGCTTGCCAAGCTGGGCGACAGCGTCGACGCGGTGACGATCGGCACACCGGACCACATGCATGCCGCGATGGCCGTGACTGCGTTGCGGGCGAAAAAGCACGTCTATCTGCAAAAGCCGCTCACGCATCACATTCACGAGGCGCGGATCCTCGGTGCTGAGGCTGCGAAGGCCGGTGTGACCACGCAGATGGGCACGCAGGGCCATTCCAGCATCGAAACCTCGCTCGCCGTCGATCTCATCAAAAGCGGTGCCATCGGCAAGGTGAAGGAAATCATCTGCTGGGAGAACAAAAAGGCGAACTGGTGGCCCAAAGTCACCGAACGCAAAGCGCAGGCCGATCCGGTGCCGGAGAATCTGGATTGGAACCTCTGGCTGGGCGTCGCGAATGAAGTGCCCTTTCTTGAGGGTGCCTATCATCCCTCGATGTGGCGCTCATGGGTGGATTTCGGCGTCGGCATGATGGGGGACATGGGCTGCCACTACTTCGATGTCGTTTTTGCCTGCCTCGGCCTCGCCGCACCCACCCGCGTGCGCTGCCTGGATGCTGGCAGCTCGGGCGATCTCTACGCTCAGAAGCGCCACCTTGAGCTCGAATTCCCCGGAACACCACTCACAGCGGGCGACAAGATCAAAATGACCTGGACCGACGGCGGCGATTCGTATGACGCCCGCGTCATCAAGCCCAGCGTGCTCACCAAAGACACCCCCAGCGGCATCTTCTTCATCGGCGAAAACGGCAGCATCTTCAAGCCGCACAGCCAGCGCCCCTGGCTGGTGCCAGAGGAAAAATTCACCGGCTTCGCGTATCCGAAGACACGCATCGCCAATCACTACACCGACTGGGTGGATGCCTGCATCAAGGGCGAGAAAGCCGCCACCGATCTGCCCACCTACGGCTGCCCGGTGACGGAGGCGGTGCTCCTCGGTGTCCTCGCCGAGCGCAATCCCGGCGGCTGGATCGAATGGGACGCCGCTGCAGGCCAGGTGACGAACCAGCCTGAGCTCAATGCCCAGCTCACGCGAAAATACCGCGAGGGTTGGAAAGTCGCAGGACTGGGCTGAGACTTGCTTAACATCCGCAAAGCAAGAGCAAAAAACAGTGTAAGTTGTTTATCAGCAGCGTTGCACTCGGCCAATGTCGTCGTAGCATCGTAGAGTCATTAAATGAGCGCGCATGAGCACAAACCAGACTCACGTCTGAAGCAGGCCGAGAAGATCGCCACCCATCCCGAGCAGTATAAAGTCTGCGAAGGCTGCGGCTCCATCGTGGTCACGCGTGCCATCACCTGCCCGAGCTGCCATGCCTACCTCTTTGACGCCACCTCCGTGCGCGTGATTGCGCAGGCCAAGGAGCTCGCGCTGCGTGCCGCGAATTCGGTGCTGGCCTCGGACTTGTCGTAAATCCAGTTCAGCGCTTCGGCATGGAATCTGGCGTTTCACCCCGCAGCAGCTTTCCGAGCATGCCCGTGAGCCACAGATAATGGTCATTCGGCAGATCAGGCTCGGCGAGGAAGCGGCTCTCTCCCACAGGCGGATGGATGTCGGTTTTGAAAATGGCGGTGCCTTCATCCAGTTCGTCAAACATGGCGACGTAGAGCATCTGTGCCCCAGCCTGCTTGGCCGCGAGCGCCTGTGACCAAAGGAACTGGCCGCCTAGGCGTGGAATCTGATCGAACGTCTTCTCCTCGCCGCGTGACTTGGAGAGATTGGTCCAGCTGAAGCCTGGGAAGATGACCGGCAGGTAATCAAGCTTGTGCTCCGTGCACCACGCGACGTCGGGTTTCAGAATTTTCTCCCCACGGCTGGCGGCGTCCTGCGGCGTGCCCAATCGGCCGACCGCCCATGGGCTGACGATGTCCGCACGGGCGATGAGTGCATGCAGCTGAGGATCTTGGATGCAGTCGTGATCCAGCGTCCGCCAGTAATAGGGCACGCCCAGCATGATGGCACAGCCGCCGAATTCAGGATCATCACGCAGAAAGGTGATCAGCCGTGACCACTCTTCGAGCATCGGCGCACGGTCGTTAAAACCCAGTCCCCACAGCGCCACGAGCGGCTTGCCGTGATGTTTGAAATAGCTGGAGCCCTTGGGGTCCAGGCGCTTCTCGGTGATGAGGCGCTTCCAGTCGTCGATCACCAGCTGAATGCCGTCCTCCTTGATGCCGCTGAGATCATACATCAGCGTCAAACCGCGCCCGTTGGCCTTTGCCGCAGACTGACAGTGGGCAAGCACCTGATCCATCGGTTCACAGAAGCGTTTGTCACGGGTGGTGGTGGCGAAGCGCTGCACAAAGGCACCGTCGATGCCGTAGTCGCGCATCCATTTGAAATGAAGCTGCACCACGGCGGGATGGACCGAGCTGAAGACCTCGGCAGTGCGGCCATCGGCATGCCTGAACGGCGTCGCCACACGCGCCTCCTTTGGCAGTTCACTCACATCCGGCCACATCTCGATGTGTGCGTGCCCTGGCTCGAAGGTTTTACCTGCGGCATAGTGATGCCAGCCGTTGCTGCTGCCATCGCCCTCACAGCGGAACCAGCCTTGATAGCCACAGACCACTTTGCCGGTGAGCGTGCTGGTATCGATGTTCTGGGCGTGGGCGCTGAGGGTGAGGAGGGCTGGCAGAATGAGAAACCGGAGCATGAGTGATGTTTTCATTGACGGCAGCTAGGCGTCAAGGTGTGATGTGGTTCGCATGAAACGACGCGCCTTTGTGACTTCGCTGGCCGCATGGCCGGTTGCCGCAGCTGCAGCAACCGAGACCGACAAGATTCGCGGCATCGCCGAAGCGTTCCTGCGCGAACAGGGCATCCAGGGCATGAGCATCGCCTATGGCAGGGCGGGAAAGATCGACTTCGAGGCGGGCTATGGCTTTGCCGATGCCGAAGGTAAGGAGACCATCACGCCGCAGCACCGTTTCCGCATTGCAAGTGTCTCCAAACCGATCACAGCCACGGCAGTGATGCTGTGCATTGAAAGAGGGCTTCTGCAGCCCGACAGCACAGTCTTCGGCCCGAAGGGTGTCCTGGGTGGCGATTACAACAGCGAGGTGGCCGCAGTCACCGTGGATCACCTGCTCACCCACACCAGCGGCGGCTGGGCGAATGACAAGGACGATCCCATGTTTAAAAATCCGCAGATGCAGCACGCTGAGCTCATCGCCTGGACGCTGGTCAACCAGAAACAAACCCACAAGCCGGGAGAAAACTTCGCCTATTCAAACTTCGGCTACTGTGTTCTGGGCCGTGTGCTGGAGAAGGTGCTGAAGCTCCCTTACGACAAGCTGATCACACAGGAAATACTCTCAAAATGCGGCATCACGAGCATGCAGATCGCCGGCAACACCCTGGCAGAACGGAAGCAGAATGAGGTGATGTATCTCACACCCAAACCGGGCGCAGCTTACGGCATGAACGTCTCACGCATGGACTCTCACGGCGGCTTGATCGCCACAGCAGCTGATCTGGTGCGCTTCGCCTCACAGCTCCCGATATTGCTCAAGCAGGATTCAATTCATGCCATGACCACACACAGCGTCAGCGAGAGCTACGCTCGTGGCTGGAACGTGAACAAGGTGCCGAACTGGTGGCACTCCGGGTCTCTGCCCGGAACCACCACGATCATGGTACACACCACCAAGGGATTCTGCTGGGCCGGATTGCTCAATGGCCGCAGCGAAAAGCTCGGCCTCGCTCTGGACAAGCTAATGTGGCAGATGGGCGGCTTGGTGAAGATATGACGGCAGTCATTTCAACTGTTTGCCAGTTTTCGTTTTCCAATTCGTATTCTGCATCCACTTCTCATTTCCCACCATGACACCCCAGCAAAAAGCAGAATCCCTCGGTCTCGTTTTCACGAAGCAACCACCCGCCTACCTGAACCTCTGCATCCGCAGCGGCAATCAGCTCCTCACCTCCGGCCATGTGAGCGATCTCAAGGGCAAGCTGGGCGCTGGTGTCTCGACCGAGGACGGCTACAAGGCCGCCAAGAACTGCGCCGAAAAGGTGCTGCGCTCCGTGTGGGACACCCACGGCACGTTGGACGGCCTCAAAGTCCTCAAGGTGCTCGGCTGCGTGAACTCCACGCTGGAATACACCGACCAGCACCTCGTCATCAACGGCTGCTCCGACCTGCTGCACGAAATCTTCGGCAAGGAAGGCGACGGCTACCACGCCCGCAGCGCCCTGGGCTTCGCCCAGCTCCCCACCGGCGCAGCCGTGGAGGTCGAGGCGATCTTTGAGATCAAAGCTTGACCCGGACGGGGCCAAAGCGCCTTGGGGTTGTCTTTTGGGCGGGCGTGGGTATTCTCACCGCCCCCAATGCCACGCGTCCACATCAAAACCTACGGCTGCCAGATGAACGAACGCGACACCGAACAGGTGTCGCAGATGTTCGTCGAGCGCGGCTACACCATGACCGCGCGTGACGAGGACGCGGACGTGGTGCTGATCAACACCTGCTCCGTGCGCGATCAGGCGGAGCAGAAAGCCCTGGGCAAGATGGGCATGGTGCGCCGCCGTCGCACACCGCTGGTCACTGGTTTCATGGGCTGCATGGCACAGAGCCGCGGCAGTGAACTGGTGGGCAAGGCAAACGTGGATCTCGTCGTCGGCACCCAGAAGTATCATCGTGTGGTCGATTACGTGGATGAGATCATCCGCGCCAAAGAGGCGAAGCAGATGGACGACGAGCGTTTTTCCATTGTCGATGTCGAGGAAGAAGCAGCCTCGCAAAACACGATCCGTGACCACACGCTGAAGGAAAAGCAGGCGAGCGCCTTTGTGAGCATCATGCAGGGCTGCAACATGAAGTGCACCTTCTGCATCGTGCCCTACACACGCGGCGGCGAGCGCGGCAGGCCCATCGCAGACATTGTCGAAGAGGTGAAACGCCTCGCTGATCGCGGCGTGAAGGAAGTCACCCTGCTCGGCCAGATCGTGAATCTCTACGGCCGGCATGAATTCCCAGCGGTGGACGGCAAAAGCCCCTTCGTGCAACTCCTTGAGGCCGTGCATGAGGTGCCCGGCATCAAGCGCATTCGCTTCACCAGCCCGCACCCGATTGGCTATAAGAAGGATCTTATCGAAGCCTTTACCTACCTGCCGAAACTCGCCGAGCACGTGCATCTGCCTGTGCAAAGCGGCAGCGATGCCATCTTGAAACGCATGCACCGGCCTTACACCTCGGCCAAGTTCACGGAACTCGTCGAGCGCATCCGCACGGCTCGTCCGGACATCGCGGTGACGACCGATGTGATCGTGGGCTTCCCCGGCGAGACAGAGGAGAACTACTTGGAGACACGTCAAATGTTTGAAACCATCGGCTTCGATAATGCCTTCGTGTTTCGCTATTCCAAGCGCCGTGGCACACCCGCTGCAGAGATGGAAGAAGCCATTCAGGTGCCGGAACGCGTCAAAGAAGAGCGCAATCAGGATCTGCTCGGTCTGGTAAATCGCATCGCCTTGCCGATGTATGACAAGCTCGTGGGCAAAGAAGTTGAAATCCTCTGCGAAGGACCCAGCAAGACGAACGATCAGCGCCTCACCGGCCGCACAGGCTCAAACCGCATCGTGGTTTTCGACGGCAATCCCGAACGCCACACGGGCGAAATTTTCAAAGTGCGCGTCGCTGAAGCCGGACACTTCACCTTGTTTGGCGATCCCGTGCTGCATGCATGAGCACAGCGCTGCAAATCGAGCTGCGTCCGCTGGCACGTGAACACGCGGCGGCGTTTTGCCATTTGGTCATAGCACTGGCGGAGTTTGAAAAGCTCACACCACCCGATGCAGCCGCACAGGCACGCTTGGTGGAAGACGCCCTCGGCGCAAAGCCACGCATCGAGGTCTGGCTGGCCTTTGTAAACCAAGATACAGAGCCCTGTGGCTACATGATCCTCGTGGAGACCTATTCGAGCTTCCTCGCGCTGCCGACCCTCTATCTCGAAGACCTGTTTGTCCTGCCGGAGAGACGCAAAGGCGGCGTGGGTGGTGCCTTGCTCAAAAAAGTGGTCAGCCTCGCCCATGAACGCGGCTGCGGCCGGGTGGAATGGACCGCGCTCGACTGGAATGTGAACGCACAGCAGGTGTATGAGCAGCGCATCGGCGCCAAACGAATGAGCGAGTGGCTGCTCTACCGCATGACGCGCGAAGACATGCAGCGTCTGCTGGACGGTGAAGCAAAGTAGCCCTCTCGCTCCGCGAGAGGAGCTTGGCGCGCGCTATGAGACAGATCGCTTTCGAGTCATTGAAAACGTGGCAGGAATCGAGAGTCGTGGGCTCATCTCGCGGGAGCGAGATGGCTACTGTACGACGTCCTAAAAAGACATCGTCGGCACGTCGATCAGCGAATAGACCTCGACAGGATCTGGCTGTCCCTTCACCGGATGGACGCCCGCGTTTTGGTAAAGCTGCAGACCCTCCTCCCAGCCATTGAGAAACGGCGCACCCGCGAGAACCGGCACCTGCAGTTTGCGGGTCAGGCTCTCGATACGGAAGGTCACGTTCACAGCTTCGCCCACGGCGGTGTTCACTCCACGGCCCATGGCACCCAGGGCGACATCTCCAATGTTCAGGCCGATGTGGCAATGAACTTCCAGGTTCATGTTTTCCTTCAGCCATTTGCGCTTGGGGGATTCACTGGAATCAGGGCTGCTGAGAATCTTGGCGGCCTCGGTGGCCTTCACCCGCGAGGAGATGTCATCTCCCGGCCAGTAGGCAAAGACGCCGTCGCCGATGAACTTGTCGATGATGGCATCGCGGGTCTTCAAAACTTTTTCGCACTGCGCATACCACTCACGCAGCATGGCGGCCACTTCTTCGGCACTGAGCTGGGAGGAGATGGTGGTGAAATTGCGAAGGTCGCCGACGAGCAGGGTGGCGCGCACGGTCTTGACCGGCAGCGCGATGGTATGCAGCGACTGCGTGCTGACGTTGCCAGACTCGCTCGGGGGGCGTTCTTCATCCTGGCTGTCAAAAACAAAGGTGCTGGTGCCAAACTGCACCCGATCACCATGCCGCAGAGCCCGCGCCGTAGTCACCGCCACATCGTTGACGAAGCTGCCGTTCGCACTGCCAAGATCAGAAACCCAGAACAACTGCCCGTCACGCCGGATCGTGGCATGCTGGCGCGATACCCCACCGTCCACCAGCCTGATGCTGGCATCAGGGCTGCGTCCGACCAGATTGAAGTCCTCGAGAGTGATCTCGAGTTCTTTCTCCAGTGATTTGAGTGTGGCGCCCATGTGGGTGGTTAAAGGAATGCTCTTTTGAAGCAATTTACACGCCGTAAGTCAAGCGCGGTCATCTTCTTGCTACAAGGTTTTTCGCAGGTTCTTTCGAAAGCGTCGAGTCATCTTGAAAATCAACTCCTTAATTCTGCCGGGTTTATGGCTTGGTGTGACGATATATTTGCCATCGCCGCAGGCATCTCCACCGTGCGCCATGATGCATCGGTTTTTTTGCACGCGAATCTTAGGGGTCGTCTCCCTGGCTTTTTTGGCGGTTGCCAGCATCGCGCCTGCCCACGTGGTGCCCAATATGACGGTCGAGGCGGATTTCGACTCCAAAGGCTACACGCTCCGCATCAATGTCGATCCACGCATCTTTCTTGCCTCCGACCCCACCTCGCTTCCGCCGGTCCCGGCCTCGTGGTACGCGGAGCAAACGCCCGAGCAGGTGGCCGCAACCCATGAAAAGGCGCAGCAATACCTCGCCAGTGCAGTGGGGGTGCTGTTCAACGGACAAAAAACGACGCTTCCCGCCTGT
This sequence comes from Prosthecobacter sp., assembly GCA_021733925.1. Lineage (GTDB taxonomy): Bacteria > Verrucomicrobiota > Verrucomicrobiia > Verrucomicrobiales > Verrucomicrobiaceae > Prosthecobacter. The sequence continues at coordinate 142,533 of JAIPJY010000009.1, read as the reverse complement.
AAAATTCAGGCCATGGACGGCGCCGACAATACGCCCCTGAAGGCAGACACCCAGGAAGTCCACCTGCTGGCCACGGCCAACGGCCAGCTGCCGACGAATTCCACCACTTTTCAGATCGATTTTGCCAAAGACGCCAACACCAGCCTGATCTTGCTGCACTCGAAGGCGGGAAAGACCGAACTTCGTCCCCAGGTGGTGTTCCCCGGAGAGACCAGCCGTCCCTTTCAACTCCAACTGGTCGCAGCAGCAGTCGCGCCAGTGGACGCTCCGGCATCCAAAACCAACAACATTTATCTGATCATCGTAATCTCCGTGGCTTGCATTGTGATCATCACCGGCTGGCTGCTGCTCAGCCACTACCGCCATCACCACCGCGGCCATCGCAAACCGGGTGACAGATAAATGTGAACAACTCGGACTTGTTCACCCCTTCCATGCAGGGTTAATCCTGTCCCCCGCCACATGTCTGATTCCTTCGTCCATCTCCATCTCCACACCGAGTACTCGCTGCTAGACGGCGCTGTGCGCATTGATGCGCTCATGAAGCGCGTGAAGGAGCTGGAAATGCCTGCCGTGGCCATGACCGACCATGGCAACCTCTACGGCGCCATCGACTTTTACATGGCCGCCAAAAAGGCCAAGGTGAAGAGCATCATCGGTTGTGAGGCCTACCTGGCCCCCGGCTCCATGCTGGATAAAAACGAAGTGCCGGGCCGCAAGCGCTCTTCGCATCTCACGCTGCTCGCCTCCAGCAATGAAGGCTTCGAAAATCTCTCCAAGCTGATCACCAAGGGCCACCTCGACGGCCAGTGGTACAAGCCCCGCGTGGACAAAGACGCCCTGCGCGAGCACGCGAAAGGCCTCATCTGCCTCAGCGGCTGCATCAACGGCGAAATCAACGAACTCCTCCTCTCCGACCGCAAGGACGAGGCGGAAAAAAGCCTGCTGGAATTCCGCGACATCTTCGGTCCCGAAAACTTCTACCTCGAAATCCAGGATCACAACATGGAAGCCCAGCGCAAAAGCGCCCGGCAGATGATCGAGTGGGGCAAGCAGTACGACCTGAAGACCGTCGCCACCAACGACGTTCATTTCCTCAACCGCAGCGATCACGAGTCCCATGACATCATGATCTGCATCGGCACCGGCGCGAGCATCTACGATCAGAACCGCATGACCTACTCCCCGGAGGTCTATTTCAAGACCGCCGAGGAAATGCGCGCCCTGTTTTCCGAGGTGCCTGAGGCCTGCGATACCACGCTCGAAATAGCCGAACGCTGCGATCTGAAGATCCACCTCGATTCCACCAGTATCGAGCGTTACCCGCAATATCCGATGTCAGACGGCGGGGATCGGAATGAATACCTGCGCAGGCTGACCATGGAAGGCCTCGAACGCCGCTATGGCCGCGACCGCGCACTCAATGACGAGGTGCTGCACGAGCGCATGGAGGTGGAGCTTGCCCTGCTGAAAGAGAAGAACTTCACCAGCTACTTTCTCATCGTCTGGGACTTCATCAACTGGGCTCGTGAGCACGACATCCCGGTCGGCCCCGGTCGTGGTTCTGCCGCCGGCTCACTCGTCGCCTTCTGCCTCGGCATCACCGACATTGACCCGCTGCGTTTTGAACTCGTGTTCGAACGATTCCTGAACCCCGAGCGTGTCAGCCCACCCGATATCGATATCGACTTTTGCCAGACACGTCGTCCTGAGGTCATTCAGTACGTCCGTGAAAAATACGGCGACCTCAGCGTCTGCCATATCATCACCTTCGGCACCATGGGGGCTAAGTCAGTCATCCGTGATGTCGGTCGCGTGATGGGCTGGAGCTATGGCGACAGCGACGCGCTGTCGAAGATGATTCCGAACGAGCTGAACATCGACTTGGAGGAGTCGGTGAAGAAAAATCCCGATCTCGCCGCGAAGCTCGAGGCCGACGGCAATGCGCAGGAACTCTGGCGGCATGCCACCTTCCTCGAAGGCCTCACGCGCGGCACGGGCGTTCACGCTGCCGGTGTCGTTATCGGTGATCGACGGCTCGACAACTTCATCGCCCTCACCCGAGACAAGGAAGACGCCATCCTCTCGCAGTATGCGATGAAGCCGCTCACCGAGCTGGGCATGCTCAAGATGGACTTCCTCGGCCTCAAAACGCTGACGGTGATCCACGAAGCCGAGTATTGGATCAACAAGCGCGTCCCCGGCTTCAAAGTGGCCGATGCGCCCCTCGAAGACACCAAGACCTTCGATCTTATCAAACGTGGCGAAACAGTCGCCGTCTTCCAGATGGAATCTGGCGGCATGGTCAACACCTGCAAGCAGCTCGGTCCTGACACCATCGAGGAAATCATCGCTATTCTGGCGCTTTATCGTCCAGGCCCGATGCAGTTTATTCCCGACTACATCAAGCGTAAGAAGGGCGAGGAGCAGGTGGACTACCCGCATCCATTGCTGGAGAAGATCTCCAAGGAGACCTACGGCATTCTGGTCTATCAGGAGCAGGTCATGCAGGCGGCAAACTTGCTCGCCGGCTTCTCCCTCGGACAAGCCGACTTGCTCCGACGAGCGATGGGTAAAAAGGACGCCGCCGAGATGGCCCGTCAGCGTCTCATCTTCGTGGAAGGCTGCCTCAAGACGAACGAGATCCACGCCAAGCTCGCGAACTCCATCTTCGACTTGCTCGAAAAATTCGCGCAATACGGCTTCAACAAATCACACTCCGCCGCCTACGGAATTGTGACGTATCGAACGGCCTTCTTGAAGGCGAATTTCCCCGTCGAATTTATGGCGGCGGTGCTCAGCTTTGAAATCAGCAATCCCGACAAAATCGCGAACTTCGTCAGTGAGTGCTTCGAGATGGGCATCAAGGTGCTGCCGCCAGACGTCAACAAGTCGTCGCTCAAGTTCGCTCCTGAGCGGTTTGAAACCGAAGAAAAAGAGCCAAACGCCATCCGCTACGGACTCAGCGCCATCAAGAACGTCGGTGAAGGTGCCATGGAGGCCGCCATCGCGGAGCGCGAGAAGAACGGCCTCTACACCAGCCTCGAAGATTTCGCCGCACGGCTCGACAACCGCGCAGTGAACAAGAAGCTCATGGAGTCCCTCGTCAAAGCGGGCGCCTTTGACTTCACCGGCGAGCTGCGCGCCGTGATGTTCGCCAAGCTCGAGCAGGTGCTCGCTTCTGCAGCCTCCATGCAGAAGGACAAAAAAGCAGGCCAGGGCGGCCTCTTTGATGACTTCGATCTCGCTCAGCCCAAATCCAAGAAGAACGAAGCTGCAGCGCCCTCCATCGTATGGACTACGGATGAGGTCCTCGCCTTTGAAAAAGAACTGCTCGGCTTCTACGTCAGCGGTCATCCGCTGGATAGCTACCGGGGGCATTTTGATTCGTCGAAGCATGCCAGGATCGCCGCCATTGAGGAAATCGACACCAAGGAAAAAGCGCAGACCATCTCCATCGCCGGCATTATGAGCCAGCTAGAAGTACGTTACTCCAAGCGCGACAACCGTCCCTTCGCCACCTGCAAGTTTGAAGATTTCACCGGCCAGGTCGAGATGATGTGCTGGAGCGACGATTACGAGAAACTCAAGGATGTGCTCGCAGACGGTGCCGTGCTCTCTCTGCGCGTTCGTGTCAGCAAGGATCAGAAGACCGACGGCAACCGCGTCACCCTCAATGGTGCCGTTCCTCTCAAGCCCAAGGCTGCGAAACCACGCACCGCCGGTGACCCCGATCCTTCCGAGCCGCCGCCACCGAAGCCGCCTGCTCCTCCGAAACCGTACGTCTTGAGGCTCAACACCAAGCAGCACGACGAAACCGACCTCGAACGCATTCAGGAAGTGCTTCTCGCCTATCCCGGCACGCTCCCTGTCTTCCTCGAAATCTCCCAGAACGGCCACAAAGCCCGGCTCGAGCTCGATGAAAGTTTCCGCGTCACCCCCGGTCCCGATCTTCGTCGCGCGCTGACGGTCTGGTTGTGAGTCACTCCATCGGCACACTCACCTTCTCACCGAGAAACCTCGGCTTGGTGCCGAGCACGTTCACATCCAGCACCGCTTTGACGCAGGCCAGTTTCTCCCGCAGAAACGTTTTCACGGAAAGTGCCACCGGCACGTCCTTGGCATCCAGGCCGTAGGCTTCAATGCCAAACGCCCGCGCCAGATAAATGGCGCGCGCATTGTGAAATCGCTGTGAAACAAAAATCACGCGCTGCTGCCCAAAGACCGCCTTGGCTCTCACTACCGAGTCCAGCGTCCGAAATCCGGCATAGTCACACACGATCTTCTCCGCTGGCACGCCCAGCTTCATCAGCGCCAGCTTCATGTCCGTGGGTTCATCGTAGCTGTAGGTGCCGTTGTCGCCGCTGACGACCAGCGCTTTGACCTTGCCCGCTTTGAAGAGTGCCGCCGCAGCCTCCATTCGGTATTTAAAAAAATAGTTGGACCAGCCTCCTGCCACATGGGCGGAGGTGCCCAGCACCAGAGCCACAGGAGATTCTGGCACTGCATTCACATCATCAAAGCACCGGCCTTCCGCTCTCTTGGCGACCCACCATTCACAGCCAAAGACAATGCCAGAACCCAGCAGGATCAAAACGGCTGCGCGCAGCCACCAGCGCTTGAGGAGTGTCTTCATCCCAAACCCCTCCCGCCACTTCACACAGCCTGCAAGCTGGTGATTCTATCATTTTGCCAAATCGCTTTCTCAGCGCACTGTTGGGGACCACATGCGCCCAAACCGCCCAGACCAGCCCGTCGCCCGCCAGAACCGCCACTCCCGCTCAGACAACCACGTGCGCGTCTATGAAGAAGGAGACATCCCTTCAATCCTCGAAGGCAAGGAAAGCCCTCTCGTCCTCATCCTCGACTGTGTGCAGGATCCGCACAATCTCGGCGCCTGCCTGCGCACTGCCGATGCCGCAGGTGTCTGTGCCGTGATCATGCCCAAAGACAAAACCGCGCCCATCACCGAGACCGTCGTGCGCGTGGCCTGTGGCGGTGCGGAAAACATCCCGCTCATCCGCGTCACCAATCTCGTCCGCGCCATGGACAAGCTCAAAGAACTCGGCATCTGGCTCGTCGGAACGGCAGATGAGTCCACGAAGAGCCTCTACGATCTCGATCTCAAAGGCGGCATCGGCATCGTCATGGGCGCCGAAGGCCCCGGCATGCGCCGCCTCACCGGCGAGCACTGCGACTTCCTCGTCAAGATTCCCATGGGCGGCAAAGTGGAGTGTCTCAATGTCTCCGTCGCCACGGGTGTGTGTTTGTTTGAATGCGTCCGGCAGCGACAGCCGAAAAAATGAGCACCGGGCAAAACATCGTCGTGCTCACTGGCGCGGGCATGTCCGCCGAATCTGGCGTGCCGACATTCCGGGGTGTGGACGGTCTTTGGGAAGGCCATCGCATTGAAGAGGTCGCTTCACCGGAGGGTTTCGCCCGCGATCCCGAACTCGTGCATCATTTCTACAACCTGCGCCGTGCTGCCTTGAACACCGTGGAGCCCAACGCGGGCCATCTCGCACTGGCGCATTTGGAACGCGAATGGCGCGGCCAGTTCCTGCTTGTCACGCAAAACGTGGACGACCTCCACGAACGCGCAGGGAGTGAAAAGCTCATTCACATGCACGGCGAACTGCGCAAGGCACGCTGCGAATGCTGCGGCGCGGTGCTGTCCTGGACCAAAGAATTGTCTTCCGGCACGCGCTGCCGTGCCTGTGGTGAGATCGGCGGTCTGCGCCCGCACATCGTCTGGTTTGGCGAATTCCCCTTCGAGATGGAGACCATCATGAACGCCTTGAAGAGTGCCGATCTCTTTCTCTGCATCGGCACATCCGGCGTGGTGTATCCTGCTGCAGGCTTCGCCCAGATGGCTGCGCAAAACCGTTCGTGCCGCCTCGTCGAGTTCAACATCGAGAACACCGAGATCTCACGCCAGTTCCGTGAGCGCATTGTTGGACCAGTCTCCGTGGAGCTGCCCAAGTTTGTTGAGCAGCTTCTTTCAGATACGCATCGGCAGGCTTGATTAAAACGGTGACGGTCCCAAGACCAGGTCTTGGATGTCCTGGTCACTCACAGCCGCGCTGTCACGACGACGCGGCGGTGGTCCGCCCGGACCTCCGGGGCCACGACCGCGTTGATCCGGCTCCTCCGGCGTGTGGCCGATCACGATGTCCCATGTGGTGACGAGTTCTTTGCTCTCGGCACTCGTCGGCATGAATTCACGAATGACGGAAAGCCGCTGCTCTTCCGTCCCCATGCTGCGCAGGATGCCATCGCGGTCATTCTGCGGTACACCAGCGATGAACAGCTGCGTGGTGAGCATGCTTTTTTCGTTCTGCTTCACCCGGATGTGATAGTGCAACGTACGCCCCGTGTACAGGCCGGGCATGATCGTGCGGAAGCGGTACTCGCCTTTCGCGTTGGTTTCGATTTTGCCAAAACCCTGAAATTGCGGGTCGCGTTCCTTGCCCGGCTGCGTGCCCCGGCTGTGGATGTAGCAACCGTTGTTGTCGGACTGCCAGAGTTCGATCACTGCATCTTGAATCGGCTTGCCATCCACATTGAGCAGGCGGCCGCCGAACTCCGTCACGATCCCAGTCGCGGGGGCTTTGCCGCCGATGATCATCGTGAGATCATTGTCCTGATCGAGCGGCAGGTGATCGGGATAATACGGCCCTTCCGTCGCACGTGGGGTCAGCGCAAGCGCCTCGGCATACACGCTGTCGGTGATGATGCCTCCGGTGGTCAGCAGCAGGCTGTGTAGCAGTTTGCGTCGGCTGAGCGGAATATGAAAGGGGTGAATCGTGGTGCTCATGAGCGGTTTTGATGCTTCAAACCGCAGAATCATCGGTTTGTTGCTCACGAAATGATTCAACCATTCAGTTGAGGTGGCGAAGCTTCGCCTTCAATGAGGCCTGGCAATGGCTGGCAGGCAGCCTGTCCCCCTTGCTTCGCTTGCTACTTTCCGGCTTTCTTATGCTTCGGCGTGATGACACCGTCCTCACCCTCCGGCCAGCTTGCACCTTCGGTGATCCATTGACGGATCGTGCTGACCTCATCCTTCGGAATGCGGTGGCCGGTGGCGGGCATGGCCTTCTTGTCCTTGGCTGGCAGCGTCAGCACCAGATAGAGCATGCTCTTCTCTGCATTCTTCGGCACGATCACCGGCCCGGTTTTGCGCTTTTCAAAAGCGAGCGCCCGCGTTTGCAGATTGAGCTCGCCCAGCAGCGTCTCGGAGTTGTGACACTCGACGCAGCGGTCGGCGAGGATCGGTTTGATCTGTTTCACAAAATCCACCGGAGAATCTCCGGCGGCTTGAAGGGCGGTGCAGGCGGAGAGGCAGGCGACGAGCGCGATCTGAAGATGAATTTTCATATTAATAATCATCTACAGTTTACGTCGGGCTGTCCAGCACGTCTTGCGACTGAATGCGCGCTTATTGTTGTCTGTCCAGCAGGTTTTGCAGGCATGCCTGCATGATCATGGCTTGGCGTCGTCGTCCGGGACCTTGATGGCATCAAATACACCCGGATTGTTTTCCCGCAGGGCCATAAGCGCCCGCTTCCAGGCTTCCTTCTTGGCCGTGGGATCATTCTTGCTTTTGGCGTAGCCCATAAACTCACTGGCACACGCACGAAGGTATATATCCTCCGGCACGGTGGAAGTCACATCCCCTTTCAGGAAATAGCAGTTCACAAGTGTCGATTGCATGGCATAGCCTGTCTTTGCAGCCCCGCCGTCCTTGGAGCGAAAGGTGAACTTCAAAAGCCAGATGTCGCCCCTTTGTCTGGACGGAGGCCAGAAAAGGTCCTTATGGTCATAAATGTCGATGCTGAGGGGCGGCTCTCCCAAAAAGGACGTATGCGCGAGCGTGAGGGCCACCATGGATTTGGTGATGAAACCCGGATCCCTGACCTCCAGAGGAATCTCGTCTTCCAGCAGGAGATTCTTCAGCAGCCCCTGTGCCGCGGCGGACTGCTGCACGTCCACGCAGGCCTTCTTGAGCAGCGGGACCCCAGTGGTGCCGCCACTTTTGGCATCCGCCCAAGCGGCAGCGAGGCGCACGGATGCCTGCGGGTGCTGCAGCGCCATCGGGATCAGGACATCACGGAATTCTGCCTTGAGGTAAGCAGCCGTCCGTGCTGCTCCAGAGGCGAGCTCAATGGACTCGGGTTTACTGCTTTCCATCCAAGATTTAAGGACATCCAGGCCGTGGAGGGAGTTGTAAGGGTGGTCTCCTTCCCAGCCCTGCTGTATCAGCATGTTGATGTGATTCAGCACCAGCTTGCCCCCTCTGCCTGCCGGAGGGGCAACCGCCAGGGCGCGCATCAGATGTGCTGTGAGCGGAGATCGAATGCCGTAGATGCTGTAAACCTTGTACCACTCCAGGGAGTCCGGCTGCATGCCTCTTTTTAAAACGGCGGCCGTCAGGTCGGCTCCTGCGAAGTTCGTCGGAATGCCTCCGTGCACGACCAGGATGGCAAAGATGCAGTCTTCCTCCGCCTTGGTCATCTCGGCCGGGAGTTTGACTCGCTGGAGTGCCCATTGGCTGAATTCGGGGGCCAGCACTGAATCATACATTTGCAGCAGTTGTTGGTCCCGGATCTTATTGCGCAGGTCCGACAGCTTCGATACAGCCGCGAATGCCTTTGGACTGTAGTCTTTCTGCTCTATGAGACTTTCCATGGCGCTGCGAAGGGTTGTCAGATCTTCCTCCTTCAACGCTGGGGCAATATACGGATGCAGTTCGGTTTTTGCGATGATCGAGGCCAGTCCATAGCTGTCTTGACTTTGAACGGGCGGCTTTCTCTGGCTGGCTTTAAAGGCCAGCGTCTTGAAGTTGTCCGTCAGTTCATTCGTGGTGAAACTGATCTCCTGATTGGCGGCGATTTTTTCCGCGATGAGGTAGGTGAGGGGGGCGACGATGTCAAAATGAGTGCCTTCAATCGGGAATGCCTGGAAGTGTGACCCGGCGCGCTGCTGCATTCGTCGGGCCGCATCCTGTTCGAATGAGCCACTGGCTTCAAAGTAAAACACCGGTTTCCGGATGAACGAGGCATAACGCAGCGGGCTTCTCAGCCAAAGTTCCTGGGTTGCACCAGGATTGAAGGGCAGTTGGCTGCTGGGCAGCCTTTTCAGCATGGCAATGCCATCCAGCATGCCACCCAAAGAGAATGCCGCTTGAAACTGATCCGAGGCACAGGCTGCCAGTAGCGTGAGCGTGCCGCCCACATCGTGACCGCCAATATAAACCCGGTTTGGATCGACGTAGGGCAGCTTTTTGACGTGTTCGATTGCCGCTAGGAAGTCGTCCACTTCACCGTAGTGCAGTTCAATGCGGCCCGGGTTCTCGTTCTCACCCCGCCATGAGGGACACATCATGACGATCCCCTTGTCACGAAAGGCACGGGCGGTGAGATCGTGTCCTTCCTGATTGTGCTGCCAGAACATGCTGCCGATCCCTCCGGAAAAACTATGTGCCCAGACGATCGCGGGGTGTCTTTTGCCGTCCTTGGGATCAGGCGTCAGATAGGCAGAGAGCTCTCCGGCTGGCGAGTGATAACGGATCTGCAGAAAGTTTTTGCCGTTAGGTTGCTCGGCAGGCCCGATGGACTTGAGGCTGGAATTTTGCCATGGCACCTCATGTCCGGAGCGTTCTTCCTGCAATGGCAGGTACGCCATCTCTGCGCTTCCTTTTTTCAAAATGGCATACGCACCGTATCCCATCAGCACTCCGAATCCCCCTAATACGACAAGCACCGCCAATGTCACCCAAACCCATGTCTTGGACCTTTTCTGCGCTGGTGGCTGAACAGGCGCGAACGTAGAGGGGGCTGACAGCGGCGGAGTAGATTTGGGCACCATCGGAGGCATGAATTCGTTCAGAGGTCGCCATTCGGTCATGCCTGAACACCAGCCCGACTGCTCAGGAGTGATTTTTCCCATGGCGATCATCTCCTGCAATTGGTCCAGCGTGAAGGGGCCCTCACGCTGGGCGCGGTGGATGATGTAGAAAGCGACGGGTTCCATGGTGCAAAAAACAGTACTGACGCCTCCGGAAATTTTCCTGTCAAGGTTCTCGCAATTCATCTGCAATTGATTGCCCTCTAAGAAATGCGTCTCATCATGCCCCATGAGCATCGAACAAATCACCGCCCGAATCTGTGCGTTTCGTGACGCCCGGGACTGGATGCAGTTTCACAGCCCGAAGGAACTTGCCATCGCCATCACGGCCGAGGCGGGGGAGCTGCTGCAGCACTTTGTCTGGCAGCAGCCGGAGCAGATCGAGCAGCGGGTGAAGGACAAAATGCCGGAGCTGAAGGACGAAATGGCCGATGTGGCCATCCTGCTCTTTGAACTCGCGCACAATCTCGGCGTCGATCTCGGCCAGGCCATGCTCGACAAGGTCGAGCGCAATGAAACACGCTATCCCGTGGCAAAGGCACGCGGATCCAACGCCAAATACAACGAACTGTGAGCGAAGCAGAGCTCCCAACACCCCACCGCCGCCGCAAGCGTTACTCCGGTAAAAATCCGCAGCGCTTCGAGGACAAGTACAAGGAGCTCAATCCCGAGCGCTACGCCGAGACCATCGCAAAGGTGCGAGCCTCCGGCAAAACACCCGCCGGACAGCATGTGCCGATTTTGCTGAGTAAGATCATGCAAATCCTTGATCCACAGCCCGGTGAACGCGCCGTGGATTGTACGCTGGGCTACGGAGGCCATGCCACAGCTTTGCTCAAAGCCGTGCAACCCGGCGGCACCCTGCTCGCGCTCGATCAAGACCCTCTAGAAATTGTGCGCACTGAAGCGCGGCTGCGTGCAGGGGGCTGCGAGGAATCTGCTCTCGTCGTGAAGCGCATGAATTTCGCCGGACTGCCCCGCGCGCTCGGCGAACTCGGCTGGAGCGATGGCGTGGACGTGCTGCTTGCCGATCTGGGCTGCTCCTCCATGCAGTTCGACAATCCCGCCCGCGGCTTCAGCTTCAAGCACGACGGCCCGCTCGACATGCGCATGAATCCGCAACGTGGCGTATCTGCATGCGAGTTGCTGCAAAAGCTCACTGCGGAAAAACTCACCGCCATCCTCAGCGACAACGCCGACGAACCGCACGCGAAACTGCTCGCGCAGGCACTGGCTGAAACTGACCACTCCACCACCCGTTCGCTGGCGGAAGCCATACGCCGCGCGCTGCCGCACCGGGTGAATGAGGAGGACCGGGACGCTACGGTGCGTCGCGTTTTCCAAGCCCTGCGCATTGCTGTGAATGAGGAATTTACCGCGCTCGACACCTTTTTGCGTCAATTGCCCACCTGTTTGCGCTCTGGTGCACGTGTGTGCATCCTCACCTTCCACTCGGGGGAAGACCGCCGGGTGAAGCATCTCTTTCGCGAAGGGCTGCGCAGCGGTCTGTTCAGCGCCACCAACGACGAAGTGATTCGTCCCACTTCGCAGGAGACCCGCGACAATCCACGCGCAGCCCCGGCGAAGTTGAGGTGGGCGGTGAAGGCGTGAATTGAAGTGCATTCATGATGCGTATGAGTGAGCCATGTTCCAATCCGTTCGCTCTCTTTTCCTGTTAGGACTTTGTTTTCCATGGGTTGCGCATTCTGCGCTGCAGGAAACCTGGGAGACAGGTTATGCCAAAGAAGACGCCACCGGACCTCATGTGCTGGGTTTTTGGAAATTTGATGAAGAGTCCAAGGACGTGACGCTGCATGGGGCAGTCTTGAATCCGAAGGGCAAATTCGGCGGGGCTTTGGAGTCGTTTCCGGGGTTTCCGGTTGAGGATCAACGACATGCGGCGGTGGTGGCGGTGAAGCCTGTGAAGGGGGCGTTTACGCTGGAGATGTGGATCAAGCCGAAGGCGGCGTTTGAGCCGAGGCTGCGCTGCTTCCTGCTGGACAAGAAGTATGTCGATCACACGGACTACCAGTGGCAGCTTGGGGACGCAGATAAAGGCGGATTGAGGCGAATGTGGGTAACGCTTGGCTTTGGGGCGGAGTCGAAGACGATCTATTCGCTGCCGTTCAAGCTGGAGGCGGACGTTTGGCAGCATGTGGCCTTCACTTATGATGGAGCGGGTGAGGGGAAGTTTTATCGGAACGGTGTGGCGGCGGGTGGTGCGATCCTTGCAGGATATGGCAAGGTGACGCAGGGAATGAAACCATTGAGCATTGGGGACCGGCTGGGGAGCAATTATGGCGGGTTTCCGGGGCTGATTGATGAGGTGCGGGTCTGTGAGGGAGTGTTGAGTTTTGAGCGGGTTTCGATGCAAATTGTGGCAGGACGCAATGTGTGGAGGCGCATGGAGACGGCGAAGGCGGTGGAGATCGTTTGCACCAATTTGCGACGTGAGGTGCTGAAAGCGGCGAAATTGAAGGTGAGCCTGGGTGGGACAACGGAGGAGTTTCTTGTGTCGGATTTGGCAATGGGGAAGAGTTTTACGGCCAAATATATTTTCAATACGGCGCTGAAGGCGGATGAGTATGAATTGCGGGCGCGGTTTGAGGTGGGTGATTATGGCACCGAGCAGTCTGCCGTGTTGAAACTGGTGCCTCGAGTGCCGGAAAGGATGCCGGTGATCATGTGGGGGGCGAATGGTGAGGAGATGGCGCGGTTGAAGGATCTTGGCTTCACGCACTTCATTGGGCTGGGGGCGGACTATGGGGAGATGTGGAAGCAGAAGAAGATCGCGCCGCCGGCGAAGCCGGAGGTGATTGCGAAGAATAGGGGGATGCTGGACAGGGCGCTGGAGAATGGGCTGGAGGTCATTGCGAGTTTGTCGCCGGCACATGCGCTGGAGTCGGAGGAGAAGAATCTGCGGGTGGGGCGTGATGGGAAGGCTTATGCACGACAGGACATTTGTGCGTCGCTGCCGGACTTTGCTTCATTTTTTCAGGTGGTGGGGGTGAGTGTGGGGAAGGCTTATGGGGATCATCCGGCGTTCACGACGGCGTTGATTGATACGGAGGTGAGGGACAACACGCAGGTGAGTTTCAATTCGGTGGACGTGGAGGGGTATCGGAAGTTTGCGGGGGCGGAGATTCCTGCGGAGGTGTCGGCGAAGTGGGGGGTGGACTGGACGAAGATGAAGGATTTTCCGGTGGATCGGGTGATTGCGGATGATCATCCGATTTTGAAATACCTGCGCTGGTTCTGGACGGTTGGGGATGGCTGGAATGGACTGCATACGGCGCTGCACAAGGGGGTGAGGAGCAGCAAGGTGTGGACGTTTTTTGATCCAGCGGTACGGCAGCCGAGCATTGGCGGTGCGGGCGGGGGTGTGGATGTGATTTCGCACTGGACTTATACTTATCCTGATCCGCAGAAGATTGGGATGTGTGCGGATCAGTTGTTTGCGATGAGCGCGGCGACGGGGAGGAATCAGCGGGTGATGAAGATGACGCAGTTGATCTGGTATCGCTCACAGACGGCGCCGATTGGCAGCAAGGTGCCGGGGGAGGTGGTGGCGTGGCAGGATCATGATCCTGAGGCGGCGTATATCACGATTGCGCCGATGCATTTGAAGGAGGCGCTGTGGACGAAGATTTCGCGGCCGATTCAGGGGATCATGTATCATGGGTGGCAGTCGCTCGTGGAGACGGGAAGCCCTGGGGGTTATCGGTACACGAATTCGAATACTGCGCCGGTGCTCAAGCAGTTGCTGCATGAGGTGATTGAGCCGCTGGGGCCGTCGCTGATGGCGATTCCGGATGAACGGAGTGAGGTGGCGTTTTTGGAGAGTTTTACGTCGCAGATGTTTGCGCATCGCGGCAGCTACGGGAGCAACACGGACTGGGCGGCGGATGTGTGGCTGGCGCTGCAGCATGCGCATGTGCAGACGGACATTCTGTTTGAAGAAACTTTGCTCAAGAATGGGCTGAGCGGCCGCAAGGTCTTGGTGATGCCGTATTGCGATGTGCTGACGAAGTCGGTAGTGACGCGGATTCAGGACTGGCAGAAGAAGGGCGGCAAGATTGTGGCGGATGAGTTTCTGTGTCCGGCGCTGAAGGCGGATTTCCTATTGCCGAGTTTCAAGCGGGTGAAGAAGGCGGATGTGGACAAGGCGAAGGTGCTGGAAATGGCGGGGACCGTGGGGGGCTTCGCGCTGCCGCAGAAGGCGATGTGCGACAATCCGGAGATCATTGTGCGCACGCGGAAGTTTGGGGATGCGACGTATGTGTTTGTGGTGAACGACAAACGCGAGTTCGGCAACTACGTGGGCCAGCATGGTCTGGTGATGGAAAACGGGGTGCCATCAAGCGGGGTGGTGAGTTTGAAGGCGGAATCGGCGAATGTGTATGAACTGACAGGGACGCAGTTCATCGTGCCGAAGCGCAGCGCAGACGGCGTGATGAGCTGGCCGGTTGATCTGGGGCCTTGTGACGGGCGCATCTTCATGGTGCTGCCGAAGCCGTTGCTGGGCTTGAAGCTGGAGGTGCCGGAGAACGCGGTGGTGGGGAACAGCGCGAAGATTGTGGTCAGTATTACGACCACTCAGGAGGCGCCGACCAAGGCGGTGATTCCGGTGCGGGTGGATGTTCGCGATGCGAATGGGAAAGCGGCGGAGGGGAGCGGGTTTTATGCGGCTGAGAATGGCATCGTTGAGATCAAGCTGGACCTGGCGCCAAATGAGGATCCGGGCAGCTGGGAAGTGCGGGTGAAGGAACTGGCGAGCGGGATGGAGGCGCGGAAGTGGATGCGGGTGAAGAGGGAATGACGAATGCGTTGCAAGAGATCCAGAATTTTGAACCACTAATCGGACACTAATGAAACACTAATTTCAGAGGTCGGAATCGATCAGAGATTGTCTGAATTCACCGCTGTCGACCTCGTTGAGGCGGAAGATGGTGCGCGGAGAGGGATTCGAACCCCCGACCAACTCGGTGGGGTCGGGTGCTGTGGGGAGTCCTGAATCGACGCACCGCAGAGTTTGGAAAGCCGCAGAGATTTTTCAGAGACAGGCTCAGGGCGTTTGGCATTCATGGGTGGAAAGAGAGTCGCTTTGGATTTTTTAACCACGGATGACACGACCAACACGGATCAAAGGAACCCGATTTTTGCGGGTGATTTTCAGAACAGCCTACTGCTGCTCATGATGGGCCGCCTGTTGGATGCGGGTTCTTCAGTCGGGGCCTCGTTGAGGCGGAAGATGGTGCGCGGAGAGGGATTCGAACCCCCGACCAACTCGGTGTAAACGAGCCGCTCTACCACTGAGCTATCCACGCGGTATTATTGATCCTGAGTTGTGTATGGCGAAAAATTGGCGCTGTCAAATCCTGTTGATCCTGCTTTGGCATACTCGCATCCTTCCTGGCATGCGGGCAGGGGAGGGGGAAACAGTCAAAAGGCGACTGGATTCGGGTGGCATCTCCGTGTCAAAACGCAGACATCCTCCCAGATTTCTGCCTATCTCAAAATGCGCCCCGCTGCTCGATAGACTAATGAAGGCAAACGTTGATGGATCTCCATCTGACAAGATCTTCAAGAAATGTCGTCCCAAGAAAGCCTTGGCCACTGCATGCAAGCGTCTCAAATTGCCTAGCTTTTCTCCGCGTTTGTTACGTCGGATGTTCATCAAGGAAGCTCTCAAGAGCAAACTGTCAGAATGAAGATGAAATTGCAGAAGGCGCTGGAGTGAGAGGCGTTTTTCTAATCATCGTTTAGTGTGAGTCATTCGTGATTTAAAATCACGAGCCATGCGCTGCCCTATGTTACGTTCCTCTGGTGTCAAAGTCTTCTCAAGTAGTTCCTTGTTCCATTGTGCCTGAAGAGAAGTGAAAGTGTTCTTATTATTACTTAATGCCATAACAAACCAGGTATACGCTAAAAGTTTTTTTACCGGTGTTCCTCGACCGGTGGCATACATTAATCCGAGATTTGTTTGTGCGCCAGGATCACCCAGCTCGGCAGCTTTGGAATACCACTTAATCGCCATGGACTCGTCTTTCGGCACACCTTGACCCGTTTCATACATGTACCCCAACACTCCTTGTTCATAGGCACTACCATTTTCGCCAGCCTTTAGAATCACCTGAAAAGCTTTGTCCGAAGCATATAACAACCCCAAGTTATATTGTGCCCATTGCATATTTTGCGCCTCCTTCGGCATTTCTTGAGAGGCGAATGGTTTGATGCTGCCATTTGTCGACGCTTGATCGATGTTGGCGTTCGACTTGATATGATCGATTTTATAATAAGCGTGGCAGCGAGTGAAGTTTGGCTTTGCCCTGAATTCCGTCCCGTTCCAAGGCGTTTTTTGGTCTTCGTCGATTCCGTTGACTGTTCCATCTCTCTCTGTTCCAAAGGCTACTTCAACGGCTAAAGTTGCCTCAGAATTATTATTGCGATCTCGTTGCACTATAACATTTCCACTGAATCTACCCTTGCGCGTTATTGAATCTTTGTTGCCACTAATCCATCTCGTCGTTCCGTAGACCACAAAGGTTTGATCATAAGGGTCATTCCCGGCCGCAACGAATGATACTTCGCTGGTGAGCGTGATAACAAATTGAACACCACGATAATGATCCGGCATATAATCAGCGTTTATGATGCTACCATTGGCAAAGAAATCGCGAATCACTTTCATGCCCTTGTCTCGCAGCGCCATGCATTTGTCTTGATATGCTTTGACCTGCTGCTGCCTACGTTCAATCTCCATTTGCCGGGCGCGTTGCTGCTGAGCTATTTCAGCATCGCGCGCAGCTTGTATCTGGGCGCGGGCACGCGCTAAGGCATCTGGCAAAAGCAAAACCTGACCGGTGTTAGAGTCGCGCAAACCTTGATCAATGAAATCAAAATACATGACTACTGATGCGCCAGCGATGTGGGCGACAATTCGCAGTTTGTCACCCTGGCGTGAATACTCGGCCAAGAAAATATTACCTCCTCCTTGGTTGATTTCACACTCCGTCTCTGAAATCAACGTGATGGACTTATCAGAGCCAGTTTCAGCGAAGACCTTTTGTTGAAAGTTTGTTTTCTTGTCCGGCAGAGTGGATTCGACGTTCTCACGGCCACAACTGACCAAGAATGAAATTGTTATTACCGAGAGAATGGACCGGACACTACTCGTAATCATTCTTCAGTGAATCAATGAATAAGCCATCAAGCAAATTAAAAATGCATGGCTTGGGTATTACAGGAGGCGGTAAGAGTGTCAATTTTTCAGCAAAAAACCACATGCCATTTTCACACTGAGAAGGGCCAGACTGCTGATTTTCAGAGGATTTTGCCCGGTTTGGCCCTCAGGTTGATCCCATAGAGGTCGTGAAATGTGTCGGTTGTTATGCAGAACGACATTTTACCAAGGCGGTATGGGTACACCACGAAACGGGACGAAGGGTGTGCTTAACCTTGCTAACAAACTCATTTTCTGCTGAAGGCTTGCACTGTGAGCAACAGGCTAATCGTCAAAACGTCACTCGGTCTGCTCTTCAGTTTTTCGAGGAGCTCGCTTGGTTTGCTGCCTGGGTGGTGATGCCGGAAACCCAGGGCGGCCTCACTTAGGCTTCCTCCTTCGCTCTACGAGCTTCGTAGGACAGGCGGCGGCCGTGGGCTACATTAGGCCGCTCTTTCAGGGCTTAAGAAGACTGAGAGGGAAGGCGGCAAGCGCACGAAACTGCGTCTTAACAGAGCGCCATTCCTGCCTGACGAAGTCTGCTTGGAAAAATCGAGCGGATCATTTCAGGACATTATCCACGGGCTCTGATTCGGGGTTCCAGTAGGAGATGGATTGGATGCGGCCGGAGGCGAGTTTGAGGACGGTGACTTTGCCTTCCTGCTGGGGGAATTTGGCGATGAGTTTGGCGTCATCCGCGAGGATGATGCGGTGGGCGTATTTTTTCATCTTGGGGATGGCGAAGTAGCGACCGATGCTGGGCATGCCGTGGATGTTGGCGATGTAGATGGCTTTTTTTCCGGGCAGGTGATCTTTGCCCAAGGTGTTGAGGGCGGCGTTGGCTTTCTTGCCTGCTGCCATGTCGTGGCTGATCAGGAGGAAGCGTGTTTCTGCGGGCTGAAATGTGAAGGGGGTGCCGTGCTGATCTGGGGCGGTGAATGCTTCGACGGATTGTCCCTTCTCGTAGGGCTGTGCGATCGCCGACAGGGTGCTGCAAAAAGTGACGGTGAGGAGCACCGAGAGGAGAGTCATGAGATTTGATTTCATCGGGTTGGGTGTGGAAGGTGAACTGTAACTTGGGGAAGTGGTCGGGCTTGAGAAGGTGTTTTGTAGAATGGTTTTTGTGGTGGGAAGGAGCTAGAACTGGACTTCGCCAATGAACAGGGGACGTGGAGGGCCATGAGACTTTGATTGATGAGCGAGGCATCCTTCTTCCCCCTTCGCTTTCCTGCGTCGAGCTACGAAGGACAGGTCGGCTGCGGCTGGTTTGTTGAACGGAGAGTGACAGGAGGAGTTTATTCGGGAGCTGTTTGCACGAACTAGGTTTCCAGATTCCGGCTAAAGCCGGTACTACAAAACGTGCGCTGGCTGGTTTCAGGTTTGGGGAGATGCGGGGCTTCCGGAACGGGCTGCTGCGAAGCCGCGAAGCGAACCCCGAACTACGTACTCAGAAGAGCTGTTGATATGGTATTCGGGAGGACAGGTCCATGGCGGCTGGCTGGGGACAGCCAGCCCTACCTTTGCGCTCCCTGGATCGGAGGTGAAGAGCTGGAGACGGCGGGCGCTCTGGCATGATTTGGTGAGAATGGGGGACGAAGACTGCGGACGGGGCTGCTGCTTTCGCGAGTGAGGAAGGAGGGGGGATCTGATTGCGGTGTACGCGGGCAAAGGAAATGGCGGTGCCGCTGATCGACAGACAGGAGTGTCTATCGTACTTCAATCTGCGACGTGCGGGGGATTGCGTCTGTCAGTCAAGGCGGTTCCATGCGCAGGAAGAGATGGGCGCATGAGGAAAGGGGGAGGAGTTGGGGCGGCAGGCGGTGCTGGGACGAAGATTCTACGGACGCGGCACAGCGCGTCCCTACCAGCTCTGCGTGCTGCGGTCCCGTGGGTGGAGGGGCTGAGTGCTCGTCTTGTGGAAGGAAACTAGCGGCCAATTTATGGCACCTACTTGTCTGCCTTCTCTACGGCCGAAGGTGCGGACTCAAGGAGCACGATTTGCGTCACAAAATAGGGGCCAAATACTGGATTGCGAAGATCGATTTGCACATGCATTCCAGCTCGCAGAGCCTCAGGCGAAGCATCAGCGTCCCCGTGCCAGAATTTCGCTCTGCGGGCATAGACAAAGCGGTGGATTTCCCTCCCATGGCTCTGCTCAAAAGTGACTGAACGCGTTGAGTGATCGATGCTGGTGACAATGCCTGTCATGGTGGTGCCGCGGGACTGAATGTCGGAAGCGGTGACAGGGATATGCAGTGCGGTGAGAAGGAGGAGGAATGCGAGACGAAGGTTTTTCATGAAGATGATGGTTTGAGGGTGTTCGGAAGGTGGCGGGGTGTTTTCCTTCCGGGAGGGGCTGGGTGCTCCGTTCGAGAAGCGGGCAACGGAAGGGGTGTTCATGGGACGATGAGGCGGGGAAAAATGGAAGACAGGCGGCAGCATGCCTGCTGGGAGGCATGGCCAGAGCGCGATCCACCATCGGCAAATCGCATCACTGGAAGAAAGGGTCAGCGCCCTGTCTTCAACACTGCAGCAGGGTCTTGCCCGCCTTGAGTTGTACTCCCGGAGACCACAGGGGGGCGTGTTCACGGCGAACCATGCGTTCGCGCCTTGTTACGGCAGGCAGCTTTACCAGCAGGTAATGCACCGCAGCTGCAGGGATGCTGGTGGCCATCGAGAGCACATCGCGTTTGGTGGGGCGTCCCTGATTGTCTATTGACTGGAAGGCCAGGACATGGTCGGCCTTCTGAGAAACCGCCGCTTGAGCAAAGAGCATCATCAGCGTGGTCAGGCCGCTGTGTACATGCACGCGCTGAGACGCAGCATTGCCCTCATGGGAAAGCACCACCCGCACCTCACCTGCGGACGAATTACTCACTTTCACTTGATGGCAGCGATCCAATTGCGCTGCAAGAAGGGTGAAGGCAGGGGCAAGTCCATTCGAAGACAGCAACCAGCCAAGCAGTAACGCCACATTCACCACCCGCGTTAACGGAGATGAGGTGTGTTCATTTCGTCGGGCGGTCATTGGAGGATGTAGATTAAAGCAGTGAACGGGAGGCGCCAGTGTAAAAGATGCGCCGCGTTTGCGCGAGACTTACCCGAACAAATAAGGATCTGTGCATCGGCTGCATGGGTCATGGTTTCATGCAGGTCTCAAATTCCATCCAAGTGGAATTCCTGATATGATGCCCCCCATGGCTTGGCTGAGAGGAAGGAGAATTCAGAATGTGGAGACGGCCAAAGGACGCGCCATGAGCGTACCTTCATTGATGCCGGACGCTTCATGCCACGTGAAGGGGGGGTGGTTTTTCTTCTTCACTGGGAAGACGGCAAAAAGTGGATCTTCGATATGAAAACAAAAGCGAGCATCTACCGAATGGTCACCCCGACGCATTTGTGTCCGTGGGGATTGAAGGCGTTCGATCTGCTGAAGCGGCACGGCTTTGAGATCGAGGATCATCATCTGAAGACCGAGGAGGAGAACGAACGGTATAAAAAAGAGAATGGGGTCGATGAGACTCCGCAGGTCTACATCGCTGGTGAATACGTTGGTGGTTACGATGCTTTGCGGGAGCATCTGGGGCTGGGGCCGGATCCGAAAGAGGGGAAGACGTATCAGCCTGTGATTGCGGTGTTCTCGATCACTCTTTTGATGGCGGTGGTGGAGTGCTGGTCGGTGCAAGGCTCGATGGTGCCGATCCGCATCGCGGAGCTGTTTGTGTCCTTTAGCATGTGTGTGCTGGGAATCCTGAAGCTGCGCGATCTCCAGTCTTTTGCGACTGGCTTTGTCCAGTACGACCTGGTGGCCCAGCGCTACGTGCCGTACGCCTATGCGTATGCTTTCATTGAGACGATCTCTGGAGCCTTCATGATTGGAGGGGTGCTGACCTGGCTGGTGGCTCCTACGGCCCTGGTGGTGAGCACGATTGGAGCGGTTTCTGTGTTCAAGGCCGTTTACCTTGAGAAGCGTGATCTCAGCTGCGCCTGTGTGGGCGGCGGTAGCAAGGTTCCTTTGGGATTCATCTCTTTGACCGAAAACTTGATGATGATGGCGATGTCCCTTTGGATGCTCGTCAAGTAGGAGCGATGGAGATTATCGTGATGTTGTACGCTGGTTTGGCGTGCTGATCCGTAATAGCTTTGAAGTTGCCGAGATCAGGATCGACTGGCGGGAAATGCTGGCTCTGCTCCGGTGAGTGAAACAGCCCTTAATCTAATGAGCAGTGCCTTTGTCAAAGAGGACATCGACGTTCCGGAACGCATCCCGCGTTGGCGGTCGGCGTCTGGGTTGCCGCCTGGGGCGGTGAATTTTATGACGGAGGAAGGGGCGCTGAAGTTGCGGCAGCGAGTTGCTGAACTGAAGAAGGCAGATGCGGGTGATCCGGAGGGCTCGGAGCTGGAAGGCATGCTTGAATCTGCAACGGTGGTGAAACAGCCGGAGCGACCGGAGGAGGTGGTGTTTGGTGTGAGGGTCACTTTGCAGAGTGCGGCGGGTGAGCTGGTGAGTTATCGAATTGCGGGGGTGGATGAGGTTCAGCTGGAACCGTGCAATGTGAGCTGGGTCTCAGCTCTTGGGAGAGCGTTGCTGGGGGCGAAGGTGGGAGAACGAGTCAGTGTCGGACCGGAAAAGCAGGCGAAGTGGACGGTGGTGAAAATCGAGTGATCGAGCGGTGGACCGTCCCCTCCGCACCCGCCCATTGCGCAAGCTCGCGATTGGAATGACTTTTGGCCTGAAGCATTTCGCAAGCGGGCTGTTGCGCTCGGGTCTGATTTGGTGAGAATGGGGGATGAAGACCGCTGTTTTGACTGCCGCTTTTTTCATTCTGGCGAACGTGTTTGCTGCTGTCGCAGGCGAGGGGGAGGTGCTGCGGCCGCCGGAGCCGAATCTGCCTTGGGAGCATGCGGAGACGGGGCTGCGACTGCCTGACGAACTGGCGGACATGGTGGCCGAGCAGGTGTTTCACTACGAGGAGGCTGCGCTGGGGTATTCGGTGCGGTATTCAGACCGCGAGGCGCGACTGCGCGGGGATGTGTATGTGTATCCGTGTCCGAAAAAGGCTGTCACGGCGGCGGAGATCAAGGAGGCCTTGAGGGACACGGCCGGAGGCGCGGTGTGGGAGGTGGAGGAGATGCAGCGGCGGGGCCATTACCTGAAGGTGAAGATGGGGGAGGCTGAATACCAGCCGTTCGCTCTCATCCCAGAGGCGGCCGGTGTCAGCGGGCTGCTGTCGCTGCCGATGCATTACACGATTGTCGAGAAGGATGATGCGGGGATCAATGAAACGGCGGTGGGCAGCTTTCTGGGCGTCATGGTGTTGAAAGGTCACTTCGTGAAAGTGCGCCTGACTTATCCGGTGGATGGCAGGGAGAAAGAGCTGGTGGCGGTGGAGCAGCGTGTCACGGACTTTGTGAATGCGGTGCGCCGTTGTGTGTTGGATCCCGGACTGCGTGAGCAGACTGCGGTGCAGATTGAGGGGTATCGGCGCGATCCGCTTTCCAAAGAGGGGCAGGATTTCGCGGGTGGCATTTTTGCGTATGCGGAACTTACGCCGCTTATGGCGCTGACGATTGATGATACGATCAGCACGCTGGGAGGGGATTTGGAGAAGGAGCAACCCAAGGCTTCGCTGGAACTGGTGCGGGCTTTTATTGTGGGGGCCGTGGCGGAGTCCTTGAAGAAGCCCGGGACGCAGGCGGCGGATCTGCCGCAGGCTGGGGCGGAGGAGGTGCTGCGGGTGTTTGCTGCGATGCAGAAGGCGAAGCCGGGGCTTGTGAGTGGGCGGTTGGGGGAACTGGAAAGCGCGGTGAAGGGGAAGAGGGCGGGGGCGTGGCTGAGGGAGCAGGAAGGGAAACGCGAGAAGTGAAAAGGGGCGGAGGGGGGAGAACATTGAACATTGAACGCTCAACATTGAACATTGAATGAGGGAGTTGTGGGGGCTGCCGGAGAATAGGTCGGATAGGGCCTATGGGACCTATGCGGCTGATGATGAGGTGCGGCTGCGGGAGATGCTGCGCCCGAGGGGCTGGCGGTGCGAGTGAGCTGGCTGGCCTGCGGAGGCGTGGCCGGGCGTCTGACGGATTGGTCGGATTTTGCCTTTGGCTGAGATGGGTGCTGCGAGGGGCTGGAGGTATGGCGTGAGCTGACCGGCTTGCGGAAAGCGGCAGCCCATTCTTCGCTTAAGCTTCGAAGGGCAAGCTGAGCTACGTAGGACAGGCTGTGACCCACTGCGCGACCGCACTCCAAATGATGCTGCTAAGCATTGGCGCGGAGCCAGGTGAAGCTGCGTTCGGCTTCGCCTTTTTGGTAGGCGATTTCGGCGTCTTTTTTGGCGGGGCCGTCGGGGGCTTTGAAGGTGTCGATTTTTTTGCCGCGTTTGGCCATGTCGAGCCAGGCTTTGAACATGGGGGTGTCGCGGTGGTTGGGGAAGATGTTCCAGAACTCGTCTTTCTTCCAGGCGAAGGGGCGGGCGAAGCCGGAGATGGTTTCGACCTGAAGGGGGACGCCGGGGGCGAGTTCGGCGAAGCGTTTGGCGTAGGCTTTGTAGTCGACGAGGCCTTCACCGACGGCGGTCCATTGGACGACGGCGCCGTTTTCGTCTTCCCAGAGCATGCTGTCGCGGACGCTGCTGCAGATGGTGAGGGGGCCGAGGACTTCGAGGTGGAGGAGGGGCTCTTCGAGGGCCCAGACGGCGTTGCCGGGGTCGATGTTGGCGCCGACATAGCCTTTGCCAGCGGCTTCGATGAGGGACTTGAGTTCGTGGGACTGCATGTCGCCGGCGTGGTTTTCGACGGCGATTTTGATGCCTTCACCTTCGGCTTTGGACTGGCAGGCTTTGATGGTTTTGACGATTGATTCGATGTGCTTCTGAATGCCGCCGTCGCTGCTGCGGTCTTTTTGATCGCCGAGGTAGCAGCGGGCGACGGGGGAACCGAGGGTTTTGGCGATGCGGATGGTGAGGCTGAGGTGCTCCTCGGGGGTGCCGTAGGTGTCCTTCCAGCGGTTGGCGGTTTTGCAGACGCAGCCGGTGCCGACGTAGAGTTTCAGTCCGGCGCGGTCGGCCTGCTCTTTGAGGCTTTTGAGGTAGGCTTCTTCGAAGTTCTCGAACACGTGGAGTTCGGAGATGAACATGGTGTCGAGCTTCAACGAGGCGGCGTAGTCGATGAACTGGGCGGCTTTCCAGCCGGTGGCGCGGACGGCGAAGTGATCGAGACCGAGGGCGAGTTTGGCGCCGGTGGCTGCCTGGGAAAGAGATGCGGCTGCTGTGGCGGCGAGAGATTGCGCGAGGAAGGTACGGCGGTTCATGTGGGGCATGCTAGCGGAGGGGTTTCTGCTGTCGATAGGGAATCGTTGAGGGGCAC
This sequence comes from Prosthecobacter sp., assembly GCA_021733925.1. GTDB lineage: Bacteria > Verrucomicrobiota > Verrucomicrobiia > Verrucomicrobiales > Verrucomicrobiaceae > Prosthecobacter. The sequence goes on along the minus strand of JAIPJY010000009.1, from coordinate 118,043 downwards.
GCCGGAACCGCCTGAAGGCGGGACTACAATACGAAGAGGCGGAGCCGGAACGGGCTAAAGCCCGAACTACGTACAAAGAGGCTGGCGCAGGGGCAGCTTAGCTTGAAGCTTGTAGCTAGAAATTCTGCGCTGTGATCGAGGACGAGTAGGATTTACTCGTCGCGAGGGGCTTAGCGGATGATGAGTTTTACGGCTCCCTGGCCCTGGCGGTCGTCGGAGGAGGAGACGAGGATTTGGGCGAGGTGATGGCCGGTGCGCCAGGGGGCGCCGTTGATGGGCTTGACCTGGAGCAGGTAGGCACCTGTTCCGACGTTGCGGAAGGAGGTGATGTTGTTGCTGAAGGGGGCCTGCTGGCCGGGGACTTCGAAGTACTCCATCAGGGTGAAGTGGTCTTTGGTCAGATCCGTGACAGGCCAGCCGCTGCTGCTGACGAGGACCAAGATGTTGGCGGGATGCGAGTTGGCATTGGCGGCGGCACCTGCCGAGGCCTGGGCGGCAATGGCCAGCGCTGATGTGCCAATTGCTCCGGTTTTCATGACGACCTTGGCGGCGGGTGCCGGGGCGAGGATGGCAGGTCGCGGAGCCGGTGCTTCAAAGACAGGCTTTAAGATGGGGGCGGGTTCGGCCTTTTTGACGGGGGGCGCAGGCGCTGGTTTGGCTGCTGCCTTGGGTTTCACGACCTGAGGCTTCTTCTTGGCCGGGGCTGCTTTCTTCACCGGCAGCGGCTTCTTTTTCACTGCGGCTGGCTTTTTGGATGCCGCAGGCTTTTTAGCAGGTGCCTTCTTGGGAGCAGGTTTTTTGGCCATGGTGTTGCGAGGGTCAGAATTGTTTCAATTTCTGCGAGGCTAGCAATACTTCCGCCCTTCTGTCGAGATTCCTCTTGGGATGGAGGCGTAAATATTAAGATGTCGAAAAAAGTATCAGACGCTTTTAAGAACCTCTTATGGCCAGATTTGATTGGATCTGCGGAAGAAAGGTGGGAGCGGGTGCTGCGGAATGGAGAGTCACTGCCAGTTTCGGTTTGAGGGTATCTCTAAAACCTCTAGTTGCTCAGATGAACAGTATTCTCATCATTCTATGAAAAGATGAAAATTCTGAAAATAGAGGATTGCCAAGAATGCAGTCTCTCGATTATAAGGACTGGTTAGAATTTTAGGTTCACGACCTTTCTGTCACGCTTCGAGTATTCGGCAGGTCTGCAATTCCGTTTCTTTGATGAACGCGCTCTCAACCATAGGTTTCCCTTTGTCGCGACTCTCTCTTCGGCCCGTCCGACGTGAGGGGTCGTTCGTGAGGAAATGGTTTGCTGGGATTTCCAGACTGATTGAATTTTCTCAAGTGGGAAGCTGGGCTTGGTTCGGTGCCACAGACGCCATGGATGACTTGATGCCGTGGGGGCGTGGCAATTTGGTGACACGCGAGGGCGCTGGGGGAGGGGGGGATTCGCCAGAACCTGCTCCAACCGAAGCTGCTGTGAGAAATTTGCCGTTTTATCATGCGCCGGTGCTGCTGGCGGAGGTGGTGGCCATGCTGCAGCCTGCCCCGGGTAAGCTTTTTTTCGATGGCACCCTGGGCGGTGGCGGACATTCCGAGGCGCTGCTCCAGCATGGGGCGCGTGTCGTGGCGATGGATCAGGATCAGAATGCGCTGAAGCACGCCAAGGAACGGTTGAAGCCTTATGCGGCGCAGTTTTGTGCCTTGCGCGGCAACTTTCGCAATTTCCCGCAGATTGTTGAGGAGACTGGGGTATCGGGTTTTGATGGCATGCTGGTGGATATTGGGGTGTCGAGCCATCAGCTGGATGATGCGGCCCGCGGGTTCTCTTTCATGAGAGATGGTCCGCTGGATCTGCGCATGGACACCGAATCGTCGCGCACGGCTGCTGATCTGGTGAACACCGAGGATGAGGCGGAGCTGATGCGCATCTTCTTTGAGTATGGGGAGGAGCCGAATGCCCGGCGCATTGCACGTGCCATCGTCAAGGCGCGCATGACGGGGCCGATCCGCACGACTTTCCAGCTGGCGGACATTGTTTCCGTGGCTGCGCCGAAGCGAAGCAAACGCCACCCGGCGACGCTGGTGTTTCAGGCACTGCGGATCGCGGTGAATGATGAACTGGCCGCGCTGCACGATTTCCTTGCCGCAGCGCCACGCTGGTTGAAACCCGGTGGCAGGCTGGCGGTGATCTCGTTTCACTCGCTGGAAGACCGCATCGTCAAACAGACGCTGCAGCATCTTGCAGCGCCATTCATTGACCGCCCTGAATGGCCTGAGGCGCGCAAAAACCCGGACTGCGTGCTGAAACTCGTCACGCGCAAGCCGATCCAGGCGACGCCCCAAGAGATCGAACTGAACCCACGTTCGCGCAGCGCGGTGCTGCGCGTCGCCGAACGACTCCCCGTATGAAACCACGCCCGCGCAACCGCTACCGCTACCGCAACAGCCTCGGTCTTTCCACGATCACGGCGATCTTGATCGTCGTGGCTTCGCTGGCGCTTGTGGGCCTGGGCATCGTGGTGAGCAAGAACCGGGTGCGTGCGATCGGTGAGGAGCAGCGGAAGGTAGAGTCCGAAATGCGGCTGCTTAATGCCGAGATTCTCGCGCTGAACAACCGGATTGAAACGATGCTCACGCGTGACCGTGTGCAGCCGCGCCTGACCAGCGCAGGCACCCTGCTGCGGCCGATCACGAAGCACGGTATTCTTCTTCTCAAACCGCTGCCTGAACAGCCGGCGAAAGCCGCTGAATCTGCTGCGGATCCCTCTGTCGCCCATAACATGCCCAAGGCCCCGTGAGTCAGCCCCTTCCCAATCAAATCCAGCTCCGCCGAGATCGTCCGGTTTGCCGCCGCATGCTGCTGCTGCTTTTTGTGCTGCTGGCGGGTTTTTCCCTGGTGACGTGGCGGCTTGCGGTCGTGCAGATCAAGGAATCGGCGCGGCTGATGGAGCTCGCGGCGCGGAAATACCAGCGGCACATCGTGCTGCCTGCGCACCGTGGTGCGATCAAGGATCTGAGCGGGGAATACCTCGCGCATGATGAAGATGTGCGGGAGCTCTACACGGACCGCACGCATTTGCGTGAGGTGATCACGGTGAGGCACCGTCTGGCGGCGATTCGCGGCGTGAAGGCCGTCGATCTGCGTGCCGAGCTTGGGGATGCGGACACCCTGGCTGCCTACCATGAGCATTTGGCCAAAGTGCTGTCGGGCATTCTCCCGCAGACTGAAGAGGAAATTCGCAGCCAGCTTGCCTCAGACAAGCCGGAGATTGTCCTCGCGAAGCTGGTGGATGTGGAGACCGCGGCTCAGTGGAGTGACCTGTTCAAGAAGCAGCACGTTTTTGGCATCTACCTGCGTCCGACGGTGGCACGACGCTTTCCGGCCCAGGATCGTCTGTCGTTGGTGCTTGGCGACACCGACACCAGCAACAAGGGGCGCTGGGGGATCGAAAAACTCATGGATGCCAAGCTCACCGGCGTCGCTGGTGAGCAGTTGATCGAGCGTGACAAGTCGGGGCACGAGCTTCCTTCGTATCGCAGTCAAGTTGTTGAACCACAGCATGGTAGCGATGCGCATCTGACCATTGACATGCAGCTGCAGGACAATGTGGAGGCCATCTGCGAGCGAGCTTGGAAGGCTAGCAAGGCCCGCCGGGTGGTCATCGTGGTCACGGAACCCTCCACGGGCACGGTGCTGGCCATGGCGGCGCGTCCGCACCGCGATCTGAGCAATCCCGATGTCAGCACCTGGACCAATCACGCGATCGCAGAGCCGTATGAACCGGGCTCGATCTTCAAGGTCGTCACGCTCGCGGCGGGGCTCGATAATAAAAAGATCACCCCCGGAGAGAAGATCGACTGCGGCAACAGGTATTACGAAGACCCGGTGCGTAAGGTGAAGCTCAGTGACGATGAGTCGCTGGGCATGCAAACCGTCAAGGGGGTGCTGGTCCATTCGAGCAACATCGGCATGTACAAAATCAGCAAACGTGTTGGACAGGACATGATGCTCGACTATGCCACACGGTTTGGATTTGGTGCTCCCACCGGAATCGGTCTCGTCGGCGAAAAAGCCGGGTACTTGAACACCGGCAAATGGAGCAACACCACCTACTCACGCATGCCTATTGGATATGAAGTATCAGTCACCCCGCTGCAGATGTGCATGGCCTATGGAGCCATTGCCAACGGCGGCGTGCTTATGAAGCCGCGGCTCATCGACCGCATCGTCAAACCGAATGGCGAAACCGAAGTCATGCCGCCGCAGCCGGTCTGGCAGGTCTGCTCGGCCAAGACCGCTGCCTCACTGCGCGATTTCCTCGAAGGAGTCGTCCTGGAAGGCACCGGAAAGCGTGCAGCGCTGCCTGACGTGCGGATCGGTGGCAAAACCGGCACCACCCGGCGCTACGATCCTGAGAAGAAGCGCTACATCGAAGGCTCCTACCTGACGTCCTTTGTGGGCATGGCCCCAATCGACAACCCCAAGCTCGTCTGCCTCGTGATGCTCGACGACCCGAAAGCCGAGAGCTCGGCCATGGTGCGCGGCGGCCGTGTCGCGGCACCTATTTTTGCCGAAGTCGTGCAGGAGACGCTCGATCACCTGGCGATTCGGAACGAACGCCCCGTCAAGGTGGCCGATAAAGGAGGTGAGCCATGATTCTGCGCGATTTTATTCCCCATCTCGACAAGCCTGCGGTTTCCGGCAGTCTCGACACCGAGATCACCGGTTTCGCGTACGATTCACGCCTTGCAGGCCCCGGCATCGCTTTCGTCGCTCTGCGTGGCACGCATGCGGATGGTCATGATTTCATCGGCAAGGCGATCGAACTCGGAGCAGCGGCGATCATTGCCGAACAGGCTCCGGCGGATGACTGCACGGTGCCGTGGGTGCATGTGCGCCACTCGCGCATTGCCCTCGCCCAAGCTGCTGCGGCGCTGAACGGGCACCCGGCCAAAGGGCTCACCATTGCCGGGATTACCGGGACCAATGGCAAGACCACCACGGCGTTTTTGCTGCATCATCTGTTCAATTCCGCGCAGATGCGCAGCGGTCTGCTGGGAACGGTGTTTTATGAACTCGGCGACGGTGAGCACGTGCCTGCCACGCACACCACGCCTGAATCACTCGAGATTCAGGGGCTGCTGGCGGGCATGCGAGACAATGGCTGCCGCGCCTGCGTCATGGAGGTGTCATCCCACGCGCTGGATCAAGAGCGAGTCTATGGCCTGCCGTTTGCCGCCGCGATTTTCACGAACCTCACGCAGGACCATCTGGACTACCACGGTACGATGGAGAAGTACTTTGAGGCCAAGGTGCGATTGTTTCAAATAACTGCTGATTCATCGAAGCGCTCGGCGCTGATCATCAATGGTGACGACTCCTGGGGGCGCAAGCTGGCCCAGCGTTTTGAGCACACAGGACGCGTTGTGCGTTTTGGGTTCGGGGTTGGGTGTGAGTATCGTGCGATCAACGTCCGCTACGACATGAGCGGCACGACGTTTGAACTCGAAGCGAAAGGCCGCAGCTTTCTGGTGCGCCTGCCGCTCATCGGCGACTTCAATGTGTACAATGCCTTGGGCGCACTCGCTGCGGCACAGGGTGTCGGTCTGAATCTGCGTGAGGCCATCAAGAGCCTGCAAAACGCGCCGCAGGTGCCGGGACGCATGGAGCGCGTGTCTGACAACTCACGCTTTCAGGTCTTCGTTGATTACGCGCATACGCCAGACGGACTGGAGAATGCGCTGCGCACCGCGCGTGCGCTGCGCCCTCGCCGTCTCATCACGGTGTTTGGCTGCGGTGGGGACCGGGACCGTTCCAAGCGTCCGAAGATGGCCGCTGCGGCGGAGGCTGGCAGTGACATCTGCGTGCTCACCTCGGACAATCCGCGCACGGAAGATCCGCAGCAGATTTTGGACGACGCCAAGGCAGGCTTCGCCCGCCCGCAAAAGCATGCCATCATCATGGACCGCCGTGAGGCCATTCAGACCGCGCTGCAGAATGCGTGGGAGGGTGATCTGGTGCTCATCGCAGGCAAGGGGCACGAGGACTATCAGGACATTCAGGGTAAAAAGCATCCATTCGATGATCGCAAAATCGCCCGCACCTTGCTGCACCATCTCAAAGCTGACCGTGCTGCAGAGCGCGAAGAAAAAGCCGCTGAACGCGAAGCCATGCGTGGTGGCTTTGACCGGCCTGACCGCCCTGACCGCCCTGACCGATTTGACAGATGACGCCCGTTTCACTCAAGACACTTGCCCAGTTCGCCGCAGGAACCCTGCGTGGCGATGGCACGCGCCTGGTGACGAACGTGAACACCGATTCACGCAAGATCACCGCCGGTGAGGTGTTCGTGGCGCTGGTGGGGGATAAATTTGATGCGCATGATTTCATCCCGCAGGTGGCTGCGGCAGGCGCGGCAGCGGTCGTGGTCAGCAGGATTGATCCGGCCTGGGGGACGCTGCCATGCGCGGTGATCGAAGCAGGCGACACCTTGCTGGCGCTGCAAAACATGGCGCGTGGTTATCGTGAGCTTCATGCGCCGTTGATCATTGGGCTGACTGGAAGCAACGGGAAGACTTCGACCAAGGACCTCGCGGCAGTCATCATGGCGCGCAAATGCCAGACGCGTGCCACGCTGGGCAATCTGAACAATCACATTGGCGTGCCGCTGACGCTGCTTTCACTGCGTGAAGGCGACCGTTGCTGTGTGACGGAGATGGGCATGAACCATGCGGGCGAAATCAAAGTGCTCACGGACATCGCCAAACCGGATGCCGGCATCATCACCAACGTCGGCATGGCCCACATTGAATACATGGGCACGCAGGATGCGATTGCCTGGGAAAAAGGGACGCTGGCGGCGAATGTGCGCGCCGGCGGCGTGGTGGTGCTGAATGCCAATGACAAATACAGCGAGGTCATCGCGCGTCACTGCCAGGCCAGTGTGTCGATGGCGGGCGTCGGCTGCGGTGATGTGTCTGCTTCCAATCTGCGGGCGGATGCGACGGGAACGACCTTCACACTCGACTTCGGCGGTGAAAAAGTGGAAACACGGCTGCCGATTCTTGGCGAGCACATGGTGGGCAATGCCGCGCTGGCTGCCTGCATGGGCTGGAGGCAGGGGATTGCGCCGGCTGAGATCGCGGATGCGCTGAATCAGGCGAAGCTCACCGGAGGCCGTGTGGAGCCGAAGGTGGTGAATGGCATTCAGTTCATTGATGATTCCTACAACGCGAATCCTGACAGCATGATCGCAGGTTTGCGCACGCTGAGCACGCTTGGGACAGCTGGCAGCCGCCGTGTGGCGGTGCTGGGCCGCATGGGGGAGCTGGGGGCGATTGCAGAAACGGAGCACCGCCGGGTGGGTGAGTTTGCCGGGTCGCTCAAGCTTGACGCTGTGTTCAGTGTGGGCGGCAGCGAAGCCGCATGGATCACCGAGGCCTCGAAGGCGGTGACTTCCGAACATTTTCCCGATCAAGCAGCCTGTGCTGCGCGTCTGCGTGAGTGGTTGCGCGAGGGAGACGTGGTGCTGCTCAAAGGCAGCCGCTCCGCGCGCATGGAACAGGTTCTCACGCATTTTTCCACCTCATGATGTACTGGCTTTACGAATTTAGAGAATGGCTCTTCGCTCATCAATGGATCAGCGATGACGCGGCTCTGTACAAGATTCTCAATCTCTTCAAGTACCACACGTTCCGTGCCGGTGGTGCGGCTGTGACTGCGTTTGCGCTCTCGCTGATGTATGGTGACCGCCTTATTCGTAAATTGATCTCGCTGAAGATCGGCCAGCCGATCCGCACTGCGGAGGAAGTGCACAAGCTGCATGAGCTGCACGGCAAGAAGGCCGGAACGCCGACGATGGGCGGGCTGCTTATTCTTTCGGCAATTGTGATCTCGACGCTGATGTGGGCAAAGTGGGACAACGTGATGGTGTGGACGGTGCTGTTCACCACCATTGGTCTCGGAGCTCTGGGCTTCCGTGATGACTACCTCAAGATCAGCAAGAAGAATTCCAAAGGCGTCACCGCCCGGACCAAGCTCATCTGGCAGACGTCGGTGGCGGTGGTGGCGGGTCTGCTGTTTGCCTATGCGGTGCCGGGAGACAACGGCATCACATTGCGTGCACTCTACATTCCGTTTGTGAAGGATGCGGTGATTGCGGACATGCATCTCTTCGCGGTCGCATTCTTTGCCATCATCATCGTGGGTGCTTCGAATGCGGTGAACCTGACGGACGGTCTTGATGGTCTTGCCACCGGCTGCTCGATCACCACCGCGCTGGCGTATGCCGCGTTTGGCTACATCTGCGGCAACGCGAAGTATTCCGAATACCTCGGCGTGGCGCACAACAGCCTGGCCAATGAACTGCCCATCGTGGCGATGGCGATGGCGGGCGCCTGCCTTGGCTTTCTCTGGTTCAATGCGCATCCGGCCAAGATGTTCATGGGAGACACGGGTTCGCTGGCGCTGGGCGGCTGCATTGCGGCGCTGGCCATCGGCTGCAAGCAGGAGATCGTGCTGGCCCTCGTCGGTGGCGTGTTTGTGATGGAGGCGATGAGCGTCATTCTGCAGGTGTGGAGCTTCAAGAAGCGCGGCAAGCGCATCTTCCGCATGGCTCCGATCCATCATCATTTTGAACTCGGCGGGTGGCATGAGAACCAGGTCATCGTGCGCTTCTGGGTGCTCTCGCTGCTCTTCGCCATGCTCGGTCTTGCCACGCTGAAGCTTCGTTAACAATCATGCGTTTCGCCTCACAACATTTCGCCATTCTCGGTGCTGGACGCAGCGGCCTCGGTGCTGCGCGTCTGGCGCGCCAGCATGGCGCGGAGGTGACGATTTTTGATGAGGGTGACAAAGCGAAACCGGTGGAAGGTTTCAACTGCGTGCTCGGACAAGCGGCTCGCGATCTCGTCGTCAAGCCGGGCGAGTTTCAGCAGGTCATCATCAGCCCCGGGCTGGATGAACACTGGCCGCTGCCGAAAAAATTCACGGATGCAGGTGTGCCGCTGGTAGGTGAGACCGAGTTTGCCTTTCATCTGACTGACATGCCGATGGCGACCATCACCGGCACGAACGGCAAGAGCACCTGCACGGAACTGATTGCGGCGCTGTTCAACGGCTGTGGCATGAGGTCGCTGCCCTGCGGCAATCATGGTGTGTCCTTGAGTGAAGTCGTCGCCAGTGGCGTACGTTACGATGTGCTCGCGCTTGAGATCAGCAGCTTTCAGCTTGAGACGATTCGTGACTTCCGCGCGAAGGCCACGTTGTGGCTCAACTTTGCGCCGGATCATCTGGACCGCTATCCTGACATGGAGTCGTACTTTGCCGCGAAGGCCCGCATCTTTGAAAACGTCACGGCGGACGATGTAGCCATCGTGCGCGCGGGCGAAAGCGTGTCCTCCGGACCAGCGCAGCGCTGGACCTTCTCCGCCTATGGCGAGGAGGCGGGCTACACCTACAACGCTGGCAGCTTTTATCATCTCGGCGAGGAAATCGGAAGTGCGAGCGGGTTGAAACTGCGTGGCAAGCACAACATGGAGAACGTGCTCGCCGCGCTGATGACAGGCCGCGTGTTCGGACTGGAGTATGCCAGCATGCTGAAGGCGATGGAGAGCTATGAGCCGCCACGGCACCGCTGCGAACTGGTGCGCACTTTGCATGACCGCGAATACATCAACGACTCCAAGGCGACCAACCTGCATGCGCTGGAAGCGTGTCTGCGCTCGCAGGAGCGCCCGATCGTGTTGATCGCCGGCGGGAAGGACAAGGAACTCGACTACTCGCCGCTGCGTGCTGAATTGAACGGCCAGGTGCGTGCTATGGTGCTGATCGGCGAGATCGCGCAGGAGCTTGCGGGTACGTTTGGCGATCTGCTGCCCTGCCAGTGCGCCCGCGACATGGCAGATGCGGTGCGTCTGGCCACGGAAGTTTCGCAGGCGGGGGATGCGATCATTCTCAGCCCCGGCACCTCCTCGTTCGACATGTACACCGGCTATGCCCAGCGAGGTGACGTTTTTCGTGAGGCCGTGAACGCCCTGAATTGAATTTAAAGACCCCGAATCCCGACAATCCCTAGACCCCAAGGTCCTATGAAGATGAAACCCAAGACGAAAGAAACCAAGCTGCTGCTGAACCTGATGGATGGTGAGCGGCATCGCCATCGTGTGGCGCTCGTGACGGAAGAGGGCGAGTGGAACCAGCATGAGCCGAACTCAGGAATGGCGCGCATGTTTGTGGTCATGCTGCTGATTCACGTCGTTCTCATTGGCGGGATCATCATCTATGATTTCATGGGTGATGACGAAAAGCCGCAGCAGACGGTGACCCAGGCGGCGCGTGCGCTGAGCAGCGGCAACGGACTGCCCATGGCCTCACCGGAAGTCATCACTGCTCAGGCGCAGGCGGCGGCGGACACGGAGCAGTATGACAACTACGAGATGCGCTCGGGGGACTCGATCAAGTCCATCGCGGCCAAATTTGGCTCCAACGAAGCGGAGATCACCCGGCTGAACATGATCGACAAAGGTTTGCAGATCGGACCTGGAACCATGCTGCGCGTGCCCAAACAGGCCGTGCCGAGCGCGATTCCGGTGAATCCGAAGACGCTGAAGCCGATGGTGATTGCGGAAGACGTGCCCAAGGCTGTTCCGGTGGTCAGAGACCAACCACCGGCGACGAAGGTCCCCAGTGAGGCCGTGAAGCCTAACGAGGCGCCTGCCAGTCTGTCTGCCGCCACGATGTCGCCCATTTCGCTGCTGGCACCGGATGAAGCCCCACCTGCCGCATCCTCCCTCGTGGCTGATGCCAACACACCGGCAACTGCCTCTGCGCCGGCTGCCAGCACCGCCGAACTGCCCCCTCCCACCAAGCCGAATGTCGTTTCATTGCTGCAGGAAAACGCACCGAAGGTGGAAGCTGTCAGGCCGCGGGACCGGGATGAACCCAAGCCCGTCGCCAAAGCGGAAGCCAAGCCACTGGCGAAGCCGAGTCCGGTGCTGCCGCCAACGCAGATGCTGAAAAAGATCGCTGAGGCACCTCCGGCCACGAAGAAGGCCGAGCCGACCAAAAAAGTGGTGGCTGACGCTCCGCCTAAACCCGTGGTCAAGACCTCAAGCGCCCGCACGCATACGCTCAAGTCAGGCGAGACTCTCTACCGCCTGTCCACGAAGTATGGTGTCTCGGTGGCTGCCATTCAAAAAGAGAACAACATCAAGAATCCCAACGCCATGCGTGAAGGGATGAAACTGGTGATCCCGGCGAAATAAATTCTCGTTTTCGGCAGCATGGCCAAATATTCCATTCTCCTGCTTATTCTTGCGGCGCTGTCGTTGATCGCGCTGGGTGTCACCATGCTGGCGAGCACGACGTTCCAAGTCGCGCATGAGGGCGGGGAGGATTATGTGACCCTGTGGCGGCAGCTGGGCTGGCTGGGAGTGGCGACCGTGTTGTGCGTGGTCATGGCCGTGGTTGATTACAACGTCTTGATGCGCTGGCGCTGGCAGATTTTGATCGCAGCCGCCGTGCTGCTGGCGCTGTGCTATGTCCCGATGATTGGGGTGAAAATCAATGGCTCGAAGCGCTGGCTCGGTCTGCAAGCTCTTGGCGTGAGCGGGTTTCGCGTGCAGCCGTCTGAATTTGCGAAGATCGCGCTGATCATCGCCCTGGCGGGCTGGTTTGGGACGCACGAGGCGCTGACGCGTACTTTTTGGCGTGGATTTGTGCTGCCGGGCCTGATTTTGCTGGGCATCGTGGCCCTGATCGGCTGCGAATTTGACCTCGGCAGTGCTTTGCTGGCCTCGGCGGTGGGTCTTGGCGTGATGTTTGTGGCGGGCTCCAAGATGCGCTACCTGGCGATCATCGTCGTCCTCTGCGGCGGCGGCCTCGCGGCGGGGATCAAGTTTCTGCCGAACCGGTTTGAACGAATCATGGTCACCTTTGACCTCGAAAACCACAAGGAGGACCTGGGTTTGCAGCAGTGGGTGTCGAAGCTGGCGTTTGGTTCCGGCGGGCTGGAAGGGCGCGGACTGGGGGAGGGGCGCATGAAGCTCTCCTACCTGCCCGAAGCCCACACGGACTTCATATTTCCGATGGTCGGGGAGGAGCTGGGACTGCGCGGTACAGCCGCCGTGGTGCTGGCGTTTGCGGTGCTGGTGATGGCCGGAATGGTCGTTTCCTCGTATGCGCCGAACCGGTTTGGCAAGCTTTTGGGGGCGGGACTGACGTTTTTGCTGGGAATGGAAGCGCTCCTCAACATGGGGGTGACGACTGCTTTGCTGCCCAACAAGGGACTGCCGCTGCCATTTGTGAGTTACGGAGGGTCGAGCCTTGTCGCCGCGATGGTTGCGGTGGGCATCCTGATCAACATCCACCGCCAGGGCGTGCATCTGACCTGGGACCAGCTCCCGGTGATCCGCCGCAAGCGCCGCTGGACGCCGCAGTTGTAAGCCACCGTCGGAACTGTCATGCCCAGCGAGGAAAAGTCCAACACGCGCTCAAAAACCGGGGAAATTGAGCCGCTGGAGCCACTTTTGAGCGTGGGAGGGATAAAAGTGCAAGGCGGCGTCCCTGCAGGAACCCCCTTGAACATCTTCGCGATCCTGCTTTGCTTGTGGGAAGGAGTGACCCCTGCCTTCCGTAGATCACGGAAGGTTCAGCCTTTCGCCGCGAGGGTCGCGGTGGGCATCCCTGATCAACATCCACCGCCAAGGCGTTCATCTGAACTAGGATCAGCCATCCGTGATCCGCAGAAAGCGCCGCTGGCTCCACAGCTTTAGCCTTTTGAATCGTAGTGAAACAGAAAAATTCGAAGTCCATCCACGTGCTAATCGCGTGTGGTGGCACCGGAGGGCATTTGTTCCCCGGCATTGCCGTCGGTGAGGTTCTGGCCTCCCGCGGTCACGAGGTGACCTTGCTCATCAGCGAAAAGAAGATCGACACCCTGGCCGCTTCGGGGCACCCGGAATTGCGGTTCGAGAAGATGCCATTTCTCGCGATGCCGAAACCGTGGTCGCCAAAGATGTTTGGCTTTCTCAAGGGTCTCTGGCAGGGCACCAAGGCGTGCCGGAAGATCATTCGCGATCACGATGTGGACGTGGTGCTGGGCATGGGAGGATTCACGTCCTTTGCCCCGTTGTACGCCGGGCGCAAAGAGGGCTGCCACACGCTCATTCACGAAAGCAACGCCATCCCTGGGAAGGCGAACCGCCTCAACGCGCGCTACAGCGACATTGTGCTGTGCGGCCTCGAAGCCTGCAAGGAGCACTTCCCGAAGCATGAGGATGTGCGTGTGGTCGGCACACCGATCCGCAGCAACATGCGCAAGCAGAACAGCGACGACCCGCGTGCGTTTTTCAAGCTGGACAAGGACAGGCGCACGCTGCTCGTCATGGGCGGCAGCCAGGGCGCGCGTGGGGTGAACCGTGCGGTGGGAATGGCGCTTGAGGAGTTTGAGCGAATGGGCATTCAGGTGCTGCACATCGCCGGACCGACTGACTACGAGGAAGTTCGCGACGTGTATGCCAAGATCCCGCTGCTCAAGCAGCACGTGGCGGCGTTTTGCCACCGCATGGACCTGGCCTATCGCGCGGCGGATCTGGCCATTGCACGTTCGGGGGCCTCCTCGATGGCGGAACTGGCCTACTTCGGTGTGCCGAGCCTGCTGGTGCCTTATCCGCATGCCGCCGAGGATCACCAGACCCGCAACGCGGAGATTTTCGACAAGGCTGGTGCCGCGCTGCTGATGCGTGAGAGTGACCTGAATGCCGACACCCTGGCTGATGCCGTGCGCAGCATCTTCAATGACACGCGCAAGGCCGGCGAGATGAAGAAGGCGGCGCAGAAACTTGCCGTGAAGAATTCGGCGGAGAAGATCGCGGAGCTGCTGGTGAAGACGGCGGCGGGGTGAGGGTGCTGGAGGTGACTCATCTGTTCGCAGCTGCGCTCCATTCGTCGAGCTTCTGCTTCAGCAGCTCTTTGGAGGGCAGGTAGAGGTTGTACTCTTTCGCGTGGATGTTGGTGCCTTTGGGAAGGGTGAGTTCGACGATGGTCTTTTTGGCGGACTTGCAGAGGAGGAGGCCGATGGTGGGGTTTTCGTCGGGGAGTTTTACCTCGCGGTCGTAGTAGTTCACGTACATCTGCATCTGGCCGAGGTCTTGATGCGTGAGTTTGTCGAGCTTCAGGTCGATGATGACGTAGCAGCGGAGGAGGCGGTTGTAGAAGACGAGATCGACGAAATAGTGGTCTTCGTCGAAGGTGAAGCGTTTCTGGCGGGCCTCGAAGAGGAAGCCTTTGCCGAGTTCGAGGAGGAAGTGTTCGAGGCGGTCGATGATGGCCTGTTCGAGGTCGTTCTCGGAGTAGCTGGCCTTGTCGTCGAGGCCGAGGAATTCGAGGACGAGCGGCTCTTTCAGCAAGTCCTCAGGACGGGCGATGACCTGGCCCTCGCGGGCGAGCTTGCGGATGCCTTCCTTGTCCCGGCTGAGGGCGAGGCGTTCGTAGAGACAGGAGGCTTTCTGGCGTTTGAGCTCGGGGACGGACCAGCCGGAGTTGGTGGCTTCGAGTTCGTAGAAGCTGCGTTCATCTGGGTCTTTGACGGTGAGGAGGGTGACGTAGTGGGTCCAGCTGAGGGTGAAGGGAGATTTCCGAACAGGCTGCTCGGAAATCTGACTGACAGCCAATTTGCCAACAGGCTGTTGGCTAATCTTGGCTGGTGTCAATTGCCCAGCAGGCTGCTGGGGAATCTCCAAAGAAGGCAATTGCCCAGTAGGCTGCTGGGCAATTTGAAGAACTCGACTCTCCCATTCCAGATAGAAGCGCCGCATGTATTCCAGATTGGCTTTTGAGAAGCCTTTGCCAAACTCCTCGGTCAATCTTGCCGACAGTTCCTTCAGCAACTCCGCACCGTAGGCAGCTCGCTTCGCGCCTTTTTGTTCGTGTTCGACGATGCGGCGGCCGATTTCGAAGTTGGTCATCACCTGGAAGGTGTCCACGATGGTGGACACGCCGCGGCGGGCGCTCTGGATGAGCTGCCGGACTTCGGTGAGGAGAGGGGTGAGGCTGGCTGGCTTCGCCTGGGCCGGGGCGCTGGTTTTGCGATTGGCGGACGGCTTTTTCATGAGGCGGAGGAGGTGGACTCTGGCGAGGTGTCGCAGCTGGCTAATTTTGTCAAATCATGGGCGTTGGTGGTTTCAGGGATGATCCGTGTTTGAAACACGGGGCGGAGTCGTTATGTATCCTCCCCTCAAACCCCAACCTGACCCCTTTATGAATCTGACACGAACAGCCTACGGCACCTGGAGCGGCGGACGCTTCATGCATTACGGAGAACAGCTCTCCGAGGAGCATTACATGCAGCTTATGCGCGACTCGTTTGAAAAAGGCGTGCGCACCTTTGTCACGGCGGATGTGTATGGCGTGGGCCGTGCGGACTCACTGCTCGGTGAGGCGCTGAAAGGGATCCCGCGTGAGGAATATTGTCTCGTGGGCATCGTGGGGCATGACATTTATGATGGCATCCGCCAGGGGTCACGTGGCTATCCGCGTTTCACCGATCCGGCACTGCGCGGGCCGGAGAAGTATTACGACTACCTGAAGTCGGCCACGGAGAAGAGCCTGGAGCGCTGCCAGACCTCGAAGTTCGACCTGCTGATGCTGCACAATCCGGACAGCATCAGCTACACGAGCGAAAAGGTGTGGGATGCGTTCACGGCGCTTAAAACGGACGGCCTGACCGACCGGCTTGGCATTGCGCCGGGGCCGGCGAACGGGTTCACGCTCGACATGATCGAGTGCTTTGAGCGTTTCGGCGACCGCATGGACTGGGCGATGATCATTCTGAATCCCCTCGAGCCCTGGCCTGGCCAGCATGTGCTTGGCGCTGCGGCCAAGAACAATGTGGATATTTTGGCGCGGGTGGTCGATTACGGCGGTCTGTTTCATGATGATGTGAAGCCGGGCCACAAATTCCGTGATGGCGACCACCGTACGCACCGCCCCGACGGCTGGATTGAGCACGGGGTCGAGAAGCTTGAAAAAGTGCGCCCGTTCGCCGAGAAGCATGGCCTGTCGATGCTCCAGCTCGCGTGTTTGTGGACCTTGGGCAACACGGCGGTGAAGAGTGTGGTGCCGACTTTGATTCAGGAGCACGGTGAAGGTGCGCGTACGATTGAGAGCAAGCTGGATGATCTGGCTGCACTGCCGGAGCAGTGCCTGTCCGCCGAGGAGATTGAAACGATCCGTCAGATTGGTGACAACACTGGGTGCATGGCGCTCAAGGGAGCCAGCCACCGCCATGAAGGCCAGGAGCCGCGTGCGGATGAATGGCCGCTGCGCCCGGACCTGCTGGATCTCGCAACGCGGTGGAGTTTGGGAACAAGCTGGTAGTGCATTTGCATGTTGGCGGTTCCGCGACGAAAGAGTCACCACAATTCATGATTGAGGCAGACTTCATCATCGTCGGAACCGGGGCAGGAGGGCTTGTCGCTGCTTTGCATGCCTCCGAGCACGGCAAGGTGGTGATGATCACCAAGCGCGGAGTGCTGGACTCCAATTCGAACTGGGCGCAGGGCGGCATCGCCTGTGTGACGGCGGAGAATGACTCGATCGAGAAGCATGTGAGCGACACGCTCATTGCGGGGGGCGGTTTGTGCAAAGAGGCTGCGGTGCGTACGATTGTGAGCGAAGGCCCGGCGCGCATCGCCGATCTGGTGAAGTGGGGCGTGCATTTTGACCAGCGTGAGGCGGTGGACGGGCATCTGGAGTTTGATCTGACCCGGGAGGGCGGCCATACGGCGCGCCGTGTACTGCATGCGGCGGATGCCACGGGGCGGGAGATCACCGAGAAGCTGCTTGCCGCCGTGCGTGCCAGCCCGAACATCACGATCTACGAAAACCATTACGCCATCGACATCCTGACGACTGCCAAGCTGGGCCTGGTCTCGGAAGATCGGGTGCTCGGGCTTTACGTTCTCGATGAAAGCAGCGGGGATGTGCACACCTTCCGCTCGGATCGTGTGATCCTCGCGACCGGTGGCTGTGGCCGGGTGTATTTGTACACGACGAATCCTCGCGTGGCGACGGGTGATGGGGTGGCGATGGCCTGGCGTGCCGGGGCTACGATTTCGGACATGGAATTCATCCAGTTCCACCCGACCTGCCTGTACCATCCGCAGAAGCGTTCGTTTCTCATCAGCGAGGCGATGCGAGGTGAAGGGGCGCGTTTGATTGGAACGGATGGGGAGGAATTTATGCTGCGATACGATCCGCGTGGCTCACTGGCGCCCCGTGATATTGTCGCACGTGCGATAGACCATGAGATCAAGAAGACCGGCGGCCCCTGCGTGTATCTCGACATCAGTCATCGGACGCCGGAATTCATCGCCAGTCACTTTCCGAACATTCAGAAAGCCTGTCTTGATGTCGGCATCGACATCACCAAGGAGCCCATTCCGGTGGTGCCTGCCGCGCATTATCAATGTGGTGGCGTGCTGACCGATGTGAACGGGGCCACGAGCATCCGGGGGCTCTGCGCCGTGGGCGAGGTGGGCTGCACCGGGCTGCATGGGGCGAACCGTTTGGCGAGCAATTCGCTGCTCGAATGCTGCGTCACGGCGCAGCGAGCGGTGGCGCATTTGCTCAAAAAGATTCCGCAGGGAAAGGTGGCCGAGCAGAGCTACGAACTGCGTCCCTGGCAGACGAGTGGGGTCGTGGAAAATGATGAGCTTGTTGTGATCTACCACAACTGGGACGAAATCCGGCGTTTGATGTGGGACTACGTCTCCATCGTGCGCACCAACAAGCGTCTGCAGCGTGCGGCTGCGCGCCTGCGCAATCTCAAGCGTGAGGTACAGGAGTTCTACTGGAGCAACCATGTGACCAGTGAAATCCTCGAACTGCGCAACCTCGTGGAAACGGCCTCACTCATTGTCGAGTGCGCCATCCGCCGGCACGAAAGCCGTGGGTTGCATTACACGCTGGATTATCCGCAGACGGATGACACGCGGCCGCCGCAGGATTCCACTTTGAGGCGGTATTGAAATTATAGAGGGTGTCATTTGTTATGGATTGAAGACTGGGAAATTCGGCGAATTTGAACCGCACAGCCGCTGATTTGTCTATGATATAGTGCTGTTGTTTCGTGGATTAAGATCGCTTTCCCACCAAGCCGCTGCGCCTTACGTGGTAAATACAGATTGCAGTTTGCCACGTTAAGCTGCTACAATTCTGACAATTCGGCCCCCATGTTCGTCAAACGCTCCATCAGTTCAATCGTCGTCGTCGCGTCTCTCGTGACGGCAGCTTCGGTGTTTGGCCAGGGTGCGTCCTCGGTTTCGGCGACCGGTGCTGCAGCGGCCTTGAAGAAGGGGGGCGCGGTCCAAAACAAACATACCGCCCCTGATCCGACGTCGACTCCCCGCAACATTTCCGCAACGATTCCCAGCTTCAGCTCGTCTTCGATGCCGCATCTGGGATACGCACGCTATCCGTGGAAGCTGGACATCGTCGCCACAGTGTTCTGGGTGGGCGAGCAGCCGACGGAAAACAACCCGACGCCCAACGACAAAAGCTCCTGGGACACGCAGTGGATGCAGAACTTCGGCGGTTATGATGATCCTGATCCCACCAAGCGGAGTGACAATTTCACGCCGGCAAGTTTCACGCCGAAGCAGAATCCGTTTTATGTGGCTCTGCCCTACAATGACGTGATCAGCTTCGAATCCCACAAGCCGGAGGCATCCAAGGTCATTCCCTGGTTCAAGCAGCGTTTCGTGCGTTCCGGCAAGACCGTGCTGAAGGGGCAGTGGATCGCCATTCGCTACGGCAACCGCGTCTGCTACGCGCAGTGGGAAGATTGCGGCCCCTTTGTGACGGATGACCATGATTACGTTTTTGGCAACTCACGACCCAAGAACACGAGCAATCGCGGTGCGGGGATCGACATCTCGCCGGGCGTGCGTGACTACCTCGGCATTTCCAGCAGCGGACGCTGTGACTGGCGATTTGTGGATGTGAGTGAGGTGCCAGCCGGCCCTTGGAGGAACCTCGGCAGCAACAATCACTTTGTCACGCAGCAGAAGGTTGAGAAGGCGCGTGAGCACACGGAGATTTCTTCCCGGCTTGAGGAGCTGCGCCGCATGCGTGATGCTTACTTTCAGCAGGGTGGCACGGGCGCGGCGAGGTGAGTTTTGTCTGCCAGGGGGATGCGGGGTATTAAAGCGCTTGTGCTGGCATCGCTACGCGATGCGAGGGAAGGCATGGGGATGTGTGCCCGATACGAGGGGTGTCGCTGCGCTCAACCCCTCGCTACAGGCTGAGATGGCTCCGCCATCGGTGGAACGACTTATTGCGGCGGATTTTGGAAGTCGAGCTGGCCGTTTGTGAAGACGTAGGGCAGGGCGGTGCCGGCTGGGGTGCTGAGCTGCGCTGCGGGTTTTGTTTCGATGGAGCGGCCGGGGCCGGTCTGGGGTTGGTTGGTGCAGTCCTGCACGTAGAGGGTGGCTTGCAGCGGTGATTTGGAGGGCAGCTTTTCCTCGGCGGGGGCGAAGGTGCATTTTTCAAAGACGCAGTTCCGGGAGGCGAGGGCAAAGCTTTCGGGCACACGGCAGTTGATGAAGCGGCAGTTTTGGATGCTGAGCCATTCCTTGGTCACTTCGACACCCGCGTCCTCTCTAAACAACAGGGGGCCCAGATCCAGGTCGAGGAGGGTGCAGGAGTCGAGCTTCATGCCCACTTCATTGATCCTCCAGCCCGGCATGAAAGAGCCTTGAATCACACAGTTCGTGAACTGCCATTTGCTGCTGAAATAGGGAACGCCCCACATGCCCTCCTTGGCCAGCAGGCAGTCCTGAAACACGCTGTCGCTTGCTTCAAAGCTGCCGCCGAGGTCGGCGGTGATCCTCACATCCTGGAAACGGCCGCCGGCGGCCTTCCAGGAGCCTTCGCGCAGGTGGAAGCGCACATTTTCGATGCGCATGCCGGGCAGGCTCGTCACATCGCCGCGCTGCTCGTCGTATTGTGCCTTCGGGTCTTTCTTGCCGGGAGCGCCGATGTCAATGCGGCGCAGAGGACGGTAGGTGCCTGCGGGAATGGTGAGCTTGCCGGTCCATTCGGTTTTGTTGAGAAACAGCTCACGCATTGCCGGGGTGCTGGCGATCTGGTCTTCGAGGGTTTGGAGGTCCATCACCTTCACCTTGGCGGACTTGATTGTGACGACGTCATTCAGCGGGAAAATTTCCAAGGGCTTGTTCACTTTGGAGTAGTCACCAAAGTGGAGGAAACGGCGTTTGCCATCGACACTGATGCTCTGCATGTGCGGGAGGATGCGCCACTGGATGGTGACAAAGGTGTCTGCCGGGATGCGTCCCATGCCGGGCACGGGGCGGGCGCCGCCGGGATCGGCAACGATGCGCAGATCGTCCTGATTGTTTTCCCAGTTAAAGATCACCTGCTTGGCGGTGTAGGCCAGCCGCAGGTCATCCTGGCGCGTTTTCACCACGAGGGTGAACTCCACGGGCGGCGTGAACTTTTCTGCGGAGACGAAGCGTTCGCCTTTTTGCAGCACCAGTTCCTGTCCTCCGGGCAGGAGTTCCTTGGCCTCATTGAGGAGGGCGGCACGTTCGCGGGAGAGACTGGTGATGCGTTCTTCGGCGAGTTTGGCGTCGTCCAGCTTTGCGGCCTGGGTCCATTCCGCCTGCTCGGCCTTCAGCAGTTCTTCATACTTGAGGAAGAGGGAAATGATGGCGTTGTTACGGGCGATTTCGATGGGATGCAGGTTGGCGCGGTAGGTGGAGCGCAGGGTGTTCAGCGGCGTGGGCAGATTGGGCGCATCCTCTGCAGGCAGCGGGCTGTGGCTGGAGATGAGCTGCTGCTCCTCACGCAGGGCGAGCGCCTGTGGCAGGCGCGCTGCGGCAGTCTCGGCTGACAGCGCGCGATCCAAGGCGGCGAGGTATTTGGAGTTCAAGTCTTCGAGTGCGGTACGATGAACCGCGAGGACATCACGCTCGAGCGCGGCATGGAAGCTGGCGTCCAGTTCGTGCAGCCGTTTGGCCCCTTCGCTTTCGACCAAGGGCATGGGCTGTGGAGGAGAGACGGGCGCGGGTATTTTTGGGGGCCTGCCATCCCATTCGAGGAGGAAGGCACGTTCGGCAGTGTCGACACCAAAGCCCCACTCCGTTTTGGCATAGGAAGTGGCGGTGATTTTCAGGACGAAGTTTTTCTCCGGTTCAGATGCGGCGGCTGTGGCATCCTCCCAGTTGGTGAACTTAAAGGGCTCTCCGGTGACCCACTTCCACACGCCGTTTTCGCGCGCGCCGCCGATGGTGGCCATCGATTGCGGCACTTTCTGCAAGTGGAAGGGGAGGACCCGGTTCATCCAGGTCTGCTCTCCTTGGCTGTTGATCGTGGCCAGATGGGCACCGAGGCTTTGGGCGTGCTTTTGGGCGTTGGATTGGCTCAACTGTTCTCCCACGACCTGATAGTAGTGACCGTTGTAGATCAGCACCGGGAATTTGGACAGGGGGCTGCCTTTGGGGGCGTTGGGGTCCGATGGCGAGACGACGGACACGGGGGGCGCGGTGACCGGTGGCTTCGGCCCAGGAGTCGGCTGGGGAGGCTGCGGTTTGGCGGGCTGGACCTGAGCGACTTCGGAAGCTGGAGGAGCTGGAGGAGCTGGAGGCGGATGAGCTGGCCGCATGAGAAGGACCGCGGCCACGCCGACAACGATCACGGCGGCGGCGACCATGCCCCAGGGGGTGGCGGGAGGCGGAGGGGGTGGTGGGGGCTGGCGCGGGAGCATGCCGCCGGCTGGTGCCTGCCGGGCTGGCTTTTCTTTGGCGACGGGGACGGTGAGGATCTGATCGAGATCACGGCGCAGCTCACGAGAGGTCTGATAGCGTCTGTCCACATCCTGCTCCATCGCTTTGCGAATGATGGCGTCGTAGCGTATGTCGCAGCCCATTTTCTCACTGGGCATTTGGAAATTGCCGCGCGGGATTCTGCCGGTGAGCATGTTGTAGAGCATCACGCCGACGGCATACAGATCGGCGCGGCCATCGACCTGCATGCCGATGATCAGGACCTCGGGTGCGACGTAGTCTGGCGTGCCCATGGTGGTGCCTTCCTGGGTGAGGGCGCCGTTTTGACCGGGGGCATTCATGCGGGCCAGCCCGAAGTCGGCCACCTTGACGGCCCCTTCCATGTTGATGAGAATGTTCGCCGGCTTGATGTCGCGGTGAACGACGCCGTGCTCGTGTGCGTAGGCCAGGGCATCGCAGACATGGGCGGTGATCGCCATGGCGTGCTCCACCGGCAGCTTCCCTTGTGCAAGGATCATCTTGGACACGTCCGTGCCGTCGATGTACTCCATGACGATGTAGAGAAGTTCGTCGCGGGTTTCGCCGAAATCGTACACGGCCACGATGGCGGGATGGTTCATCCTGGCCATCGTGCGGGCTTCGTTCCTGAAGCGTTCGATGTACTCTGCTTCGTCTTCCGCCACCTGGGGAGGCAGCACCTTGATGGCGACGAGACGGTCGAGTGAAATCTGGCGTGCTTTGTAAACGGCGCCCATGCCACCGCAGCCAATCATCTCCCATTGATCATACTGGGGCAGCATGGCCTGCAGGTGCTCCGGTGCTGGAGGCGTCCACCCCAAGGCACCGTCATGTTGAGATTTCTCATTCATGGCCACTATAAAACGATCATTGCGCGGATCGTAGCGGCCTGCCTCGAAATTGGGAACAGGAAAATCAAACCAGTCCCCGGCGAACCAGCGATTCCTCCATCGCACGATCGATCAGCATCACGGCGAGGGACTGGGTGGCGTCATCGAGCAACTGGGTGGCGGCTTTGAGGGCCTTGGCGTCGTGATCCGGGGCATCGAGCAGGGTGCGGACGGCGGCGGCCTGGCTGAGCACTTCGGATTTTTCTTCGGCACTGATTGCGTCACCGAGTTGATCAAGTGCGGCATCGACGGCGGGGAGCAGCTCTTCGGCTTTGAGCCTGGCTTCGGTCCAGATGCGTTCGTTCATGTCCTCGAAGGCGAAATCGACGCTCTCGGAGATCATCTGCTCCACGCGTTCGTCTTCGACATCGACGGCGGTGCCGCTGATTTGCAATGTGGTGTCCTGATTGGTGGCGGTGTCGCGGGCGAGGACGTGCAGGATGCCGTCTGCATCAATGCTGAACTGCACGCCGACGCGGGCGCTGCCTTTGGGGCCGGAGGGGAAGGGGACTTCGATGCGACCCAGCTCCCAGTTGTCCTTGGCGAGTTCGCGTTCGCCCTGGAGGATGCGGATGAGCATGCTGTCCTGATTGGCGACGGCATTGGTGAACATCTCGCCGGCTTTGGCGGGAATGGTGGTGTTGCGCGGGATGATGATGTTCATCAGGCCACCGAAGGTTTCGATGCCGAGTGAGAGCGGGGTGACATCAAGCAGCAGCACCTGGCGCAGGCTGCCGCCGAGGATGCCAGCCTGAATGGTGGCACCGAGGGCGATGGCTTCGTCGGGGTTTTGCGAGGTGTTGGGTTCGCGGGCGAAGAGTTCGCGCACGTAGTCGCGCACCAGCGGCATGCGGGTGCTGCCGCCGACGAGGATGACTTCATCGAGTTCTGCAGCTTTGACGCCTGCATCGCTCAAGGCACGGAGGCAGTGGATGCGGGTGCGCTCGATCCATGGGCGGGCGATTTTTTCGAGATCGGCGCGGGTGATGTCGAGGCCGTTGAAGGAGGCTGAGTCATCGGAGGAGAGGCGCTTTTTGACGGACTCGGCGGCTTCGAGGACGCGGATGTCGTGGGAGGGCAGTGCCAGTTTTTGCGCGATGTGTTCGGCGAGGAGGCGGTCGATGTCATCGCCGCCGAGCTGGGTGTCGCCAGCGGTGGAGAGCACCTGGAAAGTGCCGTCGCGCATTTCGAGGACGGAGATGTCGAAGGTGCCGCCGCCGAGGTCATAGACGGCGATCTTTTGATGCTCGGTGAGTTTGTCGAGGCCATAGGCGAGTGCGGCGGCGGTGGGCTCGCTGAGGATGCGCAGGACTTCGAGTCCGGCGAGTTCGCCAGCGCGTTTGGTGGCGTTGCGCTGGGCGTCGTTGAAGTAGGCAGGGACGGTGATGACGGCCTGTGAGACGGATTGTTCGAGAGCGCGTTCGGCGACGGCCTTGAGATGTTTGAGGATCTCCGCAGAGGCTTCGACGGGGGAGGTTTTTAAATCGCTGAGGGAATAGGGTGGTGTCCATCCGGCTTCGCCTGGGCGGCGGCCGATGAGGCGCTTTACTGAGGTGATGGTGCGCGCGGGGTGTAGCGCGCGTTGGCGCAGAGCCACGGCTCCGACAGCGATGCTGCCGTCCTGGGCGATGCACACGGCGCTGGGGGTGCTGCGGCTGCCGTGTTCATCCGCCAGCAGGATGGGGAAGCCGCTGTCAACGACACCGACGAGGGAGTTCGTGGTGCCGAGGTCGATGCCGAGGATGGGACGGGTGCTCAAGATGGGTCTGGAAGGTGGGATTGAGAGTCAAGGCGGGCCACGGCTGCATGCAAAGATTCCAGCAGCGGGCCTTTCGCCAGGATGGGGATGACGTCAAAGGGAACGAGTTCGTCGTCACAGTCCATCACGTTGTCCATGTAGGCATCGAATACCGCCAGACCATCTGCCGGGCGGAACCATGCCCAGGAGCGGATGAAACAGAAGCCGCGTTTGATGAACCAAGAGGCCATCATCGACGGTGTGGCCGGGGAGCCGTCAAAAACTGGCTGGGAAGTGATGGCTTGAAGCTGGCCGTGACTGTGAACGAAGCCTTCAAGGCGATTGAGGACGGGATAGTCGTCCCGATTCAACTCGTGCATCAGATGGGTGTTGGAGAGCAGCGTGCGCTCAAAGTATTCCAAGGGTGTGGCGGGGCGGTCTTCGAACCAGTAACGCACGGGCTTGTGCCGGGTGGTGGCGAGCGAGGCGGGGAAGATGCCCCAGCCGGGGCCTTTGGTGATTTTGTAGATGCGGGATGGGTCCGCCGGATGAAAAAAGATGTGATGTTCGCGAGTGCGCGAATCATCCACCTCATCAGGAACTAAGTGGTCGATTAAAAGGCCTTTTCGTGAAGCCCAGTGTTCCAATGCGGCTATCTGTCGACGCCGCTGGGAATCCGGATCAGCTTGCGACCCAGATTCCGCTCGATCATCGCCCGCAGTTCCTCGGCAGACTTGGACCGCTTCCGCGAGGAGGAGGTCTTCGGGAGGGGGGCTGGCTGCGACGGGGGATTGAGGCATGTCTTCAAGGCTGGGGCGCGACTGCTCATGGGCAGAGAATAGGCTAAATCGTTGCGGACCGCAATCACTCAAGTGGTTGCCAAAAACCAGGGAGTCGGGCAGACTCGACGCATGGATATCCTCAATGCCTCACTCAAAGCTGGAACGCACCTCGACGAAGCGCAAATTGCAGATGCTGCAGCACAGCTGGTGGATCCTACAGTCACGGCGGCGACCAAGGCAGATTTTTTGCGTGCGCTGGCGAAGAAGGGGGAAACGCCGGCGGAGATCGCGATGTTTGTGCAGGAGTTTTTGAAGCTGGCGGTCGATCCGGGGATTGATCGCAGCAAGTTGATGGGCCCGATGCTGGATGTCGTGGGTACGGGCGGGGACCAGCTGCATTTGTTCAATGTGTCGAGCACGGCGATGTTCATTCTGGCGGCAGGTGGTGTGTGCGTGACGAAGCATGGTAATCGAGGCATCACCTCGAAGGCAGGAGGGGCGGATGTGCTGGAGGCGCTGGGCATCAAGATTGATCTGCCGAAGGAAAAAGTCGTGGCGGGGCTGGAGAACATCGGGCTGGGTTTCTTTTTTGCGCCGTTGTATCATCCGGCGTTCAAAGCGGTGGCGGAGGCGCGGAAGCTGCTCGCGGCGGAGGGGCAGCGTTCGATTTTCAATGTGGTCGGGCCGTTGC
Organism: Prosthecobacter sp.; assembly: GCA_021733925.1. GTDB lineage: Bacteria > Verrucomicrobiota > Verrucomicrobiia > Verrucomicrobiales > Verrucomicrobiaceae > Prosthecobacter. Next base: position 92,120 of record JAIPJY010000009.1, on the reverse strand, counting down.
TCAATCCCGGGCGGCCGGACTATCAGCTTATTGGGGTGTTTGATCCGAAGCTGACGCGGGCGTTTGGCGAGATTCTGGTGCAACTGGGTCGCAAAGGCGCCTGGGTGGTGCATGGCACGGCCGGAGCCGGGCAGGGGATGGATGAACTCTCCACGCTCGGGGTGAATGATGTCTGCCAGCTGGTGGACGGGAAGCTCTGCGAGACCCGGATTGATCCTAAAGATCTGGGCTTTGGCAAAGCCGCCCTCGAAGAGCTGGTGGGGGGGGATGCGACGGAGAATGCGCTGACTCTGGAAGGTGTGCTGGCGGGAACGATCAAGGGTGCCAAACGTGACATCGCGGTGCTGAATGCGGCGGCGGGTTTTGTGATCACCGGCATCTCAGCGGATCTGGCGGCAGGCAAAGCGCTGGCGGAGGAATTGCTGGACCGTGGTGCGGCGCATGCCAAGCTGCGGGCGATGCAGGATTTGATCTAAGGTCATTTTCCCGCAAGACAGGGAGGTGGAAGATGTTAAGATGTCCTGAATATTTGTTTGTCTCGCTTATGCCTCACCCCAGCGAAGTGCTCCAGTATGCCCAGAAGGTGCCACACAGCATGTGGGCCACCATCGCTATTGTAGGCTTCATTGCGTTCGCGGCGGGGCTGGCGTTTGCGAAGGGGGTGGTGCAGCAGATTGTGAATGTGGTGACGCTGGCGATGTGCGCCTGGGCGGCGTGGTATGTGTTCATGCACCGGGTGCAGATTTTTGGCGCGGCGGGGATGCACATGACAACGAACCGGCTGATCGTCATGTCCGGGCTTGCGGCTGTGCTGATGTTTGGTGTGTGCAAGGTGGGGAAGTACTTTCTGGCGGCTTTTGGCCTGATGCGAATGCTGGGTGGGCTGACGGGGTGGAAAGGGCTGATCGTCAGCATCATTCCCTCCGGGGGGCTGCTGTGGCTGGGCAGCATGGTGCTGCGGGTGGTGGGAAGCCTGTATGGCATGGAGAATGCCTCGGAGATCGTCAAAAAAGGCGGGTCGATCGAGAGCCAGGCGAAGTCCGTTTTTTACACTCTGAGCCAGAAGATCGACAACAGCTTCATCGGGGGTCTGGCGAAGAAGCTGGACCCCTACGACATCAAACCCACGGCCAATCTGGCCCGCCTGCTGATTTTGTGGCCTGAAGGCACGATGTGGCAGCGTCTGGCGGATCAAAGCCCGGCCACGGCCAACGCGCTGAACCATCCGCTCATCGTTGAACTCGGCTACGATCCAGCCGTGCGGGAGGCCATCAAGAACAAGGACTTCGCCGGGCTGATGCAGATGCCCAAGATTGAGAAAGTGGCGAACCACCCCGACCTGCAGCCCATTCTCAGCGGCATGGCTTTGGAGCAGGCGATGGATTCCGTGGTGTATCACCAGCCTCCGCCGCCGCAACCGGTGACGCTGCATTGAGGTGGCGCGGTTTTGACTTGAGCGGAGAGTGAAAAAACTGCCAACGGCACGTTGCCCCGGGCGTGGCTCTCGCTTTGATCTTCCGGCACTCGTCTTTTTTTCAGCATGCCCAAATACATCCTCACCATCGGCCTTGAAGTTCACGCGCAGCTCACGACGCGCAGCAAGATGTTCTGCGCGTGCCCGGTCGAGTATGGGGCGGAGCCGAACACGCACACCTGTCCCACCTGCATGGGGCTGCCGGGGGCGCTGCCGGTGCTGAACCAGGCCGCCATCGAAAAGACGATTCTCACGGGGCTGATGCTGGGCTGTGAAACGCCGCCGGTGGTGAACTGGGACCGCAAAAACTATTTCTATCCGGACATGCCGAAGAACTACCAGATCACGCAGATGCCCTTTCCGCTCTGCCTGGGCGGTGGTGTGCCGCTGTATGATCTGGCGTATCCGAAGGACGCGCAGAAGAGCATCGCCAATCCGGGGAAGGTGGTGAAGCTCACGCGCATTCACTTGGAGGAGGATGTGGGCAAGTCCACGCACCACGACAAGTTCTCGACGCTCGACTTCAACCGCGCAGGCACGCCGCTGATGGAAATCGTCAGCGAGCCGGACATCGACAGCGCGGAGGAGGCTTTTGCCTATCTCACGAGCCTGCGGCAGATCTTGATTTATGGCGGTGTCAGCGATGCGGACATGGAGAAGGGCAACCTGCGCTGTGACGTGAACATTTCCCTGCGGCCGGAAGGTCAGACGGAGCTGGGCACCAAGATCGAGCTGAAGAACATCAACTCGATGTCCGCCATTCGGCGGGCGATTAAATATGAGACCGAGCGTCAGGCCGACTGTCTGGATCGGGGTGAGAAACTGGTGCAAAGCACTCTCCGCTGGGACGATGACCGTGGCGAGACGACACTGATGCGCTCGAAGGAAGATGCGCATGATTACCGCTATTTCCCAGACCCCGATTTGCTGCCGGTGCGCACGGCGGATCTCGTCGCCAAGATGAGGTCGCAGGTGCCGGAACTGCCGCATGAGAAGCGTGCCCGGTTTGAACAGGACTACGGTTGCAGCGCTTATGATGCCGGGGTGCTTTCGAGCGAAAAGGAGCTTGCCTCTTGGTATGAAGCTGCCGTGGCTGCTGACACGAAGGTGCCGGCGAAGAAGATCGCGAACTGGGTTATTAATGATCTTCTGGGTGCGCTCAATGACCGCTCACTGACCCTTGCCGAATGTCCGGTGAAGGCGGAGGCGCTGAGTGCGCTGGTGGCCACCATCGAGGCTGGGAAAATTTCCAACAACCAGGGCAAGGAAGTCTTTGTGGAGATGTTTGAAACCGGCAAGCCTGCGGCGGAAATCATCAAGGCCAAGGGATTTGAGCAGGTGAGCGATACCGGAGCGCTGGAGGCCATCGTGGAGCAAATCCTCGCGGCCAATCCTGACAAGGTGGCTGAAGTTCAGGCGGGTAATGAGAAGGCCATGAACTGGTTTACGGGTCAGGCGATGAAGGCGAGCCAGGGCAAGGCGAACCCGAAGATGGTGACGGAGATTGTGCGGAAGAAGGTGCTGGGATGAGGCCGCTGCGCGGAATGACGAAACCCGAATGAGGAATGACGAATGAAGTCCGAATTCACAGCTTCGTGTGTCAGTGTCGATGAGATCGAAGAAGGAGGGATAGCTCTGTGGCTGGCCGACGCTGACCCCGTGAAGGAGGAATATCTAACCTTTCAACGCGTTTTTGAACCGGATGAGCAAAGTGTCCGCCTCGGCTTGAACCGAGTCTATGCGGAAAGAAATGATCAGGGCTTCTCGGGGTATGGCGGCATTGAAAGTGTCTCGTTGTTTCGTGATCATCTGGAGGTTCACTTCAATGGCAAAGGATCCAAGTTCATGGGCGGACTTTCGACGATGAAAGTGTCCTTCGAACTTGATGCTGCCGCATTTCAGAAGCTTCGAGAAGGTCTCGCAGTCTGCTTCGACGGGTTTGGAAAGTATCATGTCGAAGCTGATTTCTAGAGCTTGTTGGCTATTTGATGCCCATCTTGACTGATGCCATCATACGGGCACAAAGCCAATCCCCTCACCCCGGCCCTTTGACTTCGTCTATCTCCGCTGCGCTCCGGTTCCCCGAAGAAAAGGATTTGGTGTCGTCGGTTGCCAGGGGCGGGGAGAGGGAGAACCGCTTTGGCTGCCCGGGATTCAGCGGAAACGTAATTATTTAAAACGCTCATTCTTCCGCCGCCCGCCAGCGCGTACAAACCCCTTGCGCCCCGGCTTTGGGCTGCTATTCTTCTCGCCCTTTTTCACCCCCAGACCCTTTAGAATCATGTCCCAGCATAGCAGCCTCAGAACTTCCGGCTCCGTCGGCACCAAGCGCAGCGTTTTGAAGCGTGGAGAGCGCGTCAAGCTTCTCAAAACCCGTGGTTTGTGGAAAGAAGGCCGTCTTCCAACCAATCTGCCCAAGACCAAGCCGGAATAAGGCTTACCTGTGCGCCTTAACCGATATTTGAGCCAGTGCGGCGTGGCCTCACGGCGTGGCGCGGAGGAAATCATCCTCGGCGGACGTGTGTCCATCAATGGGCACGTCATCACTGAACTTGCCACGCAGGTTCAGCCAGAGGACAAGGTGGTCGTCGATGGCTCTCCGGTTCGCACCGAGACGCCTGTGGTCCTCGTTTTGAACAAGCCGAAAGGCTACCTGTGCTCCCGTGGGGACAAGCAGGATCGCATGACGATTTACGATCTGCTGCCGTTGAAGTATCAGAATCTGCATCATGTCGGCCGCCTCGATAAAGAAAGCGAAGGCCTGATCCTTCTGACGAATCGCGGGGATCTTTCCCACCGGATCATCCACCCGAGCCAGGGTGCTGAAAAAGAATACGAAGTGGTCGTCGATCAGGCGCTCAATCAGGACGTGATGGCGAAACTCGTCAAAGGGATGATGACCGAAGAAGGTTTTGCCCGTGCGGAGCGCACCTGGATGGACGGCGACTACCGGGCGCACATCGTTCTCAAGATGGGGCTCAAGCGGCAGATTCGCATGATGCTGTATTACCTCGGTTACGAGGTGACACGACTGACCCGCGTCCGCATTGGCTGGCTGAAACTGCATGGCCTGTCCAAAGGAGCCTACAAAGAACTTACGCCGACGGAGATCGAACGCTTCTTCAAGGAAGAGCCGGCCAAGCCGAAGCTGGAGCGCAGCAAGCCTGGCGACGAAAAGGACGACGGGATCGAAGATCACCGGCCAGCGGCACGCAAGCGTGCTTCGCCGCGTGTGCATGAAGCTGAGGCCCGCGAACCGCGTGGTTTCAAGCCCACCCGTGGCAAGAAGAGCAGCCCTACGGCCCGCTTTTCCGAAGAGAAGCCGACGCGTGGCAAGAAGAGCGGCTCTGCAAGCTGGTCTTCCGGAGACAAGCCTTCGTATTCCAAGCCCAAGTCCAAGACTTTCAGCCCGCGCTCACGCTCAAGCGAAACGGGGCGGGACGAAAAACCACGGGGGCGGTCAGGTCCGCCAGCTCGCCGTCCAGCTCCACGGGGGCCTCGCCGAGGTCCGTCGTCACGGTGAATTCGCTGGTCTGGATGTAATCCAGATCCTCACACTCCTGGTAACCGTCCAGGAGCATGCCGCGCAGCACTTGGAGGAATTCCATTCCGCCCAGGCCGCGAAAGATGAGGAGATCGAGTTTGCCGTCGGTGTTGGACGCATCGCGGAACAAGGGGAACGGCCCGCCGTAGTGCCTGCCATTGCCCACGAGCACCACGGTGCCGAGCATGGGTGACCTGCCTTCGATTTGTACGCTGAGTGTCGGGGGAGTCCGCATGAGGACGTTCACGGCGCTCATGACGTAGCTCAGCGGGCCGTACTTTTTCTTCGCTTCCCAGGAGGTTTCCTGGACGATCTGGGCGTCGAGACCGACCCCGGCGAGCTGGGCGAAGTACATGTCGTTGGCCATCCACAGATCGACTTCACGAAGGTTGCCGCTGGTGATTTCCTTCCAGCAGCCTTCGATGTCGCGGCCAGGCAGCTTCAGCTCGACGGAAAAGACATTCATGGTGCCCAGCGGCAGGACGCCGAGGGCGGTGTGCTTTTCGCCGGGTTTGCGGCGGGCGTTGGCGCGGCAGATGCCCTGAAGGACTTCGTTCATGGTGCCATCGCCGCCGGCGGAGACGACGAGTTCGTGGCCTTCAGTGGCGAGTCGCTCTGCAATCAGCGTTGCATCGCTCGGGCCTGTGGTCAGGTGGAGTTCCGGCTCCGGGGAGAGCTTGCGCAGCGTAGCTTCGAGGGAGGCAGCCTTCGTGCTGCGAGCGGCGGGGTTCAGGATGACCGGAATGGGCATGAGGGCGGCATTCATGGCACGTGGCGTGGGACTTCGCAAAGTCTCATGGCCGCCCGCTTGTGAAACTTTTCACAAAATCGGGTTGCCCCTCCCCGAGCGGCTCCGATAATCGTCCCCAGCCCCCTTTCCCCTTCGCTCATGCCTGCCCCCGCCGAAGCTCCTGCCCCTGTTGCCGCTCCACCGCCCTCCGATCTCGTGAATGTACAGATCGACGGTGTCTGGCTCAAGTTCCCCAAAGGCACGCGCATGATCGAGGCGTGCAAGCAGGCCAAGAAGGAAGTCCCGCACTACTGCTACCACCCGAAACTCTCCTCTCCCGGCAACTGCCGCATGTGTTTGGTGGAGATGGGCATGCCGCCGCGTCCGGCCCCGGGCACGGAGCCGGAGAAAGACGAGCATGGGATGCCGAAGATCGGCTGGATGCCGCGCCCCGTCATTGCATGTGCCAATACGATTGCTGAAGGCATGGGCATCCGCACGGAGTCCGTCCTCACGCAGGAGTGCCGCAAAGGCGTGATGGAATTCCTTCTCATCAATCATCCGCTCGACTGCCCGATCTGCGATCAGGCTGGCGAGTGCCGTCTGCAGGAGTTCAGCGTCGAGCACGGCAAGGGCGAGAGCCGTTTCCGCGAGGACAAGGTCAAGAAGCCGAAGAATGTCGACATCGGCCCGCGTGTGCGTCTGGATGATGAGCGCTGCATCATGTGCAGCCGCTGCATTCGTTTCACCGCCGAGATCGCTGATGATCCGGTGCTGGGCTTTACCGAGCGCGGCAGCTTTACCACGCTGGCGGTGCATCCCGGCAAGCGCCTGGAGAACAACTACTCGCTCAACACGGTGGACATCTGCCCGGTGGGCGCTTTGACCTCCAATGATTTTCGCTTCCAGCAGCGTGTCTGGTTCCTCAATGAAACGAACAGCATCTGCACCGGCTGCGGCCGTGGCTGCAACATGGAAGTCAGCGCCCGTGGTGACACGATCTACCGCCAGACCCCGCGCGACAACAACGACGTCAACTCCACCTGGATGTGCGACAGCGGCCGGCTCGACTTCCACTTTGTGAACAGCGAGTTCCGCCTGACTGATCCGATGATCAAGACCGGAGGCAAGCATCAGATCGCCACCTGGAAGGCTGCGCTGAGCAACATCGCCACGGCTCTTGCCGGCAAGAAGGGTGAGGAGATCGCGATCATCGCCAGCGCACGCATGACGAATGAAGAGCTGTTCTTTGTGAAGCACCTGGCTGCGCAGCTTGGCACCACGAATGTGGATGTCATTCCACGCACTGGCGGCGCTGACAATTATCTCCGCGCTGACGACCTCAATCCGAACACCAACGGGGCCAAGCTGATTCTTGGCATTGAGCCTGGCGCCAAGATGGCGGAGATCACTGAAATGATGAGCCGTGGGCGTCTGCGTGTGGTGCTCGCTCTGGGTGAGAACCTGCTCAAAGTTGGCTTCGCGCAGAGCGACCTCGAAAAAGTGCCGTTCATCGCCTCGCTGCACATCCTCGCCAATGCGAGCGCTGAACTCAGCGATGTCGTGCTCCCCGGCACTGCTTACGCTGAAAAGCGCGGCAGCATGATCAACGTCACCGGCCGTCTCCAGCGCCTGAACAAGGCGGTCAAAGCTCCCGGCAATGCCCATGACACCTGGGAAATCCTGCGTGATCTCATCGTCGCCTGCGGCGGCTCGAATGGCATCCACACCATCGAAGACGTCTTCAAGCGTCTCAGCACCGAAGTCCCCGCCCTCAACGGCCTCACCTTCTCCAAGATTGGTGATTTGGGCGTACAGGTGCTGGAAACTGGTGAGAAGATACCGCTGCTGGAGCGCGAGAAAGAGCGCAAGGCCAAGGGGATTATCGTGGGGTGATCTAGGTTGAGGATTTAGCCGGTCAGTCTGGCAGGAGTTTTTTTAATCGAAATGCATCCTGGTCTGGCAATGCAGGGGTGTGTTCTGGTATGTTCCGGCAATGCGCCTGAAATACGTACTTTGCGGTTTGCTTGGCCCCGTTTGGGCCACGATTGCCTGCGGGCATATCGGATCTTTGGATGAATACCCGGAACGATTTCCCGGCAAAACACTGCAAGCCATTGCCCAAGAGTGGGAGCCTCCGCCGGAAAAAGCATTGGATGAACTGGACTTGTTCAACGCTGTCCAGTCACTCGTATTCAGGTGGACGGAGCTGTCGCTGGATGAGCTGAAAAAACGCATTGCCTCTCTGCTGGAGAAAAATCGCCGGGGGGAGTACCGCAAACGCGTCGCCAATGTCCTCCTCGACATGGACGATCTTCTGGCCAACGGAGAGGCGGGTCATTCCGAAGAAGTGGCGGACTACCTGGACTGGCGCTTGGATCATCTGGATGCTGACGATGGCTTCTTTGACGAGACGGCGCCCGGACAATGGGATGACACCAAGAAGCAGAGTGAAGAGCGAACACGGCAGTGGGAAACTGAGCGGTACAAGGAGGTGTCAGAGATCAGTGTGAAGGCAGACACGGCCTCGGTGATTTTGCGTCCGCACTGGCTCGTGCAATGCGGAGCCTTGGAGTTTCGTCATCGTCGATATCAGCAGGCGGCTGACTATTTCGAAAGGGTGTTTGCTGCATTTCCTGATCATCCACGCGCAGAAGTGGCGGTGCTGATGCTGGCACGGATGAAGTTTGATGAATGGAAGCAGGCGCGCAAAACCTGGGAGCATGACGTGCCCAAGGAAAATCGCCTGGAGAACGAGGCGCGGCTTGCGTTTGAGCGTTATAAAAATCTTTATTCCAAGGGGCGCTTCGTGGCGGACGCCATCGGCTGGGAAGCGGGCATGGCACGTGAGAAGGGAGATTTGAGCGGAGCGATGGAAGGTTTTTTGGTGCAGGCTCAGACGCCGCACCACCCTGAAATTCGGCGTCGTGCTTTTCAGCAGATCGAGTGGCTGCTGGGGGACCTCGCAGACGAACCGCGCCAGTACGATGAACTGCCATGGGCCAAAATTGCGGCAGAGCCCTGCGTGGCGCTGCGCATGGGCTATTTCATGCTGGACTGCGAAAGTGAGACCGATCTTGGAGCCCTCATGTACCGGCGTTCGGGGGAAGATCATCGGGTGTTGGAGACGCTGGCTCCCACGCTCAGGGCGGTACGTTCAGCGGCCAAGCCTGCGTGGAGAGAGCTTGATGCGGCACTCGCCGCCAACAACGATGCGTATCATGGGAGCAGGGGCATCATTCGCGATGTGCTGCATGGCTGGTCGTCTATCATGCGCGGCGAACCCGGTCTGGTTCCCGTGCTGGTGAAGGCACCAACGCAAGGGGCGGGCGCAGACGATGCGCTGCTGGTGCGGGCGCTTGCCCAATTGAAAATGGGTCTTGCTGCCGAGGGCATTCACAGCCTGAACCAACTGGATGAATCCTGTCCCGATTCACCGCTGCATCGCGGCAGTGATCTACGGCGTATCGACGCGTGGCTGGAGTTGCATCAGCCTGCTGTCGCGATTGCGTTGCTGTGGGACATGCTCACTGGCCAAGGCACGGCTGTCTGGAAGAAGGACATCGAAGAGAGCCCGAATCTCCATCTGAGTGGAGAAGTGGAGCAGCGCTTGTCGGCATTGCTGACTTTTGCGCCGTTAGCCGAACTTGAAAAAGCGAGCCTTGCCGAGGGTGCTCCAGCAAGCCTGCAAACTGCGCTGCGGGGGGCATTGCGCGTTCGGCATTTGAGCGAAGGGAGATTCGCGGAATCTTTGCGTTTCGCAGAAGAGGTCAACTTTGAGGAGTGGCATCAGATGCATCAACGCTGGGATGACAAACCTGAGGCAATGCATCTGGAGTGGAGGGAAAGTGTCACTGCCTTGCAGGATTTGAGTGATGCCGTGGAAAAATCCAGCGGTGATGCCAAGGCGGCGGCTTGGATGAAGCTCGGTGCTGCCTGGGAGGAGCGGCTGTGGCGTCTTTTGGATGGTGGTAGTGTTTCTGCTGGCGGCGGCGAAGGCCGGGGCATCCTGCCACCTGCCTCTTATCAATTGAGGCACCATACCCGGATCCTTGGCCTGAGTGATTCTGTTGCGGCAGCCATGCTTGACCAGAGGCAGGTGACATTGCATGCCATTCGTTGCTACGAAGAGGCGCTGAGGCTTGCGCCGAAGGGGACTGACAGATCGCTCAAGGCGTTGCTGGCTCTCCAAGCCGCCCTGCGCACACGGGCGGAGTTTTCCGCCTACTGCATGGATCGGTCGGTGGAAATCAACGCCGCAGAGAAGTCGCGGATGTTGTATGATCGCATCCGCTCCGAACATGCGGGTACGGAGGCGGCCCGGCAGGCGGTGTGGTGGACTTTTCGTCCGTCACTCACCGTGGGCGAATGGCAGCCCGGCTACAACGCGTTCTTTCATCGCGAAGTGGAACTGGCGGCGCTGCTCACCTCCTCTGAGCACAGCGATTATTGGAACCAAGACTGGCAGGTCACCACGGCGCTTGAGACGCTTACGAAAAAATTAAAAACCACCTTTGCCAGTGAAACCAGCGTCACACAATTGCGTGGAACCATCGCCATGCTGCGGCGTGAGGCGAGTCGTGAAGCGCCCGTGGCGAAGGCCGGAGCACTGTTCAATCATCTCGACGATCTCGATCTGCTGCTTGCGGTGCCCGGCGTGAGCGCTGAAGCGCGCAAAGCCTACTTTGATGCCCGCATGAGCGGCAGTCCTCTGGAAGCCAGTGCTGAGATGTTTGCCCCCATGCAGGACTTCGTGGCATTCTGGAATGATGCGGTAACACCTTCGACGACTGCGATGACCCCAGAGGAGCAGAAGCTTTTGGCGGAGCAGCCGGGGCGTGGGACACGCCAGCGCATCGCCCAGGCCCAGGTTTGCCGCATGCAGGAGTTTCTGGGAAAATTCCCGCAGAGTGTGAAGAGGGAGGCTGCGCTGGCACGTCTGGCCATCAACACGCTGCGTCAGTTCCGCTGTCATTGTGGCATGGCCAGAATCGATAAGGTCGAAGAGACAACGACGGCCTATGCGGGCTTTGCGATTGAGCGGGGCATGCCGTTTGATCGTGCGGCAGTGACTGCTGCTCTGGATGCCTATGACCGCGAATTTCCCCAAGGGCGTTATCATTGGGATGTGCTTCTCATGCGTGGCATCGCTGCTGCGGAATCCCATGAGTGGCCGGCCGCGCTGCGCCACTTGGTGGCTGTGCTTGAAAACCCTGAGCAGCGGAGCCTTCACCTGGATGCCAGCAACAATATGTGTGCCATTTTCATGGAACTGCTGACGCCAGAGCAGCGCCCCGCCATCATGCAGGCGGTGAAGGCTACTCCTGGGGCATGGCAGAAGCTCGACGCCTTTATCTACAGTCCGACCTGCGGCTGGCGGCTTCATGTTCTGCTGGACTGGCTTGAGGCGCAGCGTTGAACAGAGCTCTTTGGATTGAGGCTGGATGAGGCGGGCAAAGCCAGTATGACAGAGCCTGTGCGTGGTTGCCGGCATGACGTTTCGCCGCGTCTTTTGAGGTGGAGTTTCGAGGGTTTTTCGGATCAAAATTGGCTGGTTCGGCGGATGGGAGAGGTTATCCGTTTGCCCCCCCTTTTTCGCGTTTCGGCGCGAATGCAAAAAACAGCCCCCAACTTCATCATGACTGTGTTCTTCACACGAGGCGTGCGCTTTGCCGTGCTCTTGTTTTCCATCCTTGCGCTTACAACAGCCCATGGTGCGACGCTGTATTGGGACACCAACGGGGCGATTGTCTATTCCGGCAATGCAGGTGGGACCTGGGGCACGGATGCGTTTTGGAGCGGCGATGCCAGGGGGCTTTCGGCCACCGGGGATTATGTGTCCGGGAGCGCCGTGGTCTTTGCGGCGGGCATTGATGGGACGGGGTCTTATACGATCACGCTGGGGGCGAACCAAACTGCCACCGGGCTCGATTTTCAGGCGGGTCATGTGGTCATCGCGCCCGCCACGCCGCCGATAAGCACGGACTCTTCCGGGGTGCAGACGCTGACACTGAGTGGTACCGGGCCGATTGCCAATGTCCAGAACATGGACGCCACGATCACCAGCAAGATGACTGCAACCGGCCTGACCAAGACAGGGGTCGGCAAGCTGACGCTGAACTACGGGGTGTCTGGAAGCGGCGGCTACTTCAATCTCGGGAACGCGGCCATCAACATCAACGGAGGCACTCTGGAACTCACCGGCACCGGCGGCAGCGCCAACCAGCTTTCGGCGAACAGTGGCATCAACGTTAACAGCGGCGCGACCTTTTACTGGAACGGCGGCGTCAACAACATCAGCGACAGCACCCTCATCACGGTCAACACCGGCGGCGTTCTCAACACCCGTGCCAACGACCAGATCGGCAGCATTGCAGGCAGCGGGCTCATTCTTGTCCAAGGCGGAACCATCTCCATGGCCATAGGGAACAGAGTCACCGTCTTTTCTGGTGTCATTGCCGGCAGTGGAGTCCTGCGCGCCAACAGTGGCAACGGCTATGTGACCCTCACGAATGCCAACACCTATTTCGGCACGATCACAGGCAACGCACCCAACACCGGCACTGGCGGTTTCCGTCTGGGGCATGTGCGTGCTGCGCAGAATGCCAACATCAGTCTGGTCAACACCACGGCCACGGTGATCAATGTGAGTTTTGCCAGCGGCATCGGCTCTTTCATCATTGGTTCGCTGGAAGGCACCAGCAATCTTCTGCTGGAAGACGTCTCGGGTGCCGCCATCACGCTGCAGGTGGGAAACAATGACGTGAGCAAAACCTACTCAGGTGTTCTCAGCGGTATCGGTGGCCTGACCAAGATCGGCACGGGCACGCTCACTCTCACCGGAGCCACCAGCGGTGCCAATACCTACACAGGTGACACCACCATCAATGGCGGTGCCCATAACGCCAACAGCGGTTCTGTGACGCAGACTACGGCGGGTGCTGTGAAGCTCGATTTCACGCCTGTCACGGCGCCCACCAGCAACATCATCAACAGCTCCAGCCGCCTCGTCCTCGGTGGTGGAAAGCTCTGGGTGGCGGGCAGGAATGACAGCACCGCCGTCAGCCAGACTTTCAACAACACCTTGCTCAATGTCAGCCGCAGCTACGTCACCGTGACTCAGGGGACGGCGGGTGCGGATACTGTCGTTAATCTTGGAACCATCAGCCGCAATGCCGGCAGCATCCTTGAATTCACGCTGCCTGCAGGCACGCAGCCGCTCACGAACGGCATCACCACCACCACGGCCAATGACGCGAGCGGCATTCTGGGTGGATGGGCCATTGTGGGAACTGACTGGGCGGTCAAAAGCACCACGGGAACTTCGATTGGCAATGTCATCGCCGCCGGGTCCGGAGTTTATACCACCTATGCTGCGGGGGACATTGTCAGTTCCGCCACCTCCAATCTGCTGATCAACGATGCCAGCATCACCATCACCACGGGTGCGGGTATTACGGACCTCAACACGATCATGGTTCGCAACAACAGCGCTGACAATTCCGTCGTGGCGCGAACTTTGGACATTGGCGCTGGTGAAACACTGCGTCTCGGAGTTACGGGTTCCATTTGGAATCAAAGCGGCACCTTAGGCACCTTTACCATCGGCACCGGCAACAATGTGGGCACGCTCACTGCGGGTGGTGCGAACAACACCGCCGGGGAGATCATTTTCAACAACACCGGCTATGATTTTAGCGTCAAGTCCACCATTGCCGACAACGGCACGGGGGCCGTCACGCTGGTCAAGACGGGCACGGGCCAGTTGTTTCTCTCCGGCACCAACACCTTCAGCGGTGGCTCCATCTTCACGCAGGGGCGCAACCGGATTGACAGTGCGGGCGCACTCGGCACAGGAGCTGTCACCGTGGTGGCCGGTGCCACTCTCTGGTTCAATGCTGGCTCGACCTATGCCAACGACTTCTTTCTCGCAGGCACCGGCTACGGAGAAAACGGCATTCCGGGTGCGCTCCGTCTCAGCCCGTCCAACACCATTGGCACCAGCACCTCCACGATTACGCTGACCGGTGACACCCGGATCGGTGCCGTCAACACGGGCACCACCAATTTCAACACCCTCGCGGGCAAAATCACGGGTGATTATGGGCTGGACCTTTCTGGGGGAGCAGGCGGCAGCAACATCATCGTGCTGGCCAATTCCAACAACGATTTCAACGGCAACCTGTCCATCAACACCAACCTCAATGGCACCACGGCCTTCAATAGCTCGACGGCGGTTGTCACGGTGCGGCTGGGGGCATCCGAGGTCATTCCGAACGGGTTTGGAAAAGGTGACGTGATCATCAGCGGCGGCAGCACGGCGAGCACTCCCGTAACACTGGATCTCTACGGCTACAGCGAAACCATCAACAGCCTCATCTCCTACGGCACCCATGGCAACACCTTCGTCACCAATGGCAGAACTGGGACGACCTCGACGCTGACCATTGGCGACAACAACAGCAGCACGCTCGTCAGCGTGAGTTCCAATGCGTTGTACACCACCTTTTTCGGCGGTGCCATTGTGGATGGGAGCGGGGTTGTTGCGCTGACCAAGATCGGCGAAGGCACCCAGACTTTTACGGGGGCCAACACGTACTCCGGTGCGACGCTGATCAGCAAAGGCATCCTGCAGGCGGGTGGGACCAATACGCTGTCCGCCAACTCGGATGTCACCATCGCTGATGATCCTACGGCCATGCTGGCGCTCACCAGCAGCCAGGCGGATTATTCGCAGACGATCAAATCCCTTTCAGGTGGTGGCACCGTCAATCTGGGCACCATCGCAGCAGCCGACACCGTGAGTACACCGGGCACCCGGCTCACTACGGGCGGCACTGCAGACACGACTTATAGCGGCGCCATCGTGGGTGCAGGTGGTTTGGTGAAACAAGGGGCGGGCACTTTCACGCTTACGGGTGCCAATACTTATGTGGGAACTACTCAGGTGACCGAAGGGAATCTGCAGGTCGGGCAATCGGGTGCCGGGCAAAGCGGCACGGGCGCTGTGGTGGTCAGCGGTGGTGCCACGCTTTCAGGATCTGGCGCTGTTCAAGGTGCTGCCGTTATCAATGGCCTGCTGAGTGCGGGGGACAATGGTGGCGTGGGCATAGGCCAGATGACTTTTACGGACGTCAGCACCGGCAGCCTGACGCTGGCCGGGGGCGGCAGCGCTGTGGCACCCCGGGTGCTGTTCACTCTTGCGGGAGCCACGGGCAATGAGGATCCCACCGATGGCATCCAGACGGTGGGACTGCTCAATGGCAGTTTTGGCAATCATGACGCTCTGGTTGTTCAGGGGACGCTCACGCTTGCTGCGGGGAGCAC
Source organism: Prosthecobacter sp. (assembly GCA_021733925.1). Taxonomy (GTDB): domain Bacteria; phylum Verrucomicrobiota; class Verrucomicrobiia; order Verrucomicrobiales; family Verrucomicrobiaceae; genus Prosthecobacter. The sequence continues at coordinate 77,045 of JAIPJY010000009.1, read as the reverse complement.
GATCAAGGTGGAGCTATCCGGTGGTTATGATCCCGGCTTTGGCGATGTCTATAATCTGATCGACTGGGGTACGGTGAATGGTGGTTCGGGGGCGATTGTGGCCGGGGGATTCAATGCGGCGAATACGGGCGGAGATTTGGATCTTCAGCTCGGTGCGTCCATGATCGCCAACGGCTGGCTTTGGAATACGGACCAGTTTTTGACGGATGGCATCATCTACGTCGTGCCGGAGCCGGGGCGTGCTGTGCTGCTGCTGCTGGGTTTGGGCCTTGGCGCGGTGAGTCGGCGCAGGCGCAAATGCTGATGCATAAAGCCTGCAAGTTGCGGAATTAGGGGTAATGTCTTTCCCCCTGCCGTGACTATTTCCTCCCACCTCCCCAAACCCGAACTTCTCTCCCCTGCCGGAAACTGGGAGTGCGCCCGTGCGGCGGTGGCGAACGGGGCGGATGCGATCTTCTTTGGCATGCCGCGTTTCAATGCGCGTCTGCGTGCGGACAATTTTGTGGAGGAAGATCTGCCGGAGTTGATGAAGTTCCTGCATGACCATGGGGTGAAAGGGTATGTGGCCTTCAACACGCTGATCTTCACCAAGGAACTGCCGGATGCGGAGAAGCAGCTGCACTTGCTGGAAGACTGCGGTGTGGATGCGGTGATCGTGCAGGATCTGGGTCTGGCGCGCATGGTGAAGGCGCTGACGCCGAAGCTGCGATTGCATGCGAGCACGCAGATGACGATCACTTCGCCGGAAGGGCTGGAGTTTGCGAAGCAGCTGAACATTGACCAGGCGGTGCTGGCGCGGGAGCTTTCCATGCGCGAACTGGAGCGCTTTAAAGATGCGGCGGTGCCGCTGGAGGTGTTTGTGCACGGTGCGCTGTGCGTGGCTTATTCGGGTCAGTGCCTTACCAGCGAGTCGCTGGGGCGGCGCAGTGCGAACCGTGGTGAGTGCGCGCAGGCCTGCCGCATGCCGTATGAAATGATCGTTGATGGGGAGCCGCGTGACCTTGAAGACAAGCGCTACCTGCTCTCGCCGCAGGATCTGGCGGCGGTGGATGAAATTCCGCGCTTGATCGAGCTTGGCATCCGCAGTTTTAAAATCGAGGGGCGTCTCAAGACTCCTGAGTATGTGGCGGGTGTGACGCAGGTTTATCGCAAGGCGATTGACCGTGCTTTGGCGAATCAACCGGCACCAGCGAGCGATGCGGATCGGTATGCGCTTGAGATGACTTTTTCGCGTGGCCTGTATCCGGGCTGGATGCATGGGGTGAATCATCAGGAGCTGGTAGGTGCGTACTACGGCAAGAAACGCGGTCCGTTTGTGGGGCAGGTGACTCGCATCATTGATGACGACACGCTGGAGCTTGATGAGCTGCACATTGCGATGAAGCCGGGCGATGGTGTGGTGTTTGAGAATTTAGCGGATACGAACTACGAGCAGGGCGGCAGTGTGTATGAGATGCGCGGCAGCGCGCTGAGCTTTCGCCATGGGCATCTGCGGATGCAGGATGTGCAGCTGGGCATGCGTGTGTTTAAGACGAGTGATCCTGCGCTCAATCGTGCGCTGCGGCAGTCGTTTGAAGGCGACATTCCGATTCGCAAGCAGCGCAAACTTGATCTTCACGTCACTGGCACGGTGGGTGAGCCTTTGCGTGTGCAATCAGGGGCTACTGTGGTGACTTCCAACATGGCGCTGCAGGCTGCGATGAAGCGGCCGCTTACGCCTGGGGCATTCATTGAGCAGTTTAGCCGTCTTGGTGGGACGGAGTTTGAACTGGGCGAGGTGCAGTTTGATGTCGTGGGTGAGGTGATGCTGCCGATCAGCGAGCTGAATCGCATGAGGCGGGATTTGATTGCGGAATGGAGCGAGGGTGCTGTGACATCCGCACCTGCGGTGCCGATCACAACCACGCTGGAATCGATGATGCCTTCGCGCGGGACTTCGGATGAGTCAGCTTTCCAGCTGCATGCGCTGTGCCGTACTAAGGCGCATGTGGATGCCGCGCTGGTGCTGGGGGTGCCGAGGCTCTATTTGGATTTTGAAGACATCCGGCTTTACGCGGATGCTGTGAAGCAAATCAAGGAGCGCAGTGACACGGCGCAGGTATGGCTGGCGACGCCGCGCATTCAGAAATCGGGCGAAGCGGGGTTCTTCAAGCTCATTCAGCGGGCGGAGCCGCATGGGGTGCTGATTCGCAATCTGGGGGCCATGTCGTTCTTCAAGGATGCGGGCATTCCGATGACGGGCGATTTTTCACTCAACGTCGCCAATCCGCTGACGGCGGAGATTTTGAAGAAGTCCGGGCTAGAGCGGCTCACGATCAGCTATGACCTCAACATTGAGCAGGTGGTTGATTTGCTCGCTGCTGCGCCGCCGGCATGGTTTGAGCTGACGCTGCACCAGCACATGCCGATGTTTCACATGGAGCACTGCGTGTTTGCCGCGTTCCTGAGCAAGGGCACGGATTTTACCAACTGTGGGCGTCCCTGTGACAAACATCGGGTGCATCTGAAGGATCGCGTGGGCATGCAGCATCCGCTGAAGGCTGATGTGGGCTGCCGCAATACGCTGTTCAATGCGGTGGCGCAGACGGGGGCGCAATTTTTCGATGAACTGCGGGAGCACGGGCTGCGCTGCTTCCGTGTGGAGCTTTTGGAAGAAAATGCTGACGAGGCGATGATCGTGCTGCGCACCTATCAGGAGCTGATGAGCGGTCAGCGTGACGGCGAGGAAATCTGGCGCGATTTGAAGGCGCAGAGCCAGCTGGGCGTGACGCGGGGAACTTTGACGGAACTGGCTTGATCTTCCTGCGCTCTTCGAGCTAAGGAGCACCTGAACTCAAGGCGGCTAGATTGTGGAGCGGAGAGTAGCAGGGGGCGTTTGCACGAACTGAGATTCCCAGATTCCGGCTAAAGCCGGTACTACAAAACGACAAAACGTGCGGTGGCTGGTTTCCGATCTGGGGCGATGCGGAGCTTCCGGAACGGGCTAAAGCCCGAACTACGTACACAGAAGAGCCGAAAGAGTTCGAGAAAGTTATCCGGGAGGACGGGGCGGGGTCCGCATTGACCCATGGTTTGATATCCGCGCAGGAACTTCCTTGAACGCTGGCGGTTTAACCGCCAGAATCTCCCCGCCATGTCCAGGCACGCACACGACGATTTCAGTTTCCTGCCGACCGTCGATTCGACGGACGAAGAGGTCGTGGAGAAAGAGGAGCTGATTTCCGAGCAGAATCCGACTCAGCCGGAACGGACTGAGACGGTGCATAAAGAGGCGGCTGAACTGATTGCTGCGGAAGAGACGGTGCATGAGGAACCGCTCCACCAAGAACCGGTCTATGAAGAGGCGGTCTCGGCCCCGCCTGAGCCGCCGGTTTTTGTGCAGGTGCCGCAGCCTGCGAAGAAGGTGCGTGTGTTTGAGCCGGACGCTGAGCATCCTTCACCCGAAGGGGAACGAATCAGCCAAGATCGGCCGAAGGAGCCGGAACTTCCATCCGCCAAGGTTCAGCCGCCGAAGCAGCCAACGGATCTCCCCAAGCTGGAAGATGCTGCCTTGCCCATACCTCGTGCGCCTGAGGCGCTGCGGAAAGGCGTGGCGCCTGAAGACAAACTATCGGTGGGGCCTGCCGCCAGTGTGCCGTCTGAAAGCGATGCGGAGCCGTCGGACGAATCCAAGGCAGTTAAAGATCCGAAGCCGTTTATTGCCCCGAAACCTCCGCCGGAGGAACCGCTGGATCCAGAGCAGGCTAAAAAGCTGCGCTGGCAAAAGCTGGCGGACAAGATCGGCCTGCGCACGCTGGGCATGAGCTTTGGGGTGCATTTGTTCCTGCTGTTGATCGCGGCGTTCATCGGCGTGAGCCAGGTCATGGACCAGCAGGTGGACTTTTTACCCGGTGGCAGTTCGCCGCAGTCACAGGCGGCTGCCGCTGAACTGACGCACAAGATTCAGAACAAAAAGAATCCCTGGCTGAAGGCGAAGCCGCCGATGCGCAAGATCACGGTGCAGACCTTGTCCTCCAACATCGTGATGCCGGAGATGCCGGCGATGGACATGATGGATTTTTCGAAGGTCAACGATCGCATGGACCTGAACAAGGCCCCCAAAATGGCCTCGAGCCAGCCGGCAGGCATGGGGATGGGCGGTGCGGGTGGCGGTTTCGGGGCAGGCATCGGGACCGGCGGCAAATTCAGTTTCGTGGGTCAGACCGCCGTCGGGCGTCGGGTGGTGTTTGTGGTGGATGTCTCGGGCTCCATGTCGCAGCCTTTGAAGGGCGATGGTCCGCGCGTCACCCGCTTTGAACTGCTGAAGAAGGAGCTGATCAAGGCGGTGAGGCAGATCCCCTATGGAACTGCCTATCAAGTGCTCTACTTCTCCGACTTCGCATGGGCCCACAACCAGGTGGACACCCGAAAGGGGGAAACCTATGAAAAGTATCAATGGGAGATCAAGTCGGACACCTACAAGGAGGTGAAGATTCCCACCTTCAAATACATTCAGGCCAGTCCGTTTTCGCTTCAAGAAAGTGCGGATCTCATTCAAAAGGCGGATAATCCAGGACTCACCAACTGGGGATCTGGATTGTTGATGGCGCTGAACGCGAGCCCAAAACCGGATGTGATTTTCTTCATGACCGACGGTGAACGTCAGGATGAAAACGGTTGGATCGATGTCGTGACGGCTGTCAACAAAAGCAAGCTGCCCATGACCGTGATTAACACCAGCGTGATGGCTCAGGTCGATGCGGCGCGTGAGATGGACGCGCTGGCCAAGCGCAACAACGGCACTTTCTCCGTGATCGTGGGAGAGGGCAAGGTCATCAAAGGCGAGGACTTCTTCAAGATGAAGTAAGCTCAGCGCTGCAGTTCCTGCAGAGCGGCAGTCACTTCCTCCACCGGCAGGCCGACGACGTTGGTGAAGGAGCCTGTCATGCGATCAAGAAGCATGTCGGTACATTCCTGAATGCCGTAGGCACCGGCTTTGTCGAGCGGGTTCACCCGGGCGTGATAGGCGCGGATGAGGTCGTCCGTCAGTGGCTTGAAGGTGACATGGGTGATGACGTGCAGTTCCCGGGCCAGTGCGCCATCGCAGGCAAATGCTACTCCGGTGCAGACCTCATGGGTGCGGTCGGAGAGCCGACGGACCATGCGGAGCGCTTCGTCCAAGTCTGCGGGTTTGGCCAGTGGATCGCCATCGATATAAACCAGGGTATCGGCACCGATGACGAGGGCTCCAGGCCGGGTGCGGCTGACGGCCAGGGCTTTGCGCCGGGCGTTTTCCAGGGTGAGCTGTTCGGGTGTCAGAGCGGCATCATGGGCCTCTTCGACCTGCGACAAGACGATTTCAAACTCGAAGCCTGCCTGCCGCAGCAGATCCAGCCGGCGCGGTGAGGCGGAGGCCAGTACGAGCGAACGCCCGATCACGCCCGCTTCTCCACAATGGTCGCGACATCATCCGCGCGGATCACGGCGTCGCGCTTGTCCGGGGTGCGGTAGCGGTAGTAGCCTGTCTTCTCCTGATATTGTGGGGCGCCCTCGCAGGGCACCTCACGCCCATCCTTGAGCTTGATTTCGTGAGGAGTCGTGGAAGCGAACATTCCCGGCATGGAGCAGGAAACGAAGGTAATGGCTGGAAGGAGCAGCAGTAGACGGCGCATGGCGTTCATGGCGGTGAGTGGGGAAATAACGACAAAGCTAAGACGCGACTTTCGGTATTTTTGTTCATCCTTCAGTCGAGAGAGATTTTCAAGCGTCACAATGTTGTCAGTTGAAGCAGGCTTCGTGCCTCCTACCCTGCCCGGATGAGTCAAAATCTTCCTCCTGCGATCGGTATCATCGGCGGATCCGGCCTGTACGACCTTGAAGGCTTTGAAAATCGCGAGGAAATCAGCGTGGAGACGCCGTTTGGCCCCCCCTCGGATGAGCTGGTGACGGGTACGCTGGCCGGACGCCGGGTGTATTTTCTGCCGCGCCACGCCAAGGGACACCGCATTCTGCCCACGGAGCTGAACCACCGGGCCAATCTCTGGGCGTTGCGTAGCCTGAATGTGCGCTGGATCATTGCCGTCACTGCGGTGGGCAGTTTGCAGGAGCAGTACCACCCCCGCGACATCGTGCTGCCGGATCAGTTTTTCGACCGCACCAGCCGCCGCGACCAGCACACCTTTTTCGGCCAAGGGATCGTGGCGCATGTGGCATTCGGCGATCCAATTTCGAACGGACTGCGCGGGCTGCTGCATGACGCTGCCGTGGCGCAGGGGCGCAAGGTTCACAATGGAGGCACCTACGTCTGCATGGACGGCCCCGCTTTCTCCACCCGCGCTGAATCCAATGCGCATCGGCAGCTTGGGTTTGATGTCATCGGCATGACCAACCTGCCCGAGGCGAAGCTGGCCCGTGAGGCGGAGATAGCCCTCGCCACTCTGGCGATGATCACGGATTACGACTGCTGGAAGGTCGAGGAGGAGGCGGTCACCGCTGAGTCGGTCATCGGGCATCTGCATGCGAACGTCGCTGCGGCGAAAGCCATCCTGGCCCACGTGATTCCGAACATTCCGGAGGAGCCGAACTGGCCGGAGCACTGTGCGCTGGACTGTGCCTTGATGACTGACCGGAAGTTGTGGCCGGAGCAGACGGTGGAGAACCTGCTGCCGATTTTGCAGCGATTTGTGTGAACTGGACTAATTCAACTTTGGTAAGTCATCGGGGGGCTAACGGAGCGCTCTGAGCACGGCGGTGCTTCTTGCAAACGCTGCTGGCGGGCGTGTTATGTGGCGAAGGCGCTGGGTTTGCTTTCCGGTGATGACGTCTGGTACCAGGGGAGCCTCGCTGAGGCTCGGCACCCCTTCGCTATGATGCGCAGTCCCGTTGGGACTGGGGTCAAGCGGAGTGTGATGGCGGAAGACAGCGGCAACCTGCTAAGAATATTCCACGGAATAAGATGTGATGCCGCAGGAAAGCTCCCGAAGGATTGTATGCCCCCTCTGATGACTTACCAAACTAGAACTAATCCTCCATCAGCTTCACGGCCAAGCGGCGCATGAACTGGCGTTCGGGGAGCATGACGAGGCGTTCGTAGGCTTCGTCGAGATTGCGGAGGATGCGCAGCAGCGTGGCTTCGGCGGTGGCGGGCTCGTGGATGAGGTCTTCCATGCCGGGGTTTGCGGCCGGGTGGTGTTTGGCCACGTCGGCGGCCAGCATGAAGCGTCCGCGATTGAAACAGTCGACCAGCCAGGTCTTGTCGCGGTATTTGACGCGGGAGAGGAAATGGCCCGGGAAATTGCAGCCTTCGATTTCGAGGCCGAAGCGATGACCCAGCAGACGGTAGAGGCAGCAGAGGCTGATGGGATTGCCGAGGCCGGTGTCCAGCACCCAGAACAGGTTGCTGTTTTCCGGGGAGTAGTAGTCCTTGCTGTTGCCACGGAAACGGGTGACGCCGTTGTTGGAGGCAAAGAGCCACTGGGCCAGCTCATGGGCATCCATGCGGCCTTTTTCGGCGAAGGCTTCTTCGGTCAGTGCATCCAGACGTTTTGCCAGATCGGCGGACTGAGATTTCCAGCCGTTCAGGTAGGCGGAAAGCTGGCTCAGCCCCTCTTCAAGCTGCGCGTCCGGACCTTCCATCCAGCGCCAGCGCATCCAGGTTTCTTCGAGTTCGGTGCGGCGTGCAGGTTCGAGCATTTCTGCCACGAGCTTCTCCTCGTCGACAGAGAGGGGAGTCTCCAAGGTCTCAATGTGCTGCGGCAGATCGCGACGCATGCCGTTGAGCTCCTGCCGAACTGCGTGACGTACGACTTCGGAGTCGTCGTCGAGCAATTTGATGAGATGGCTCAGATGAGCACTAGGAGGCATTTGGAGGTGATAACATGACTCGCACGTAGGATGCAATCACGATTTTGTGCCTCGGCGGCATTTTGCTTGGGGCGCAAGCCTGAAAATCAAGGGTTGTTTCAAGTCTCCGGAGGCTGGATAAAGCGAGCCATGAGTGAACTCTGCAATGCCCACACGCACCTTGAATTGAGCGATCTGGGCCGGGTGTGTCCGCAATCACCTACGAGCTTTCCAGCGTGGATGAGCCGGTTGATCATGAGTCTGCGAGGGCGCAAGCCAGACGATTACCGGGCGGCTGTCGCGCTCGGCATTAATGCCCTGCGTGCGTGCGGCATTTCGCATGTGCATGACATCACGAACAGCTGGGTGAGTGTGGAGCCCCTGCTGCATTCGGGGTTGCAGGGATGTGTGTATTTTGAAGTGATGGGACAGAAAAGGGAGCGCGCACTGGCACGGATGAAGGAGGCCATGCGCAGGATCGTGGAGCTGCGCCGCAGTCATGCAGATGCGCCGATGCGCGTCGGGCTGTCATTGCATTCGCCCTGGTCCTGCCATCCCGATTTGCTGGGTGAGGGCGCGGCGTGGTGCCGGGAAAACAAGGTGCCACTATGCATCCATGTGGCCGAGTCTCCTGCGGAGACGGAATTGCTGCTCACGGGGCGTGTGAGGGAGCTCGGCTGGATGAAGACACAGATCGGCCGATCTTTGCGCATGCTGCCGAAGAGTGGGCCCGGACTGAGGCCGGTCCCCTATCTTGAGGCTTTGGGGGTGCTGGATGCACGGCCGCTGCTGGTGCATGCGGTGCAGGTCGATGACCAGGAGATCGAAACCCTTGCCCGCACCCGGTGTGCGGTGGTGCATTGCCCGCGTTCCAACGCGCTGCTCTCCTGTGGCAGGATGCGGCTGGAGGCTTTTCTGAACGCTGGGATTCCCGTGTATTTGGGGACGGACAGCCGGGTCAGCAGCCCGGATCTGGATGTTCGGGCTGAGGCTGCCGAAGCCAAGAAATTGCATGCTGGCAAGGTCGATGCTGGAAGAATTGACGCGATGCTTGCCCCGCCACATCAAGAGTCTTGGTGACTTTATAAAGTAACTGCCTATTTTACTCGCCTGCCTTAATGACCTTTCGATCAAAAGGCTCTGTTTATAGCGATGACCTACCTTCCAGCACGCAAATTATATCAGGAATGGGCCGCTACTTATGATGACCCTTCCAACCCTTTGATCGAGGCGGAGAGCAAGGTCCTGGCTGGCATCCTTGGGGAGGTGGCGGGAAAAAAAGTTCTGGATCTTGGCTGTGGAACTGGACGCCATGCGATCCTGCTGGCCAAGGCTGGAGCCCAGGTGACGGGCGTTGATTTTTCGGATGAAATGCTGGCGGTGGCACGCAGCAATTCCAAAGGGCTGGAAATAACGTTCCTCAATGCCGAACTGGGGGCTGTCCCGCTGGAGGAACCTTTTGATCTGGTGCTGTGCAGTCTTGTTCTCAGTCACGTGCCCGACCTGCTCCCGGCGATGAAGGAGATGTCCCGGCTGACACGTCCGGGGGGAAGAATCATCATCACCGACCTCCGGACAGATCATTGGTTTCGGAAGACCCGAAAAATCAGGAAATTCGGCAACTATGTGACGGACGGTTTCAAGCATACATTGTCCGATTACCGAACTGCTGCGGCAGCGACCTGGCTGAAGCTGGAGTGCCTGAGCCGGATCTACTTTGACGACGCCATTGTGGCCAGGTTTCGATGGTTCTTTTACCTGAAATACATTGCGGTGGGGTACGCATTCGAGCTCACGAAACAACCAGCATGAGCTTCCCGCTACCGTCTCCTGAAACCACAGGCGCTCATCCTCCATTGCGGGTGTTATGGCTCCGACTCGGTGGCTGCCTGCCGCTGCATCATGGAGGGCGGATCTATTCATATCACCTCATCATGAATTTGATGAAGTTTTGTCATGTGCATGTGCTGGAGTCGCGCATGGACAAGCCTTCGGGGGTGCTCGAAGTTTCGCCGTATGGGCATGTGACTGAGTACGTGGGTTCTAAAAACACGATGCCGGAATGGTCGCCCCGCCGGTTCTTTTCCTATTTGTGGCCCATTGTGCGCAATCTTTTTGCCTCGCGTGAGCCCTTGGCGCTTACCTTGTTTCGCAATGCTGACTTTGACCGGAGAATTCAGGAGCTGACGCAAAGCGGCCGGTTTGACGTGGTCGTTGCGGACGGGCTCAGCATTTCGCTTTCGTTTGAAGGGTGGGAAGGGGCGCGCATCATTCCTGCGGTCTTGATCCAGCACACGGTTGAGTCGGTGATGTGGAGGCGGGTGGCGGGGTTGCAGCGCAACCCGGTCACTTTTCTGTTTTACCATGAAATGGCCCGGCGGTTTCGGCATCGCGAGCCTGAGCTCTGCCGGCTGTTTGATGGTGTCACCGCCATCTCCGAAATGGATGCGCAGCATATGCGTCAGGTTTATGGGCTGACCCAGCCCATGGCGAACGTGCCCATTGGTGCCACTTTGGATGAAACGGGGATACCCGCTGCAGTTCTTGAGAATGCGGAATCGCCCATCATTGCCTTTGTCGGTGGCATGAACTACCAGCCGAATGCTGACGCCGCCTTCTGGTTCATCGACAAGGTCCTGCCGATCGTGCGGGAGACCCGGCCGGATGTGAGGCTGAGAGTGATTGGCCGCGACCCACCTGGAGCCTTGCGGCGGCTGGCGGAGAAAAGTGAAGGCATTGAGGTGACTGGCACAGTGGAGGAGGTGCTGCCTCTGCTGCGGGAATGCATGATGCTCGTGGTACCCCTGCGGGCGGGCAGCGGGGTGCGGCTGAAAATCATGGAGAGCCTGTCCGCAGGTCTGCCCATTGTGAGCACCCGCATCGGTGCCGAAGGGCTGTCCTTGGAGCCTGGGGTGGATTTGTTGATTGCGGATGATGCAGCGGCCTTTGCGAAGGCGGTGCTGCTTCTGCTAGAGGATGCGGATTTGCGCCGAGCTCTGGCGGAAAAGGGCCGGGAGCGGGCGCAGGCAGATTTCTCGTGGGACCGAAGTGCGGCGAGTTTGTTTTCGTTGCTCGCGTCACTTCATGAGAAGCGCGCCAAAGCCGGGTGAATTACAGCCGAATCTCCATCGCCTTGGCGGCACGGTGGGCTTTGGCGCGGGCTTCGTTGATGGTCTTAGCGTTGCAGAAAAGCCTCCAGCACGGCGGCGAGCTGTGGTTTGTTCAACCGACGCTCGGCGATGCCGATCATGGCGTCATAGAGGGTGCCATCATCGACGCGGCTGGGGACGCCATTGTATTCAAGAAAGATGAGGGCGGCGGCAATGCCGGTGCGCTTGTTGCCGTCGATGAACGCCTGGGCTTGGGAGAGGTGAAAGGCATAGGCTGCGGCCACCTCAAAGAGATCGCCCCGGCCGTAAAACCAGGCGTTTTGCGCCGAGCCGAGCGCAGACTCGATCAGGCCCTCGTCACGAACTCCGGCAATGCCGCCGAAGAGGGCAAGGGAGTCGGCATGGATGTTGTCGATGACTTCCCGGGTGAGGAAGACCGGCATGGGGCTCATTGGGCGAGCTTGGTGAACAGTTCGCGATTCTCGGCGAAGATACGCTGGCTGATCTGGCGGGCTTTTTCAGGATCCATGACCGCCGGGCCGATGGGCGTTTCCGCATCAGGCAGTTCACGAAGGAAGGCCTTTACCTGCGCTTGATCAGCGCGGGGCAACGTCTTGATCAGTTCGATGATTTCAATCGCGCTCATGGGGCGAACGTAGCCAGAAGTCGGCAAAAATGCACCCGGTTTTTCCAATCGGGACGCAGGAGTCTTCGAGGAAACACTCCACGGTTAGCATGGCGCACAACGTGGTTCCCATGAGAAACAGGCCGCCCTTGTAACTCTAATGGTGGGCTTACAGCCTTATTTCCATCGCCTTGGCGGCGCGGTGGGCTTTGGCGCGGGCTTCGTTGATGTTTTCGGCGCGGGCGAGGGTGACGGCCATGCGGCGCTGGCCGCTGACACTGGGTTTGCCGAAGAGGCGGACCTGGGTGTCGGGCTCGGCGAGGACGTGATCGAGAGCACCGAACTGAACTTTGGCGGATTCGCCTTCGACGAGCACGGCGCAGCTGGCACTGGGGCCGTGCTGGTGGATGTTGGGGATGGGCAGGCCGAGGATGGCGCGGACGTGGAGGGCGAACTCGCTCAGATCCTGGGAGATGAGGGTGACGAGGCCGGTGTCGTGCGGGCGGGGGGAGACTTCGCTGAAGATGACGTCGTCGCCTTTGATGAACATCTCGACGCCGAAGAGGCCGCGACCGCCGAGGGCTTCGGTGATGGCTCCGGCCATGTGTTCGGCGGCCTCGAGGGCTTTTTTGGACATGGGGTGGGGCTGCCAGGACTCGCGGTAGTCGCCTTTGATCTGGGTGTGGCCGACGGGGGCGCAGAAGGAGGTGCCGCCTGCGTGACGGACGGTGAGCATGGTGATCTCGTAGTCGAAATCGACGAAGCCTTCGACGATGACCTTGCCCTTGCCGGCGCGGCCGCCTTCCTGGGCGTATTTCCAGGAGTGGGCGATGTCGGACTCGGTTTTGACGACACTCTGGCCCTTGCCAGAGCTGCTCATGATGGGCTTCACGACGCAGGGCATGCCGATTTTTTCAATGGCGGCGCGGAATTCCTCCTCGGTGGAGGCAAAGACGTAAGGGGAGGTTTTGAGGCCGAGCTCTTCGGCGGCGAGGCGGCGGATGCCTTCGCGGTTCATGGTGAGCTTGGCGGCACGGGCGGTGGGGACGACGCGGAAGCCTTCGTTTTCGAGTTCGAGAAGGGTGTCGGTGGCGATGGCCTCGATTTCCGGGACGATGCAGTCGGGTTTTTCAACCTCCACGAGGCGGCGCAGGGCTTCGCCATCGAGCATGGAGATGATGTGACTGCGGTGCGCGACCTGCATGGCGGGCGCATTGGCGTAGCGATCTACGGCGATGACTTCGCAGCCGAGGCGCTGGAGTTCGATGACGACTTCTTTGCCGAGCTCGCCGGAGCCGAGCAGCATGACTTTGGTTGCGGAGGAGGAAAGAGGGGTGCCGATGCGTGCCATGTGTGCATTTAGGCTTGCAGTTGGCTGGCATCAAGAGGGGACAGTCAGACAATGAGACAATGATACTTGGGGATGGGGAGATTGCAGTTGTTTGCGGTGTTTTCTCTGCATTCGTGTCGAGCAATCCGTGCAGCCTCATGTCTTATCCCGGTCCTTTAGATCCATCGCGTGTGCAGCGGCTGCTGCGACCCGTGTGGCGTGCGTGGGTGGACCTGGTGTATCCGCCGCTGTGCTGCGTGTGCAAGGAGCCGGTGGAAGACGGCTGCTTTTGCCGGGTGTGTGCCGATGTGCTGCCGCTGGTGGAGGCACCTTACTGCATGGTATGTGGCGAAGTCTATGAGGGGGCGCTGACGCACGAGTTCCGCTGTGCGAACTGCAGCGGACGGCGGCTGGAGTTTGAGTTTGCCGTGGCGGCCTGCCATGCGGAGGGGGTGATGCGGGAGCTGATTCACCAGTTCAAGTATGAGCGTCGGCTGCAGCTGCGCGGGGCGCTGGCCTCCCTGATGCTGCGTGTTTTGGAGGAGCCCCGGCTGGCGCGGGAAAATCTGGCGGAGTGGCTGCTGGTGCCGGTGCCGCTGCATCGCAGCCGGGAAGTGGACCGGGAGTTCAATCAAAGCTGGGAGCTGTGCCAGCGGCTGTCGCGTTTGACGGGGATTCCCGCCGCGAAAGCGCTGCTGCGGACGCGGGAGACGGATTCGCAGGCGGGGTTGCACCGTGAGGAGCGGCTGAAGAATCTGCGCGGGGCGTTTGCCGTGCGGCAGCCGAGGCGCTGGCAGTCCCGGATCAACCTTCAGGGGCGGCGCATCCTGCTGGTGGACGATGTTTTCACCACGGGGGCGACGACGAGCGAGTGCGCCCGGGTTTTGCGGAGGGAGGGTGGAGCAGAAAAAGTGGTGGTCATCACCACAACACGCGGCTAGGATCGCCCTCGCGTCCGACTTTGGCCGGGCCTGACAGTGTGAACGCCGGGTGGAATTTCCTCCCTGCAACTCCTGCGACATGCAAATCGAGGAGGCGCACCAGCAGGCCTGATGATGCCGGATGCCATACCGACTGACCTACCATGGGATTTTTCAAAAAACGCAACGTTGACGATTTAGGCGAAAAGAAGCGCGACATGCCGGAAGGCCTTTGGACGAAGTGCCCTTCGTGCAATGAGAGCCTCTTTGAGCAGGCGCTGGCCAAAAACCTCCGTGTCTGCACGAGCTGCGGCTACCATTTCACCATCGCTTCAGAAGAGCGCATCGCCAGTCTGGTGGACGAAGGCAGCTTTGTGGAAATGGACAAGAGTCTCGATTCCGTGAACGCCCTCGGCTTCAAAGGCTATCTGGACAAGGTGAAGGCGTACCAGGCCAAGACCGGGCTGACCGAGGCGGTCGTCACCGGGCGTGCCGTGATTGAGGGGATTCCCGTTTTGGTGGCGATCATGGATTTCCGCTTCCTTGGTGCCAGCATGGGCAGCGTGGTGGGTGAAAAAATCACCCGTGCCATCGAAGCTGCCACGGCGGAGCGCAAGCCGGTCATCGTCTTTTCCGCCTCCGGCGGTGCTCGCATGCATGAGGGAATTCTGAGCCTGATGCAGATGGCGAAGACGAGCGGAGCGCTGGCCCGCCATTCCGAGGCTCGCCTGCCTTATATTTCTGTACTCACGCATCCGACGACGGGTGGTGTCACCGCGAGTTTCGCCACGCTGGGAGATCTCATCATTGCCGAGCCGAAGTGCATGATTGGGTTTGCCGGTCCGCGTGTAGTGAAGGAAACGACGCATGCGGATCTCCCGCCTGGATTCCAGACTGCGGAATTCATGATGAAGCATGGGCTGGTGGACATGATCGTGGACCGCAAGGACATGCGTTCGACGCTGGCCAGGGTGTTGCGGTATATGGGCGGGGCGAAGTGAGAAATTAAGAAGGAAGAAGGGGACCAGTTGCGGCGCAACTGGGCAACTTTTTAGAGGCCGAAGGTGAGCCAGAGGGCGAGGTGGATGAGGCCGACGTAGACGAGCCAGGTTTGGGCGAGGCCATAAGTGAGGCTACCGCTGGATTCGCTGGGGGTGTCACTGGAACGTCCAAACAGGCGGTCTTGATTGCGGTAGAGGAGGATGCCGAGGGGGATGAGGAGGATGAGGCCAATGATGCCGATAATTTTCAGGCCGAGGAGTCCTTCGGGGCTCATGACTGCGAACAGGGGAGTGAGGTGGGGGTTCATGGGGAGAACCTTCTCACGTGCTGGAAAGGCGGGTAGATACAGATGGGGGAAAGGGGGGCGGTACAGAGGGGGAATGGGTGCGCTATTTTCGCTATGCTGCTCAGGGCAGGCTGCGCAGCGAAGGGCAAGGCGGTGAGGATGGCAAACTGAGAACTGAGAACTGAAAATTGGAAAATGCTTCCAGAGATGGAGGGATGCGGCGTGTATTGTGCATTCAATGCCACGATGAGAGCTTTTTATGGGATGTACTCAGGCCGGGAGTCTGCTATTTGATTTGGCGGTGTGCGAGGGCGCCAAGGGTGTGGATGGCGGCGGCGAGGCGGGGGGACCAGGGCTCGCCGCAGGAGATGCGGATGCAGTGGGTGTAGCGGGGTTCGAGCGAAAACAGGTGGCCGGGGGCGATGCTGATGCCTTTGGCGAGGGCGCGGTCGTAGAGGGCAATGGCATCGACCTTGGGAGGCATGGTAACCCAGAGGAGAAAGCCGCCCTGAGGTGTGGTGACGGTGGTGCCGGCGGGGAACTCTTCGAGAATGGCGCGCCTCATGCGGGCAACGTTCTCCTTGTAGATGGTGCGGACGCTGCGGAGCCAGTGGTCGTAGCCGCCTTCGGCGAGGAAGCCGGCGATGGCGAGCTCGGGGAGGGTGGCGGTGGCCAGGGTGTGGGTGAGCTTGGCCATGCGAACGGCGTGGTAGTAGCGGCCGGGGACGACCCAGCCGACGCGATAGCCGGGTGCGAGGGTCTTGGAGAAGGAGCTGCAAAACAGGACGAGTCCGGAGTCGTCGTAGGACTTGCAGGTGCGGGCGCGTTTGGGCCCAAAGGGGAGCTCGCCAAAGACGTCGTCTTCGATGAGGGGGATTTGATATTTTTTGAGGAGGGCGACGAGGCGCTGCTTGGCGTCATCGGACATGGCGGCTCCGAGGGGGTTGCTGAAGGCGGGGAGGGCGATGCAGGCGTGTACGGGCTGGGTTTTTAGAACGCGTTCGAGGACATCGAGGCGCAGGCCATGCTGGGAATCGGTGGGGATTTCGAGGGCGCGCAGAGAGAGGGCCTCGAGGACGTGCAGGATGCCGAAGTAGATGGGGGATTCGACCGCGACGACATCGCCCGGTTTGGTGACGGCGCGGAGGCAAAGCATGAGGGCCTCGGTGGCGCCGCAGGTGGTGATGATGTCTGCGGGTGCGACGACGGCACCGCCTTTGAGCATGCGTTTGCTGATCTGGCGGCGCAGGAGTTCGGAGCCTGGGGGCAGATCATACATGACGCCACGGGCTCCGGCGTGGCGGGCCTTTTCGGCGAGCATGCGGTTGAGTTTGACGGTGGGAAGGATGTCCGGGCTGGGGACAGCGCCGCCGAGGGCGATCACATTGGCTGAAACCACGGCGTCAAACAGGCTGGCGTGGCGGTTTCCCAGGCTGCCGGACATGGGGACGCGGGGTGGGCCGGGGAGATCGAAGAGGGCCTGGGGCGGGAATTTGACGAAAAAGCCGGACTTGTGCCGGGGCTCGACGAGGCCGGAGGATTCGAGCTCCACGAAGGCCTGCACGGCGGTGCTCATGCTCACGCCATGCTGATCGCAGATGGCGCGCAGGGAGGGGGTGCGTTCGCCGGGCCGCAGGACGCCGTCGTGGATCATCTTCGCCACGGTGTCGGCGATTTGTTTGTAGAGCGGCTGCGGGGCCGCGCGGGAGGCGGAGGAGGGCATGGTGGAGATTACTGCAATCCTTCGAAATGGGTGTGCGATTTTGGCCTTTTGCTTGCGGGTGTGGAGGGTGGCGTGCGGCCGGAATCGGTCGGATTGGTCGGATGGGACTGACGGGGGGACGGCAGACGGGAGTGGCGGCCCTACTTGCGGTGCGCGTTAAAACACTGGCTAGCCTGTAGAGGGGAGGGTGGTCCACCCGCAAAAATGGCTGGAAATGTGCCTTTCCGCATTTGCACTCGTAACGAATGGGAGCATTCTGCTCGCCCCCCCACATGAGTGCTACATTGCCGTACCGCGCAAACGCGGATTTCCTCGAGTCCAAATACGCGGACTGGAAAAAAGATGCTGGTTCCGTCGAACCGCTTTGGTCTTCGTTTTTTGAAGGTTTTGAACTGGGCATGGCCCGGCTACCCACGAAAGGCGGGGAAGCTGCCGGTGCTGGCGGAGCCCCGCTTTCTGAGCAGACGCTGAACTTCCGCATGCGTGTGTCGAACGCGCTGCAAAACTTCCGCGCGCTGGGCCACACAGCGGCGCACCTTGATCCGCTCGATGCAGCAGGTCCGGAAATTCCATCGCTCACGCTGGCGGGTCTTGGGTTTACCTCGGACGATCTGGAGGAGGACGTGCAGACTCATCTGTTCCGCAATGGGCAGCCGATGAAGCTGAAAACGATGCTGGCGGAGTTGCAGCGCATTTATTGCGGCAAGACAGGCTATGAGTTCATGCACATTCACCATCCTGAAGTGCAGGCGTGGTTGCTGGACCGCATCGAAGGACGTGACCTGGATGCCAAGCCTGCCGCGCAGGATCAGATCAATGCGCTGCGCTGGCTGCTGGAAGCTGAATCGTTCGAGCGCTTCCTGCACCGTCGTTTCGTGGGCCAGAAGCGCTTTTCCGTCGAGGGCGGGGAGTCGATGCTGGTGGCGCTGGAGACGATTCTCGAAGCCATGCCAGCCGCCGGCGGCAAGGAGATCATCCTGGGGATGGCGCATCGCGGACGTCTGAGTGTGCTGGCCAATTTCCTGCGCAAGCCGCTGGAGTATCTCTTTTATGAGTTCAGCGAGAATTATGTGCCGAACATGGTCTCCGGTGATGGCGACGTGAAGTACCACCTCGGTTTTGAAACGGTGAGGCAGACCAGCGGCGGTGATTCGATCGGGGTGATGCTCGCGCCGAATCCGAGCCATCTGGAAGCTGTGGATCCGGTGGTCGAAGGCATGGCGCGTGCGCGCCAGCGTGCGCTGAATGACACCAAGGACCGTAAAATGGTGATCCCTGTTCTCATTCACGGTGATGCGGCCTTTGCCGGCCAGGGTCTCGTGGCCGAAGTGCTGAACCTTTCCCAGCTGCCCGGCTACCGCACAGGCGGTACGATCCACATCATCGTCAACAATCAGATCGGTTTCACCACGATGCCGGAAGACGCCCGCAGTTCGGACTACTGCACGGATGTGGCGAAGATGATCGAAGCGCCCGTCCTCCATGTGAATGGAGACTGCCCGCTGGAAGTGATGAACGCGACGAGACTCGCGTTTGAATTCCGCCAGACCTTTGGTCGCGACGTGATCATCGACATTGTGTGCTACCGCCGTTACGGGCACAACGAAACCGACGAGCCCGGATTTACGCAACCGAACATGGCGCGCGCGATTGCCGAGCATCCGTCCACGGCGACGCTGTACCGACTTGATCTGGCAGCCTCCGGGGTGCTGGATGAAGCTGGCTCCGCCGCACTGCAACGCGAGCTGGATGACGAGCTGGAGGAGGGCGTCACGACCCTGGCGAAACGTGACAAGAACGCTGATGGCGGGAATCCTTTTGAAGGCAGCATGGCCATGCCGCAGCCGGAGTATGACTACAACCCCGTCAATACAGGGGTGGAGCTGGAGACGCTGCAAAAGATCGGCCAGCGCCTGCTTGAGGTGCCGGAGGAATTCAACCTGCATCCGACGATTGCGAAACGCTTCCTCGCGGCGCGCAAGAAGGCCATTGAGGCGGGTGAAGGCATCGACTGGGCCTATGCCGAGTCACTGGCCTTTGGCACGTTGCTCACGGAAGGCCATGGCGTGCGCCTGAGCGGTCAGGATGTGCGGCGTGGCACCTTCAGCCAGCGTCACAGTGTGTTTTATGATTCCCAGACCCGGGAGCGTCACATTCCGCTGAACAATCTGGCGGCTGAACAGGGCCGCTACTGCGTGTATAACAGCCTGCTGTCAGAAGCCGCCGTGCTTGGTTTTGACTACGGCTATTCGCTTCTCACTCAAAACCTTCTTGTCTGCTGGGAGGCGCAGTTTGGCGACTTCGTGAACGGCGCGCAGGTCATCATCGACCAGTTCATCGCCAGTGCGGAAAGCAAATGGCAGCGCCCGAGCCACATCACGCTGCTGCTGCCGCATGGTTACGAAGGGCAGGGGCCGGAGCATTCGAGTGCAAGGCTTGAGCGCTTCCTGCAACTCTGCGCGGGTGGCAACATGCAGGTGTGCAACTTCACCACGCCTGCGCAGTATTTCCACGCACTGCGCCGCCAGATCAAGCGCAGCACGCGCAAGCCGCTGATCGTGATGACGCCGAAGAGCCTGCTGAGGCATCCGAAGTGCGTGTCCAAGCTCAGTGAAATGGCCGAAGGAACCACCTTCAAGGAAGTGCTGGATGATGATCAGCTGCTGGCAGCGCCGGAGCGCATCACGCGTCTCATTCTGTGCAGCGGCAAGGTCTATTATGACCTGCTGGCCTTCCGCGAGGAGCACAAAATCAAGAACGCTGCCATCATTCGCATCGAGCAGCTTTACCCGCTGAACTACGACATGCTGAGGGAGATCGTCGCCAAATATCCGCGTGCGCAGAAGAAGTGGATCTGGTGCCAGGAGGAGCCTCGCAACATGGGCGCCTTCTACTACATCCGTCCGCGTCTCGAAGAACTCTCCAACCACAAGCTGCGCTACTCCGGCCGGGAGCGCAGTTCCAGCCCCGCCGCCGGTTCCAAAGCCATTCACACCCTCGAACAGGAAAATCTGGTCGAGGGGGCGTTCAGCGTGTGAATTGACCCGTCCAAGATTTTCTCCCAACACCCGTCATGCCCTCAGACATTAAAATACCCGCACTCGGCGAATCTGTCGCCGGTGGTCAGATTGCCAAATGGCACTTCAATGAAGGAGACTTCGTCAAAACTGGCGACATCCTGCTCACTCTGGAAACCGACAAGGTCGCCGCTGAAGTCACCGCTGAAAGCAGTGGTGCGCTGCACATTGGCAAACAGGCCGGCGATGATGTCGAGGTGGGTGCCGTGGTGGGCCAGATCGACGAAAGCGCCGCCGCCCCTGCTGCGAAGGCCGAAGCTCCCAAGGCAGCGCCCGCGGCTGCTCCTGCTGCCAAAGCAGAGCCGGAAAAGCCTGCGAACGTCACTGAGTTCAAAGTGGTGCCCAAGCCTGAACCTGCGCCGGTGGCCAAGGCAGCCCCGGCTGCGCCGGAAGGCCGTATCACGCGCAAAAAGATGAGCCCGCTGCGCAAGAAGATTGCGGATCAGCTGGTCACTGCGCAGCGCACCGCAGCCATTCTCACCACGTTCAACGAGTGTGACATGAGCAATGTCATGGCGTTGCGTTCGAAGCTGCAGGACAGCTTTGTGAAGAAGAACGGTGTGAAGCTCGGCTTCATGAGCTTCTTCATCAAGGCGGTGGTCGAAGCCCTGAAGGCGGTGCCACAGGTCAACGTGCGCGTTGAAGGAGAAGAGATCGTGCAGCAGCACTTTTTCGACATCGGCGTGGCCGTGGGCACTGAGCGTGGGCTGATCGTGCCGGTGCTGCGTGATGCGGATCAGAAAAGTTTCGCGGAGCTCGAGAAGGATATTCTCGGCTATGCGGCCAAGTCCAAAGAGGGCAAGATCCAGGTCAGCGACCTCACGGGTGGTGTTTTCACCATCTCCAACGGTGGCGTGTACGGGTCACTGCTTAGCACCCCGATCATCAATCCGCCGCAGAGTGCGATTCTCGGCATGCACAGCATTCAACAGCGCCCGGTGGCGGTCGATGGCCAGGTGGTCATCCGCCCGATGATGTACCTCGCGCTCAGCTACGATCACCGTGTGGTCGATGGCAAGGAAGCGGTGGCGTTCTTGATTCGTATCAAAGATTGCATTGAAAACCCGGCCAGAATGCTGGTGGGAGCGTAATTCAGTCAGAGTGCAAATTTTTGCTGAACAAAGCAGCTGCCATACGTTCTCATCTTCACAGTGAAGCTGTTTTAAATGGCGCTTGAAACCCCCAGTTCGATTCCAATGCCCGAGGCGCATGCGCCGAAAGGCTGGGGCGTGTGGTTGCGGAACAAGTTTCTCGCGGGACTGGCGCTGGCGCTGCCGCTGATCATCACGTTTTGGATCCTGTTTTCGATCTACGACATCCTGCACGCGTGGAGCAAGCCGGTGCTGGCGCAGGTGGTGAATCTCGTCAACGAGTTCTCTGAGGAGCCGATCCTGAACATTGAGGATCCGAAGCTGGGAAGTCTGACCAACTTCATTGGCTTCCTGTTTTCGGTGCTGGCCATTTTGGGACTTGGCTTCATGGCCACCAACGTGATCGGCGTGCACATTGTCACCGCTGTCGACAAACTGCTGCTGCGCATTCCTTTGGTTGCTGTCATCTACCGGCCGCTCAAGCAGGTGATCGATGCCTTCCGCAGCCTAGGAGGCGGGGCGAAGCAGAATTTTAAGCGTGTGGTGTACATCGACTACCCCGTCCCGGGCATGCGCATGATTGGGTTTGCCACCGGTCAGTACTGTGATCCGCAGACGGGCAAGGCGCTGACCTGCGTTCTGCTGCCCACGGCGCCGAGTCCGATGACCGGCTTTCTTCTTGTGGTGGATTCGGACAAGATCACGGATGCGCCGATTACGATTGAAGAAGCGATGAAGATGATCATCTCCGGCGGGCTGGTTTCGCCGCTCAATGGCCTGGCACCGTTGAATCAAAAACCGCCGGCGGCGCCCCTGCCCGAACAGCTGCCGGTGCCTGAACCTGAGTTTGAGCTGCCTGCCGGTCTGCCGCGTGCGGAGGATTTTGATGCGGGAGACACGGAGATCCTGGCGCAATCCATGGACATCAAGAGTGGAAAACGCTGGCTGCGAGCCCTGCCATGGAAGAAACGCTGAGTCCATGGTGATCACCGACTGGAAAACATGGGAGCCGGGGGTTCGTGCGACACTGATGTTCGTCATCGATGAGGCAAAGCGCGAAGTTTTGCTCATTCGTAAAAAGCGTGGCCTGGGTGCCGGCAAGATCAACGGGCCCGGAGGCAAAATGGATCCTGGCGAGACCTCGCTGCAATGCGCGGTGCGTGAAACGCAGGAGGAACTCGGAGTAACCGCGCTGAATCCGGTGCACCACGGTGAGCTTTGGTTTCAGTTTGTGGATGGTCTGTGCATGCACGTCGATGTCTTTGTGGCCACGCAGCATGAAGGGGAGGCGGTGGAAACGCCCGAGGCGGTGCCGCTCTGGACCTCGCTGGATGCGCTACCTTTTGATGAAATGTGGGCGGATGACATCCACTGGCTGGCGCAGACATTGATCGAGCGCCGGCGTTTCATGGGGCGGTTTGCCTTTGATGACGACACCATGCTTTCGCATGAAGTGAAGTGGCTGTGATATGGGCTAACAATTTGCCAATAGCATTTTTAAGTACAATGCTCTAAAATGTCCTTATGCTAATCTTCAAGTATTGCAGAATTTACCTCGTGGCTTTTGTAATATCGGGGCGCGAAAATCTAGCAGCTTCCGAAATAAATTTGTTGGAGGCTCCTATTGGAACGCTCGCATTTGCTTCAATTCATGAAGCTGGACATTTTACAGTTGCAAAAGCTTGCGGGCTTTCATCCGTTAGCGCCAGAGTATTTCAGCTATACAAATCCGGGGTGGGAACATTTTGGAAAGGGCAAACGAATTTAGGACGTGGCTACGTAGGGAAGCGGATGGCGTTAATTAAACTTGGAGGCAGCTTTGCCGAGCATTTCCTTGATAGTTCGAACCGAATATATCTGCCCAGCTTTATTGATGTCGTTGGAGATCGCAGCGTAATAAGCCAGTCTGATCAGATAACTCACATGGATCTCGGAGGTGATAGTGTTCTGGAAGCACAGCGAAGAACATTTTTTATTCTCAGGGGTAGACTGGCTGATTTGGATCGAATCTACAAAAATCTTCTGCAGCGTCACTCACACCCATAGCTCGGTGCTCAGCCGAGAAGCTGTCGAGGCAGATATGATTCCAAACCAATTAGTCAACTGTTGCCGGACGCCTCCAGATACTGGCCTAAATTCCGGGACAGGGAATAGGTGTTGGTACCTTGGCTATTGATTCAATAGTTTTAGAATGTGGGGATGATTTTTAATCCAATTCTCCGAATTTTCCGGGCTGTTTAGTTTCCACGTCTCTAGAACGTTCAGCAGACTCTTTTTTTGAAGTGCTAAATCACTGATAGAAAGTGCAATATCGGCGGCGGTCCTGGGTTCGGTTTCCATCAAGACATCTGAAACTTTGCTGAGCCCAATGTCCCTCTCATGGCCTTTTTTTTGCTGGTTTACCCAAGTGAGGCAGGCCTTGAAGTCAGCACGAGCCCAAGATTCCAGGGCTGCTTCCATGGGCGCGCTGCTGTTGGTTTCCAGTTTTATATCCTGAGCCCATTTCAAAACCTCCAATGGGTAATCGGCGGCCCAGTTCCCAATGGTTGTTTTGATGGCATTTGTAATTTGCTCGTCTTTTAATTGGGTGCTTGCCCATTTGCATGCTGCTTCTGGATTGAAATAAGCCCACTCATCAATGATAGCGATTTGACAAGAAAGTTTGAGTTTTTGGTCCTGTATATTTGTCAAAGAATTTATGGCAGCAAGGTGGTCAAACTTAGTCCACTTTGCCAAGGTAGCTGGCAATAGCCATTGGTGTTCGGGGGTTGACAGCAGCCATTCGACCGCCATTATTGGATAATAATTAACCCATGTGAAAATAACTTGGGAAACCATCAGATCGTGGAATTTTCCAAGAGGCAGTTTGGACGCCCATTGAACTGCCTCATAAGGGTTGGTGTTTGTCCATGTAGTTAGAATTTCGGCGATATAAAACACACGCTCCACCTCAATTCTCAGGTTTGAGCCCCATTCAATGGCCTCAACAGGATTTTTAAGAGCCCAGATTTGACCAATAGTAGCTAAAGCGGTCCTGCGATAAAAGGGTGAGAGATTTTTGGATGCCCATTCCATTGCTTTGAAATGGTCTTTGGACGCCCACCCAGCGAGAGCTGCGTTCGTAATAAACATGCGGAATTCACCATCAGGATTAGTGAGTGTGAGTTCTACTGCTTTTAATGGCTGATCCCTCCCCCAAATCTTCATCAAAGAAGACGCAAAAGATAACAAGTCTGGCTGGTTCATTATTTTATTGCGCATCAACCATGCATTTTGTGGATCGGTAGTTCCTATTCTTTCAGCGAATTCCACCAGCAGCTTGCGACGGATTTCGAAATTCGGATTTTCAAGGATAATCTTGAGTTCGGGTTCATAGTCAATTTTATGACTTATTTCACCAGTATCCGATGTTGGAATTTGTGCGGGACACTCGGAAAATGCGGAAAAGAACAACGCAGCACAAGCAGCCAGGTGTGTTTGTAATGTTTTCATGAGTGAAATTTTTTATACAACGGACTGACGAAATTAAATGGGAGGGGTAATTGGAAAAAAGCGTCTCTAATTGTACAAAATTGAAATGTGAGAAGCCACGGAAAACTGAAAAAAGCATGATTTAGTTACAAGAACAGCACCCTCCGTGTGGCAGCGTAGATAAAGCGCAGACGATATTTTATGGACGGCTCGTACCACCTAGTGTGCTCGGTGGGACCATTCGTCCCAAAGGAAAGTTCGACGCTGACTGATTATACGATTGCCGTTTTTTAGTTCAGTGGTAATGTCTTTATGCATCTTTTGGTTATCGAAAGGTCCTTAATTTCATTAATTCCATAATTTCTAAAATTATTGGTTGCAAGTTGCCAATTGGGTGCAAAAATTCAGTTGTTATTGCGGGTATAGCTTAGTGGTAAAGTTCCAGCCTTCCACGCTGGCCATGTGGGTTCGATTCCCACTACCCGCTCTGAAAAATGGGGAACCACTCCAAATCAACAACTGTCATGAATGCATTCCTTTTGAAACCCATCGCCAAGCAATTGGTCATCATCTTGAGCGTGGCATTGTCGTTCAATGCAATGGGGCAGTCTGCAAATAATTGTGCCGACATCTGCAATGATGTTAAAACTGCGATTGAAAAAGATCCATCCAAGGTGCTGATGATTCTGGAAGATGCGCTGGTCATCAATGAAGGATGTGCGGGTGAAATTGTGAAAATAGCGATCACCGCTTCCAAGGCAGATGAGGCGCTTGCAGGACAGATTGTGAAAACTGGTGTGAGCGTGGCACCCAAAATGGAAGTGGCCATAAACGAGTCGGCTGCAGCTTTGTTCCCTGGTTTAAAAGCTGTCACAGTCGCAGAAGAACGCCCGATTGAGGTCTCTGGAAAAAACCCAAGCTTTGAAAAAAACCCGGGGAAAAACCCGGTCTTAGATTCACCTGAACCCAAAACTTTGGATTCTCCTGAGCCCTCTGTCTCGATGGGGCCGGTTCGTGGGGTTTTCCTTTCGCCGCCTGTGTCAGGTCCGCTGCCACCTCGGACGACGACCAATCCAGTTTCGCCTTCGAACGCAATACCTTGATCATTTTGCAAGGCAATATGCAGCAACATTGATCATTAGAACTGTTCCCACAACCCATGCGTATTAAACTGGCAATGCTTATCCTGGCAGTCGCTGTACTCAGCCCTGCGGCATTGCGTGCGCAGGGGCTGGTCGGGATCCAAAATTATTCGGCCGATTTCAGCACCGAGGAGCCGCTGACGTTTTCAATCACCGGCAACACCGGCTATGACGTGCTCAAGTACAAGGTGCCTTCGGCCTCGCTGAGCAACATTGATTCGTGGTACATGCAGGTTGGTGCTGGGACGTCCTACACCCATGCGGACCAGACCACGCCCTACAGCTTCAGTCTTGAGGCCAGCGTCCTTGAATACGTGAACGGAGTGCCGGTTTACGGCAGCACTTTTTACAATGGCCGGGCGACCTTCAATTTCGAGCACCAGTTTTCGGAACGTCTGAAGGTGAGCAACAATTTCTACCTCACCTACGGTACCAATCCCAACAGTGCATTTGGTTACGGTGCCACCAGCGCACTGTGGAACGGCCAATTTCTATACGGCTACAACAATTTTAATGTCAGCTACGCATGGACGCCACGGTTCTCAACCACCACCTCCTACACGTTCGACGGCATCGCCTACGAGAACTCAGCGGTAGCCACATCACAGGACCGCTATTCGCATCTGCTGGCCCAGCAATTTGCGTATAAAGTTGGGCAACGGACCAGTCTGACGGCAGAGTATCGCTACCGCCTGATGGACTACACCCAGAGCGGGTTCCAAAACTACCATTCACATTTCGCCCTGGCTGGAGTCGACCATGCGTGGAGCGAGAACATGTCCACTTCAGTGCGAGCTGGTGCGGAACTTTACCAAAACGCCAATGGGAGCCAAACGAAACCCTATGCTGAAGCCGCGCTCAACTATGCGGTGGCAA
Organism: Prosthecobacter sp.; assembly: GCA_021733925.1. Lineage (GTDB taxonomy): Bacteria > Verrucomicrobiota > Verrucomicrobiia > Verrucomicrobiales > Verrucomicrobiaceae > Prosthecobacter. The sequence continues at coordinate 50,571 of JAIPJY010000009.1, read as the reverse complement.
AACAGACGCAGTTGCGCTGGTTTTCGATGCTGGGTTTCAATGGTGCGCTGCTCGGCAGCTACAGAAGCAGCTATGGGGTGAACACCGGTGTGCAGCTGAATCATCAGGTCACCAAGCGTTTCAGCGTCAACGGCGGAGCGAGCTATGCGCACTCTGAGCTCTCAGGGGGCACCACTCCAGATCAGACGCAGGACTCGGTTTTCCTTAATGCAGGCATTGGTTATCAGCTGATGGACAACGTCAATCTGAATGCCAACTACTCATTCTCCACGCAGCTGTCCAACAACGATCTGGTGGAATTCAAACGCAACCAAGTCTCCCTCGGAGCCACGGCCACCTTTTAGTCCCAACAGCCCAAACGACAATCCGCCGGCGGGCAGATTCGGACACCACGAATCTCCCGCTGGCGGCATTTTAAGACCGCTTTCTTAACCTCTCCGAATAATCAAACCCGAGCAGTCATGAACGAGTCCGGCACCGAACTGCAGAAGCATGCGATGGACACCTGGCAGGTGGTCAAGAATCGCTTTGGACTCATCTCGCTCTCGTTCATCCTGATCTTCGCAGCGGCGGCGGTGCTCACTTACATCATGCCGCGCAAGTATCGCGGTCATGTCGAAATGACCATTGAGCGCATCACGCAGGACATCAATGTGTTTGATCGCAATCGCAGCGACGGTCTTGCCTTCACGCAGGAATACATCAAAACCCAGTTCGAGACGATCACCAAGCCCACCACGCTTTATCCGGTCATCGAAAAACTCGAGCTTGCCAAAAAATGGGAACTGCCGAACCGGCAGGCCGCACTGGCGAAATTGCGCTCCAACCTCGAAACGCAGTCGATGCTGCGCTCAGACTTTGTCATCATTGATTACTACGATCAGGATGCGCAGCTCGCGGCCATCATCGCCAATGAAGTGGCCAAGAGCTACATGGACCAGCGCAACAGCATCGAGAGCGGCAAGAAGCAGAAGGCCCTGGACGTGCTGCAGCAGCAAATTTCCGATCAGGAGTCGCTTCGGGGGCAGGCGCAGGTGCGGTCTCAGGAAGCCAGACGCAAGGCTGGCATTGTTGGTGACTGGATCGTTGGCGGCGGCAGCTCGCTGAATCCTGGCGGTGAGATGCGCAGTGAGAAAGACTCCATGGTCATCTCACGCGAGCAGGCGCTCATGATCGCCGATCAGGAAGTCCTGGCTTTGCAGTCGCAGATCGACCAGGTGAGCAAGCTGACTCCTGACGAACTCATTGATCAGGCCTCCGGACTTCAACTGGAAAATCAAAACATCACAGCCATCACCATGAAGCTGCAGGACCTCAAGGTCGCGCGTGAAGGATTGGTCAATGAAGGGCGGGGACGCCTGCATCCGCAGGTGTTGAGTGTGGACAGTCAGCTGGCGGAGTACCAATCTCTCATCGTGGGTGCTGCCCAGTCGCATGTGAAGGGCCTGCAAAACCGGCAGGATGCGTCGAGGAAGAAGCGCGAAGCCCTCAAGGAATACAATTAGGACGCCAAGCAGGAACTGCAAAACATGTCGTCTCTTTACACGGAGTACAAGACTGCCAAGGACGAAGTCACCTACCTGGAAGATTTGCTGGTCAAAATGCGCTCGCGCTACTTTGAGGAAAAGGCGGGCATCGAGCTGGTGAAATCGCCCGCCACCATTTATTCTGAAGCAGAGCCGGAAGGAAAGCCTGCCAAGCCCAATGTGCCTCTGCATCTCGCCCTGGGCGGTGTGCTGGGTCTGATGTTTGGTCTTGGGCTCGCTTTCTTCCTCGAGTACATGGATACGACGGTGAAGAACCTCGATGACGTGGAGCGCTATCTGGGCGTGCCCGTTTTGGCGGTGGTGCCGAAGGACGTCGGGGTGCTGCACCGTTCCAGCGGGTTCAATCCCGACGCCGAAGCCTACCGCATTCTGCGCACGAACATTGAATTCAACCGAAAAACGCCGGACGCCAACTGCCTCAGTATCGTCAGCGGCGGGGCAGGGGAGGGGAAATCCACCACGATGGTGAACCTCGCTTATGTCTGCGCCCAGGGCGGATACAACGTGCTGCTGATTGATGCTGATTTGCGCCGTCCGAGCCTGCACACGCATTTCGATGTCAGCCACGCCACGGGCCTCACCAATTACCTTACGACCGACATCCGGCTGGAAGATGTGGTGCTGCGCACGCCGGTGGAGAATCTCTTTTTCCTTCCCAGCGGACTGCTGCCAGCGGACAGCGCGGGATTGCTCAACTCCCAGCGCATGGTGGATCTGATCACCGAAGTCAAAAGCCGCTTTGATCTCGTCCTGATCGACTCGCCACCCATCCTTGGGGTTAGCGACGCCTCAGTGCTCGCCAATCTGGCCGACATGACGATGATCGTGGTGCAGCACCGCAAACTGCCACGCCACATGCTCATGCGTGTGAAGCAGAGCGTTGAAAACGTCGGTGGCAAAGTGGTGGGGGTGGTCCTCAACAACGTCGATCTGCGCAGTGATGCGCAGTATCAGTACTACACGAGCTACTACACTTATTACTCGCCGACGAATTCGCCCAATGGCGGTTCGGGAGGAAAATCCCGCCGACGTAAAATCAAAGCTGAAACCACCGCCACTGCATTGGGAAGTTCCCAGTCAGTCTCGCGTTTGGATGGTGACGATGTCTTTTAATTCCACTCAAACACGCACTGTATGAACACACGCATTCTCTCCTGCATCCTCGCTGTTTGCGCCCTGGCATCAGCGCATGCGCAGAACGGCGAAATCGCCCTCAAGCCTACTAATCGCGTTACGATCTCCATCGGGGGCATCCCTGATAATGAAGTGCCGCAGATCAGCAAGGTGTACACGATCAGCGACAACGGCACCGTCAACCTGCTTCACATTGGGGAAGTGCGCGCCGCCGGGCTCAAGCCCTCCAGCCTGCAGCGCGCCATTGAGCAGACTTACAAGGACCGTGAAATTTACACCCGTCCGACTGTGACCGTGACCACGGATGACAGTGCCAGCACCGCTCGAATGATCTATGTCGTGGGAGGCATCAAGGGCAATGGAACGGTGCCGTACAGCTCCAGCATGACCGTGCTGAAAGCGATCTCCGCAGCCGGAGGCTTTTCGCCTTTTGCCAAGCCCAGCAAGACCAAGCTGATCCGCAATGGGGTGACCACGGAGATCAATCTCAAGGACATCAGCGCCGACCCTTCCCGCGACATCAAGCTCCAGCCTGAAGATCAGATCATCGTGCCGGATTGAGGAAGAGAAGCGTGACTGGTAGGGAGGGATCATCTTGATCCCTCCACGATCCATCAGCCTGAAACGGGGATCAAGATGATCCCCGTCCTCCGGTTTCAACCAGCCATCAGAGGCCCAGGTCCGTCACTGCGCCCTGGCTCGCGTTGCTGGTGAGCTTGGCGTACTTGGCGAGGACACCGCGGGTGTAGCGTGGCTTGGGCTGCTTCCATTTGGCGAGGCGTGCCTTCAGTTCCGTGGCGGGAATGCCGAGGGTGATGGCGCGCTTTTCGGCGTCGATGGTGATGGGGTCGCCGTTTTTGATGACGGCAATCGGGCCGCCCACGAAGGCTTCGGGGGTGACGTGGCCGACGACGAAGCCGTGGCTGCCGCCGCTGAAGCGGCCGTCCGTGATGAAGGCGACGTCTTTGCCGAGGCCTTTGCCCATGATGGCGGAGGTGGGGGAGAGCATCTCGCGCATGCCGGGGCCGCCTTTCGGGCCTTCCATGCGGACGACGATGACGTGGCCTTTCTTGACCTTGTCATTGAGGATGGCCTGCAGAGCGGTCTCTTCGGACTCGAACACGATGGCCTTGCCTTCGAATTTGAGGCCTTCTTTGCCGGAAATTTTGCCGACGGCACCTTCGGGGCAGAGGTTGCCTTTGAAGATGACGAGGTGGCTGTCTTTCTTGAGGGGATTGCTGAGCGGGCGGACGATCTGCTGGTCTTTGGGCCAGACGATCTTGGAGTTTTTCATGTTCTCCTTCATGGTCTTGCCGGTGACGGTGAGGCAGTCGCCGTGCATGAGTCCTTCGTTGATCAGGATGCGGATGAGCGGGACGGTGCCGCCGATCTTCACGAGGTCGTTCATGAAGTACTTGCCGCTTGGCTTCACGTCTGCGAGCACCGGTGTCTTCTTGCCGATGCGGACGAAGTCTTCGATGCCGAGCTTCACGCCGGCGCTGTGAGCCATGGCGATGAGGTGGAGGACGGCGTTGGTGGAGCCGCCGAGGGTGATGATGAGGGTGATGGCGTTTTCGAAGGCTTCCTTCGTCATGATGTCACGCGGGGTGATGCCACGCTTGATCATGTGCATCACGGCGGCGCCGGCATCGAAGCAGTCGATGAGTTTCTCATTTGAAACGGCGGCCTGCGCGCCGGAGTTTGGCAGGCTCATGCCGAGGGCCTCGATGGCGCTGGCCATGGTGTTGGCGGTGTACATGCCGCCGCAGGAGCCTTCCCCGGGAATGCTGTGCTCTTCGATGTCGATGAGCTGCTTGTCGGTGATCTTGCAGTTGGCGTGCAGGCCCACGGCTTCGAAGACGGTGACGATGTCCGCATCCTTTTTCTCCAAGCCGACACAGCCTGGCAGAATGGTGCCGCCATAGACAAAGACGCTCGGACGGTTCAACCGGCCCATGGCCATGATGCAGCCCGGCATGTTTTTGTCACAGCCGCCGATGGCGACGAAGCCATCCATGCCTTCGCAGCCTACGACGGTCTCGATGGAGTCTGCGATGACTTCACGGGAGACGAGGGAGTACTTCATGCCCTCGGTGCCCATGGAGATGCCGTCGGAGATGGTGATGGTGTTGAAGATGATGCTCTTCCCACCGGCGGCATCCACGCCCTTCGCACTTTCCTTGGCGAGGCGGTCGATGTGCATGTTGCACGGAGTCACCATGCTCCAGGTCGAAGCGATGCCGATTTGTGATTTGTTGAAGTCCTTCCGCGAAAAACCCACTGCATGCAGCATGGCGCGTGAGGCGGCGCGCTCGACACCATCAACAACGATGGCACTGTGTTTGCGATGGAGGTCGGACTTGGCGGCGGAGGCTTTCTTGGACATAAAGGGGTGGATTTGGAACGTGCAAAATGGCGGGCATGCCCCGTCGCGCAAGCTGCCTTTGAAGCAGGCCATGCGCAGGATTTGGCAAACATGGCGTGGTCATGTGGGGGTGGCTGCACAAAGGTGGACCGATGAAGTGTCTGGCTGCAGCTTTTTTGATCCTGCTGGGCTCCCTGCTGCAAGCAGAGGAGGCCGGTGGTGGTGCGCCGCTGGACTTCAATCTCTACATGCAGGGGAAGTATGTGTATGAGCGCAACTGCATCGTCTGCCACGGGCCGCGGGGGGATGGGAACGGGGAGCTGAGTCCGACGCTGAAGCCGAAGCCGAGGTCGTTTCGCGAGGGGATGTTTAAATTTCGCTCCACGCCCTATGGCATGCTGCCGACGGATGCGGATCTGCGCCGCACCATCACCGGTGGTCTGAGCGGAACGGCGATGGGCATGTTCAGTCATTTGCAGAAGGACGAGGTGGAGGCCGTGATCGGCTATCTGAAATCGTTTTCACGCCGCTGGAAGAAGCCGGAGAATTATGCTCCTGCTTTGAAGTTTTCTCCGCCACCGGAGTGGTTCAAGGCGGCGGATGAACTCAAAATGCATGCGCAGGCGGGGCAGAAGCTTTTTGCCGTCAACTGTGCCGCCTGCCACGGCGAAAAGGCGGACGGGAAAGGGCCGGCGGCGATCAGCCTGAAGGACATCTGGGGGATTCCAGCTGCGCCGGTCGATCTGCGTCAGGCGCATCTGCGCTGCGGGGACAATCCGGCAGATTTGTTTCGTGTGCTGGCCACAGGTTTGAATGGCACGCCGATGGTCAGCTTTGATGCGACTCTTACTGAGGCGCAGCGCTGGGACATCATCGCTTATATTTTGAGCGTGCGGCTGCCGTCGGTGCCGGTGTTGTAACAATGCCGACTGCGGGATGTCTTATGAATCAGCATTTGCCTCGGCAAACGGATACTTTAGCCTTGGGGCTGCATGAGTCATTCCTCCCTTACTTCCGAGAGCATTGAAACGTCCTTCGCCCCTTTTCGTCAGAAAATGCAGGCTGAAGGCCTGAGTGAGTCCGCCATTCGTGCGTTTCGCGGCAGCTATGCGGCGCTGCTTGCGGGTGAGACGGGGATGATTCCTGAAACCACCATTGCACCGGCGCAGGAGCTTCCCTGTGCGGATGCGCTCACGGCTCCGGCGACGGAGCGTGCAGCGGAATTGCTGAAGCAGACGGTGGTCATCAAGCTCAACGGGGGGCTCGGCACGGGCATGGGATTGGAGAAGGCGAAGTCGCTGCTGCCGGTGCGCGGTGAGGACACGTTTCTCGATTTGATTGCGCAGCAGATTCTGCTGCTGCGCTCGCAGACGGGTGGTGAGGTGCCAATGTTCATGCTGATGAACAGTTTTAGTACTTCGGCAGATTCGGCGGAGCATCTTGCGAAACGTTTTCCGCAACTGGGCGGACGTGAGACGTGGGAGCTGATGCAGAACAAGGTGCCGAAGGTGCTGGCCAGCTCGCTGGAGCCTGCGACTGCGCCTGCGAGTCCTGATCAGGAATGGTGCCCGCCGGGCCATGGCGACATCTATGCGTGCCTCGCGGGTTCGGGCTGGCTTGAGCGACTGCTCGGCAGCGGGGTGAGATATGCTTTCGTGTCGAATTCGGACAACCTCGGTGCCACGCTCGATCCGGCGATCCTCGCGTGGTTTGCGGACAGCGGCATGCCGTTTGTGATGGAGGTCACACGCCGTACGGAATCGGACAAGAAGGGCGGGCATCTGGCGGTGAGGCTGAGCGACGGGCGCTACCTGCTGCGTGAGTCTGCCCAATGTCCGAAATCCGACGAGCATCTGTTTCAAAACATCGACGAGCATCGCTACTTCAACACGAACAACCTGTGGATTGATCTGCAGGCGCTGAAAGCTGCGCTCGAAGAGAATGACGGGCTGATTCCGCTGCCGCCGATCATGAACAAGAAGACGGTGGATCCGCGCGATGCCACTTCGCCAGCGGTGGTGCAATTGGAGACGGCGATGGGGGCGGCCATTGAGTGCTTTGCCGGAGCGGGTGCCATTGAGGTCTCGCGTGTACGGTTTGCGCCGGTGAAGACCACGAGCGATCTGCTGGCGGTGCGCTCAGACGCGTATGAACTCACGGAGGACTTCTGCCTGAGGCTGCATCCCAGCCGCAATGGCCAGCCGCCGCACCTGCATCTGGATCAAAAGCTGTGCAAGCTGGTGGACGGTCTGGAGCAGAATTTTCCACATACGCCCAGCCTGCTGCACTGCCGCAGCCTGCTGGTGCATGGTCCGGTGGAATGCAGTGCCGGTGTTGTTTTCAAAGGAGATGCGGTGATTCACAATCACACGCAAGCACCGGTGAAATTGAAGGCAGGAGTGCATGAGGGGCCGATCAGCGTTGGCTGAATGGTTCGTGAGAAAGTTCTGAACGGAGACGTTTCATGCCTCTCATGAAACTTGCTGTTGTACTGCTTTCTGCCCTGTGTGGCTGCCTTCGGGCGGCTGATGTCGCCTCTCTCGAAAAACTGGGGGCGAAGGTCACGGAGACGGCTGGTGTCGTCACCCAGGTGCAGGTGAAGTGTGATGCCTTTACCGAGGCGGATTTCCGTGCGCTGGGCAGCTTCACCACGATCAAAAATCTCAGCATCAGCGGCAAGACAATCACGGATGAGACGATCGCGCTGCTTACCGGACTCGTGGAGCTGGAACAGCTCAGCACGGATGGCATTCTGCTGACGGACGCGGGCTACAAGCACTTTGCGGCTTTTCAGAAGCTCAAATCGCTGGCGTTTTTTCATCCGGCGTTTCGGTCGAAGGATTTCACGGGCAGCGGCTTGGTGGAACTGAAGGCACTGCCGAAGCTGGAGAGGTTGACGTTCGCGGGATCGACGGCAGGGGATGTGGCGATGGATGCGATTGGGCAACTCACGCAGCTCAAGGAATTCCGCACGTGGCACACGGCGCAAACGCAGGCGGGGAATGCGAATTTGGTGAAGCTGACGAATCTGACTGCGCTGCGCATGGGGCAGCGTCTGCCGGAGTGGGGCAAGGATTCGCCGGTGAGTTTTGATGAATCGACGATGGGGGTCATCGCGCAGATCAAGACGCTGGAGTCTTTGGAACTCACGGAGGCGCGGCTCAGCGCGAAGATGATTCCGCAGCTTCAGGCGCTGCCGAAGCTGGCGAAATTGAAGATCGAGACGGTGGATATTTCGGATGCCGATGTGGAGGCAATCAAGGCCGCGCTGCCGAAGTGCAAGGTGGAGTACAAGGCGATGAGTGATGCGGAGAAGGAAGCCTTGCTGGTGAAGAAGCTGAGGCTGTGAGGGGGGATGGTGGGGCGCGAGAGCGTATGCGTGCGGCGGGACGTGGTGAAGACGCTGCTGGTGGTCGGCATGGTGTGGCGGAGCTATGGATTTGCTTTCCGGATTTGACTGCCAAAACCCAGGGTAGCCTCGCTGAGGCTCGGCAACCCTTCGCTATGTTACGCAACCCCTTTGGGGTTTGGGATATTATGCACGCCGTGGCTGTGAACGGTGGTGATAAGTGTTTCGGTGACGGACAAAGGCGGGAGACAGAAAAGGGCGCTGATGACGTTCATGGCAGAACCATGAGCCAGGCATCTTCACTCAACCGTCGTCGTTTTATTCAAACCACCGCCAGTGCTGCGCTCGCCGCGCCTTGGCTGGTGCAAGCGGCTGCGGCAGGGCCGTTTCAGGCCACGGGGACTCGTGTGGGTGAGGTGACGGACACGACGGCGATTGTTTGGACGCGACTGACCCAGGCGTCGGAGCGCAACAATCAGGGGGTCACTTTCGACAAAACGAAGAAGGTCAAAGGCGCGAAGGAAAAGCAGCAGGCTGTGCCTGCGGTGCATGAGATCGAGGGTGCATGCCCGGCGGCGTCAGGCAAGGCGCGTGTGCGCTATGGATTGAAGGAGGATTTGAGCGATGCTGTCGAAACGCCGTGGGCGGAGGTGAGCGCGGACAAGGATGGCATTCATCAGTTCAAGCTGAGTGCGCTCAAGCCTGGCAGCACCTATCATTATCTCAGTGAAACGGCGGGGGCGGATGGTGTGGCGAATGGGAGTTTTAAAGGCAAATTTTATACGGCACCGGATCTTGTAGCGCCCACTGAGTTGCGATTCTGCGTGATGACGTGTCAGGGATATCAGGATCGTGATCATGCCGATGGGCATCCGATTTATCCTTCCATGACGGCGCTTGATCCGCGCTTCATCGTGATGACGGGCGACCTTGTTTATTATGACAGCAATCCGCCGCGCGCCGTGTCGCCCGCGCTCGCGCGGCTGCACTGGGAGCGCATGTTCAGCCTGCCGCGTCTGGTTGACGCCACGCGCAGCACCTCGACCTACTGGCTGAAGGATGACCATGACACGCTCACGAATGATTCATGGCCGGGGATGAAGGCGGGAGAACTCACCTTCAATGAAGGTGTGCAGATTTTCCGCGAGCAGGCACCCATCGGTGACAGCGACTTTCGCACCATCCGCTGGGGGCGTGATTTGCAGGTGTGGTTCACCGACGGGCGTGACTTCCGCTCTCCAAACACGATGCCCGACGGTCCCGACAAGACGATCTGGGGTGCGGAGCAGAAGGCGTGGTTCAAACGCACGGTCAAAGAGAGCACGGCTACGTGGAAGGTTCTTGTGAGTCCGACGCCGCTCGTTGGCCCGGATCGTGAGAAGAAGAACGACAACCACAGCAACGAAGGATTTTCGCATGAGGGCGATGAGATCCGTTCCTGGCTGCAGGGGAATGTGCCGGACAATTTTTTTGTCGTGTGTGGTGACCGCCACTGGCAGTACCATTCCGTGCATCCGACCTCGGGCGTGCAGGAGTTCAGTGTCGGAGCGGCCAGCAACTCGCATGCGGGCGGCTCCCCGGGCGAGGACAAGGCCTATCATAAGTTCCATCGCGTGAAGGGCGGATTCCTTTGCGTCGAGCTTCATCCGAACGGTGCGGAAAGCGAGATCGTCTTTCAACTGCGCGATGTGGATGGTGCCGTTGGGTATGAGATGAAGTTTAAACGTTCCGTTGCCTGAGACGGCGGAACTGACAGACTGCGGCCCGGTCATTCGTTTTCACCCACACGCCCCATGAACACCGCCACCAAATGTCATCTGGACCGACGTGCCTTTCTACGTGGTACGGGGACGATGCTCGCGCTGCCGTTTCTTGAGGCGATGGTGCCTGCCTTTGCCACACGGGCGCAGGCGGCGGTGGGACAGCCTCCGCCGCGTTTTTTGGCGATGTGTGCGACACTTGGTTTTCACACGCCTTTTCTGTTTCCCCAGGAGACGGGTGCGGACTATGCCCTCACGCCTTACCTGGAGCCGTTGAAGGATTTGAAGGGCGATTTTTCCGTTCTCTCTGGATTACAGCACATGGAGCAGAACGGCGCCAATGGGCACACGTCCGAAATGACCTGGCTGACCTCCGCGAAGCATCCCGGACTCGCCGGCTTCAAGAATACGATCTCGATCGACCAGTTCATCGCCGAGCGCATCGGCTCGCAGACGCGGTTTCCGAGTCTGATTCTCGGCACGGGCAGCGAATCGTTGTCGTGGTCGGCCAGCGGGGTGCCGCTGCCTGCGGAATCGTCGCCCTCGAAGGCTTTTCAGCAGCTCTTTGTGGATGGCACGCCCGCGCAGGTTGCGGCGCAGGTGCGCGACTTGAAGCGCGGGCGAAGCATTCTCGACACCGTCATGGGGCAGGCGAAAAAGCTGCACAATGATCTTGGGAAACGGGATCAGGAAAAACTGGATGAATACTTCTCTGCCGTGCGTGATCTCGAAGGTCGGCTGGTGCAAAACGAGGCCTGGGTGCAGCGGCCGAAGCCAAAGGTGGACGCGAAGCCGCCGACCGACATTCAGAGCCGCACGGATGCCATCGGCAAAATGAAACTCATGCAGGACCTGATCGTCCTGGCCCTTCAGACTGACTCCACCCGCACGGTCACTTTACGTCTTAGCGGCATGAATGCCGTGCCGGAAATCGCGGGGGTGAAGAACGACTGGCACAATCTCTCCCATCACGGCCAGGATCCCGCGAAGATCGAAGAGCTGGAGATCATCGAGAAGGCCGAGTTCACGGCGTTTGCCAGTTTCCTCGCCAAGCTCAAACAGACGCAGGACAACGGCCGCCCGCTGCTCGACAGCACGGCGGTCATCTTTGGCTCAAATCTCGGCAATGCCAGCTCCCACAGCACGGCGAACATCCCGATGGTGTTCGCTGGTGGCGGTTATAAGCATGGTCGCCACATCGCCATCGACAAAGAGAAGCACGTCTTTTCCAATCTGTTCGTCTCTCTGGCGCAGCGTATGGGCGTCGAAGCCGGTCAGTTTGGTTTCAGCACTGGCGTGCTCGACATCAACCAAGCCTGAACCAGTTCACGGTTTGCGCCACTCGTTGTCCACTTGCTCCACCTTGGCGTCTTCGCGCAACTCAATGTCCTTTGACTGATGATGGATGAGGCAGTGGGTCACGCGGTGTGATTTTCCGGCAAAGCTGAATGCGGCGCCGAGATTGTGATGGAGTTCGCAGTGGGTGTAGGTCGTGATGCTGTCGTTGACATCGGCCACGCCGCCGGCGGAGGAACCGTTCCAGGCAATCTCGGAGTCCACCACGTCCATCTGCACCGTTTCATGGGCGCTGATGCCTTCGTCGCCATTGGAAAAAGCCTTCACGTTTTCCAGGCGGATGCCCAGGCGTTTGCCGTGAATGTTGAAGCCGTCGTTGGCGGCATGCAGCGCGGTGATGTTACGCACTGTGAGGTAGGAGCAGGCGATGTTCACACAGCTCGCCAGTCCAGCCGGTGGCAGGTAGATTTTTGCGGTGCTCGGAGTTTTGCCTGAAGGCCAGCGGAAATAGATGGAGCCGTCTGCTTTGAAGCCCATCTGCCCGGGTTGCAGCGTTTCGGGTGACATGAAGATGACTTTGCCTTTCTCGCCGGTCTTTTGCTCTGCGGTGCGATCCCGCATGATCTGAATTGGCACTTCTTCGATGAAGAGCGCGGCACGTTGGACGTCCTCAACGACTGGATGCTTGTCAAAGGGGCCTCGCGAGGTCCACACGTCGCCCTGCTTTTCCCAATCGTGGGAGGTCACATCGATGCCAAGATCTATGATCATGCCCTTGCCGTCAAAGACAGCGGGCTTGTCGGGGGTGCCGCCGTCTTTCAGCGTCAGCGGAGTGCGGCGGACTTCCTGAGCAGTGGCTGCGCAGGCAAGCACCATGAGGGTGATGCTGAAGAGAACGGGATTTGCATGCATCAGTTGGAAGGGGTCACTTCTTTTTCCCGCCCGTTTTCGCTTTGCCCTTGGTTTCGTTGGGCATGGGCTTCCAGTCGTAGTGTTCGTTGGCGGTATGGCTTTCCTGCATCAGAGCGAGCATCTCGGCGGCGATGTCAGGATGCTGCGCTGCGACATCTGTGGATTCGGCCAGGTCGGAGTCGAGATTGTAGAGTTCGAGGGCTTTCTTTGGGTTCTTGAGGATGCCGGTGCGCACGGCCTTCCACGGGCCGCGTCTGACGGCCTGCTGTCCGCCGTTGTTGTAGGCTTCCCAGTAGAGATTGGCATGCGGCTTTTGTGTCTCAGGGTGGCCGGTCAGAAGTGGGGCCATGGAGATGCCGTCGAGTCCGGAAGGGGCTTTGACTCCGGCGAGTTCGGCAAAGGTAGGCAGCATGTCCCAGTGGGCGGAGATGTGGGCGGACTCGGAGTTCGGGGCAATAGTGCCCGGGCGCCAGGCGATGAAGGGACAGCGGATGCCGCCTTCATAGAGCTCAAACTTGATGCCGCGCAGCGGGCCGTTGCCATCGAAGAACTTTGGGTCCGCGCCGCCAGCGGAAGTGGGGCCGTTGTCGCTGGAGAAAATGACCAGCGTGTCCTTGGCGATGCCAAGCTCGTTGAGCAGGTCGAGCATGCGGCCGACATCGCGGTCGAGGCGGCTGATCATGCCGGCAAAGGTGGCATGCGGGCGCGGTTCATGGCGGTAATGCTGGCCGCCGGGGGTACCGTAGGGCTGCGTCTCTTCGATGCTGCCGATGTAGGGGGCCTTGGAGTCGACCGGCACATCGAGATCCACGTGGGGAATGGTGTAGGCCATGTAGAGAAAGAACGGCGAGTCCTTGCCCTGCTGCTGCCGGATGAATTCCAGGCCCGCCTGCGTGAACAGATCGTGGCTGTAATGCGTGCGCTTTTCGGGGTTGTCAGGGTAGAGAACTTTTTCGCGATTCCGCCAGAGGAACGGCGGGTAGTAGTGGTGGGCATTGCCTTGATTGAGGTAGCCGAACCATTCATCGAAGCCTTGCTCATTCGGAACACCGGTGGACCCTTCCTCGCCGCAGCCCCACTTGCCGATCACGCCAGTGGTGTAGCCCGCCCGCTTGAGCACCTCGGCGACTGTCACATCCCCAGGCAACAGTGTTGGCTGGCCTTTGCCCGCAGGTTTCAGATGCGAGCCGTTGTTGCGGATGCGGCCGTGCCCCGTGTGAAATCCGGTGAGCAGGGACGAGCGCGTGGGAGCACACATGCAAGAGCCGGAGTAATGCTGCGTGAGCTTCAGACCCTCCGCACGCATCTGGTCGATGCGCGGGGTCTGGACGACCTTGCCGCCGTAACAGGCGAGATCGCCGTAACCAAGGTCATCGGCGAGGATGTAGAGAATGTTGGGCGGCTTCGCGGCGAAAGACACGAGCGGAATCAGCAGCAGGAGAGCGAGGAGTCGGATCATGGTGTGATCAGGCCTGCCACAGGTTTTCGCCATAGCTCCAGCCATCGCGCACGGGCTCCTTGATCCAGGCATCGAATTCGGGGGCGCCTTTGACCTTCATGTTGGCGGCGTCCCATTCGATGGTTTTGCCGGAGCGGATGGCCAGCACGCCGGTGTTCACGAGTTCGGTCAGTGGACAGGAGTAGTCGAAGTGGGAGCCTGCGTTTGGAATGTCGCCACGGATGGCGGCGAAGAGCTCGCCGATGGGCTCACCGGCGACGGAACGTGGGAGCGGCTTGCGGCGCAGGATGTCGATCAGCGGGGTCATGCGTTCACGGGGCCAGAGCTGGGGACTCTGCACGCGCATGCCGTCGGAGAAGAGGGTCTCCTTGCTGCCTTTCATGATCATGCCGTTGTCCGGCAGGCCTTTCGTCATGCCCGGCAGTGCCTCGGGAAGCAGGCCGCCTTCATACCAGTGAATCTGCACAGGAGGCATTTCGCCGCGTGCGGCAAAGTGGAAGATGATGTGGGATGCCGGGGCGGTGTAGGCGCGGTGCTCCCACTTTTCCTGCTCCACGACTTCGACTTTCTCCGGCATGCCGAGTTGCAGCGCCCAAAACGGGGCGTCGAGGCAGTGGCAGCCGATGTCGCCCAGGCCGCCGCAGCCGTAATCCCACCAGCCGCGCCAGAATTGCGGCAGATACTCCGGACTGTACTCACGCTGAGCCACAGGCCCCTGCCACAGATCCCATGAGAGACCTTCCGGAACGGGAGCCGTTTTCGCGGGCTGCGCTGGCGGTGGATTGATGAAACCCACCTTGCCCTTGGGCCGGTCCGTCCAGCAGTGGACTTCCTTTACTTCACCGAGCACCCCGGCTTCGAACCATTCTTTCACGAGACGGATGCCTTCCCAGCAGTGGCCTTGATTGCCCATGACGGTCTGTACGCCGTATTTTTTCGCGGCCTTTTGCAGGGTGCGTACCTGCCAGATGTTATGTGCCAGCGGCTTCTGCACAAAGAGGTGCTTCTTGGCCTCCATCGCGGCCATCGCCGCAGGGAAATGGATGTGATCCGGCGTGGACACGAGCACCGCGTCGATTTCGCTGCCTTTCTTGTCGAGCATCTCGCGGAAGTCGGTGAACTTAGGCACCTTCGGATGCTTCTTGGCGATTTCGGCGGCGCTGCGGCCACCGAGATCGCGCCAGTCCACATCGCAAAACGCCACAATCTCTTCATCGCGCGAACCGCTGACTGCGCCGTTGCCCATCTGGCCGATGCCCACGCAGGCGACGCGGATCTTTTGTTTTGAGTCAGCCGCACGCAGAATGTTTGGCCCGGCGAGGGCGCTCATGGCGGTGGTCTTGATGAAATGGCGGCGGGGAAATGTAGACATCACCTTTTAACGGTGAATGACTGGTCAGATTTCAACAGTTGACGCGTTAAAAACCTGTTCATGAAACCTTGGTGGCTCCTTATCCTCTTCTCTCCGGCTGTTTTCGCCGAATTGCCTCAGCCGCTGCCCGCGTTTCTGGATCAGCATTGCGTCGAGTGTCATGACGTCGACGTGAAGAAGGGCGGGCTCGATCTTGGCGCGCTGAAGTTTGATCTCGCGAATGCTGATGTGTTCCAAAGCTGGCAAAAAATCTTTGAGCGGGTGCGCGAAGGAGAAATGCCGCCCAAAAAGAAACCGCAGCCAGCGAAAGCTGACGCGGAGAGTTTTCTCGCGAGCCTCAAGCCTGCGCTGTTGAAGGCGGATGCAGCGGACATCGCCGCCAATGGACGCACTCGCAGCCGCAGGCTCACGCGCACGGAGTATGAGAACACGATGCATGATCTGCTTGGCATCGACATGCCGCTCAAGGTGCTGCTGCCAGAAGACCGGGCGTCTTACGGATTTGAAACGGTGGCGGCAGGGCAGCAGCTTTCGCAGCATCTGCTGGCGCGTTATCTTGATGTGGCCGATCTCGCGCTGACCGATGCTTTTCAGCGGGCGCTGAAGGGCGACGAAACCTATCAGAAACACTACACGCCGGAAATGCTGACCAAGAATCGCGGGGGCAACTATCGCGGGCCGGACCTGCGTGATGGCAGGAGCATCACCTGGCCGATGACGCTGCAGTTTTTTGGACGCACACCGACGTTTATGCCTGAGAGCGGGTGGTATCGCATCACGCTGCACGGAGTGCAGGCTATCAATCCGGGCAGCGATGGTGCGGTCTGGGGGACGCTGCGCTCCGGCGAGTGTGAATCGAATGCGCCCATGCTGTACATGATTGGCCTCGTGGAGGCCACGAGCACTCAAAGAGACATGGTCTTTGAGGCGTGGATTCAGGAGAAGCATCGGCTCGAACTCAAGCCCAACGACGCCACCTACAAGCACCCTCCGAGCGGTGCGAAAGGCGGCAATGTTTCCTTCGTGGGGCGTGATCTGGCCAAGGAAGGCTTTGCTGGCATAGCGCACGCGGGCATCGACATTGAGCGCATCTACCCGAACGCGGATCGTGCGGCGTTGCGGAAGAATCTGTTTGGCGAGGCCGATGTGCAAACGGCGGATGCCGCCGCGGTCGAGAAGCTCGTCACCCGCTTTGCGCGGCGTGCCTTCCGCCGGCCTGTGACGGAGGAGCAAACCGCCGCGTATCGAGACATTGCCCGCAAAGCGCTCGCGGATGGGGAGCCGCCCGCCGAGGCGCTGCGCAGCGCCTACCGAGCCATTTTGTGTTCGCCGCGTTTCCTGACTTTCATTGAGGCTCCGGGCTTGCTTGATGATCACGCGATTGCTTCGCGGCTCAGCTACGCGCTGTGGGTGTCCATGCCGGACTACAAGCTCATCCAGCTCGCGAACGAAAAGAAGCTGCACGATCCGCAGGTGCTGGCGCAGCAGGTGGAGCGCCTGCTGGCGCATCCGAAGTCCGAGCGCTTTGTGACCAGTTTCACGGACCAGTGGCTCAAGCTGAAGGAGATCGACTTCACGACGCCGGACACGCGGCAGTTTCCGACCTTTGACGCCGTGGTGCAGGAATCCATGCTGCAGGAGACGCGCGCCTACTTCGCCGAATTGATCAAACAGGATCTGAGCATCACGAATCTGGTGGAGTCGGACTTTGCTTTTCTCAATGGCAGGCTGGCGCGGCACTATCGAACTGAAGCGACCGTCAAGACCGGGGACGGTCTGCAAAAAGTGGCGCTGACTGCAAAGGACATTCGCGGCGGACTCGTCACGCAGGGGGCGATCCTCAAAGTCACAGCGGACGGCACCAGCACCTCGCCGGTCGTGCGTGGTGTTTTCATCAATGAGCGCATTCTGGGCAATCACATTCCGCCGCCCCCACCTGGCGTTCCTGCCATCGAACCCGACATTCGCGGCGCGACCTCCATCCGCGATCAACTGGACAAGCACCGCAACAATGAGAGCTGCGCGAGCTGCCATCAGACCATCGATCCGCCTGGATTTGCGCTCGAAAATTACGATCCTGTCGGCGTCTGGCGCACCGGTTACGGCAGAAACAACCGGGGAGCCAAAGTGGACCCGGCCGGCGTGACACCCGAGGGGCAGACCTTCACCGACATTCACTCCTGGCAGGACATCTACACGCAGCATGCCGATCTGCTTGCCCGTGGTTTTGCCACGCACTTCCTCACCTATTCCACCGGCGCTCCGCTGCGCTTCAGCAATGAAGAGGCGCGAGAGAAAGTCATCTCCACGACGGCGCAAGGTGGTTACGGAATGCGTTCCCTCATTCGCAATGCCGTTTTAAGCGAGATTTTTCTCAGCAAGTAACCGTTCCCATTTCCAACATGAAAACCGTCCATTTTAACTTTGGTGCCAGTATTTCTCGCCGTGCCATGCTGCGTGGTGCGGGCATCTCGCTGGGTCTGCCTTTGCTGGAGGCCATGACGCCGGCGTTTGCGGTGGTGAAGGAGTCGAAACAGGCGAAGCGCTTTGTCGGGGTGAGCATGGCGCTTGGGCTGCACAATCCGAATCTCGTTCCTGAAGGGGCGGGTCTTACCTACAAGCCCTCGCGCTACCTGAAGAGCATTCAGGATTTGCGGGATGATTTCACGGTGGTGTCCGGCTCGTCACATCCAGGGGTCACCGGCGGGCATACGGCGGAGGGCAGCATTTATTCGGCCTGCCGCAATGCGCGTGGCGCCACCTCGCGCAACACGATCTCGCTGGATCAACTCATGGCAAAGCATCTGGGGCACGAAACGCGGTTTCCTTCGCTGGTGCTGAACACCAACAGCCAGACAAGCCCGTCCTACACGGAGAATGGTTCCATGATTCCTGCGGAGAACAGCGCCATGCGGTTGTTCACGCGGTTGTTCGTCAATGACACACCAGTTGAACAGGAGCGACAGGCGGAGCTGATCCGCAGCGGGCGCAGTGTGATGGATGTGGTGGGCGCGGAGGCGAAGACGCTGCAGCGGGAACTCGGGGCGGGGGACCGTGACAAACTCGACGCATGGTTTACGAGCGTGCGCGATCTTGAAAAGCGGCTGGCAGCGAATGAAGCCTGGACGCACAGGCCCAAGCCGAAAGTCGCGCTTAAGCCGCCGGCCAAAATTCCTCGTGACAATGAAGTCGCGGTGGATGGCATCTTTCTGGACATCATCCACATGGCGCTGGCCACTGACAGCACGCGCTTCGTCACGCTGCACATCACCGGCAACAATGTGCAGGGCATCGAGGGCGTGAATGAGGCCTATCACAATCTCAGCCATCACGGCATGGATGAGGAGAAGTTGGCGCAGCTCGCCATCGTCGAGCAGGGTGTGGTCAATCAGTGGGGTGCTTTCCTGCGCAAGCTCAAGGGCGACAAGTTGCTGGACGATACGATGGTGCTGCTCACCTCCAATCTCGGCAATGCCTCCGCACATGATAACAAGAACATGCCGGTGCTGTTTGCCGGCGGTGGGTTCAAGCACGGACAGCACCTCGCGTTTGACCAGAAGAACAACTACCCGCTGCCGAATCTCTATCTCAGCGCGTTGCACCGTCTTGGCCTGCAGGACGAACGTTTTGCCACGAGCGAAACCGAGATGGATGGATTGGCCACGGCCTGATGTGAGTTCATATTCTGCTCATGAAGCATCTCTGGCTCCTTCTTCTGTTTTCGACGGCAGTCTTCGCTGCGCAGCCTGCCATCCAGCCTTTTCTGGATCAGCACTGCATGGACTGCCATGATGGTGAGGTCAAAAAGGGCGATCTGGATCTGTCTGCGTTGTCCACCGATGTCGCGGATGCGGCTGCAATGAGGAAGTGGGTGCGTGTGTTTGATCGTGTCGCGGCAGGTGAGATGCCTCCGCCTAAAAAGAAGCAGCCTTCCGTGGATGAGGAACAAGGGTTCATGACAGCGCTGGGCACCGATTTGACGGCCAAATACAATGCGCAAAAAGGCACCGTGCTGCGCCGTCTGAACCGCAATGAGTATCAGAACACGATCAACGATCTGCTCGGTGTGCAGGTGAACGTCATTGATTCGCTGCCGGAAGACGGACGCGCCAAGGGATTCGACAACATCGGTGAGGCGCTCTCAATCTCGGGCATCCAGATGCTGCGCTACATGGAGGCGGCAGAGCTGGCGATCAATGCGGCCTTCCTGCAGGACAAGCAGCCCGAGAAAACCACGGAGCGCGCTACGCTGGAAAGTGACCGCAATAAAGCCAACCTCGGCAAGCACTGGCTGAAGCGTAAGGATGGAGCCATCGTGGTCTTCAATGAAGGCGGTTTTCCCAGCACGGTGATTCCCAATTTGCGGGCGAAGGCGGCGGGCACGTACAAACTGCGTGTCACCGGCTATGGCTACCAGATCGAGGAGCCGGTCGTGTTTGCGCTGCTCACGGGGAGTTTCAATTTTCGCAATGCCGACACGCGCACTCGCAGCTATCATGAACTGCCTGTGGGCAAGTCCGGCACGGTCGAAATCACGCTGCACATGCCGCAGAACCATGGCGTGTGGATCAGCGCACAGGGACTGAACGGCCCCGATGGACATTCCGCCGTCAAAGACGGTCCAGACAAATACCCGGGCGAAGGACTGGCGCTGCAAAGTGCCGAGCTTGAAGGCCCGTTCATCAGCGAGTGGCCACCGCGTGGCCAGACCTTGCTGCTTGGCGATGCGAAACTGAGCGAACTGCCGCCGGAGAAGCCGTGGATGAAGGGCAAGGCGAACTACAAGCCGGTCTTCACCGCCATGAGCGCTGACCCGGTGGCGGATTCACGCAAAGCGCTGCCTGCTTTTCTCGCCGCCGCATTTCGCAGGCCGGTCAATGCGGCTGATGCCGAGCCGTATTTCAAGCTGTTCGATGCCGAATGGGCGGAGAGTCAGAACTATCTCACCGCGATCCGCACGGCGGCCATCGCTGCGCTGTGTTCACCGGATTTTCTGTATCTGAAGGAGCCTGCCGGGAGGCTCAATGACTCGCAACTGGCCACGCGCCTGAGCTACTTTCTCACCCGCAGTGCCACAGATGCGGAACTGCTCTCTGCCAAGGTCACGCAGCCTGCCGTGCTCCGCGCGCAAACGGAACGGCTGCTGAAAAACGCCGCGTTGGAACGCTTCATCGCGGACTTCACCGATGGCTGGTTGAACCTGCGTGAGATCGACTTCACCACCCCTGACAAGCAGCTCTATCCCGAATACGACGGGCTGCTGCTCGACTCGATGCTGCGCGAGACGCGTGGTTTTGTCACCGAGCTGGTGCGGAGCAATCTCAGCATCGCCAATCTCATTGATTCAGATTTTGCCATCATTAATTCGCGTCTTGCGCGGCTGTACAATATTTCTGGCGTCAGCGGTCTGGAGATGCGGAAGGTTAGACTGCCTGCAGACAGCCATCGCGGCGGCATTTTGACTCAGGCGAGCGTGCTGAAAGTTTCCGCCAATGGCACCAACACCTCGCCGGTGGTACGGGGCATCTTCGTCATGGACCGACTCCTCGGCATGGAGCCGCCGCCACCGCCTCCCGGCATCCCCGGAGTGGAGCCTGACATCCGGGGTGCCACGACCCTGCGCGAACTGCTCGACAAGCATCGCAACATGGAAAGCTGCAATGGCTGTCACCGCATCATTGATCCGCCCGGTTTCGCGCTGGAAAGCTATGACGTTATCGGTGGTTGGCGCGACCGCTTCCGCAGCATCGACAAGGGCGAACAGGTGAATCTCAAGGTCGAAGGCCGGCGTGTGCGCTATCGCCTCGGTCCACCTGTCGATGCCTCTGGTGAACTCAGCACTGGCACGAAATTTGCCAGCATGGCGGACTTCCAAAAAATCCTACTGGCCGATCAGGACCGCGTCGCCCGCTGCGTCACCGAAAAGCTGCTCACCTTCGCCACCGGCCGCGCCATGACTTTTGCCGACCGCGGTGAGATCGAGCAGCTCGTCGCGCAATCCAAGGCCCGGGGCCATGGTATGCGCGATCTGATTTTGGCCGTGGTGCAGAGTGAGATTTTCAGGAGCAAGTGAGGCTTCGGCCACCTTCTCTCGCCTTAGCGTTTGACCGGTGAACGATTGGGCGGCAAAAGTCGCGCCCCCAGGCGTTTTTGGAAGCGCCCTTACCCCTAAAAACTCGCATACTCATGGAAACATCCCCTGCCTTTGTGTCCGTCGGCGCCACGGTGCCCGACTTCGAAATGGAAACCTATGAACCCGCACTGGGTGACTTCGCCAAGGTGTCGCTGGCCGACATTCGCAGCGCAGGCATGTGGACCATCCTCATGTTCTATCCTGCGGACTTCACATTCGTCTGCCCCACGGAACTCGCCGACCTGGCCGAAGAACACGCGCAGCTGGAGAAGCTGGGTGCGCGTGTGATCGCCGTGTCCACGGACACCAAATTTGCGCACATGATGTGGCGCAATACGGAAGGTCTGCTCAAAAACGTGCGCTACACGCTGGCTGCAGATACCACGGGTGCCGTGAGCCGTCTCTTTGGCGTGTATGACGCCGCCACAGGCCTCGCCCTGCGCGGCACCTTCATGATCAATCCCGATGGCAAGCTGGTCTCCTCCGAGGTGAACTTCTACAACGTGGGCCGCAACGCTGCGGAACTCGTGCGCAAGATGGAAGCGAACGTTCACCTGATCGCCAACCCCACCGAAGCCTGCCCGGCCAAGTGGACACCGGGTGCGAAGACTCTTACGCCTGGCAAGGACATCGTCGGCAACGTGGCCGGCGCACTCGCTGCGTAACCGCTCTCCGAGACTTCCTTCACAGCCTTGCGGGTTTTGTCCGCAAGGCTGTTTTTATTTCCACCGCTTCTTTGCACATCAATCATGGCAGAACTCTGCGCTGTGAGTCGTTAAATGAGGCATGAAACCAGCCGCCTTTTTCATCGCCTGCCTGTTGTCCATCTCTGCCCTCCGTGCAGACATCACGATTGGCCGTTTCGACATGGCATCCATCCGCGACACCGCGACGCTGGAAACGAAGGTCATTGCCGACTGGCATCTCAATCCGAAAGACGCGGCGATTCGTCAAAAGCTTGTCGAGATCACCGTGTGTGAGTGGTGGCCCGGGATGAAGGTGCGGCTGCCGGTGACGATGCTCGCCCCGGCGACCGGTGTTTGCACCAATGTGATCATCGAGAACACCGGCTTGCAGTTGAAGCCTGCCGCTGCGTCGGGTGCAAAGCTGCGACTGCTCAAGGAGAATGGCGTCGGCCTTGTCTTCATCGGCATGGTGCCGATTGATGCGATGGAGCCTGTGGGAAAACTTCATCTCATGATGGAGGAGCACTTCATTCAGACCAAGGACACGCGCTACACACCTGCCTGGATCTGGGGCATCAGCGACATGCGTGCGCTCACGGCGGCGGTGGCGGAGAAGGAGGTGTTTCAGCCGAAGAAGGTGCTTGCCACTGGGGGCTCGAAGCGCGGTGTGGCCACGGCAGCGGCGGGTATTGCGGATGACCGATTCACGGCCTTCATGCCGGTTGTTGCGCCGGTGATCGAAAGCCCCGGCGGTACTTACGTGGAAGGGATGTTGCCTGAGGAGATCACGCAGATGAACGAAGAGTTCATCGCCGCGATGACCGATCCCGTGGGCCGCGAAAAGCTGCTCGTGCGACAGAAGGCGCGTTCGGATGAACGCATCACTGTGAAAATGGCGCGTGATGCCGGATGGAGTGACGCGGAGATGAAAACGGCGTGCAATGCCGCCTGGGCAGCCTGCCGCACGACGAACTACCTTGATGTGCTGAAACAACGCGGCACTGAAATTTTCTACAACCAAGGCTCCAACGACAATGTCAGCCCCGGTCTTGTCGAGCTTGGCCGACGCTTTCCGCAGTTGCCCGTTTACATCGTCCCCGGCGGTCAGCACGGTGGCGCGAAGGAGGCCGGTTTTGTCAAATCCGTCGGTGGCCTGCCGGAGGTGGATGAAAATCTTCGTGCCTTTGCACTGCATCACTTCTTCGGCACACGTCACATGGTGGCGCCACCGCAGGTCACCACGCAGTGGGACAAGGCAGCGCACCGGCTCGCGGTGAAGGTTGTCTTTACCGACCACAGCGAGCCGCAGGAAAACACCGTTTGGTGGTCTGTGAATCGTCACCCTGATTACTCCATTGCCATGGAGTTTGATGAATGGACTTCAGCGCCACTGAAAAAAACCGGCGCTCATACCTACAGCGGCGAAATCTCCATCGAAGGTGACGTGAAGACACTCGATATCATCACCGTCCACACCCAGGAGGAAAACGGTTCCACCCTGACCTTGTCGAGTCCGGAGATCCGACTCGAATAAAAGCGCCTCAGCGCATGCGACCCTGCGCGGGTTTGGGGCCAGACACTCCGCCGAGCTGATTGCGAAACTCATAGGCGTCGCTGCGATAAAGGGTTTCTTCGTACCAGAGGGGTACGCCGCCTTCGAGAAAGCCGGTGGCGATGACCAGCAGGCATGCGGTGTTTGTTTTGATGCCGAGCGCCGAGGCCTGGGCGGGTGTGGCGTTTACGGCGCGGATGGATTCTTCAGCACCGGAGATGGCCAGCCGGCATTTCGTGGTCCAGAAACCATAGAGCGAGCCTTTGGCATCGGCTTTGGTCATGCCCTTGCAAAAACGTGCCACGACATGTCTGCGCTCGTAAATCACGGGCTGCCCATCGGCGAGACGAACTCGCTCCAGGAAAAACAGCGGCTCGCCGTGCGGCACCTTCAAGGCAAGGGCTGCAGGTGCATCGGCAGCGGACAGCTTTTGCAGGGCGATGACCTGTGTGCCTGGTTTCTTCCCTGCCGATTTGGCTTTTTCCGTGAAGCTCACGAGATGCTGCAGATCGTAGTCCAGCACGCTCTCACGTACGAAGGTTCCCGCGCCTTGACGGAACTCCAGCAAGCCGGTCGAAACGAGGCTGCTGAGCGCCTTGTTGGCCGTGGGGCGGCTTGTGTCGAACCGTTCGGCGATCTCGCGTTCGGTCAAAAACTTCGCCCCGGGTACGAACTGACGACCGCGAAGGAGTTTTCGCAGTTTTTCGATCAATTGCTCGTGAAAGGACGCTGATTTGGCCACGGTGGCGACTTTGCTGGCAAATCGGGCTTTGACAAGTGGCTTAGCCAATTTATAAATTGGCTAAGCCAATTATGAAATACAGCTACTCCGACCTTGCCAAGATGATCGATCATAGCCTCCTGCATCCCACGATGACGGATGCGGACCTCGAAGCCGGGTGCAAACTGGCGGTGCAGTACCAGGTGGCCTCGGTTTGCATCAAGCCTTACGCCGTGAAGCAGGCGGTCGGGTGGTTGAGTGGTTCCGGCGTGCTCGTCGGCTGCGTGATCGGCTTTCCGCATGGCAACAGCGCCACGGAATCCAAGCGCTACGAGACGGAGCTGGCCTGCAAAGATGGCGCGAACGAGATCGACATGGTGGTGAATCTTGGCAAGGCGCTGGGAGGTGACTGGAACTATGTTGAGGCCGATGTGAAAGCAGTCTGCGACGAGGCACACAAGCATGGTGCGAAGGTGAAGGTCATTTTTGAAAACGATTATCTGACCAACGGCGGCGCAGGACTCAGCAGTGATGACTTCAAGCGCAAGCTCTGCGAGATCTGCGAACGCGCAGGAGCCGACTGGGTCAAGACGAGCACTGGTTATGGCTTCGTGAAGCAGGCCGATGGCAGCTACAATTACAAAGGTGCTACTGAGCATGATCTGGCCCTCATGCGCGCCAGTTGCAGCCCCAAAGTTCAAGTGAAGGCCGCCGGTGGTGTGCGTGATCTGGACGGCCTCATCAAAGTGCGCGACCTCGGCGGATCACGCTGCGGTGCCACGGCGACTGCGGCCATGATGGATGACTACCGCAAACGTGAAGCCGCTGGAGAGAATGGTGCGGGCGGTGGGAAGATAGGCGCAGGTGGATATTGAGCCGCGCCAATCAAACGACGGTGCCACCTTCGTGCGCCTGAACCCAGCGGACGGCGTGATGGATCAGGTCGGGATTGGTCTGAATATTGAGTTTGTCGCGAATGCGTACGCGATGGACATCGACGGTTTTGGAGCTGATGCCGAGCATGTGGGCGATTTCCTTGGCTGTTTTTCCGCGTCCAATGAGTTCGAAGACCGCGAACTCGCGAGCACTCAGGGCCTTGAGATCGTCCGCGCGTTCCGAGGGGGCGGCTGCCGGCTGGGTGAGGACATGCAGGAGTCGCTGGGCGAGATTGCCACTGACATAAATACGCCCGTTGGCAACTTCGCGAATGGCTGAGACTAGAAGTTCGGGCGCCTTGCTTTTCATCAGGTAGCCCTTGGCTCCGGCGCGCAGGGAACGCTCGGCGTAGAGATCCTCATCGTGCATGGAGAGAACGAGTATCTTCAGACCGGGGCGGCGTTCGCAAAGCAGGTGAATGAGCTCCAGTCCGCCCTTGTCCGGCAGCGTCAGGTCCGTCACCACCACATCCGGGCGGGTGGCCTCTTCCAGGTCAAGGGCGGTGGCGGAGTCGGGCGCTTCGCCGCAGACCTCAAGGTCATCGGCCGTCTGAATGGTCAAGGCAACGCCCTGCCGCAGGAAGGGATGATCATCTACGAGCAGCACACGGACACGGGATTGTTGGGAGGACTTCATGTCGGCTTACTTGGTGGTAATGCCGAAAAGCCGGGTCTCAGGACACCAGCGGCACGCGACATTCCAGTTCTGTGCCTTCGGCCTGCCGGTTGCGCAAGCGCAAGCTGCCGCTGACGCCGGCGGCCCGGTAGCGCATGAAGCGCAGTCCGCGGCCGGAAGACTCGACTGAGGGATGGAAGCCGCTGCCGTTGTCCGATACGCGCAGCACCACTTCGTTCTTTTCACGGGAGAGCTCGATGTCGATCCTGCTGGCATGCGCATGACGGAGCGCATTGTTCAGCGCTTCCTGCGCGATGAAGTACAACTGGGTTCCGACGTCACGATCCACATCCGAAAACTGGCCGTTGGACTGCATGCTGCAGGGCAGCTTGCACAGATCTTCCGTGGTGCGTGCCAGCCGCCTGAGAGCACGCACCAAGTCGTCGCCCTCCTCCATCACGGGACCCAGGCCGTGGGCGATGTGGCGTGCATGATCGAGGGTTTCCTCAACCATGAGTCCGATTTTACGGGTGGTTTCAGCCTCGGTGGACTGGCCCGACTTCAGGCGTTGTGCCAGGGCGACCACTGCGAAATGGACCGCGCTGATTTCCTGGCATAGGCTGTCGTGCAAATCCTGCGCGATGTGCCGGCGTTCATCTACTGCGACACGCATCAGCTCGGTTTCCAGTCCCCGACGTCTGGAGATGTCCCGGATGAAGGCTGTGAAGTGGTCGAGCCGCGGGCTGACACCAATGGCCACCTCGATCGGGATCAATGAGCCGCTGGCATGCCGGAGCATGGACTCGCGGGGTGCGATGGAACGGATGGCCGGAGATGCGCGTTTGGACTCTTCAAAGAACTCGCTGAACTCCTCCACGTCGGCCACGGGAAGAAAGGCGCTCAATGGCTGGCCGATCAATTGTTCGGGGGGCAGGCCAAAGAGGCGCTGCGCGGCTGGATTGGCGTTGATGGTCTTCCCGGAAGCATCCAGCACCAGAACGGTGTCAGGGGCGCTTTGAACCGTGGCCTGCAGGGCTTCCAGGGTCTGGTGCAGCTCCTGAGTGCGCGCCTCGACCTTGGCTTCCAGTTCTGCGGTCAGTTCCCGCAGCCGCTGTTCGGCCGTTCGTTGCCGTGAGACATCGACTGTGAGCGAGACATAACCTGTCACCTGTCCATTGTCATTGCGCTGGGGGGAGTAATGCACGTTTACGTGGCGTGTTGGACCGTGATTGTAGACAAAGGAGCCTTCGAAATTAGCGTCGTTACCGGCGAGAGCCTGCTGCACATACGGTTTGGCTATCTGATAGACGGCATCACCCACGACCTCTTCAAACCGCCGGCCGATCAAACTCTGAGGGTCCAGACCAAACCATTCACGATAGGCCGCATTGCAGTAGATGTAGCGCCGGTTCAGATCAAACCCTGCAATCAGGGCCGGCAGCTGGCCGATGACCTTTGATTCCAAGGATGCTTCCTCGTTGCTGACCAAAGCATCTTCTGCCGGCAGGCGTGGGGGGGCGGCCGAGGCGGGCAAATCACGAGCGACTTGGGCATTCTTTGCTGGATGCAATCCGTAGGAAGATGGTCGTGTATGCGGCATGGAATGGTCTGACAAAGGAGACATTTGTAACATGACAATGGGTGCCTCTTTGCACAATCGGCAATGAGCCTTTGAGCGTTAAGCCAATGGCTTACACGGAGGGCCATTGGCGTAACCAGCGATGGGCATGATGCCCGGATTAATTGCAGGTTCGACGAATAGATTTCAACAGCGTGAAACCGGTATTCTGGACGCATGCAACAAAAACTCCTCCAACCAATCCGAGGATTCGCAGCACCGAAACTGATGATGCTTGATCCTAAACCACCCTTTTTGCTCTCATCTTTCTTCAGGGTGTCAGTTTTGCTTCTAATCGCCCTCGTCATGGAAACAGGCACGCAACCTGCACGTGCTGCCACGTTTTATTGGGACGGCGATGCCGATGCCACTGGAAACCTCGTGGATGGCACCGGCCTTGGTGGCGCGGGTACCTGGGATACTACGACTCCCAATTGGTGGGACGGTGTTTCTGCTGATGTTGCCTGGCTGAATTCGCTGACTGACACCGCCATCTTCTCCGGCACTGGAGGCTTGGTGACTCTTGGCGGGCCGGTTCAAACGGGCACCGTGCAGTTTGACAGTGATGGATATACGCTCAGTGGCAGTACGCTGGCGCTGGGTGGCGCGGCCACCATCTATGTCGCAGCAGGCAGTCAGGCGGGTGTGCTGTCGGACATTGCGGGGACCGCAGGACTGACCAAGACCGGGGCGGGCACGCTGAATCTTGGACTGTTGAACAGCTACACTGGCGACACCACGATCAATGCAGGCGTCATTGAGGTTTATAAGGATGAGAGTCTTGGAACGGGCGGCGGCAACATCGTTCTCGATGGCGGGACTTTGCGGGCGCTGGGGAATAATTTCTACACCACCCGCGACATCACGGTTGGCGCCGGCGGTGGGACGCTGGACGTCACACGCAACGCCTACGGCTGGGGCTCCATGCGCCTCAGTGGGGTGATCAGCGGTGGTGGTACGCTCACCAAGACGGGGTTCGGTGAACTGCGTCTGGACGGCGATAGTTCCGGCACGTTTACCGGGGACTTCATCGTGGACAGCGGCCTTGTGCGGCTGCAGCCCGGCATTGATCGAGGTCAGGTGAACAATCTGCCTTCGCTGGCGGGGGCTGCGAGTTACACCATACGTTCAGGGGGTGATTTTCAGCTGCAGTATTATTCTCTGGGATCGACGCCTCAATACTCGATGATCAATGAAACCGCATCGGTTCACATGGAGGGCGGCCGCATCACCTATTATTCCAACAACAGTGGTGCGGTGGCTACGTGGGTGCAGAATTTTGGCGACCTTTATCTGGACCGTGGGTCTTCGCGCTTCTTCGTGCAGCGGTCGAGCAGCGCCGCTTCGGCGGC
This sequence comes from Prosthecobacter sp., assembly GCA_021733925.1. Lineage (GTDB taxonomy): Bacteria > Verrucomicrobiota > Verrucomicrobiia > Verrucomicrobiales > Verrucomicrobiaceae > Prosthecobacter. The sequence goes on along the minus strand of JAIPJY010000009.1, from coordinate 21,764 downwards.
CATGTCTTTTGGCGATCTTCATCTCACGATTGGTGCCACGGCGGACTTCGACTGGAGTACGTCGTATGGGACGCTGGGGCAGGAAGGAATCGGCAATCCTCACATTATTTTCAACAGCATCCCGACGCCGGTGAACGACGGCCTGCTGGGCGGCTGGGCGCTGGTGAACCAGGTGAACTTTGCCGCTTATGATGCCGTGAACGGAGTATCGATCGCTGAATATACTTCCACGGACATCACGACCGCCGGGGCTGCGGACAATGTGGATATAACTCTAGGGGCGGAGACCACAACCATTGGTGACCTGACGATCAATTCCTTGAAATGGACCAGCACAAACAGCGCGGCGACCATTGAGCAGGCAGACGGAAGCACGCTGACATTGGATACAGGCGGTCTGCTGACCCTGGGCAATTTCTACAAGACCATCAAGCCGGAAAGCGGTGGCAGTGCCACACTCACGGCCAACGGCGGGGCCTTGTATGTGCACAATGCGCAGTCGAACATCTACATCAACTCGATCATTGTTGATGGCGACATGCCGACCGCGCTGGTGAAGACTCAGGGTGGCAATCTGGTGCTCTACAGCGTGGCTGACAACACCTACACGGGCGGCACCTACATCAATGGTGCAGGCAACGTTTACACGGGCACCGTGAGCAACCGGGCGTATTTTGGCACGGGTCCGGTCTTTGTGACACGCGCGAACCTGCTTCTGCGCCGTCAGGGTGCCACCTCTTCGACGGAGGGTTACAGCGTCTTTGAAGGCGGCTCGATCTATCTCGACAGCAGCACCACCGTATTTAATACACCGGGTGACCGGTTCACCGTCGACGGCACCAGCGCCTTTGGCGGGGCTTCCTCAAGCAGCGGCGGTGGCGGCCTGAACAGCATCACCTACGTCGCAGGTGCAGTCACTGCGGGAGGGGAGATCCACCTCGATGCGGGAGCCACGGTGGTTCATGGATCCAATTCGGCCAATATGGGAACGGGCAACAACACCATCCAGAATCTGCCGAACGACATGCAGTTCTATTTCAGTCCTGGTGCGACCACCACAGCCACCTCCGGCGTTACCATCGGCGTCGGCACGCCCTGGAAGGGGTTTGGCACGGACCGCAACACCCGCACCTGGGACCTTGGCACCATCACCGTGAACGGCAGCGATTTCGAGCTTCATGGATTGCTGGTCTCGAATCAAAACGGGGAAGGACAGAGCGGCTACACTTTGGCTTTTGGCAATACCACCACTGCTGGCGGGCCGGTGATCATCGGTGCTGCGCCTGGAGCGTTGTTTGCGCATGTGACGGGCGGGATCACGAGATTGGATGATGACAGCACTGTCTTTGGTGACACTTCGAACGGCAGTCCGCTGACCTTTTTGGTCGAGGCAGGAGCGACGTTGGAGCTCGGTCAATCCACCGCCATGGGCAGCGGCACCGGCATCGCCAGCATCCAGGTGCTCGACGGCGGTACGCTGCAACAATACGGCAGCACTCAATACAGCCAGCAGCGTGTGGACGCCTCAGTGTTTGGGATCAACGGTGACGTGACCGTTCAATCCCGCGGTCGTTTCCTGGCGCAAAATCCTGAGGGCCTGAACGGCACGGGCACGCTTACCTTTGAGGATCGTTCGATCATTCAGATCAACACCGCCCTCGGCTGGACGGGTGCGCAGTTGCTGCCCTCCAATGGTCTGATCACCGGGCAGAACAACGCGATCGTGAGAATTTATGCAGATAATTTCGGCACTGCATCCGAGCCGACGCTCACCACCTACTTTGACGGCACCGGCATTTACGAATGGGCCGCCAGCGCCAATGCCGCAAATCCCAGTGTTTCCGGCACACCCATTCTGTCCTTGGACGGGGGCATCATCATCACCGATGCCTTTGACCGTAGTCTGGATGCAACCTCCAGGGGCTTCATCGAATTGAAGGCCGGCGGTGCGGGCGGAACCATCGCGGCCGCCACCGGGCAGTATTTTAATATCAATGAGGACGTGGAACTCCACGGTGGAACCCTGACGATTGGCTATGCGGACGTGATTGATGGAGATCCTCGTCTGGGTGGCGTGCGGATGGACAAGGTCACCTCAGACACTGCCGGGGGCATGATCGATGTAATTACCGGCGCGCAGCTGCGCCTCACCGCGACGGACGCCGTCGACGCCAACATCTCCATCACGCTTCAAGCAGGAGCCTGGCTGGATGTGGACTACAATGACACCATTCTGGAACTGATCGGCAACGGTGCCACCAGCCGCGTTCTGGGGGACGCGACCCTGACCGTGACGAAAGCTGGTGACTACGACTTCAATGCAAGTCTCGGTGACACAGCCAAGCTGACGCAGGATGGCGGCGGCGTCCTGACCATCGTGCAGAGCGCGGACGGGCTGGGCACTTTCACGGCCAACAACGGCACCATCCGATTTGCCACGGGCGTCACCACCGGGTCCGGAGTCGGCACGGGTTACCTCTTCACGGCCAATGCCGGCGGGATCATTGATTTGAACGGCACCACGCAGACGGCCAGCAATGTCTCAGGGGCAGGCTCCATCGAACTCAACGGCGGGACGCTCGAGTTCACCAACTCCGCCACGATGAGCACCGCGATCGTCGGTCCGGGCATCATCCGCAATGTGGGGACAGGCACGCTGACATTCAACGACGCCCTCGTCACCCCTGGAATCCTCACCAACATCACCAGCCTCGACATCTTCAATGGCGAGGTGCGTTTCTATGGAACTGCGGGAAGCGCGGACTCCCAGAACATCAATGTGCCCGTCATCAATCTCGGAGACGGTCTAGTCACGACGGGCGGCACTGGATTTCGTATCTTTCCCCGTCTGTATCTGATCAACACCGAGTCCACGCAAACGGCCACGCTCAATGTCAACGGCGGCTGGATCGTCAGTGACCTTGGCTCGAACGTGACGACTGGGGCGGGGCAGCTCATCTGGAGCGGCGACATCAATTTCACCGGGGCGGCGACCACCAACATCTTTGATGTGAACGACACCACCACCAGCAATCGAACCTCCCCTGAGGAGCATTATGTTTCCGGCACCATCGGTGGCACGGGCGGCTTCAGCAAAGTGAACACCGGAAGCTTGATCCTGACAGCGAACAACTCCATTTCAGGAGACATCTACGTCCAGCGTGCCGGTCCCGGCGGGCAGTCAGTGAGCTCTCAAGGTGGGCTGGTGCTTGCCGACGCCAATGGCGCGCTCTCCTCACTCTCTGCGCTGGTGATCAGCCGTGATGGCAGCGTGTATCTGGACAACTCCGTGTCCGTGCTGGACCAGGGAACCGATGGTGTTGGTCGCCTTGGTGACAGCACCGCGCTGCAACTGCGTGGCAACGCCCGTCTGCGCCTGATTGGCAATGGTGCCGCAGCCGTCAATGAAACTTTGGGTGCCCTGCTGCAGGAAACCGGTTCCGGGAAGGTGAACTTTGATCTGGACGATTCCACGCCTCAGCTCACCACATTGACCTTTGCCAGCTACACCCGTCAGGCGGGTTCGATCACGCAGTTTCAGGTGATCGACAACACCCCGGACTCCTTTGGCTCGCTTTCAGGTGGTGATGCCCGTCTTTCCATCACGGATGCCGCCGGAACGGAACAGTATGGCGGCGGCACCGGCAATGGTACGACAACCCAGTCCATCGTTCTGGGGGCCTTTGGCGGTGTGAACAACATCTCCAATCATTTCATGACCTTTGACAGCGTGAACCCGACCGAACTGCGTCCGCTGGATTTTGACACGGAGTATCTGCACAGCTCCGACCTGCCCGTGAATGGGGTCATGGACGGTGACTACACCGTGCTCTACGGCGTGAACCAGAACCTCCTGCTCAACTACAACGTCACGCGTGACGGGGATGTGAACTGGTATGGCGACAACCCTAACCGGATCACGGCCACTATCGGGATGAATTCGCTCCGCTTCGGCACCAACACACCCACTTCCACGACCAACAGCAACAACACCAATGAACTTGGATCCGTGCTGGTGCTCAATGCCGACGTGACCCTTTATCTGGGCGATTCCTCGGGTGCCACCAATGGCATCGGTGTGGACACCAACGGTTCGGGCATGCTGCTTTTTGGCCGCGACATCAGCGGCACCAGCCCCGGCAGCAACCAGTACATCGCCGGCGGCTTTCTGGACTTCGGCACCCGCGAGGCGATCCTCGTCAATGAGAGCGGCAACAGCGCTCTCATCCGCTCCACCATCCAAGGCAGCGGCGGCCTGACCAAGGCCGGGGCGCAGACGATTTATTTGGACAATTCAAACACGTATACGGGTGACACCAATATTGCTGAAGGCATTCTCGTCATTCGTGACCAGAACGCGCTGGGAGGATCCACTTTGGTCAGGACCGAAGGCTCCGGGGCGCTCTACCTCGAACTGGGCACCAACGTTCTCAACTCCACCATCAGCGCCACGCCGCCTGACTTGTTGGTGGGCGTGCTCGACACGTCCCGCAGCGTGCTCTACAGCAACTCAGGCAACAACACCTGGGGCGGCAATGTCATCATCGACACCGTGGACAACCTCGGCAACTGGGTGTACACCGCCCGCCTCGGCGTCAATGCCCGTGACACGCTGAACATCAACGGCAACATCTATGGCAACGAGGTGGACAATCCGATCAGTACAGACATTTACCTGAACGATGCGCGGACGGTCGGTGCCATTGCCGGCAACTCAGCTGGGGGCATCATCAACATCAACGGCCAGTTCAGTGACAATGTGAACGGTGTCGTGTCTGCTCCGGTGACCAGTGACAACGAGAACCAGGTGCTGCGCTTCCAGATTGCGGGCAGCAATGAAATGATCGTCAACGTGCGTCAGCAGTGGAATGCCGCCGGGCAGATCCGCGTGGAAAACGGCGTCCTGCGCTATGAGGGCGAGGGCAATTTCTGGACCCCGCTGGCAGCGGAACGAATGGACGCCGCCAACGGTCAGAGCGGACTGCGGCTGAGCGGCTCTTATGGTGGCACCAACGATGGCACTCAAAATGTGGCCGTCATCCTGACCAAGCAGGGGCAGGTCCTCAACATCGGTCGTATCGATATTGGCGGAGATGGCAGCAACAATTACAACGGCCATGGCAACGACATGCTGGCCGGCACCAACACTTCCGGCACGGTGACCTTTGGCGACGGCACGGACCGGATCGTTTTCAATGGAGCAAATTCGTCTCACCGGTTTGTGCGCGATCTGACGGTGTATGCAGCCGGCGGGGGCACGGTGGAGCTCAATTACCGGCTGGATGACACGGACACGGACTCCCACACCTCGTTCACGAAAATCGGCCGCGGCGTGGTGAACTACAACGGCCAGAACGATGTGAACGGTGACGCGCAGAACGGAGATGTGGAGCAGCTCAACATGTCCGGCGGCCTGCTGCGGCTGACGAACTACGGCAATGCCACCGGACGCCGTTTCGACAACGGTGCCATGATCACCCTGGCAGGCGGTGGCATCGAAATGGATGGTGCCAGCTCCATTCAGGATGAAACGGCCAATTACACCGGGGCCGCCGTTGTGGTGGATCCTCACTTCCCAGTGGCGCAGACCCTCATCTCCGCTGGCGGCACGGATGTGATCGTGACCTCCAAGGATGGGCTTACCACCACGATGAACATCGGTTCCAGCTCCATCGCCCTGAATCGCCTTTCGGGCGGCACGGTGAACTTTGTGGAAAATGCCAATGGCGGCACCTCGGTCATCAGCTTGCTGGGCACCGGCGCCCCGACCGATGGCACCGCCATCGCGTGGGCCACCTACGGCGACACCTATTCCTACAACGCCGCTGCGGGGACCTACACGCTGAATGCGCTGGACTTCGCCATGACCGCGGCAGGAGACATCACAGTGTTTGCAGGGGGCACGCGTGAGAACACCGACGACGTGTCCGCATGGACGAACGGCAATGATGTCAGCGAGACTCTGGGCTTTACCGGAACCACAGGTGTGGGAGCATTGGTCAATTCGATTCACTTCGACGCGGATGCGGCAGGCGCCATCACGGTGGATGCCGGCGGATTGGAGGTCAGCGGCGGCGGCATCATGGTCAGTTCGCTGGTGGCCACTGGCACCTCCGATAAAACCATCACCGGCGGTGCTCTCAGTGCCGGTGCGGATGCCGACCTGATCGTCCATCAGTATGGCGCATCCACGCTGACCATCAGTTCCGTCATTGCTGACAATGCAGGCAGCAGCGCGGGCAACTCCCTGGTGAAGACCGGCTCCGGCGAGCTGATTCTTACTGGCAACAACACCTACACGGGCCGGACCTTTCTCAATGATGGAACGCTGAGCATTTCCAGTGATGGAAATCTGGGTGGCGCACCGGGTGCTGCCTTGGTGGACAGCATTTATGCCAACGGAGGCACTCTCGCGACTGACGCGCCCACGGGAGCCGTGGGTGATGTCAATCTGAACACAGGAGGCATCAACTACACAGTCGGTGACATCATCACAATCACGAATGGGAATGCAGGCACGGCCACCTTCAAGGTGGCGACTGTCACCGGCAGCGGCATCATCAGCTCCGTTGTGTTCCAGAGCAGCGACGACGACTGGAACAAATCCGAAGTGGGTGGCAGTTTCGCTGTCACCGGCGGCACAGGCAGCAGTGCCACCATCGACCTGCTCTCCACGAGCTTTGAACTCGACGCGAATCGCGGCATCACTCTTGGCGGCAATGGCATGGAAGTGTACGTCGCAGCAGACAGCAGGCTCGTCTATGGAGGCGTGATCGCCTCGGAGGCCAATGTGATCGTCGATTATGCCGCGAATCCTGCCGTGGGCCGGATCGACAAGACAGGCGATGGGACACTGGTCCTCCGCGGAGTCAACAACACCTACAGCGGCCTGACGGATATCCGGGCAGGCACCCTCGTATGGGAGCCACTGGGGCTGAGCAGTGCCACGGTGAATCCCTTTGGCTCAAACTTCGCCTTTTTGGACGGCACCACGGTGCACAGCGGTGCGACGCTGGCCATTCATCCAGGCACGGTCAACAACACCTCCAGGCAGAGTTTTTACATTCAGGAATGGTTCACCTTTGAAGGCGGCAGCACGCTGGATATGTCCGTGGTCAACACGGCAGAAGATCCCCATTACTTCCAAACCTACATGCGCGGTGTATTCCAGTTCGACAGCCTCGGCCATGCCGGCACGACTGATGGCGTGCAGACTGCTGACACGCTGGCCGGGGCGACGGTCATCAACACCAATCAAACCATCTATTTCAACGACGACGGCGGTTACCTAACCGGCGACGGTGGCATCACCAAGGTGGGATCTGGTTATCTGGGCTTTCGTGAAAGCAGCCCCGAGTGGACCGGGCAGCTGATCATCAGTGAAGGTTCGGTGGACATGTTCAGCGCGGGCAATCCGCTGGGCGTCGGCACGCTGCCGATCATTCTCGGTCACAACCTCGCCGCCGAGATAGCGGGTGAGGCTGTGACGGGTTCCTCCGCCGTGCAGCTGTTCCTTCGCGATGAGGGTGGCTATCGGGATGTGTCGAACATTTCCCAGGACATCATCGTGCGGGATGACGCCGGCCTCGGCAATCAGCTCAAACGCATCGGCGCCCGTTATCTGGCCCATGCGGACGTGGTCAACTACAACGGAACACTCACGCTGCAGGATGATGTGGAGTTTTACTACCAGGACGACGTCCGTGACAGTACCAGCACCAGTTCTTCGAACACCCGGAATGACACCCGTTCCGTTGGTGCTCCGACCAATGCAGAAACCGTGTTCATCAATTTTAACGGCAGCATCATCGGCAACCGCAGTGTCTCCACGTATGTGAACCAGGGCGGCTCTGGCAACGTCGCCAACGGCAGCCTCAACTATCCTTATGATGACTTCGTGATCAACGCCATCTTCGGTTTGAACGGTGACAACCGCGGCTGGACCGGGGATCTGCTCATCACCAACAACAGCAGTACCAAGGGTGGTGATGATGCGGACCGGATCGCCATCGTTCGACTGGGCAATGTCTATGCGCTGAATGACAATCTCGTGAAGTTTGCCTCCCAGGGGCACTTTCAGGTGGCGGGTATCGACAAGACCTTCACGCAGGATTTCCTCTTTGTCGGCAATGCCGGTCTGTCTCCCACCGCGAAGATTGAAAACGCCGCATTTACGGATGTCACGATCACGTTCGCCGCAGACGGCACCCGAACCGGCCTGAACTTTCAGGATATCGGTGTGGGCATGGCCGACGGTCTGACCTTTGGTGAAACCTTGGACAATCAAGGGGTGCTGAACGTGGTGAAATCCGGTGCCGGTGAAACCGTCTTCGGAGCCAGCACCGGCGGGGTCGCCTTGGATGACTTCAGCAGCTACACCGGCACCACTACGGTGGAGGAGGGCACCCTGTTTGCCGGGTCAAACAACTCCTTGTCTTCCTATTCACGTTTCATCGTGAGCAGCGGTGCCAAGCTGAGCAGCTACTGGGACGAGGCGCGGGTCGGTTTCGATGTCACGATCGGCTCGCTGTCTGGGGAGAATGGCGCGTTCCTGAACATGGAAAACTCCAGTTTCAGGATCGGTGCGGACAACAGCCTAGGGGCTGATTTCGCCGGTGTCATTCAAACGGTGGACCATCTGGGAGATCCGGGTTCCGGCGGGTTCTTTTACAAGGTCGGCTACGGCACGCAGCGCCTGTCCGGCAACAACACCTTTGTCGCCGGTCAGTACAATCTGGCCGTGCTGCAGGGAACTCTGATCGGCGGCAGCAACACCGCCTTTGGAGATGCCTCCAACTACATCAATCTCGGCGGAATTCCCTTTATCGGGGGCAGTCCGGTGGACACACGGCTGGAGTTGCTGCTCGACGGCACCGCTACGGCGGTGGTCAATCCGGTGGTCATGAACAACTTCGACGGCAATGACGAAGGCATCACCGTGATCGGCACGCGGGCCACCTCGGGCACCTATGGGTTTGGCACGGGTGGCACCGTTTCGCTCTATCAGGATTACTCCACGAACGTGTTTGTCGAAGCCGATGGCTCATCGACGTTCCAGTTTGGCGATGCCATTTTTGATGGCGGCTATGCCGGTGTCACACCGTTGATCAAGATCGGCAGCGGCACCGTGGAGCTTCACAAGGAGAACTACTACAACTCGGGTGGCATCTGGGCGGCGGGTGCGGCCATCGACGGCGGCACGGTGGTCCGGCACGGCACGCTGAGTGTCTTCGACAACGGAGCGCTCTCGACCACAGTGGTGGAACTCGGCGACACGCGCCGGGAACTGGCCTCGGCAGCCTATGTGGCCACCACGCGGTCCCTCATCACGCCTGCAGCGGGCGGCAGCTTTGACGGCTCCAGCGATGGCGCAGGTGGTGCGGGCAGCGGTGCCTTCCTGAGTGTGTCGACGCTGGTGGATGGTGTGACGATCACCACGGCGGACATCGGCAAGCGCATCCTGGTCAAGGACGAGGGCGATGATCCGGAACGCAACGGGGTGTACCAAGTGGTCAGCCTTGATCCCACGGGCAGCCATATGAATCTGGTGCGCACGTCCGACTTCGATGAAACCACCGAAATACTCTACGGTACCAGTATCGGAGTCACCGATGGCAGCACGCAGGCTGGTGGCCTTTACTTCATGGCTTCGGCGGATGTCACCACGGTCAATGGCGACAGCACAGACCCCGTTTACTGGCTGAAGGATCAGGCGAATCCGGATGTGGGCCTGGTGGCCGGTGCTTCCGGTTTGAGCATCAGCACGGCCATCGACATCAATGACACGAACGGCACGGGTGCCACAGTCATTGGCGGCATCTACACCAGCGGCACCACGGAGTTCCTGGGGGCCATTACGTTGCAGCACAGCACGCTGTCTGGCGTGGACAACATCCGTGAGCTGACCCTCACCTCCGCATCGAATGACGCCGGGGGCGGTGTGCTCATCTCCGGGGCCATCACCGTGGCACAGCCTGGGGATGTGCTCAGCGTGAACAAGGATGGAGCAGGCACCGTGACGCTCACGAACGCCGCCACCACCTACACCGGCAAGACGACCGTCTCGGAAGGCACGCTGGCGGTTGCAGAAGATGCGGACATCAGCGCCACAAGCTGGATCGAGGTCGCCTCGGGGGCGTCCTTTGACTTCTCCGTCTCGAATGCGGGCGATTTCACTTTCGACGGCCCCGTGAGCGGCTCCGGCACGGTGATCACGGGCACTGGCAGCCTGATCATTGGGACGAACGGAGGCGCAGGCACGCTGAGCCCGGGCATGTCCTCGGATCCCTCCGCCATCGGCACTGCGGGCGACGGCATCGGTGCGCTGACGGTGAATGGCAACCTTGAACTCGTTGGCGGCAGTCCAGCAACGCGACTGACTCTCCAGATGGGTGCCACCAACGGGGCGGACTACAATGATGCGAGCAACTTCGGCGCGCATCTGAACGCAGGTGATTTTTCGAGTTATTTGAGCAGCCAGGGGACATTCTTTGACTCCCAGACCGGGGGCAACCACGACCGTTTGATTGTCACGGGTGAATTAACTCTCCAAAGCGGAGGGCTCATCAGTTTCAGCAACAACAGCGGCACCGACTACCAGCCTGAGTTTGGTGATGTGTTCAACCTGCTCGACTGGACGACGCTGACTGCCAACGGCTACAGCGTTGGCGGCCAGTACCGGAACGGGGGCCTGCTGGGAGACCTGGACCTGCCTGACCTCAGCCTTTCGGGATTGCTGTACAACACGGATTTGTTCGCCAGCTACGGCATCGTGGTGATCGTTCCAGAGCCATCCCGTGCCCTGCTGCTACTGCTGGGTTTCTCCGGCCTGGTGCTCCGCCGTCGCAGGCAGGTTCGTTGATTTTTGGTTGGAGGTCGCAAAGGGTGCCCTCGGTTCAAACGGCTGGCGAAAAGCGGCCGTTTGAACCGTTGGTACGTTAATGTCCTTGATTACCCGCCAGAGCCTCCTGTTTGCCCTCGTCGGCCTCAGCACCGCCCACGCCGTTGATTTCAACCGCGACGTGCGGCCCGTGCTCGCGCAGCATTGTTTCAAATGCCACGGCATGGACGACCATGGGCGCAAAGGCAAGCTGAGGCTGGATCTGCGTGATTCAGCCATAGGTCAGGGCAAGTCCGGTGAGATTGCCATCGCTCCGGGCAAGCCGGACGCCAGTGAACTCATCAAGCGTGTCTTCTCGATCGATGAAGATGAGGTCATGCCGCCGCCGCATACGAAATCCTTTCTGCCGGTGAGTGCGAAGAATATTCTGAAGGCATGGGTCGCGGAAGGGGCACCGTACGAGGCGCACTGGGCCTATGTGCAGCCCAAGCAGGCCCCGCTGCCCAAGGCTGGTATTCATCCCATCGACGCCTTTATCCAGGATCGTTTGAAGAAGGAAGGCTTGCAGCCCTCGCCTGAGGCGGATCGCTACGCGCTCGTGCGCCGTGTTTATCTCGATCTCATCGGCCTGCCACCGACTCCTGCGGAAGCGGATGCGTTTGTGAATAACAAGGCACCGGACGCCTATGACAGGCTCGTGGACTCATTGCTCGCATCCAAGCAGTACGGTGAGCGCTGGGCACGGCGCTGGCTCGACCTCGCGCGCTATGCGGATACGAACGGCTTTGAGAAAGACCGCCCGCGCCAGATCTGGCCCTACCGCGACTGGGTGGTGCGTGCGCTGAACGCGGACATGCCTTTTGATCAGTTCAGCATCAAGCAACTTGCCGGTGACATGCTGCCCAAGCCGACGCCGGAAGATCTCATCGCCACCGGGTTTCACCGCAACACGATGCTGAATGAGGAAGGCGGCATTGATCCCAATGAATACCGCTTCTACGCCATGGTGGACCGTGTGAGCGTGACTGGCACGACGTGGATGGGACTGACCATGAACTGCTGCCAGTGCCACACGCACAAGTATGATCCTATCCTCCATACCGATTATTACCGCACGCTGGCGCTGCTGAATAACGCCAGCGAACCCACGTATTTCATTCCCACGCCTGAGATTGAGGCAGAGCAGAAGGCCCAGGCCGAGAAGATTGCCCAACTCGAGGCCGAACTGCCCGGCAAGTTCCCCGGTGGCACGGCTGCGATGGAAAGTCGTTTTGCAGGATGGATTGAAGGTGAATCTCATCGGGCTTCGAACTGGGAAATCATTCGCCCCACTGGGATGAAGACCACCATGCCGCATCTCGAGCAGCAGGCGGATGGCTTCATCCTCGGCAGCGGCGACATCACGAAGAGTGATGTCTATGACCTGAGCTTCAAGGCACCGATCAAGGGGGTGCGTGCCCTGCGCATTGAAGTCACTTCACATCCCAGTCTGCCAAACGACGGCCCCGGACTCACCAACTACGAGGGGCCACTCGGCGGCTTCTTCATCAGCGAATTGCAGGCTTCGCAAAACGGTCAGCGCGTCAAGATTGCCCGGGCTGAGGACACCAACGACGACGAGGAGGACCGCATCAGTGACGCCACTGCCCCGAAGGCAAAGGCCAAAGCGGCCGCGAAGCCAAAGAAAAAGAACAATGCCAGCGCCACGATCGATGGCGAGATGTCCAGCGGCTGGCAGGTGCTGGGTGGTTATGGCGTGCATCATGCAGCGGTGTTTCATTTCGACCAGCCGGTCGATCTCACAAACGGCTTTGATTTGAAGATGCTGTTTGAAAAGCACTTTGCCTGCCCTCTTGGACACTTCCGCATTTCCGTCACCACCAGTGACCACGCCGAGGCCACGGGGCTTCCAGCGGAAGTCGAGGAGGCGCTCGCCAGCGGTGACAAATCGAAACGGGCAATGTTGCTGCGGAGCTTTCTTGAGAGCGCGCCTGAAATGGAGAAGGCAGCCAAGCCCTTGCTTATCGCCCGCAAGACGCCGCCGCGCGGTCAGCCCACGCTCGTGATGCATGAACGTCCTGCGAACAATCCGCGCATCACGCATCGTTATCATCGCGGCGAATTCCTGCAGCCGAAGGAGGAGGTCACACCGGGTGTTCCCGCGTTCCTGCCAGCATTGCCCAAGGATGCACCCGCAAATCGGCTTACCTTTGCCAAGTGGTTGTTCGCACCTGAAAACCCGCTCACTGCGCGCGTGACGGTGAACCGCCAATGGCAGGCGTTCTTTGGGCGCGGCATCGTGAAGTCGCTTGAAGACTTCGGTTATCAGAGTGATCCGCCTTCGCATCCCGAACTGCTCGACTGGCTTGCCGTTGAGTTCGTGAAGCAGGGCTGGTCAGTGAAGAAGCTGCATCGCCTCATTGTGACGAGCGCCACTTATAAACAAAGCAGCCGCATCACACCTGAGCATGCCCAGAAGGATACTGAGAACATCCTGCTGGCACGTGGCGCACGCTTCCGGCTGGATGCCGAAGTCATTCGTGATTCTGCGCTGAAAGCCGCCGGTGTGCTGTCGCCTAAAATGGGTGGCCCCGGCGTCTATCCGCCGCAGCCTGCCAGCGTGACCTCCGAAGGCACCTACGGCAAAGTGGAGTGGAAGATCAGCGAGGGAGAGGATCACTTCCGCCGCAGCCTCTACACCTTCACCAAACGCACCGCACCCTTTGCCATGGCCACGACTTTCGATGCGCCCACCGGTGAATCCTGCCTCGCTAAACGCGAGGTCTCCAACAGTCCGCTGCAAGCTCTTACGCTGCTCAACGACCAGATGTTCATGGAAGCTGCGCAGGCGATGGCGAAGCAAGTGATCGCCGAATCGCAGACTGATGATGAGCGTCTGCAAAATATCTTCCGCCGCGTCGCGACACGACCTGCTGCGCCCGACGAACTGGCCATGCTCAAAGCCTTCCTGCAGAAGCAGCGCGGCAGGAAAGTCGAAGGCGAGGCTCTCTGGACCGATGTGAGCCGTGCCGTACTGAATCTTGACGAAGCCATCACGCATCCATGAACACTTCCAACATCACCCGTCGTCACTTTTTCCAGGACTGCGCCGTCGGCACAGGCAAGATCGCGCTGGCCTCGCTGCTGGCGGAATCGGCGTATGGCGCGGGGCAGAGTCCGAATGCCGCCGCACCGACGCATTTTCGACCGAAGGCTAAAGCCGTGATTCACATGTTCATGGCGGGTGCACCATCGCAGCTGGAGTTGTTCGACAACAAACCCATGCTCACAAAGTACGAAGGCAAGCCGCTGCCGCCTTCGATCATCGGCGGGCAGAGGTATGCCTTCATCCGGCCTGACGCAGCGGTGCTAGGGCCGCGCTATCAGTTTGCGAAGCACGGGCAGAGCGGTGCGGAGCTTTCCGAGATGCTGCCACATCTGGCGTCTGTGGTGGACGACATCGCCATCGTGAAATCCTGCCGCACGACGCAGTTCAACCACGCACCGGCGCAGATTTACATGAACACGGGCTTCTCCCAGCCGGGGCGGCCCAGCATGGGCTCGTGGATTACTTACGGTCTCGGGGCCGAGACGCGGGATCTGCCGTCGTTTGTGGTGATGAGCACGGGCAGTGGTATCAGCGGTGGTGCGGCCTGCTGGAGCAGCGGCTTTCTGCCCAGCCTCTATTCCGGCACGCGCTTCCGCAACACGGGCGATCCCATTCTGAATGTGAGCACACCGCAGGGCATCGAGGCTGGCACGCAGCGCGACACGATTGAACTCATCAACGCGATGAACCACCGCCGTCTCAAGCTGGATGGCGACAGCGAAACGGGCACACGCATCGCGAATTACGAGATGGCCTACCGTCTGCAAAGCTCCGCGCCAGAACTGATGGACCTCACCAAGGAGGACGAGGCTACATTGAAAATGTATGGCTGCGATCCGAAGGTTCCATCCTTTGCCCGCGCCTGCCTGCTGGCGCGGCGCATGGTCGAGCGCGGCGTGCGTTTCATCAACATCTACAACGAAGGCTGGGACGCGCACAGCGATGTGGCGGGCAATGTGAAGAAGAACTGCGGCATCACGGATCAGGCCAGTGCCGCGCTGATCAAGGACCTCAAACAACGCGGACTGCTCGACAGCACGCTCGTTGTCTGGGGTGGCGAATTTGGCCGCACGCCGATGGTGGAAGCCAGTGTCTCACTGGGGCGCAGCTTGGGGCGTGACCACCATCCGCAGGCCTTCAGCATGTGGATGGCCGGTGGTGGCATTAAAGGTGGCGTCACCCTCGGTGCGACGGATGAGATGGGCTTCAACATAGTCGAGGACGAAGTTCACGTCGCCGACCTGCAGGCGACGATCCTGCACTGCCTGGGCATTGATCACGAACGTCTCACTTTCAGCAAAGCGGGTCTCGACTTCAAACTCACAGGCGTGGACCCGTGTCATGTGATCAAACAAATTCTGGCCTAGCATGACTCCCGCCGCCATCGTTCAGGGCCATCGCGTGGCGTCCGGTTTGAATGGCAATCCCCGTTTCCCCGGCGGCACGCTGCGAATGCAGTTGCCGTTTTTTGCGGCACTTGGGCTCGATCTGAGCGCGTTTTACCCTGGCACGCTGAACGTGAGCATCGCGCCACTGAGTTATCGAGTCGTGCAGCCCCGGCACACGTTTCGTGCGCTCAAGTGGCATCCCGAAGATCCGGCGGAGGATTTTTCATTTTTTGATGTCACGGTGCATCGCGAGGGAGCTACGCCGGTTTATGGCTGGATTTACCACCCGCATCCTGACACGAAGCCCGTGCATTATCAAAAGCCGGACGTGCTGGAACTGCTGTTGCCGTGGACGGAGGGGCTGAGCTATGGCACGAAAATCAAACTGGAAGTGCCTGCGGAGCAGATGATGATCGAGCCATGATGAAGTTCCTATGTTCTCTGATTCTACTCACCACTGCGGCACTGGCGGACACCCAGACAGACATTGAATATGCCAAGGTGGGGGAGACTTCGCTCAAGCTGGATCTGCATCGTCCGCAGGGGGAGAATCCGCCGCTGATCGTGTATGTGCATGGGGGAGGATGGCGGGCGGGATCCAAGAAGGACGTGCCGATTGCCGATCTGTATGACAAGGGCTTCGCCATCGCGAGTGTGGATTACCGGCTGTCCACGCAGGCGGTGTTTCCCGCACAGGTGCATGACATCAAGGCGGCGATTCGTTTTCTGCGGGCCAATGCGGGGGTGTTTCACATCAACGCCTCCAAGATCGCCATCATCGGCTCCTCAGCCGGTGGTCATCTGGCGGCGCTGGTGGGCGTGAGCAACGGGAACAAAGAGCTCGAAGGCAGCATCGGGGAGCAACTGGATCAAAGCAGCGATGTGCAGGTCATCGTAAGCTATTACGGCGCTTCGAACCTGGAGACGATTCTCTCCCAGAGCACTCCGAAGGGCCTCGATTTCCGCATTCCTGCGCTGAAGTTGCTGCTGGGAGATACGCCGGACAAAAAGCCTGAACTGGCAAAGCTGGCGAGTCCGGTAACGCACCTCGACAAGAATGATCCGCCGCTGCTGCTGATTCATGGGGATGCGGATCCGCAGATGCCGCCGCAGCAGTCGCAGGAACTGGCCAAAGCCTATGAGTCCCTGGGCTTGCCGGTAACCTTGATCATGCTGCCCGGCAGCCTGCATGGCGGCGCGGAGTTCTATGACGACGAACGAACGGCCCTCGTTGCCAAGTTCCTCGACAAGGTGCTGCGTTGAGTCAGAGTGAGGGTTCATGCCGAAACCACTCATAGCCATCACCATGGGCGACCCTGCGGGGGTTGGCCCTGAAATCTGCCTGCAACTGCTTGCGAACGCTGACGTGTGCGAGCTTGCCACACCGGTGGTTTTTGGGGATGCACGGCTGCTTTCGCGTTGTGCGCGGCAGGCGGGTCTCCCAGCTCCCAAGCGCATCATCAGCGAGATTGAATGGGCAGAGAAGTGCGGGAGCATCGACGAGCCGGCGGTGCTAGATCTTTTTGGTTTTGATGCTGAGGATTTTACGCCGGGCATTGTCAGCGCCAAGACCGGTGCGGCGGGTTATCGCTACGTGGAGAAAAGCATTGAGGCAGCCCTGGCAAAACAAGTCGCTGCGGTGGCGACTGCGCCGCTGAACAAGGAGGCGCTGCATGCCGCTGGCATCAAGTATCCCGGCCACACGGAGATGTTTGCGGAGAAAATGCGGGCGGAGCGCTCCTGCATGACCTTTTTCTCCGAGGAAATGATCTGCAGTCTGGTGACGGTGCACATCGGTTATCAGGATGTGGTTCCTGCGCTGACGTCCAAGCGCATTCTGGATGTCATCGAACTGACAGCTGAGGCGGTGCAGCGGGTGCGCGGCAAGAAGCCGCGCATCGCAGTCTGCGGGCTCAATCCTCACGCGGGTGAGCATGGCCTGTTTGGCCGCGGCGAGGAGGAGTTGATCATTGTTCCTGCCATCAAGGCGGCGCGTGCGAAAGGCCACACGATCGAAGGCCCGCTGCCGCCTGACACGGCATTCATCGCGCCAAAGCGCCGCACGGTGGACGCCTACATATGCCTCTACCATGATCAGGCGCTCATCCCACTGAAAGCGCTGGCGTTTGACACAGCCGTGAACACGACGCTGGGGCTGCCGGTGCCGCGCACAAGTGTGGATCACGGTACGGCATGCGACATCGCATGGCAGGGCAAAGCCAACGGGCGCAGCCTCGTGGAGGCTGTGCTGCTGGCGGCCAAGATGGCGAGTTGAGGTGATTTACTTGCGATCCGCCACCCAGCGAGGCACGCAGCCTTGATGGGCCTGAGTCACCGTCGCGGCGAAGTCAGCGAGGTAGCCGAACTGATGGCTGACGGGGAAGATCGTCTGAGTGCGGGCCTCAAGGTCGGCGTTGACGTGAATGGTGCCTGCGAGCAGGTCGAATTCGATTTCATCACCATCTTTCACCACCGCAATCGGCCCGCCAACGGCGGCTTCCGGGCTGCAATGCACTCCCACGGCACCGCCAGAGACGCCGGAGACGCGAGTGTCTGAAAGCAGGGCCACTTTGCCATAAAGCTCAGGCACTGCGAGGGCGGCGCTGGCCACGTGCATCTCGGGCATGCCGAGCGCCACCGGACCGCAGCCACGGATGACCACGATGTGACCGGGCTGAATGCGACCGGCGGCGGCTGCATCGGAGACGCCTTTGGAATCCGTGAAGCAGATGGCTTTGCCACGGAAGCGTGGCTCGTCCAGCGAGGAGACTTTGAAGACGATGCCGTCGGGGGCGAGGTTGCCAAAGCAGATCTGGATGTCGGCGAAGTCTTTGAACGGCGCCTCAATGGGAGCAATGAGTTCGTTGGGGAAGGGAACTTCAGCGGCATTGGCGACGTTCTCCGCGAGCGTTTGACCGGTGACGGTGATGCAGGAGCCATCCAGCAGCCCGGTTTTCATGAGGTGCTTCAGCAGCATGGTGGTTCCGCCGAGGCGATGCAGATCGACCATGGTGCCACGCCCGCGCGGTGCGAAATTGCACAAAACGGGCGTACGACGGGCAATGGCCTGTACGTCACGCAGCGTGAAATCAACTCCGGCCTCACGTGCGACCGCGAGGATGTGCAGCACACCATTCGTAGAGCCCCCGATGGCGCAGATGGTGGTCATGGCATTGGTGATGGAGGCCTTGGTGATGATGTCGCGCGGGCGCAGATTCATCTCCAGCAGGCGGCGCACGGCTTTGCCGACGCGCAGGCATTCCTCGCGCTTCCCTGCTTCGATGGCCGGCATGGAGGAGGTGTCAGGCAGGCTGAGACCCATGGCTTCGAGGGCGATGCCCCAGGTGTTGAATGATGCCGCGATGCCGCAGCCCCCGGCTCCAGGGCAGGCGGTACGGATGATCTGCTCAGACTCCTCGTAGGTCATCGTTCCCTGCTTTTCCTTCGCAGCGGCATCATAGACGTCGAGGATGGAGGTGGAGTGGCCTTTGTGGCAGCCGGGCATGATGCTGCCACCGTTGACGATGAGGCCGGGGTAATTGGTGCGCGCCAAGGCCATGGCGAAGGCCGGGCCGTTTTTGTCGCAATGATGCAGGCCGATCAGCGCATCGTAGCAGTGCGAGGTGCAGATCATCTCCGCCCCGTTGGCCATGAGATTGCGTGAGCAAAGAGATGCCGCGCCGCCGACATTTCCCTGCGTGATGTTGTCACTTACCGGCGAGACGCCGAAGGGGAAGCCGATGAGTCCTGCCTCTTTGCAGCCTTGGGCGATGAGCTGGGCGAGCTCATGCGCGTGGACATTGCAGATGTTGCCGTCAAGGAGCGGCGTACCGATGCCGATTTGTGCCTTGTCGAAATCTTCGGGCTTAAAACCCAGGCCCCAGAAGAAGGCGTTGACGCCGCGCTGCCAGCCATGGGTGAGGTTGTTCGAGTTCCAGTTGAGCGAATGTTCAGTCATGCGGCACGGATGCTAGACGGGAAGGCGTTCCGTGCCAAAACAAAAGCTCCCGATCAGCGAACTGATCGGGAGCCCAACCTAATTATCAGATATGTTTGAAAAGGGCGTCAAGCCCCGAGGAATTAGAACGCGAAGCTAAGCTTGGTTCCCCAGTAGATTTCGTTCTGGGTGGTGTTGATCTGAGTGCGAAGCTTTTCGCCGTGGTTCAACGCCGCGTAGGTCGTCCATGTCACCGACTTGGTCAGTTTGACCGGGACGGCGAGCGTGTAGAGAACGTGGGTGAAACCGGAAGTCGGACCGTTTTGCATGCTCTGACCATTGTTGCCAACAAAGGTGCCACCAGGGATCGAACCGGAACCGTTGCCGGTGTAGTAGTCGATGCCGAAACCGGTTGTGACGGAAGGCACGATGCTCAGCCAATCAGTGACCGCGAAGGTGTAGTCCGCACCGAGGGAGAAGTACGAACCATTGATCCGGAGGTCATAGTAGTAGCCTGCATAGATGTTGAAGGCCTGGATTGGCACTGCAACCGTGAAGCCCAGTTCACCAGCACCTTTGAGTGCGAACTCTGGGTCTGCACCTGCAATGGGGACGCCATTGAAGCTGCCACCGTAGTTATCTGGATAGAAGTAGTACTGGTACTGCATTCCGAACTTCGCCCAACCTGCGTCGTAGGACAGACTGGTGATCGCGTCGATTTCCGAATATTGGAAGCCACTTTTGGAACCAGCAAAGGGAGTGCCAGCAGTGTTGATGTAGGCACCACCGATGCCAAAGGTCAGCTTCTCAGTGATCGGCACGCTGAAGTTGAGTGCAGTCCACATGATGTTGTCGGCGAACCAGAGACCGCGGAAGTAGTAGCGGCTGTCGTAACCGGCGTCGAAGGTGGCTCCGATCGAGTCGAAGAGAGCTCCTGATTCTTCCACCACGGGAGGGGCGGGGTTTTTAACGGGTGCGGTGCCAGCGGAGGCGTTCAGCGCTGCACAGGCAGCAAGAACGGCAACCGACTTGGCTATGAATGATGTCATGCTTTTGGGCTTCATGTGTTGGTCGAGTTTAGTTATTGTTGGTGTTGAGGCGCTGAGCAGCCGGGAAGGCAGTGCAGCGACAACATGAGAGAGCAGGTGCCGTGCCATGTTATCGCCGCGATCATAATACTTTCATTCCATAAATTCAGGATATTTAAACAATAAAGCATTGCTGTTATAACGACTCACGTAAAGCCATCGGCTAAGCGCCTATTTTGGTAAACGGGTGCATCCGTGGAAAGCAAAAAGCGCCGCATTTCTTGCGATGTGATGCCAGCTTGAAAAGTGATGTGTTCGAAGACGATTGGAAGCGGATGCTCATGAAAAACCCAACAAGGTGCACGTCTTGAGAGATGAGCAGGGCTAGGTAAGCCCAAGCTTTTGACCTTCATTTTAAAGACGAGAAATTATAGAAATGCAAAAAGTGATCTCCTGACAGGCTGCCAAGGTATCCTGCGGCGCTGTGGGGTGCGGCGTATTGATCACAACTGCCCACGCCATGAAAGCCCGAACGTCATATGCGCAAAGGCACAGGGCGGGTTTTGGGGGGCCGCTCCTTCGGAATCCCTGGAGCATTTTAAATAATAATGTGCCCGATAAATCCAAGGCAGCCAAAGCGGTTCTCCCTCTCCACGCCCCTGACATACGAAGACAACGAATCTTTTTACTTCGGGGAACCGCAACGAAGCGGAGATAGACTGCCGTAGGCGGCCCGAAGGGCGAACGCAGTGAGTCAAAGGGCTGGGGTGAGGGGACGACAGGTGCCCTTCGCCAGCATGGGACGCCCTCTAATCTTGCCTCTCACCCAAGAACGTCTTGGGCATTGCCATATCAGCCGTGGGGAGAGGGGACTAGCTTTGTGTCCACATGATATTATGAGCCAAGCAGGCTGCATCAAATTTTAAAATGCTCTCCCATCCCGTGACTGACCCGCTCCATCCTAGGCCCGAGCGAAATCAGGTCGCTCTGAATCGGGGCTGGAACTGATGGGCCCATCCTGCCTGAGCTTGACCTGAGGTGATGCCAGATGGCGGGGGCTGCGAACTGGAAATTGCTTCCATGCCCTCACGTGGAGCAGGGCTCTGTGCTCAATGCTGGAACTTGCCGCTGGCCCAGTATTCACTCAGTGGACCCATGCTTGTTGATGTGGACGGAATGGCTGCTCAGCAGCATTCACTTCACATAAAAAAACCTCCCGGCTTGCGCCGGGAGGTTAACCTTGAAGGTTTGAATCGTTCAGAGAACGACCTGAATTAGAAGCGGACGCTGAGGGTCACGCCGTAATACACGATGCTGTTGAACGGGGTGGAAGGACCACCGCCGAGGCCGAAGCCGTAGTCTTGGCTTGCAGAGTCAGACAGATTATCCATCGGGCCCATTGGCAGGTTGCCTGCAACGTAAGGGGTGAGGGTCGCACGGCTGTTGAGCTTGATTGGGAAAT
>JAIPJY010000056.1 GCA_021733925.1 Prosthecobacter sp. | reverse complement strand
CACGGTGCTGGGGGATGAATTTGACTGGCAGCACCCGCAGGGCAATGCCGTGCGGGTCAAAGGCGCGGATGGGGACTGGATTTACTTTTCCACGCCCTTCTGCCGGACGCGGGTGAAGGCGAATTATGACTCGGTGCAGAACACCTCCGCCTACGAGTCGCTGGCATGGTCGGCGGAGCATGGCGACTACGTCTGGCAGCACGCCCTGCCTCCGACAACGCAGAAGGACGAGGGATACCTCATCGCCGAAAAGAAGATGCCCGAAGAAAAGGCGCGCATGCAGGTGGTGGATGCGCAGACAGGCAAACCGGTGCATCTGCATGCCGGGAGCGTGCATTGGAACAAACACCGCGAACGCTGGGTCATGATCGCGGTGCAGGCAGGCGGTGATGTTTCCTACCTTGGAGAGGTCTGGTATGCGGAGGCAAAGCAGATCGAAGGTCCCTGGCGCAAGGCAGTGAAAATCGCCAAGCACCCAAAGTACAGCTTCTACAATCCGAGCCATCACGCGTTTTTCGACCAGCAGGATGGACGCATGATCTATTTCCAAGGCACCTATGCGGAGACGTTTTCCGGCAATCCCATCGCCACGCCACGGTATGACTACAACCAGGTCATGTATCGTCTTGATCTGGACGATGAGAGATTAAAGGCTGCGCGGGTGGACTGAACATGCGTGACGAAAAAGGCACAAGGCCATGCCTTCACGCCGCATGAGGATTCTGCATGCATGGTTGCATGGAAACACTGCAACGCATGGATTGGCTGGTCTTCGTGGGCCGGAGTTTTCTTGGCGTGCTGTCATGGCTGGGGCAGATCGCCGGATTGATGGGCGAGCTGATGATTGGATTGAAGAGCGGCAGGTGGCGGCTGAAACTGGTGGCGCAGCAGATCGTGGCGATTGGTTATGGATCGCAGCTGGTGGTGGTGGTGACGGGGGCTTTCACTGGTGCGGTGTTTGCCTTTCAGTCGTATGCAAAGTTCAAGGAGTTCGGCATTGAATCGACAGTGGGGGCCATTGTCTCCGTGGCGCTTTGCCGTGAACTGGGGCCAGTGCTGGCGGGACTGATGGTGTCGGGGCGTGTGGGGGCCTCGATGGCGGCGGACATCGGCACGATGAAAGTGACCGAGCAGATTGATGCTTTGCGCGTGATGGGGGTGCATCCGGTGGATTATCTGGTAATGCCACGCTTTCTGGCGATGTGTGTGTCCATGCCGCTGCTGGTGGCGGAAAGCATCGCCTTCGGTTTGATGGCATCTTATGCGCTCATTGTGTATGGGTTTGATGTGCCGGGCGGCTGGTTCTGGCAGCACACCTTGGACCACACCGAGGTGCTGGATGTGGGGATTGGCATGTTCAAGGGGCTGGTGTTTGGCATCATCATCACGCTGATCAGCTGCCATCAGGGCCTCGTGGCGGAGAATGGCGCCGTCGGTGTTGGTCTCGGCACCACGCGTGCCGTGGTCTACTCTTCACTGACAATGCTGGTTTCGAATTTCTTCCTGACCATTGCGCTGAATTATGTGTCGCCGATGGGCACTTCATCGTGAGGCCGGCTGTGGCGGCTGAATCTACAGGCTTGCTCTTTTTGGCGCCGCCCGATAGCCTGCGCGGAAATTCAACCAATTCAGCATCACCATGTCCACCTATCTCGCAGAACTCCTCGGCACAATGATTCTGGTCTTCCTCGGCGATGGTGTCGTGGCGAATGTGCTTCTGAAACAAACGAAGGGAAACAACGGGGGCTGGATTGTCATCACTGCAGGCTGGGGGCTAGCGGTGGCAATTGCCGTTTACTGCACGAATGCCATCAGCGGGGCGCATCTCAATCCCGCTGTGACACTAGGTTTGGCCTCCATCGGCAAATTCGGATGGGAATTGGTGCCAGGCTACATCGCGGCGCAGGTGGCGGGTGGCTTTCTCGGTGGCGTACTGGTCTATCTGACCTATCTGCCGCACTGGTCGGTCACGCCTTCGGCAGGCGACAAACTGGGGGTCTTCAGCACCGGCCCGGCCATCCGGCATAATGTGAGCAATTTGATCTGCGAGGCTTTGGGGACCGCCATGCTGATGTTCGGTCTGCTGGCGATTTTGTCTCCCGCCAATCTGGTGCCCAATTCCGGCTGGGACAAAGGATTCGCTCCCGCCATCGTCGGCATGCTTGTGGGTGCGATTGGCCTGTCCCTCGGCGGTCCCACCGGCTATGCCATCAATCCTGCACGCGACCTTGGCCCCCGCCTTGCACACTTTGTGCTGCCGATTCCCGGCAAAGGCAGTTCTGACTGGAGCTATGCGTGGATTCCAGTCGTGGGTCCGATCATCGGCGGGATTGTCGGGGCGCTGGTTTACAAGGCGCTGTGGTGATCACTTCGGCGTATGCGGAACCAGCACGTCGGGTGATTCATTGGACTGCCGCGCACGCTTGGCCATTTCGCGGGCAAATTGCTCCTGGGAGCGGCGTGCTCTGGAGGCGGGGACATGGGGCAGGTGCCATGTGCCGTCAGATTTAAGGACGCGGCCGCGGGCCGTGTCGGCGAAGTGAACTTCGAGGATGTGCAGCAGGCGTTTGCGCGCCTCCCGGTCTTCGACGGGGGTGAGGAGTTCAACGCGCTTCGAGAGATTGCGGTTCATGAAGTCCGCACTGGCGATGAAGACGGCGGGCTTGCCGCCCTGGCGGAACCAGAAGATACGGGCGTGTTCCAGGTAGCGGTCGATGATGCTGATGACGCTGATGTTTTCACTGATGCCCTTGATGCCCGGGCGCAGGCAGCAGATGCCGCGTATGTTGAGGCGGATCTTCACGCCTGCCTGGGAGGCTTCATAGAGCGCCGCGATCATCTGGCGGTCTTCGAGCGCGTTCATCTTGAGCATGATCTCGGCGGCTTCGCCCTGACGGGCGCGTTCGGTTTCGCTGCGGATCATGGAGACCAGGCGCTCTCGCAGGCCGTAGGGGGCCATGCTGAGCTTGCTGAAATGCACGAAACGTGAGCGACCGGTGACGGTGTTGAAGAACGCGGAGGCGTCAGCGCCAAAATCAGCACGGCAGGTGAGCAGGCTGATGTCGGTGTAGAGTTTGGAGGTGGCCTCGTTGTAGTTGCCGGTGCCGAAGTGCATGTAGCGCGTCATGTGGCCGGATTCGCGGCGCATGACGAGGCAGACCTTGGCATGCGTCTTCAAACCGGCGACGCCGTAGATGATCTGCGCGCCTGCATTGATGAGGTCGGTGGCACGTTCAAGATTGCGGGCTTCATCAAAGCGCGCTTTCAGCTCCACCAGCACGGTGACGTGCTTGCCGGCCTGAGCGGCACGGATGAGCGCGGAGATGATGCGGCTGTTCTTGGCGGTGCGGTAGAGAATCTGTTTGATCGCGATGACGTTCGGATCAGCTGCAGCCTCTTCCACCAGGGCGAGGATGGGATCGAAGCTTTCATACGGATGATGCAGCAGGATGTCTCCGCGCTTGATCGCGTCAAAAATGCTTTCGCCGGGGGTGATGGCGGTGGTGGGGAGGCTGTCCCAAGGATCGACCTTGAGCTCCTCGAAACCTGAGATGCCGGCGATTTGAAAGTAGGCGCGCAGATCGAGCTCGCCGGGGATGTCATAAATCTGCGCGGTGCGTGCGCCGCAGAGATCGCGGATGATGCGGGTGTGCTCGCGTGAGGCGCCGGTCTCAATTTCGATGCGGATGGCGGGGCTCTTGAGACGTTTTTCCAGCACCTGCTCCATCTCGCTCGCTAGGTCGAAGGCGCTCTCATCATCGACGGTGATGTCGGTGTTGCGGCTGACACGGAAGCGTGCGGGAACGGAGACTTTCTCAGCCGGGAAAAACTCACCGATGAACAGCGCGACGACGTCTTCGAGGTTCAAGTAGAGATGCTGGCCGCCCTCAGGATCAGGCACCAGGACATGACGTGGCAGATTGGCAGGGAGCGGCAGCAGCACATGGCGCTTTTCCATGTGACCATGGTCACCACCGGTCACAGTGCAGAGCAGGATGATGTTCAACGCAGGTATGGCCGCACGAGCATTGGTGTCATCCACCACCACTGGCGACAGCACCGGGAAGATGTGCTCGTCAAAGTATTCATGCAGCAGCGTGCGTTGTGCGGGTGTGAGTTCGGTGTTCAGGAGGCGCCGGATGCCCTTCTCGGTCATCATGGGCACAAGCTGCTTCTGAAGGATGTCATACTGCCGCGCCACAAAGGCGGCGGCCTGCTGGTGCACCTGCTCCCATTGCTGAGTGGGGGTGAGGCCGGCGTTGTCGCGCACGCGCAGGCCTTGCTCACGCAGAAACTGCAGGGCACCGATGCGGACCATGAAGAATTCATCGAGGTTTGACGCGGTGATGGCGAGAAACTTGACGCGTTCGAGCACGGGCAGATCCGTGCGTGCCACCTCGTCCAGGACACGAGAATTGAAGGCGAGCCAGCTCAGCTCGCGGTTGATGAAATGATCCTCGGTCAGGCGCAGCTGCGGCGGTGCGGGGGGTGATTCAGGATTTGGCGAGGATGATGTCATAACCGTAAATTTCGCGGAAGAGGTCGCATTTCATATCAATGGCGATCTGTTCAACAGTGGTGTCATCCGCCCCCTGGGTCAGCACGTTGAGCCGGGTGCCTTCGGGGCGGAGCTGGATGGATTTGATGCGCTGCGCATGGCTGCGATCCAGGGCGTCTGCGAGGCGCAGCAGCGCAGCGAGCTTGAGCACGATCATGCGCTCTTCGCGTGAGAGGTCGGAGAAGTGCGGGTGGTTCGGCTCGGGATTGTAGCGACGATGATAGCGAGCGAGCAGGGCGACCATCACGCGGTCATGCGAACTGAGACCGAAGATCTCGGTGTGCATCAGGATGTAAAGGCTGTGCTTGTGATGCTCACGCGGACTGATGAACATGCCGACCTCATGCAGCGTGGCGGCGATGCGGAGCACGAGTTCGTATTTGGCGTCCAGCCCGTGCAGATGTTGCAGCTCACGAAAGAGCTGGCGGGAAAAAGTGGCGACTTGGTCGGCGTGCTTGCGGTCGGTTTTATAGCGCAGGCCGATCTCACAGGCGGCCTGCATGACTTCCTCCTGGAAAATCGCGGTGCGTGAGCCTGAGGTCATCAGATCCAGCATGAGCTCGAGCTGGAAGTCACCTTCGGGCACCCAGAGGGAATCATCGCCAAAACGACGTGCGAGTGCGAGATTGGTCTGCAGCGCCGGGATGATGCCTTCGCCGCCGGTGTAGTGCACGTGGAGCTCACGCACGAGTTCATCGGGATTCAGTCGTGCCAGTTTGTCGGTGAGGCGTGCGAGATCATTTTCCAGTACGCGATGTGCGCCGTGACGTGCCTTGCCGAGCCGGGGCGCCACGCTTTGAATCTCCGCTCCAATAGCAACGTGATGATCGATTTTCACGTCGGAATAATCCTGCGCAAGGTGATCCACGACGCCGCGGATGTGCTCTTCCAGATGTACCATCTGCTGGCGGGCTTCGTCATCCGGCGAGGCGATGGCTTCACGGGCACGGAAGATGCCGAGGCGGTAGTTGCTGTAGGCGGCGAGGCGACCCTGCTGGAAATAGATCGCTCGGGTGTTCCCGGGGCCGATATGGGAGACAAAGGTGTTTCCCTTGGCGAGCAGCGGATTCTTCAGCAGCATGCGCTGGGCGATCTGATAGACGAGACGCGTCATGTTGCCGTCATCGATCAGGCTTGGGGCGACACCGCTGTGAACTTGGAGACGGTTGAGGAAAATCTCGTGATTGACGGCTTCCGCGAGGATGTTGGAGGTGAAGAGCCGCAACTGCGAAGACGGAATGCCATACTCGCGCATCGTCTGAAGATAATCGCGGAGGATGGCGGCTGCTTGATCGACCGTGTTGCGCGAGATGCTGCGGGCGCGGAAAATATCACGCGCGACGGGCAGCGGGCGGTCCAGGCTTTCGATGCTGATGAACTGCCCCTTGTCATCCTTCCTGCCGATGACGAGTGAAACCGAAGCCGCGCCAACGTAAATGACGGCATGCTCCGGGGGCAGTTTGAGCGGGACAGGTGGAGTCTCGTCACTCATGGAATGGATACGTGAAGAAGCATGCCGCCTTGGTTATTTGCTGGTGCTCCGCATCCATGCCACCGCACCGGCGGCCACGGCCTGGCCGCCAAGCTTGGCGAGCGAGTATCTGATCCCGCGGGCAAGTTCCGGGATGGCGTAGTGTTCGACCTCCTCTTTGAGCAGGTTCATGTAAAGCTCAGGCAATTCTTCGACCAAACCACCACCGAGCGTGATGCGGTCTGGGGCCAGCAGGTTGACGACTGTGGCGACTCCCATGCCGAGATAGCGGATGGAGTTGCGGAACATGATCATGGCCGCGTCTTCGCCGCTGCGGAAGGCATTGGCGAGCGCCTTGCTGCGGATGTTGCGGAGAGCGCCCTGGGTTTTTTTATCGAGATCGGCAAGCTGGCCGCGATAGCAGGCCAGCCCAGCCTGAGAGGCGAGCGCGAGACGGCTGGTGAGGTCTTCGAGCGTCACGGTGCCAAACACCGGGCTGCCGATGTGGGTGCCGGGCAGCAGCAGATTTCCCAGCTCCATGGCGGAAATGGCGCGCCCCATGACCAGCTGGCCGTTGTAGACAAATCCTGCCCCGACACCTGTGCCGGGAAACACGCCAAGCAGCGAACGTGCGCCTTTGCCTGCGCCGAGCACATACTCGCCATAGGTGCCGGCATCGACATCATTCAGCACTGCGACGGGGCATTTGAAATGGGTTTGCAGCAGCTTGCGCAGCGCCATGTTGGTCCAGCCCAAATTGGGCGCGAAAATGAGAATGCCTCTGTCAGGATTCACCAGACCAGGGCAGCCGATGCCGATGCCCTGCAGGCCCTTGGGATCCACGCCCGCTGCTTCGATCGCCTCGTGGATGGCTTTGACGATTTTGTTGCGGCCCTTGGCGGCACCGTCAGAGCCGTTGGTCGATTTGCGTGCGGAACCGAGCACAGTGTAGTTCGCATCAAGCACCGAGGCCATCATCTTCGTGCCACCGAGATCGAAGCCGATCCAGAAGGGCACGTTGCGGAGTTTTTTGGACGGCTTTGGGGACGGCTTCTTGGGCGCGGATTTGGTTTTCGCTTTTTTGGCGGGCATGGCGTGGGAAAGACAGCCCCAAGACACACGGGCTTTCGGATGCAGCAAGTGACAATGTGAACGCGAGTCTTCTTACTTCGCCCAATGCCGCGTGGCAAAATCAATGTACTGCGTCCAGTCGAAATCGGTGACGTCGTGTTTGCCGGTGCGGATGTGGTAGCCGATGAAATCACCCACAGGTGTGTCGATGGCGGGTTGTGCATCCACGACGACGCCCTTTTTGCCGAAGAGAGCGTAAACCGGGCTGGCAAATTTGCCGGAGAGGAACTCGCCTTTTTGATCAGCCCAGTGATCTTCAGCGGCGCTGGCGATGTAGATGGGGCGTGGTGCGGCAAGTGCGATGAGCATGTGCATGTCCACAGGGCAGTCTGCTGCCTTGCCGGCATAGTCTGCGTAATTCGGAGTGAACCAATGAGGGAAGGCCTTGGTGATGATGGCAGTGGTTTCTCCGAAGTCGCGCCGCATGAGGGCGGCACCGCCTTCACCGGAGTCGTTGGAAATGACGATGCCGAAGCGCGTGTCCTGCACGCCAGCCCAAAGGGAGGTTTTGCCCAGGCGCGAGTGGCCGATGACGGCGAGGTGACTGCCATCGACCTGAGGGTCGGTCTGCAGGTAATCGGCAATGCGGCTGAGCCCCCATGACCATGCGCCGATGGCACCCCATTCACCTGCTTTCCAGACCGTGTTCGCTCCCTCTTTGCTGACGGCAGCCCGGAGGCCCTCCTTCCAGCCGTCGGCATGGTCGGGTTCAATGTCGCCGTAGTAGGCGGTGGCGACGGCAAAGCCGCGTTTGAGGATCATTTCGAGCGGCCAGCGGCTGCTTTCGGTGCCACGGGTGGCCTCGGTGGCGCGGTGATCCACGATGTTCTTTTCCTTGCTCTCACGCATCCAGCGCGTGCTGAGCGGCACGTCGGCCTCCGTGCTGACGGCATGATTGCCACCGAAGCTGAGCCCGACGAAGCAAGGAGCATTCTTGACGGCATTTGGCGTGTAGAGCATCACATCCATGCCGGGCCATGCGGGGCGGCTGGGCAGTGAGATGTGGATGAATTTCCTTGTGGCCAGGCCGCCAAGCGCGTCCGTTTTTGTCGCAGTGACTTCAAACTTGGGGGTGCCGATGTCGGCGGGTGTTTTGCCATAGACGTGGTTCTCGAAGAGCTTGAGAATCTCGGGCCGGCGCTTCTGGGTCCAGTCATCAGCGGTGGTCAGTTTCAAATCAGGCAGCGGATCATTGCCGACTTTGGCTTCGTCATAGTTCACCCCGGGGCGTGGGGTTTGCGCCAGAGCTGAGGCGGCGAGCAAAAAAAAGAGGGGAGTGCGCATGGTTGGAGAAGACAGAACGAGGCGGGAGAACCGAATTGTGCGTGCCTTTGTTGATCAGGCGATGTTTGATCGGCAGCAATTATGAATGACTCCACTGAACCACCGCCGCTGCCTGCATCGAAACCGGAACTGCTTCCGCGCTATTCACGGCTGGGGGCTGCGCTGGCAGTGTGTGTGATCATCGCCTGCGTGGTGTTTGTGGTGCGCATGCAGTCAGCTCACAGGGCGGGTGGTGGGGCGGAGGTTCGTCCTAACCGCATGCTGGAGCTGATGGCGCGTTACGCCGTGGGAGTGAAGGCGCTGTTGCAAAACGCAAATCAATCGAATGCGGAGCTGACCGAGATGGGGCTGCAGGACATGGCCAAGTTTTCTCGCACGGACGAAGATGCACTGCGGCTGTTAATTTTGAAGGGCTGGTTGGTGGATGACTGGCCCGCTGAGGCTGAACTTGACGCTGTGGGTTCAAAGACTGCGGGCTTGCAGGCGGATGTGGCGACACTCCAGCAACTGAAAGCGATGAACGGCGAGGTGCAGGATGAGGCGTGGAAGAAATTTCGGGCAAGGCACGGCTGGATCGCAGATCTGGCCCGTGCGCAGACGGCGAACGATGAGGCTAGGCGGGTCGTGGCTCAGCAGGGCATGGGGACGGCGGTCGTTTTGATTGGCGTTAGTTTGCTGGGGATGTGCGCCGCGGTCGGCGGTCTGGTGGTGTTGATTTTGGGCCATGTGCGCTGGCGCAGCGGGAAGCTGTGCCTGACCCTGGCACTGCGCAGCCGTGTGGAGGGCGGTGTGCTGCTGGAGGGCTTTGCTATTTTTCTGGCGTTGTTTTTGTTTCCGCCCTGGCTGCTGCGCCAGTTGTCGATGCCATTGCCCGGCTGGGCTGCATACGGGCCTGCTTTGATCGCCCTGTGTATCGGCATGACGTGGCCTCTGCTGCGTGGCATGCAGCATCCGCAGTGGCGTGAGGCGCTGGGCCTGCATCGTGGACAGGGACTGTGGCGTGAGATGGGGGTGGGAGTGCTGGGCTGGCTGGCCTCCCTGCCACTGCTGGTGGTTGGGATGATCGCGGCATCATGGATCATGAAACTTACGGGCGAGTTTCCATCGCATCCGATTGTGGAAGTTTTTGCGGGAAACGGCTGGGCGAAGTTCGGCGCGATCATGTTTGCGGTGGTTTGGGCGCCGATTTCGGAGGAGTTGATGTTCCGCGGGCTGCTCTTTCCCGGATTGTCCGCCTGGCTGCGCTGGCTGCCGGGTGTGGTGCTGGGTGCGTTTGTGTTCGCCGTGATTCATCCGCAGAGCTGGGCGGGTGTGCCGGCAATCATGGTGCTGGCTTGCTCCTTTACTCTTCTGCGCATGTGGCGGCAGAGCTTGATCGCGCCGATGACGGCTCATGCACTGAACAACGGGATCATGTGTGTGGCGATGCTGCTGCTCGGGTGAGGAAAGTCAGGTTGCTGCTGGCGGTGGTGAGCTTTGGATCAGACTTCGACGATGTGGAGAAACGGGCATAAAAAAACCGGGCTGATTGCTCAGCCCGGTTTGAGTTAACAGGAGTTCGCCCTGCAGTGATTAATGTTCGTAGCCTGCTTCGCCGTGTTCGGCGAGGTCAAGGCCCATAGCCTCTTCTTCCGGAGTTGGACGAAGACCGACGAGGATTTTGACAACGAAGGTGATCAGGACAGTGGCGACAACCGAGAGAACGATGGTGATGCCACAGGCTTTGAGCTGATTCATCAAAAGGCCACCCTGACCACCGGCATCAACAATCGCTTTGGCGAGATCCTTGTTCACATAGACGTTCACCTCAGTGAGGTTGCCGTTGATGGTGTTGTTGGCGAAGATGCCGGTAACGATGGCACCGAGGGTGCCGCCGATGCCGTGGACGCCGAAGGTGTCGAGCGCATCGTCATACTTGAGCAGAGGCTTCAGAGCCATGACTCCGAGGTAAGGAATGATACCGGCGAGGACACCGATGATCATGGCGGCCTTCGCATTCACAAAGCCGGCAGCCGGGGTGATGACGACCAGACCAGCGACAGCGCCGGAGCAGAAGCCGAGGACGGAGGGCTTACCTTTGTGGATTTTTTCCACAACGGCCCAGACGAAGCATGCGGTGGCGGCGGCAAGCGTGGTGGTCATGAAGGCGTTGGCGG
The DNA here is from genome assembly GCA_021733925.1 of Prosthecobacter sp. Classification (GTDB taxonomy): domain Bacteria; phylum Verrucomicrobiota; class Verrucomicrobiia; order Verrucomicrobiales; family Verrucomicrobiaceae; genus Prosthecobacter. Next base: position 34,882 of record JAIPJY010000056.1, on the reverse strand, counting down.
CGATGCCGTCAGCGGCCAGGGCGGAACCTGCGTTGAATCCATACCAGCCAACCCAGAGCATTCCCGTACCCACCATGACAAGCACCATGCTGTGAGGAGCCATCTTTTCTTTGCCGTAGCCGGCGCGTTTGCCCAGCAGGATGCAAAGCACCAGAGCGGACCAACCGGAGGACATGTGAACGACGGTACCACCAGCGAAGTCGATGGCAGGAACACCTGAGCCGGTGTTCCAGACACCGTTCATCAGGCCGTCGAAACCCCAGACCATGTGAGCGAGCGGGAAGTACACGACGAACATCCAGAGGGTGATGAAGAGCATGATGGCGGAGAACTTCATGCGCTCGGCGATGGCACCCACGATGAGGCCGGGGGTGATGATGGCGAACATGAGCTGATACATGCTGAACACAGATTGGCTCGGCCAACCGGCGTAGTTGGTGTTCGGCTTGTAATCAACGCCTTCGAGGAAGAAATACTTGAAGGAGCCGAGGTAGGGTGCCCATGAAGGAGCGGCCCAGTCTTTCGGTGCTCCTTCAGGTGCCAAATGTTCGCCAAAGACGAGCGAATAACCGACAAAGTACCACAGGATGGTGACCAAGCCAGCGCAGCCGAGGCACTGGGCGAGGACGGATAGAACGTTCTTGGAACGAACCAGACCACCGTAGAACAGGGCGAGGCCGGGGAGCGTCATAAAGAGCACCAAGGCGGCACAGATCATCATGAAACCGTTGTGCCCGGGGCCGGGAAGTCCCGTCAGCGATCCTGCAGGAGCCATGTTGTTGAAGTACTGCTTGATGTCAGCCACATCCTTCGTGACGTCCTCAAGAGTGGGCGCAGCTGCAGCGGGTGCAGGCTCGGCCGGGGCTGGGGCGGGAGCTGCCGCAGGAGGGGCAGCCGGGGCGGGGGCGGCAGCGGGTGCCGGTTCCGCAGTCTGACCTCGGGCGTCGCCGGGGTTGATTGCGAGTGTGGTGAGGGCAACTACCGCAGCAATTGCCATGCTGCGCCAGGTTCGAGTGTGGTTGAGTTTCAGCATAAGTCAGTGGGTGGAATTAAACTCCGATCCAAGCTTCAGCATGGCGCGTGCCAACTTCGCTTTTGTTTTTTGAACTCCTTGTTTCCCAAAACCACTAGACACTCCTGCATCGACTCCGAAATTCGAAAACGAAAAAGCGGGTGGAGGTCCACCCGCTTTTAAAACACACAGGTTGATTCAATCTCTTATTACTTGGCGAACGGGCTGAGAACGATTTTTTTGAAATCTTCCGCCAGCTTGGCAATGGCATCCTTGGGGCCCGTGAGTTTCACAAAGATGTTCGACTCTCCGGCGGGAACAATGGCGGCGATGAGGGTGTAGTTTTCACGTGGCGTTTTGGCTCCCATCGGAGGGCCGTCATTGTAGGTGCCGGTGGCTGTCACGAGGGTGATCTTGCTGTCTCCGGCAACGAGTTCCTCACGCTTTGACTCAGGGGTGCCCTGGAACTGCCCCAGCCAGCGTTTGACGTTGGCTTCCGTGTCACCACCACCGCCGGGGCCGGGGAAGCTGTAAAACACGGCTTCAACCGGCTTTTCGGCACCTTCCACTTTGGCTGCCAGCGTTCCGGCCCGGAACATGCCGGTGCTTTGGATTTCAGCCCAAGGCGTGGCGAACTTGAAAGTGAGCCCGTTGACTTCGAGCTTGCCCTCCTCGCCACGAACGATGGAAGTGAGCGAGATCAGGGCGATGAACGTGGGGATGAGGAGGTATTTCATGGGGTGCGTATTGTGGAGTCTAAATTACTTGGTGACGTGCATCACTCCGCGCATCAGAATCCAGTGGCCTGGAAAGGTGCACATGTAAGGATAGTCACCGGCTTCTGCCGGAGCGGTGAATTCGATGGTTTCGCTCTGATTTGGCATGACGAGCTTGGTGCTCACAATGATGTCAGGCTTGGCCGCTTCGGGGATGTAGCTCTTGGCCATGCCTTGGGGATCAGCCAGCATGGCGTTTGCCAGGGCGCCAACGGTATCAAGCTTGCCGGGTTTGAGCAAAAGGAAATTGTGCGGCTGCGGGGCGATGCTGCCGGTGTTGTTGAGGGTGAGCTTCACCTTCTGCCCTGCGGTGACGCTGAGCTCGGTTTTGTCATATCCCAGCGGATTTTTGGCGTCCGGCTTGAGTTCGATGGTCGCGACGCTGGCATCCTGGGCAGGGCCGGAGAGTGCGAAGGTTGCAATGGAAATAAGTAGGAGGCGGGTGTGCTTCATGTTTTTTTGGGGGGTATTTTGGGGAGGAGCTTAATCGGGCCGTGTCGTCCCGGAATTTCAACTACTTTCGTGGCAGTTACGTATAGAATGCTACTGTCTGGCACGAAAGTTTCTTGCCGCTTCTGGCGTAATCACAATGTATATGAACGAGTTTCGCGAAACCTCCCTCGCCGCCCATTCGCTCAGCCGCCGCCAGGTTTTGCGGGGGCTGGGTTCGATGATTTCACTGCCGCTGCTGGAATCATTCGGCGCGCGTGCCTTTGCTGCAACCAAGCCACCGACCAAACCAGTTCGTGCCGCATGGATGTACATTCCCAATGGTGTGAATGTGGAACAATGGATGCCCACGGGAGAGGGGACAAATTACCAGCTTTCGCCTTCGCTGCAGCAGATTGAGCAGCATCGCAATGATTTCATGGTGGTCTCGGGTTTGATGCAGGATTTTGCCCGCAGCCATGGCAATGGCGGCGGTGACCATGCGCGTGCGACAGCCACTTTCCTCACCGGCTGCATGCCGAAGAAAACGGCGGGTGCAGACATTCATCTCGGCATCTCCGTGGATCAGATAGCGGCGCAAAAGATCGGCCATCTCACACGGCTTCCCTCATTGGAGCTGAGCACTGATGGGCAGCGCAGCTCAGGCAAGTGTGATTCCGGCTACTCCTGTGCCTACCAGTTTAATCTGGCCTGGAAGAACGAGACCATGCCGATGGCTCCTGAAATGGACCCGCGTCTGGTGTTTGAGCGCATGTTTGGCATGGGTTCCACTGCGGGCAATGGGCCGGAGGCGGCACGTGCCAAGCGGATGCAGAAAAGCATTCTCGACACGGTGCTGGACGAAGCGAAAAGCCTGCAGGGCAAGGTGGATGCAGGCGATCGCCGCAAGCTTGATGAATATTTTTCTGCCGTGCGGGATATTGAGCTGCGCATCGAGCGTGCGGAGAAGTTTTCTTCGCAGATGCCGAATGTCAAAATCCCGGAAGGAATCCCAGATTCCTACGAGGAGCACATCCGCACCATGTTTGACCTGATGGTGCTGGCGTTCCAGACCGACACGACGCGCCTTTCGACCTTCATGCTCGCGCATGACGGCAGCAATCGCAGCTTCCCTGAACTCGGCGTTCCGGACGCGCATCATTCACTCTCACATCATCAGAGCGATCCGCAGAAGCTGGCCAAGATTGCGAAGATCGACCAGTTCTATCTGCGTCAGTTCGGCTACTTCCTCGACAAGATGAAATCGGTGAAGGAAGGAGACAGCACGCTGCTGGACAACTCGATGATTGTGTTCGGCGGCGGCATCGGTGATGGCAACCGTCATAATCACGACAATCTGCCGATTCTGCTGGCAGGGCGTGCGGGCGGCACGCTGACACCGGGCAGGCGCATGGTGCTGCCGGGCGAAACACCGATGACGAACCTCTATCTCTCCCTGCTGGACCGCCTCGGCGTGCCTGCGGAAAAGGTGGGGGACAGCACGGGCAAGCTGGAAGTCAGCTGAGCTCAGCGCCCTCCGGGAATTGGCCGCTTGATCGTGTCGGGCAGGTCTGGCGCGGACTTGCGGATGCCAGGAGGTGGCATGTTGTTTGTGGGTGGAGCGCCGGATTTACCGCGACTGCCATTTTTAGAAATGCCAGGAGGCAGTTCGTCTACCTCAGCAGTTTTCTGCGGCGGTGAATTGGATTTAGGCGCCATCGGCAGGGAGTACCAGTGCATCTGCGGGACCGCGCTGAGTTCTACCCACTGCTGTGAGCCGAGTTTCTTCCATTCAAGCTCCACCACTGCCCACACATGGGTTTCCCAAGGCATGCGGATGCGCAATTCCTGGGCGAGAGCAGAATCTTTGTCGAGGAATACGGATGCCTGGAAGGAATTGGGCGGGGCGGGGCCGACACGGAATGCATCTTTGTGATCCAAGTTGGGGACACCGTCTTCGAAATAGTGATGGCGGATGATGCCGACATGAAAACAGGCCTTGCCGGTCATGTAGGTCTGAAAGAATTTTTCCAGCATGCGGTCTTTGAATTCCACAAAGGCGACCCAGTCCACCTTGAAGCCATCTTCTTTCTCCTCCAGCATCACCGGCACTGAAAACTCCCAGGTTTTGTTTTCCAAACTTAAGATGCAGTGTTTGCCGGAACCGAGCTCGGGGTTGGGGTCCATGCGGACAAATTGAATGCGGTCCACCAAGATGGGGCCGTCCGGAGCATGCGCGTAATAGCGCTCCATGTGGGGCTTCATCATGTCGGCGCCGAGAGTGTATTTGAGCCGCTCTTCGAGAGATTTGGAATTGAGGAATTTTTTGAGCGCTTCGACTGCAGGCTGGGCTGCAGCTGGAACGTCTTCTTCTTCAATGTTGTGAGCTTGTGCCAGACTGGAGGGCGAGGCTGCCGTGGCAGCAGAGGACTCCGCGTTCATAGAGGGTTTGGCGGGCACTTCGAGAAGCGTATCTGCGGCAGGCGGGACTGGGGGGGCAGCCACGGGCGCGGCGCTTGCTGCAGAGGGAGAGCTGGAAGGAAGCGCTGTGGCGACCTGTTCCTTAGCTGCAGCTGACGCCACCTTCGAGGGCGTTGGTTCTTGAGGATCAAAGCCGACAGTCATGGGCGCCGGCTTGGCCCGGGCCTCGGAGGAGGTTGAAGAAAGGGGGGAAGGCTTTTCCGGTGTCCCATTGTTGGAAAGCTTGGAAGATGCGCCTGGGTCTGGATTGGAGAGAAGCTGCGTCGGGATGCCGGATTCTTCCTTGGCAGATTCTTCAGCCACATCCTGCCCGGCAAGGCTGGGGATCAGATCTATGAGATGGTCTTTCAATAGAAAGCCCACGAGACCAAGAAACCCGAGGAGAAAAATGGCAGCGAATGCGAGCCTGATGAAATTGGTGCCGCGCGGTGCCCTCAGGCTGGCAATGCTCCGTCCTGATGGAATCGGTGCCATTTGCGCGGCGGAGGCTGGGTCTTGCCCGAGAGGGCCGCCGAAACTGAGCGAAGCCGCACCTGCTGCATGCAGCGGTTGTGTGACTGGGGAGGATGGTGCGGGGGACACATCTCTGCCGAGAAGCGACGAGCCTTGCAGATTGTGGAACATTCCAGGCATACCGCCCGCGCTGCCCATGGGGGCCATGTTCGGCAGAGCTGGCGCACCGGGAATGAAGCGCGATTGATTGGGCAGTCCAGTTCCCGAGAGCCCGACAGGCATATCGAGAGAAGCCATGGAAGGCATGCCTGCGGGTGATGCCGGAGGCGAAGACCAAGGTGTCTGGCCGGCAGGAACATTGAGCGTGGTGCTGAGGGGCGGCTGCCCTGGAGCACGCTTCGGTGGCAGGCCCGAGTTAAAATTCAGTCCTGCGTTGAGATTCGATGCGGGCATGCCTGGCCCTGGCATTTCTCCCATCATGGGGGATTGCGGTGCAGGAGGCCATGCTGGTGCAGGCACCGGAGCTGGCTCTGCCATAGGTGCTGGAGACCATTGCGGTATCTGAACTTCGACAGACGCAGGCGCAGGTGTGGGTGATGTGACCGTCTGTCCGCAACTCGGGCACGGACCCGTGACGCCTGCCATTTGCACAGGTACCGTCAGGATCGTGCGGCAGAAGCCGCATTGGAACTGGATCGTGTCCGGGTTCATCACATCATATCGTTATGGTCAATTTCATTAATTATCATTCAAGGAATGGTTTTGACAAATTGAAGTTGGAAAAGTGTCTGAGTTCCTGGTGTCTGGGAGGTGTTGAAAATCAGGCATATCGGACCATGCCGCCGCCGCCGCCTGTAAAAGCACCGCCAAGCCTAGGGACCGTTTCAGGTTCAGACAGCATCCAGACGCGGCGTCGTCTTCTGAGCTGAAGATGGTTAAAAAAATGTCGACAGGTGATGCCGGCGAGCCCGAGCAGCAGCAGACTGCCTGAAATCCAAATCAAGACAGTGGTGAGACTGGTGGTGCCAGTAACAGCGGGTGTTTTTGACTGCGAGCTGAATTCAGCCAGAGACTGGCCTTTATCCGTTTTGTCAGCATGATCAGTGACCAGCGCTTTTTGCACCCAGAACAGCCGTGTCGAAAGGTGGATGGTGTACCGACGCAGCTGATCGTGTTCATTGCTGGTTTGGAGAGATTCGTTCAGGCACGCCTGGATCGTTTCACTGAGAAATTCAGTGGAGATCTGGTTGTGGATGGACCTGCTGACAAACAAACGGGTCCGCCAGGGCTCTCCCAGTGGATAGACCACCAGACAGGCATCTGATTTCAGCAGGCTGCCAGAGGCGATTTTCTCCAGTTCAGCACCCTCAGGAAGCTTTTGGTCATGTCCTATGATGAGAAGGTACAACTTGATGCGTGCATCTTGGGCATGAAATGCAAGCAGACGCAGCATGTCATGATTCTGGATTTCAGGCACAAGCTGGTCGGGATCAATGAGATACTCTTTGGGCAGACTCTGCGCGCAGGCGGCGAGAAATTCCGGGGGAACATCCTTCAGGGAAGCGAGCGGCGTGGGCATTTGCACCGGACTGGACAGGCTTTGCGTTGGCAGTCCCAGGATGGCTTCCGGAAGAAAGAGCCGCATGTCCTCGGCCTGCAGGCGGGGGGAGAGCCCGCTGTCGTGATTGTTGAAAAACTGGTCCAGCCGAGGTCCGCTGGGCAATGGAGTATGGATGAGTTCGTTGATGTCGGAGATTGCCTCACCGCTTTTGGGCGGTAGCACTCCCGGACTGTTGCCCCCTGGAAGGCTTTCGCGAAATCTCTTGAGCTCCTGCTCACTCCAGCGCGGCAGCGGCAATGAATGTTCATCGGCTTTCTCAACAGGCTCTACAATATCGGCGGACGCACCTCCTGCGCTGCACAGCAGTGGGAAGAGCATCACCAGGGAAAGAAATTTGGCGCGATGCTCTGCCGCCGCCATTGAGTCTGAGGATGGCTTGATCATGTCCGGGGGGCGGGGAACTCTGCCAGCGACCGCGATGATGAGCGATGCCCACCCCGTAAAGGCTGCAGTCCAATATCAGAAACGGAGTCTGCCATAACCGCGGCATCGGGCTGCCATTGCATGTGACGGGCGTGTTTTCGCAGTACTTCGCCGGCACGAAGGCAGGTGGCTTCTATGGCCGTGCCAAAAGCACCTTTGCGCAGGTGACTGCCTACGGTCTGCATCATGCGGGCGATGACTTTTGGGCTGAAACAACTTTCGATGGCATATCCCAGAGTGATGCAGGCAGTTTTTTCGGTGGGATCCACGACCAGCACCATGCCAAAATCATTGCGACGGCTGACAGAGTGGGTGTTGAAAGCTCCCTGATTGAGAAGCCAGAAGCCCAGCTCAGCGACATTTAAATTTTTGGGCAGAGTGCCTAGGTATGTGGCAAAAAACGCTTGTGGGAAACTGCGTTCAAAATCGTCCAGAATGATCTCCAGGCGTCGGGTGTCTTCCAGTCGCAGGCAGTGGGCCGCATCTGTGATCCGTTCCAACCTAACCCATTGATTTCCAAGGAGGTTATGAAGCAGGGTCGCTGAAAATCCACAGGCAGAGCAGGTGGTCTGCTCTGAGAGGACGCTAGCTTGGCAGCGCGGACATTTCATTTTTATAGAATATATGGAATATACAACTAATCAAGTCCTATTTCGTCACTCATGACACAGAAAAAATGTTTACACCTCACAGCCTTTGTGGTGTAACTGTCAGTTGATTAAACAATTTAAAAACGAACGCTGATCTTTTCCGGCTTTCAAACTCCGAAATCAACGCTCAATTTTCCATCCACTGATCATGAAGCTCGCCCCCACCATCGTCATTCTCGGCAGTCTGCTGACTGCCGGTTCCATCCATGCCAAGTGGTCGCGAATCCCTATCATCAAGGAAAAGCCAGTCAGCGTTATCGGTGGACCTGCGAGCAGTGCAACCATCGACAGTTCATCAGGCATTGGCCAGGTTGATTCCCTCCTGTCCAGTGACATCACTTCGACCTCCACGGTGTCTGCCGGCAAAGGTTTTGTTCTTATCAGCCTCGGCAAGCCGGTGCTGATTTCATCCTCCTCGTTTGTGAATGACGGCATCGAAGGGCGCGCAACGCTTTCGGCAAGTGCTGACAAAAATGGCTGGGCGGTTCTCGAAGAGAAAGTCTTTTCCGCAGCTGATCGCACGGTGGAGTTTAAATTTGCCGGGATGCAGGCCAAGTTTGTCAAACTTGAGCTGGCCCTCTCGAAAGGCGGAATCATCCGATCCCTTCAGTTTTTTGGTGCTGCAACCGACAAGGGGTATGCCGTCAAGCAGTCTGCTGATGGTAAGGGTGGCAAGCCGATGGATATGATCAATGGCCTTGGTGGTGCGCGCATTGTTTATGCTGCGCCGAGACCTGCCAATGGCCTCGACACCGCCATCACGTACAACAAATTCGCCTTCCCAGAGTCTGATGAAAAGTATCGTACCATCATCTATGACTTTGGTCAGTTGCGCATTCTGAATGAGTTCACCTCGGTGCACTCACCACGCCCTGTTCGCTTTGAGGTCTTCGCTTTCGACAATCTCCCTGAAAAAGAAGACTGGCGTGGCCGCATGGCCTTTGATCCGAACGACTTCGGCAGCAAATCTCCGGTGGCTGTGGCTGAAGACACGCGGGGAATGGGAACTCTGAAAGCCAAGCCTGCTAAGGCCGTCAAAACTCGCTACTTGGCGCTGCGCTGGGAGCCGGAGTTCAACCCGCCTGACTTCCAATGCACAGGGTCTGCAGGAGGTAATGTCGTTAATATTGTCACGACCAACACCGTGATCGTCACGAATGCTGATGGCACCAAAACTGTAGTGTCGGTGACCGTGGGTGATGCACATGGTGCTGGCGCTGCTACCAGCAATATAACTCCGGAGAATGCTGGCCAAATGATTGCTCAGGGCGCTGCCACTAGTAGTGATACCTCCGTGGTCGTCACCCAGACATTTGCGGCGGGTGTTGATCCTACTGCGCCTGGTGCCACTCCAATTAGCTCGACCACCACTTCTGGGACTTCTACTGTGACTGTTACGACTCAGTCGAATGGTACGGTGGTGACGACCAGTCAGTCGAAAACCGTAGACACAAGCACAGGTACGCTGGTCACAACTGCAGTCACTGAGACCAAGGCACCTGACGGTACCACAACCACAACGGTTAACTCTTCTTCTACCAATCCTACGACCGGGGCGACCACCACCACCGTTAACAACACCAATACTGGATCAGGTGGGAACAACAGTCAGACGAGCACCACGGGTGCGAGCAGCGATCCCAACCTCTCTGGCAGTTCACCAGCACCTACTGGTAACGGCTCAACGAGCGCCAACGTGACCAACATGATTTCTACGGGAAGCTCATCCCCTTAATCAATTTGTTATTCATCTCAATCCCGCACTGCTAACACCGGTGCGGGATTTCTTGTCTTGTAGCTGACTGTAATGTGCAGTGATCGGGTTTAGCTTTTGACCACGCACTGCGGACATAGGCCGTAGAACTCCAACTCATGGTAGAGCTTCTGGAAGCCAGATTGTTTCTCGATCTGCTTTTCCAGGGCCTCCACGGGACAGGCGATGTCAAGCCTCTGGATGCGGCCGCACTGCGTGCAGATGAGGTAATCGTCATGGTGTCCGGGCTGCAGGAGTGTGTAATACGCACTGCGGTCATGCAGACCCAGCCGGCGGATGAGGCCCAGCTCTTCCAGCTTGACCAGCACACGGTAAACCGTGGCCTTGTCTGCATCGCTGGTGAGATCGGGAGATTCTGCGATGTCCGCGAGGGAGAGAGGCTGATGCGAGTGGACGAGGATGGACAGGACGTTTTCTAGGGCCTTGGTACGCCGCAGCCCGGCTTCACGCGCACGTTCCATCATCGTGGCCGCCAGTTCGCGTGCTGAATTGGCATCATGATGCTGGCACGTGGCGGAATGGTGGTGGTGAAGCATTGGGTGTGTCGGATTTCGCAATTTTCAGTTCGTTGGCGTGGAGGACTTTTTCTGCTGGAATAGCCATTCGTGCAGATCGGTGCGCGGATAGACAGTTCCTGTGATGCCATGGCCTGCGCCGGCGAGTTCAGTGTATTTCATCCGTTCGCCACCGGCCTGTTTGACGGCTTCCACAATGGCGCGTGAGCGCTCGACGGGGACCATGTCGTCTTGGTCGCCATGGAAGACCCAGAACGGGATCGGCTTCAAAATCTCCGCGTTTTTGACATCGCCCCCGCCGCAGAGAGGGACGCAGGCTGCAAACACCTGGGGATACTTTGCGGCGATGCTGAAGGTGCCAAAACCACCCATGGAGGAGCCAGTGAGGTAAAGACGGTCTGAGTCGATGGGAAGCTGCTCGGTGAGATCGGCGATGAGCGCGAGGAGGTTGTCCGCCACCTGGTTCTTCCAGCCGATGTCGGCGGAGGGGCATTGCGGAGCCAGAAGAAAGCAGGGCTGTTTGGCCAGGTTCTCTTCGTTTGTCCAGATTTTTGGTGCGCCACCGAGCTGGGATTCGTTGTTGGTGCCGCTCTGGCCCGAGCCATGCAGCCAGATGACGAGGGGGTAGCGCTTGGTGCCATCCAGTGTGGGGCTGCCCCAAAGCTGGTAGTTCAGGCCCTGCTTGGACACGCCTTTGACAAACTGCCCGGTGATCTTCTCGGCGTAGGCTCCCTCCTTGAGGCCTGCGTCACGGCGTTTCTCACGCAGCAGGCTGCGGATGTAGCTCTGATCTTCCTTCGAGAGCTTGTCCAGTGCCACGCGGTACTGGTTGAAGTCGGTGCTGCGGCGGATTTTGACCTCCGTGTCGGAGAACTCGACCAAATTTCCCATGAACTTCGATTTGCCATCGCTGGAGGTCCATTGGCGTGGCGGATCGGCGGCTGGCGCGCTGGTGAGCAGCAGGCCGAGGGCAAGAAGGAGGAGGGACGCTCTCATGCGGCATGCTAAGCCGCACGAGCCTACGACGGCAAGCACTTTGCGTGGCGGTGAAGGGGGCACATCAGGGGGTGATGCGGGCCCCGGCCTTCTTCATCTCGTCCACGAATTTCTTGGAAGCATCGTCGATGGCGTTCCCGTCGAGGAAAATCTGGCAGTAGGGCGCCCATTCGCGGGGGCCGTCGTTGTCCTTTTTCCACATGCGGTAAAGGGGCGAGAGATCGGTGATCTGGTTGTTTTCGAGGAAGAGAAACTGCAGTTCCGTCAGCGGCTCCAGTGGGGAGATGTCTTTCACGCCATTGCCTTTGAGCGAGAGCATGGAAAGCCACTTCATGCCGCCGATGCCGGCGATGTCGGTCACCTGATTGCCTTCGAGATAGAGCGTCCACACCTTGGGCAGCTTGAACAGCGGCGTTGCGTCTTTGATCTGGTTGTTCGCGAGATAGAGGGAGGTGAGGGCCTGGATGCCGCCGAGTGCGGAGACATCCGTCACCTTGTTGCCGGTGAGTTCGATGTATTGCAGCGCCTTGCAGTCAGCCAGCGGTGTGATGTCACTGATCTGGTTGTTGGAGACGTCGAGGAACTGCAGGCGCTCCAAGCCTTTGATCGGTGCGAGGTTGGTGATCTGATTCTCAGGCAGAGTCAGGGATGCCAGGGATTTGCATTTTTCGAGGCCGGTCAGGTCTTTGATTCCTGCTTTCTTGCCTTCGATGATCGAGACGGTTGCCACATCTTCTGCGGTGATCACTTCCTGGTTGTCGCGCTTCGCGAACACCTGCTTGCGCACGGCGGCTTCGAGCGCCTTGTCCGGGAAAATGGCGACTGGCTTCGGCGGTGCTGGCTTGGCCGCAGCAGGGGCGGGGGGAGCAGGCTTGGCAGGAGGTGTGACGGGCTTGGCTGGTGGCGGCGTGGTGGGCTTCGCTGGGGCAGGTGTCGGCGTTGCGGGAGCAGGGGCAGGTGTTGGCGTTGCGGGCTTCGCGGGAGCTGGGGTAGGTTTGGCCGGAGGAGTGGCAGGCGCAGGTTTCGTCTCCACCTTGGCTGGTGCTGTGGGGGCGGGCTTCGTTTCAGCCTTGGGTGCGGCAGCCGGAACCGGGGGCGTCGTGGCGGGCTGTGCGGGCGCTGCTGCCGGTTTGGTGTCTTGGGCGTGAAGACTGAGGGCGAACAGCGTGGGGAGGACGAGTCGAAGTTTCATGGCTGGGGGAATGTTAAGGCCATGATACGTAGAACGCAGGTTGCATGTTCATCAAAAATCGCCTCTCTCTTGCTCTCATGGTCAACGTTATTGTCATCCTCGAGATCGATCCTCTTAAGATCGATGAGTTTCTCGCAGTCATACTCGAAAACGCCGCAGCTTCGCGTTTGGAGCCGGGTTGCCTTCGCTTTGAAGTCAGCCGGGACAACGAGCAGTCCAATCTCTTCGCCCTCAGCGAGAGCTACGTTGATCAGGCTGCTTTTGATCTGCACTACACGACGCCACATGTGGCCAAATGGCGTGCCAGCAGCCCTGGCTTTGTGCTCAAGCGCTGGGCGGTCAAAGGACCGGTGTATTGATAGTAAAGCTGGTGCTTACTTGATTCCGATGACCATGGAATCAGGGCCCACCAGATGCTCCACGCGGCAGTGGGTGAAGCCGGCTTCCTGCATCCAGCCGATGCAGTCTGCGCCGGTGTAATCAAAACCGCCGGGTGTTTCGATGAGCATGTTCAGGCTCATGAGCAGGCCGAATGCATTCTCTTTGCGCGCATCGTCGATGATCGAGTCATAGACCACCACGGCACCACCTTTTGGCAGAGCGGCGTAGGCTTTGCGCAGGAGCATGCGCTTGGTTTCCAAATCCCAGTCGTGCAGGATGTGGCCGAAGAGCAGGACGTCAGCTTTTGGCAGTTCATCGGTGAAAAAGCTGCCGCCGGTGAAGGTCACGCGTGAATCCAAACCATTCGCGGCGATGTACTCTTCGAAAATAGGAGCGACTTCAGGCAGATCGAAGCCGATGCCCTTCAGGTGTGGCTGCGCCAGGGTGATCTGTGTCACCAAGTCTCCCTGTGCGGTGCCGATGTCGGCGCAGCTCTGATACTCCGCCCACGGAAATTTCTGCGCGATCGTCATGTTGGCGCCACGGCTCACGCCTGACATCGCACGCAGGAACTCGCGCAACTTGGCTGGGTCTGCATAGAGTGTGATGAAAGGATCATGCCCGCCCTTGGATTCGTTTTGCGATTCGCCCGTGCGCAGCGCTGTCGTCAGGCTGCCCCAGAATGGATAGAGGCGATGATTGGCCATTTCCAGAATGCCGCCGATGTAGGAAGGCTTGGACTTGTCTAAAAACAGTTCGGTTTCGGGCGTGTTGCGGTAGATGCCGTCGTCGTCGCGCAGGATAAAACCCAGTGCGACCAGCGCATCCAGAAAGTCCCGTGCGCCGCGTGGATGCAGTCCCATCCGTCCTTGGAGTGTGGCGAGATCGCCCGGATGCTTCGCGAGTTCGGTGAAGATTTCCATCTCCACGGCGCTGAGCAGCGTCTTGGAACTCCAAAAGGCGAGGCCGGTTTGCAGGATATGATCGGGAGTCAGGTTCATGGCTTGGATGGGTTCGTGCGATTGTGGCAGAAGGAGTAGAATCGGCATCAAAATTTTGCCAGATGCAGGGACGTTGGTGAGCTTTACAAAAAAGCGGCAAATTACTCATCGCGTTCACTGTGGGGATACCTATCATCGGGCCCATGAAATCACTCTTGGTTGTCCTTGGTATCGTTGCCGTCATCGGCCTGACCGTCATGGCCGGATATAACGGTCTTGTTTCGAGCAATCAGGCCGTCGAGGGGCAGTGGGCGCAGGTGCAGAACGTGTATCAGCGCCGGGCCGATCTGATCCCGAACCTGGTGAAGACAGTGGAAGGTGCGGCGAATTTTGAGAAAAGCACGCTCACGGAGATCACCGAGGCTCGCGCATCCGTCGGCAAGGTTCAGCTCAACAATGCCCCTTCCGATCCGGCGCAGTTTGAAGCGTTTGAAAAGGCTCAAGGCGCCCTTGGTGGAGCGCTGAGTCGTCTGCTGGTGGTGGTGGAGCGTTATCCCGACCTCAAGGCGAATGCGGGTTTCATGGCTCTGCAATCCCAGTTGGAAGGCACCGAGAACCGCATCTCAGTCGAACGCGGGCGCTTCAACGAAGTGGTGCAGAGCTTCAACACGAAAATTAAGAGCATCCCTGCGGTGTTTTATGCCTCCGCGCTCGGCTTCAAGGAACGACCCTACTTTGCAGCCAAGCCAGGCTCTGAGGAGCCACCCAAGGTAGATTTTAACTTTGGTGGCAGCGCTGCCACCAAACAGCCGTGAACGTACGCACGTCATCCTGGCTCAGCCCGCTGCGGCTGGTGTCCGTCATTCTGGCGCTGGCCGTCACGGCGGTGTTCGCTGCTGAACAACTGCCGGAAAAGCCCCAGCGATTTTTCAATGATTACACGGGTGTCGTGGATCGTGACGTGGGAGACAGCTTGAACGAGCGACTGGCGAAGTATGAGCGTGAAAGCTCGAATCAGCTGGTGGTGGTTTTCTATTCCCGCATGATGACAGATTCGAGTCTGGAGGACTACTGCACACGTGCTTTTGAAAAATGGGGTGTTGGCCGTGCAGATCGTGACAATGGCGCAGTACTGTTCGTTTTTACTGAGCAGCACAAGATGCGCATTCAGACGGGCTACGGTTTGGAAGCCAGCCTGACCGATGCGGAGTGCTTTCGCATCATCGAGGGCATGAAGCCGTTTTTTCGCGCAGGTAACTATACCGGCGGTGCCAGCTTCGCCGTGTCTGCCATGATCGAGGCGACGGTGGGCGAGTACCAAGGCACTGGCAAAACACTGGCGGAATTGGAGAACGATCCGCAGTTGTGGGTGATGATCCTTTTCTTTATTTTCATCCTGCTCACCGTTGGGCTTCAATTTTATTATAAACTCCGAGGCGACCACCTCTACGATTCGAAGGGGCGGCGTCGCGCACGCGCTGGCCAGCCTTGGTACAACCGGAGTTGGAGCAGCAGCGCTAGCTGGAGCAGCGGCAGCGGCTGGGGCGGAGGGAGTAGCAGTGGAGGACGCGGCGGCGGCTCTTCGTTTTCCGGGGGTGGTGGCAGCACCGGTGGAGGCGGTGCGAGCGGAGGATGGTAACCATGAACGCAGACCAATTCATCGCCACGATTGTGGATGAGCAGGTGATCCAGGCGATCCAATCTGCTGAAGCGCGAACCAGTGGAGAACTGCGGGTATTTGTGACGGACAAGATCGTTGAGGATCCGATGGCGGAGGCATGGAAAACGTTCGCCCGTCTGAAGATGCAAGACACCGTGCAACGAAACGCCGTTCTTATCTTCGTGGCCCCCAAGGCGCGCAAGTTTGCGATCGTGGCCGATGAGGGCATCCATCACTTTTGCCAGGAGGTGTTCTGGAACCAGCTTGCGCAGCAGCTTTCCGAAGGGTTCAAGGCGGGCGATTACACGGGTTCGCTGGTACGTCTGATTGGAGAGATCGGTCAGGCGCTTGCGGCGCATTTTCCGCGATTGGAAGGCGATGTGAATGAACTGCCGGACGATGTGATGAGGGATTGAGGCGGGCTATTTCCCCAATGCTCAGTTCAGCGCATCCTGCGTTTTGTTGAAGTCTGTGGAGTCCATGACGCGGCTTTAGCGTGCGCAGGGATATGGGGTCGGATCAGGCACAGGTAAGGATTTTGAATGACTCAACAGTCCAGCGACCTTGCTTTTTCACGAGATGATATTTTCCGTCGACTCCTCCAACATAGCCGACAACACTTCCTCCCCTGAGTTCAGCGTGAGATGAGGTGAGTGAAACAATCTGGGCAATGGAAATCCAAACTCCACGACCATGTCTGTAGGCGGAGGCGGGATATACCTGCAATCCTTCGGCCCGATAGCGCTGGAGAAGGTCCTCTGGAGCATCCCCGTCGAGTAGCTTCAAATACCACTTTTTGAACGAAGACCGTGACCATTCGGCAATCATGTAGCGAAAGAGAGCATCATAGACTTCCTGATGTGGTTTTGGCAATGAAGCGAACTGTGGTGAAGCATCCTTCTTCTCCGAAGGAGGATGGGTGCATCCCGCGAGGGCTGTTGCTCCAACAAGCTGAATAAAGTGGCGCAGGTGCATGGGAGCATTCTTCATTCTTTATTGGAGGATAGCTGCGGATCGTTGGCATCGAGCACGGCTTTCATTTCATCAACCAGTGGTCTGAGGAGGTTGATCAATGGTTCCAAGGCATCCGCCAATTCGCTGTCTGCTGTGTCCCAGCCCAGATAAAACGAGGCCCCTTGCACCTGTGATTCAAGGCCGCGATAATGCTGTTGGTCGTTGCAGGTCCGCACGCCTGCATTGAGTGGGATTTTCAGTGCTCCGAATGTGTCTTCAATCTGTGTGGCAAGGGCGGCAGCCAGATCATGCTCATACCAGATAGTGATAGGCTGCTCAGGCTTGTCCCGGGTGTAAAAGAAAATCCAATGATGGCTGTCTTCGAGCCTGGCAAACACATGAAAGCGACGGCCATCTTCACTTTGGGCGAAGCTCTCGCTGTAAATAAAAAGGGCGGAATGGGGAATGGAAGGAGGTGTCATGCGGACGAGTTTGAGGCAGACAGGCTGCGGTGCAACTGGAACCCCTGAGCATCTCACCAGGCCCTATTTCCCCACCGCACGCTTCAGTGCGTGCTGTGCTTTGTTGAAGTCTGTCACGGCCATGACGCGGCTCTGGCGTGCGCGGGTCAGCTCTTCGCGGGCGAGGAGGTATTCGAGCACGACGCCCACCTGGCTTGCCTGGCGTTCTTTGGCCAGCTTGGTCATCTCTTCGGCGGCAGCGACGGCTTCGTCGTTGATCTTGATCTGGTCGTTGGCGGACTGTGAGCGGGTGGCGGCTTCGACGACTTCGCGACCGACGGCGGCCTTGACCTGGCTGGTTTGCAGCGAGGCGCTTTCTTCACGGGCGTTTGCCAGGTTTTTGCGCTGACGGTCAAACAGGCCGCCGGGGCCGATCTTCCAGCCGACGCCGAGGTAGTAGTCCTGCTGACTGCCAAAGTTGCCCCATTGATTGCCCACGTTGGTGCCGCCGCCCAATCCGCCGGTGGTGTAGCCTGCCTGCACACTGGGAATCAGGGGCGCGACATGGGCGCGATCTCTTTCGGCATCCATCGAGCTGTGAATGGCCTGCGAGGCGTGAATCTCCGGCCGGTGCTGCTGCGCGAGGGAGATCATGGTGGCGACACCTTTGCCCGACATCATTCTGACGGGCACGAGGTCGGACTTCGCGGGACGCAGCACGGCATCGGGAGTGAGGCGAAGGATTTCAGCGAGGCGTGCGACGGCGAGATCGCGCTGCTCTTCGCCCTGGCGAATGGCCAGCTTGGCGCGGCTGATCTGCGATTTGACGCGCAGCAGGTCGGCGCGGAAGGCGGTGCCTGCGGTGACGGCACCGTCGAGCTGCTTGCCATAGTCCTGGGTGAGTTGCAGGTCGTCGTCGATGATGGTGAGCATGGCTTCGGCGGCGAGCAGGTCGTAGTAGCGCTCCACGGACTGCGTCACGATGTCGATGCGTGCCTTTTCGGCGAGGTGTTCGGCGGCGAGCGCACGCTGCTTTGCGGCGAGTGCGGAATAGTAAATGTCTCCGGGAGACCAGTCGATCATGACGCCGGTACCGACGGTGTACTGCTGCTTGTTCGCGTTGAAGACGTTGCCTGCAATGTCCTGCAAGCGGCCTTCATGGCCGCGATAACCTGCCCCGAGGCTCAAGGAGGGCCAGAAGCGCTGCCATGCCTGTTTGGACTCCGCTATCGCTTCATCATGCTTGGCGCGTGCGATCTGGATCTCGTCGTTGTTCGCGCCTGCGAGGCGCATGACAGTGCGGAGATCGACGAAGGCGGGATCGGCATGCAGAATAGAGAGAGGCAGGAGGAAGAGGACTGCCAAATGACGAATGACGAATGCGGAATGACGAATGAATGACGAAGCTCGAAGGGGGAAAGGCATGGCGTGCGGGAGGTGGAGTTCGGGTTTCGTCATTTCACGGTGACCGGCTGCTTGTCTGTGAGCAGCGTCGTTCCGGGAAGCAGGATCACGTCATCGGCTTTGAGTTCGGGAATCTCCACATTCTTGCCGTCGTTGAAGCCGGGCTTCACGGCGGTCTTGATGGCTTTGCCATCGACGTGCTTGAAGACGAAGGCATTGGTCTTTTCCATCACGAGTCCGGTGACGGGGATGATGGTGGCGTTGTTGTGCTGCTCGACGGCGATACGTGCGGTGGCAAACATGCCGGGGCGAAGTTTGCCGTCGTCATTTTTGAAGTCGGCCTCGATGAGCATGGTGCGCGTGGCGGGATCAAGGGTGCCGGTGAGGCGGGACAGCGTGCCTTTGACCACAGTGCCGCCGAGGGCGTCGACTTTTGCCTCGACCTGCTGGCCGGTTTTGAGAAAGGAGGTCTCGATCTCGATGACGGGCACTTGCAGGCGCAGCGTGCTGACATCGGTGAGCTGCAGCAAGGTGTCGCCTCCCGCCGCTGCGAAGCCGCCGGGATCCACGCGGCGGTCGGTGATGGTGCCGGGGAAGGGGGCGGCAATTTGGGCAAATTGAAGCAGTGCGTTGGCGCGCACCATGCCGGCTTTGGCGATGGCGAGTTTGGCTTCGGCATCATCGACAGATTGCGGGAGGATGAGGTCGGGTGATTTGGCGCGGGCTTCGTGCAGGCGTTTTACGGCGATGTCGGCGGCGGCGATTTGAGCACGGTGGCCGATGAGGTCGGCTTCGAGTTCCGGCACGGAGATTTCGATGAGCTTTTGGCCGGCGGTGACGAGGTCTCCCTTGTCCACGGTGATCTTCTGAATGTAGCCGGCCACACGTGCCTTCAAGGCCACCTGCTGCCATGGCGCGAAACTCGCGGGCAGGCTGATCCAGCGGTGGATGGTGCCTGTGTGCGGCTTGGTAGCGGGGAGGTCGAGCGCGCTGGCGAAGGTGCTGAGACTGAGGAGAAGGAGCAGGTGCTTGGTCATGGCGGAAATCAGTGGGAGGGTTCAAACAGCGCGCTTTGATCGTCATCAGGGTCGAGCGAGGCGGAGGTGGCTTTCGTGCTGGCGAGCAGCGCAAAGACGGCGGGGAGGAAGAACAGGGTAGCGACAGTGGCGAGCGCGAGACCACCGACGACGGCGGTGCCAAGCGGGGCCGTCTGGCCTGAGCCGAGGGCGAGGGGGAGCATGCCGGCGATCATGGCGAAGCTGGTCATCAAGATGGGGCGCAGGCGACTGACGGAACCTGCGATGGCGGCGGTGCGACGATCTCCACCACTACTCAATCGTTCGCGATCTGCAAAGGTGACCAGCAGGATGGCATTGGCGACAGCGACGCCCACGGCCATGATGGCACCCATGGCGGACTGGATGTTGATGGTGGTGCCGGTGAAGAACAGCGCGAGCACCACGCCCGCGATGACCGCAGGCATGGTGGAGATGACGACGATGGCGAGGCGCAGTGACTGGAAGTTTGCGCAGAGCAGCAGGAAGATGACAATGATGGCGATGACGAGGCCGCTGCTGAAGCCGGAGTAGAGCTGCTCAAAGGGCACTACCTGCCCGCGAACATCCACCTTCGTTTTGCCATCTGGTGCAGGGCCCACTTCGGCGATAGCCTTGCGGATTTTCGCGATGGCGCTGCCGAAGTCGATGTCGTGAATGTTGGCGGTGATGCTGACGACGCGGACGAGGTTGTAGCGCTCGTAAGTGCCGATGGTGGTGCCCTTCTCGATCTTGGCGAGGTTGCGCATCAGCACGGTGCCGCCGTCCTTGCTGGTGATGGGGATGTTGCCGAGGTCTTCCAGCGTCTGTGTGCGTTCTTCGGGGATCTGCACGGCGATGTTGAAGCTGATGCCCGTCTTTGGATCTGCCCAATAGACGGGTGTGGTGAACTTGCTGGATGTGGTCGCGGCGACAAGGCTGCGGGTGACGTCCTCGACATCCACACCGAGCAGACCGGCGCGCTCGCGGTCGATCTGCACGTTGACGGAAGGTGCATCGAGCGTCTGGGCGATCTGGGCGTCACGCAGGAACTTGAGTTCGCCGAATTTGGCGAGCAGCTTCTCTGCATGCGCCTTGCTGTCTGGCAGGCTGGGACCGCTGACGACGATCTCCAGCGGCGTGGACGAGCCAAAGCTCATCACGCGGCTGACGATGTCGTTGGGCTCAAAGGAGAGACGGACTTCGGGGAGTTCGCGGCCGATGATGTCGCGCAGCTTTTCCTGCAAGGTCGCGACGTCGTCCCATCCGGGGCGAAGCTGCACGGCCAGCCAGCCTTCCTCAGGGCCGCCGTTCCAGAGATGGACCAGATTGACGGGGAAGCTGGAATTGTGCACGCCGACCATGCCGATGGAAAACTCAATGGCTGACTCCTCGCCGATGATCTGCAAAATGCGCTGTGCGATGGCCTCGGTGCGTGCGACTTGCGTTCCGCTGGGAGCACGAAAACGCAGCGCGAACTGGCCGGAATCTGTCGCAGGGAAAATCTCGGAGCCGAGGAAAGGGGCGAAGGTGAGGATGATCAGCGCAGCGCCGCCGAGATAGGCGGGGACAAGAATGAAGCGCATGGTCACGGCGGCTTTGACAAGTCCCTGATAGCTGCGGGCAATGACGCCGGGCTTTTCCTCATGCAGCTTCTGCTTCTTCGGCAGCAGCCACACCGACAGGACAGGCACGAGCGTGCTGGAGAGAATGAAGGATGCGAACATCGCAAAACCAACGGCCAGTGCGAGCGGGACGAAGAGCGCCTTGGCTGCGCCGACCATGAAGAATGCGGGAATGAACACCGCCAGGATGCACAACATCGCAAGCAGGCGCGGGAGCGTGGTCTCCAGCGTGCCATCGAGCGCGGCACGGGCGAGTGGTTTGCCACGGGCGAGATGGGTGTGGATGTTTTCCACGGTCACGGTTGCTTCATCGACGAGGATGCCCACAGCGAGCGCCATGCCGCCGAGAGTCATGAGGTGAATGTTCTCTCCTGTGATCCACAGGCCGAAGGCTGAGGCCAGCAGCGAGAGCGGGATGTTGATGATGACGATGAAGGCGGTGCGGAGATCGCGCAGGAAGAGCAGCACCATGAGTCCGGTGAGGATGGCACCGAGGCCGCCTTCTTTGAGCAGATCGCGGATGCTGCGATTGACGACGGGCGTCTGGTCGAATTCAAAGCTCACCTTGATACCGGACGGCAGCAGCTTTTGAAATTCCGGGATGGCTGCACGCACGGTTTTCACGACTTCGAGCGTGGAGGCCTCGGCGCGTTTGGTGACGGGCAGATAAACGGTGCGGATGCCGTTGGCGAGTGCGTAGGAGGTGGTCACGTCGGCGGAGTCGGAGACGGCGGCGACATCGCGGATGAAGACGGCGCCTTTGTCGGTGCGGCGCAGCGGGATGGCTTCGAGGTCCTTGATGTTGGTCACGATCGCGTTCGTCGGCACGATGGGATACTTGCCGTCGAGGTTCATGTTGCCGGAGGGGCTGATCGGATTTCCCCGGGCGATAGCACCCACGATGTCATTGGGCGAGAGGCCGTAGCTGCGCATGCGGTCCGGGTTCACGTTCACCACGATGGCACGCGAGCTGCCGCCGAAGGGAGGAGGCGCGGAAACGCCGGGGAGTGTGGCGAAGGCCGGGCGCACCTTGTTCAGCGCTTGGTCCTGCATCTGGTTCAGCGTGATGTTGGGATCGTCCGTGGAGAAGACGAGATGGCCGACGGCGACGCTGCCGGCATCGAAACGCATGATGAAGGGGGCCACCGTGCCCGGTGGCATGAAGGCGCGTGCGCGGTTCACCTGCGCCACGGTTTCGGACATGGCCTGACTCATGTCTGTGCCGGGATGAAACTGCAGCTTCATGATGGAAGCGCCCTGGATGGACTTCGACTCCACATGCTCGATATTGGAGATGTAGAGGAAGTGGTACTCGTAGCGATAGGTCAGGTAACCTTCCATCTGCAGCGGGTCCATGCCGCCGAAAGGCTGCGCCACATAGATCGTCGGGATGCCCAGCGGCGGGAAGATGTCACGCGTCATGCGCTGCAGTCCGAGCCAGGCTCCGAGGCAGACCGCCACCACAGCAACCAAAACAGACCAGGGGTGGCGGAGGGCGAAACGGGCGAGGGACATGCGGGGGGAAATGACAAATGAGTTCGGCTGGCGATTACGGGCACCGTAAACGAATGCCGGACAACTTTTTTCCTCGAAAAGAAGGTTTTTTTCGCTGTCAGGCCTGGGCTGCCTTTGTCAGCATGGCTGGCCGTGGCGCTGCGGGTGCCGCCATGGACTGGTGATCTCCGTCAGATGGGACTCGCGTTGACCGGGGGCGTCGATGCCGATGTTTCCGGCGTGGCCGCTCCAGCTGTCAGAGGAGGACGTTGTTTTCGGGTTGCAGCTTTGGGGGCAGCTTGTCTTCGCCAAGGATCTCGCGGACATCGATTTCGATGTTGCGGCAGATGGTGGAAATGGGGGTGTCGTTGATGGCGTTGTCGAACGGGTTTTCGCTGAACTCGCCGGTCTGCTCCATGGTGTAGAAGATCCAGGAGATGAGGACCGAAAAGGGAATGGTGAGCCAGACTCCGGGTCCGCCAGCAATGGCGCTGAGGTCCTTCAGCAGGCCAAAGGGGAGCAGCAGGATGAAGATCTGCACGAAGATATGGCTGAAGATGCTGTACTGGCGGAAGAGCGGGGTCGCCTTGATGCGTTCGCACCCGCCCTGGAGATTGTGGAACTCATTGATTAGGCGCATGAGTTCGATGTGCTCAAAGCCATCGAGCGCACCCTCGCGCTTCAGCCGGGCAAGGTGCTCGGCATGGACCTTGAGGAGCATGCAGGCGGGATTGTTGAGGCTCTTGAGGCGGTCGAAATAATGCATCTTCTCATGTTCCCCGAGGATGCGCTCGAGACCTTTCTCAAACTCCTCAAGTTCATGACGCTCGCCAGCGAAGGTCTTGTGGAGGTTTTGCTTGCTGGTGGCCCAGGGGATGGTGCGGCGGAGCTGAAGACGGAGAATGTTGATGAAGGCGAGGTGGCGGTAGGCGGCCTCGCGCACGTCCTTGGACTCGGTGGGAAGACTGGCCTTCAGGTGGACGACGAAGCTGCGGGAGGCATTGGTGATGCCACCCCACAGGCGGCGGGCCTCCCACAGGCGGTCGAAGGCCTGGTTGTTCTTGAAGCCGACGAAGAACGCCACGGCAGTGCCGATGGTGCCGATGGGCAGGAAGGGAATGGCGATCCAGCGCATTCCCGCGAAACGGTAGAGGACCACCGCGAGAGTGCTGATGAGCAGGGACTCGATGAAATTCCGACGTGCGAAGTGCCAGAGAAGGATCAAACGGAAGTCTTTGCCGACGTACATGGTGCGTTGATGCGGTTTTTGGAAGTGAAACTGAGGGCCGGAGAAAAGCACTCTGCATGCCAGGCGGTGCTTCGGCGACGGAGGCGGTCTATACGATGGCAGACGCGTGCTGCGCGATCAGTTTTTGTGGCATTCACGCTGTCGGAGGTGGCACGCGGCTGGTCTGGGCATGGAAACGTCAGTGCCTGCCGACTTCCACGCCCAGCTCCTTGAGCTGCTTGCGCACGACCTTGAGGACGGCGCGTCCATCCTTGGTGATGGTGTAGGCGCGGGGGGCTTTGGGACCGCGTGAGGCGTCTGCTTTGGAGGTGAGCCAGCCGTTTTTTTCCATGCGCTTGAGCAGCGGGTAGAGCGTGCCGGGGCTGACGTCGTAGCCGTGGTGATTGAGCTCCTTGAGCATCCACTGGCCGATCACCTCGCCCTCGGCGGCATGGTGCAGCACATGCACCTTCCAGAAGGAGAGCAGGATTTCGCGGTTGATGAGCTTCAAGTCCACAGCTGGAACGTAGTCCTCGAAAGCGGCAGGTGGTCAAGCAACGACTTGTGCAAACTAGCGCAGATAGATGAACTCGTTGCTTCGCCACTGCCCTTTTATGCTCTGCACAGGCGAGCTGGATTTCAGCGTTGTTGATCCGAGCATGACAGGAAGGAACTGATTATTTCGAAAAGGCGGCATCGAGTTTGTCGAGCAAAGCGAGGCCTTTTTTGACCGAACCACGTTTGGCGCGGGCAAGAAAGCGCGTTTCAGCATCAAACTCGGTGATGCTGATGGTTGCGAGTTCCTCCATCAGTTTGTTAATGCTCATGGAACGATGTTCGGCCAGCTTTCGCAGGCGGAGATGCTTGTCCTCAGGGAGGCGGATGGTGAGTGTGCTCATGGTGTTCTGCGCTGTTTGAAAGAGGCGCAGTATGACTCGTTTGTGATGGGTGTTCGCGAGAGCGTTGTGCTCATCTCGACGGAGCGAGATGGCTACTGTACTACCGCAAATAGATGAACTCGTTGCTCATCATGAGGGCCTGGCAGAGCAGTGCCCAGGCTTCCTGCTCGCGCTTGGTGGAGTCCTGTTGGGAGGAATTGAGCGAGGCATCGGCGGCGGTGAGGTAGTTTTCGGCGCGGCGGAGGTCGTCGGCGGTGGCTTCGCGGGCGAAGGCGATGCGATAGGCGGCGCGGAGGCGGGCTTCTTTGTCGGCGGAGAGCTTGAACACGCGGGCGGCGAAGGCTTGCGAGGCGCTGGTGGCGAGGTCGCTGTTCATGAGGAGCAGGGCCTGCGGGGAGACGACGGAGCTGTGGCGCAGGCCGGTGCTGGTGGAGGGATCGGGATAGTCGAACTGCTGGAAGAGGTCGTAGAGATTGTTGCGGATGATGGGCATGTAGAGCGCGCGCCGCGTGCTGCCGTAGGAGGTGAAGTCCTTGGAGGTGTGATTAAAGACGAATTCGCGATTGCGGCGCGGGATGGTCTTGCCGCCGATGGTGTTGTCGAGGCTGCCAGCGACGCTGAGCAGGGCGTCGCGGATTTCCTCGGCTTCGAGACGACGCACAGGGAAATGGTGCAGCAGGAGGTCTTCGGGATCGGCTGCGTAACCTTGTGCCGAGGTGGCGGAGCTTTGCTGATAGGTGCGTGAGCTCATGATGAGGCGGTGCATGTCCTTGAGGCTCCAGCCGTTGCTGGTGAACCAGCGGGCGAGCCAGTCGAGCAGTGCGGGGTGCGTGGGCTGCTGGCCGAGGAGGCCGAAGTTGTCCGTGGTGGGGACGATGCCCTGACGGAAATGCCAGGACCAGATGCGGTTCACCATGACACGCGAGGTGAGCGGGTGCTCGGGGCTGGCGAGCCAGCGGGCGAGTTCAAGGCGGCCGCTTTGATTGTCAGGGAACTGCGGCTTCGTTTTGAGGGATGCCTGCGCGACCTGGATGAAGCCGCGTGCAACAGGCTTGCCGAGCGCGAGGTGGCTGCCGCGAATGTGGATGGGCAGTTCTTTGACGATCTTTGATGACTCAGCCACGGCGAGGGTGGTGGGCAGGTCGGGGAGATTGCTCTCCGTGGTCATCATGGTGTCCTTGAGTGCGCGCACTTTTTCAGCCACGTCCTTGGGGAAGAGAACCATGGGCTCCGGTGGCAGAGCGAGGAAACCGGCGGGAGCGTCCAATGCGGCGCGGGCCTGATGCAGCAGCGAGTCTTCGGATGCGTCCGCAAGCTCTGCCTTGGCCTTGGGCTTCGCTTTCGGAGCAGGAGTGATCTTTTCCGCAGCGGCGAAGATGGCGGTGTAGTAGCCACGCAGCGGCGTCACATCACCGGTGCTTTTAAGCGCGTCCTGCCATGGTTTGAAGAAGGGAAGGGTTTCGTTCGCGGCGAGATAGACGCGGCAGTTGAGAAGGATATGCGCACGCAGTCCGAGCGGCTCCGCCACCGGCCGCACCTGGCTCAGGGTGGGGGTCGCGGGCAGTTTGGCTGCGGCCATGAGGTAATCGACGGCATGATCACGCACTTCTTTGCGCAGGGCGGTGATGGCGGCACTTTCGGCTTTGGCGACGGCGGCTTTTTGATCTTTGAGGATGCGTTCGGAGGAGATGACATCAGCGAAGTCTTCGAGCGAGCCCATGGGGGCTTCATACGATGTGCTCAGAGCACCAATGCGGTCCACGCTGAAGCTTTGCGTGCTCTTGAAGATGGCGGCGAGGGCGTAGTAGTCAGCCGTTGGGACGGGATCGAACTTGTGATCATGGCAGCGTGCACAACCCAGCGTGAGGCCCATGAAGGCGCGGCCCGTGACATCGATCTGCTCATCGATGACATCCATGGCGAGCTTTTCCTTGTCCGGCTCTGCGAGGACTTTGGCACCGAGGTTGAGAAAGGCGGTGGCGGTGACGTGTTCCTTGCGTGAGGCCAGGTCCTTCGCTTCCAGGAGATCGCCCGCGATTTGCTCGGTGAGGAATTGGTCGAAGGGTTTGTCGGCGTTGATCGCCTGCACCACGTAATCGCGGTAACGCCAGGCGGTGCCGAGCGCGATGTTTTCATCGAGACCGTTTGAGTCCGAGTAGCGGGCGACGTCCAGCCAGTGGCGGCCCCATTTTTCGCCGTATTGCGGCGAGCGCAGCAAGCGGTCGATGACTTTGGCAAAGGCGTCGGGGGAGTTGTCGGCGAGGAAGGCATTCACCTCCTGCGGGCTCGGTGGGAGGCCGGTGAGATCGAAGGTGGCGCGGCGGATGAGGGTGCGTTTGTCAGCAGGAGCCGCGAGCGTGAGGCCTTTTTCGGCGAGTTTTTCGCTGATAAAAGCGTCGATGGGATTGGCGGCATCCGTCTTGGGGACGGGTGGATGCGCGATCGGGCGGAAGGCCCAGTGCTTCGCGCCTGCTTTGAGATCAATGATGCGCGGTGAGGAGGGTTTGTTGGTAGCGACGGCTTCGCGTGGATCGGGGGCACCCATTTTCACCCATTCCTCCAGGGCCTTCACTTCCGCTGCGGGCATGGCACCTTTGGGCGGCATCTGCAGGTCCTGATTTTGATAGCGGATGGATTCGATGATGTGGCTCTTCTCGGGATTGCCCGCGACGAGGGCCGGGCCGTTGTCGCCGCCTTTGAGAATGGCCTCGCGTGAATCAATGGAGAGGCCGCCCTTGGTCTTGCCGGACTCGACGGAGTGGCATTCGTAGCAGCGCTTGATGAGGATGGGGCGGATGGTCTTTTCGAAGAAGGCGATCTTCGCGTCATCCGCAGGCGCGGCAGCCATGGCGCAGCGTGCGAGCAGTGCGAAGGCTAGGGCGATGGAGGGTGCGGGCTTCATGGGGCGATCAGACAATCAGACTGGGGGACAATCGGACAGGGAGATGGGGAGGTAGCAAAAGTACGGCCACAAAGGGGTTCTTCTTGCCGAGGGAGCGAACTCCCGTTGCGGAGCAACTGGACTACTTTTCAAACTCGGCCTAGGCTGGGGGATGTCCCCTGTGCTCCAGACCCTGGCCGATCTCGTTCGCATCAACAGCATCAACAGCTCCTATGAGGGCGGTCCGGGAGAGGCGGAGGCAGCGGCTTATGTGCGGCGCTTTTTTGAACAGCGGGGCATGGAGGTGTGGGAGCAGGAGGTGTTTCCGGGGCGCAACAATGTGATCGCGCGCGTGTCTGGCCGTGATGCGTCGCGGCGCATCGTGTTTGAGGCGCACATGGACACGGTTTCGATCAAGGGCATGACGATTGATCCCTTCGACCCGGTGGTGCGGGATGGCAGGCTGCATGGGCGCGGCTCGGTGGATGACAAGGCGGGGCTGGCGGCGATGATGCATGCCGTGGCGGACATTCATGCGAGCGGTGTACGGCCACCCTGCGAGGTATGGCTGGCGGCGGTGGTGGATGAGGAGTTTTCTTTTCGCGGTGTGGTCAAACTTTGCGAAGGACTCAAGGCCGATGCCGCCGTGGTGGCGGAGCCGACGGAGTTCAAATGCGTGATCGCGAGCAAGGGGGTGTTGCGCTGGCGCATTCACACGAAGGGCAAGGCGGCGCACAGTTCGAAGCCGCATCTAGGCATCAATGCGATCACGGCGATGTCACGCGTGGTGCTGGCGCTGAATGAGGATCATGAGCGCATGCAGGGGGCGAAGCATCCGCTGCTGGGGCCGGGCACGTGCAACGTGGGCGTGATCCATGGAGGCGTGCAGGTGAACTTCGTGCCGGATGAGGCGGTGATCGAGATCGACCGCCGGCTGCTGCCCGGTGAGGAGGTGCCGGAGGTGCTGGCGCATTATCAGACGCTGCTGGATGGGTTGATGAAGCGGCATCCGGATGTGATCGCGGAGATGGAGGCACCGATGCTGCAGGACTGGCCGTTTCAGACGGATGAGGATGCGTCAGTGGTGCAACTCGCGCGGGTTTTGCTGGGCGAGATGGGTCGCGAGAATGGTGTCAGCGGCGTGCCGTTTGGCAGTGATGCGAGCAAGTTTTCGCGGCTGGGCATTCCGACGATTTTATTTGGACCGGGGAGCATTGATCAAGCGCACGCGGCGGTGGAGTACGTGGAATGCGCTGAGGTGGAGAAGGCGCTGGAGTTTTACACGGAGATCGCGCGGCGGTTTGTGTGAGAGAGGCGGAGCATAGTAGCCCTCTCGCTCCGCGAGAGGAGCCCAGCGTGGGCTTCCATGCGGAGTGCTCACTTCAAACGATGACGCAACGGCCTGCGAAAGCGCTGTGCTCATCTCGCGGAGCGAGATGGCCACTTTACGAAAACGACTTGCGCAGGTGGCTGGGCAGGATGTTCAGCGCTTCGCGGTATTTCGCGACGGTGCGGCGGGCGACCTTGATGCCCTGGCCGTCGAGCAGTTTGGCGAGCTTGTCGTCGCTGAGGGGCTTGTGCTTGGGCTCGGTCTTGATGAGTTCGGCGATGGCGTTTTTGACGCTGGTGTTGCTCAAGTCATCACCGGATTCGGTCTTCACGCCGTGGGAGAAGAAGAACTTCATGTCAAACACGCCATGCGGGGTGGCGATGTATTTGCCGGCGATGGCGCGGCTGACGGTGGTCTCGTGCACGCCGACTTCATCGGCGACGGTGGCCATGTTGAGAGGGCGCAGAAAATTGGTGCCCTTTTCGAGAAACTCGCGCTGATACTTGAGGATCTGCGTGGCGATGCGGTGGATCGTCTGCTGGCGCTGATGGATGGAGCGGATGAGGAACTTGCCGCTGCGGATTTTGTCGCGCACGTAGTTGCGAACTTCGCCGTTGTTGCCGGGCTGGCTGAGCAGGTCCTTGTAGGTGTTGCTGATGCGCAGATGCGGGAGGTCGTCGTTGGTCATGACGGCGACCCATTCGCGGCCCTGGCGTTCCACGACGACATCTGGCGTGACGTAGTTGTTGGAGGAGACGGCAAAGCGCTGCGCCGGACGTGGGTCGAGCGTACTGATGAAATCTGCTCCGCGTGAGATCTGCTCCAGCGGGACGCCGAGTTTGCGGGCGAGGATGGGGTAGCGCTTGTTGGCGAGGTCGTCGATGTATTGATCGACAAGCCGCCACGCGAGGCTCTGCTTTTTGCCGAGGCGCTCCAGCTGCACCAGCAGGCATTCGCGCAGATCTTCCGAGCCGACGCCGACGGGATCAAAGCTCTGCAGCAGCCTTTTGGCGGTGTTCAGAACATCGATGGGGATGCCGTGGTTCAGGCTCAGCTCGTCGATGCGCGTGTTGAGAAAGCCACGGTCGTCGAGATTGCCAATGAGGAACTCCACGTGCGGGGCGAGGGAGGTGGCGGCATCTGAGGTGTGGAGCTGGGATAGCAGATGCTCCTGCAGGGTGGTGGGCGCCACGATGGAGTCCATGAGGAACTGCCAGCGCTCCTGGTCATCGCTGCGGCGGGTGGCGGTTTGCTGGCGGCTCTGCTGCCAGTACTCGCGCCACTCATCATCCATCTGAGTCAGGGCGTCGATGTCACTGTCATCGACGCTGCGGTCATCCGGATCATCGGGAATGGCGTCTTGAATGGAGGTTTCCGGTGCCTCGAGTTCCAGCACCGGATTGATTTCGACCTCCTGCTGAATAATCTGGCGCAGCTCCAAGGTGGGAGCCTGCAAGATCTGCAAGCTCTGCTGCATCTGCGGCCCGATGGCGAGCTTTTGGGTCTGTAACTGCTGGAGTCCGTGGTCGGCCATGAAGGTTGGAGGACATCAAGCGCCATCCAAGTGAATTAGCAAGCAAACATCGGGCCAGGAGGCCGTTTATTTTTGATTTAGGCAAAAGAGCCGATGCTGGCATAAAAGCAGAAATCCCGGCTGTTACCGGGATTTCCATTATACAAGCAGTCAGGCTGCAAGGATCAAGGCACCTCAAAGACCTTCTGGGTGGTGGGATCAAGCGCGAGGGAGCCGCTTTCGAGACCGGTGATGTCGAGCTCTTTGTAGGGCGGGTAAGGGCTGATCACGCGTCCTGGCTTGGCAGTTTTTTTGCCTTTCAAAAACGACCCGGAAGATCCTCCGCTGGAAGTGGTGGTGGGAAATTCTTTGGGGGTGGTTTCGGAACGGCGTGTGGTCGGCGTCGTTGTCGGCGGAGGGGCGTCAGGCTTGACTTCTTTTTTGGGAGTCACCGTGGCGGGCTTGCTCGTCGTCTTGGTCGGAGGAGGTGAGTCGGTCACCTTGGGCGGGGTATATTTGCGGGTGCTGCTGGATGAGGAAGACTTGCTCTGTGGGGCAGGGGCAGGAGTTTTGCTTTGGGTCGTGGGCTGCTGTGTGCGCGACGGAGCCGGAGTGGTCTGCTGCTGCTGCGGCGGCTGGCTGTAGCGCGGCTGGGCCGGTTGCTGCTGTTGCTGCTGCTGGGGATACTGGTAGCCCGGTTGCTGCTGCTGCTGGGGATATTGATAGCCCGGCTGCTGAGCGGCATATCCGGAGCCCGGAAGGGGGTAGCCCTGAGGAGACTGCTGCGGATAACTGGGGGCAGCCTGCTGACTTGGATTGGAGTCCAGACTGTAGCCGCCGCCATTCTGGCTATAGCCCTGAGGTGGGTAGTCATAGCCGGTGGGGTCACGCCCGTAGAAAAGACGACGCGCCATTTCACTCATGCGCTGGCCAAACTTCGGCAGAAACTGCAGCGGGCTTTCATAGTGCGTCGGGGGCTGCTGCTGATAGCCGTAGCCCTGCGGCTGCTGCTGGTAGCCCTGAGGTGCGGGCTGGCTGTATTGCTGCGGATAACCACCCTGCTGCTGGGGATAATAGCGCTGCTGCGCCTGTGCTGAAGCCGTCGAAACAATGACGATGGCGGCATACCAGCCCAATCCAAATGAGCTGATCAGGCCCCTGTGAGTGGTTCGAGAATTCATAATGCTTAATAGTTCTTAAATTCCTGAGAACTTCAAGCCGCATTTTCCGGCCCTCCGCCTCTAGAACGAGGTTGCAAATGGATAGACGAATGCGGCTGAAGTTTGTTCAGCCGCATTGCCATTTCTTTGAATCTGTGGAGGAATCCGGCCTTAGACGGCCAGTCGAGCGTCGATATCCTTGTCCAGCCAGGCCCACATGCTGGCGAGGCCCTGGGTGACTTTGGCCTTGGCAGCGGTGAGTTCTTCGGCGCTGAGCTGCTGACCGGCGGCGGGGACCCTGCGGCCAAACATGTAGTACTTGATCTTCGGCTCGGTGCCCGAGGGGCGCACGGCAAAGCTGCGGCCGTCGGCGAGATCCACAAAGAGCATCTTCTCCTTCAGCACCACGTCGCCTTCTTCATCGATGATCTCGTCCTTGCGGAAGTCGCGCACCTTGATGACGGCGGAGCCATCCACCTCTTTCGGCGGATTGCTGCCGTAGCTGTCGGCGAGTTTGGTGATCTGCGCGGCGCCGCTGGCACCTTCGAAGACCTTGCTCTCGTTCACTTCGAGGAAGTAGCCCACTTCGCAGTACACCTGATCGAGCAGTCCGGCCACGGTGAGGCCGAGGCTGGCGGCGTAGGCGGCGAGTTCGGCAAACATGACCACGGCGCCGTTGCCATCTTTGTCACGGCTGAAGTCATCGCCCATGTAGCCGTAGCTTTCCTCACCGCCGAAGACGAGGAACTTGCTGTGCTTGAGGCGTGCGTTGCGGCTTTCGACGTTGTTGAGGTCGCGGTAGCGGCTCTGAATGTCTGCTGGCAGCAGGGCTTCGTATTTGGAGAGCTTGGAACTGATCCATTTGAAACCGGTGAGGGTGTTGACGCAGCCGATGCCGAACTTCGCGGCGATGGCGTCCTGCAGCGGGCTGGTGACGAAGGTCTTCAGCAGCACGGCGTGGTCCTTGTTTTCAGCCGTGAGGATGCCGAGGTCAAACATGGTCTTGGTGCGGTACCAGGCCATGAGGGAGCCGACCTGGTTGCCGGTGAGCAGCACCATTTCGCCTGCGGCATTACGCACGCCCACACCCATGCGGTCGCAGTCGGGATCGGTGCCGATGATGATGTCCGCGCCCTCCTTGTTCGCCAGATCGACCGCCATCTGCAAGGCGGAAGCGTTTTCAGGGTTGGGGGACTTCACCGTGGGGAAGCGGCCGTCGCGCACGTCCTGCTCAGGCACGGTGAGGAAATTGAAGCCGAGTTTTTTCAGCAGCACGGGCACCAGGACACCGCCGGCGCCATGGAGTGCGGTGAAGACGATTTTGAGCTTCTTCGCTTCTTCCTTTTTCAGCAGTTCGGGCTGCAGCATCATGGTTTCCACACGGGAGAGGTAGATCTGGTCCATCTCATCGCCGAGGGTGGTGAGCACGCCGCGCTGGGCTTCGGGCTCGGCCACGTAGTCCTCACCTTTGATGGCGTTCACTTCCTTGATGATGCCGGTGGCGTGGGGTTCGACGATGCCGGCACCGTCGTTGAAATTCACCTTGTAGCCGTTGTCATGCGCGGGGTTGTGGGAGGCGGTGATCATCACGCCTGCATCCGCACGGAGCTGGCGCACGGCGAAGGACATTTCCGGGGTCGCGCGGCAGTAGTCGAAGAGATACACATTGGCACCGTGATCCATGGCGATCTTGGCGCAGAACTTCGCGAACTCAGGGGAGAAGTGCCGGGTGTCGTGGGCAAAGACGATGCTCGGCTTGCCGCTGAGCTTGGCATTGGCGCGGAAGTTTTTGATGTAGGTCACGAGGCCGCGGGTGGCGCGGCTCACGTTGTAGAAGTTCATCGAATTGGTGCCGACGCAGGGATGCTCCGGGCGCTGGTCTTCGGGGGCGCTGCCGCGCTCGGCTTTGGTGACGATTTTGCCCACCGTGCGGCCACGCAGGCCGCCTGTGCCAAATTTGAGCGCCTGGAAGAAGCGGTCGTTCAGCTCTGCCCACTGACCGGCGGTGGCGAGTTCCTCGATGCTGGCGCGGTACAATGGATTATCGCTGGCGGCGAGCAGGGCGCGGATGTTGTCGTAACTGGCGGTGAGGAGTTGCCCGGAGGCGGCAGCGGCTTGGAGTGAATCGGCTAGGGACATATGAAATATCAATGTGAACCAGCACTTTAAGGAATCAAACGGCAAAGCGCCCGGGATGCCTGAGAGAAGCTTTACAAAGGCGGGGGTGGATTTGCACTCGCCAAAAGGAATGCAGCTCTTTAATATCACTCTCGTTCCCTGCCAGACACACCGCAAACACTCACCTTTTATACGATCATGGGCCTGATGGATTACCTCAAAGGACAGTTCTTGGAAATCATCCAATGGACGGACGACTCACGCGACACGCTCTCCTGGCGCTTTCCGGACGAGGACAAGGAAATCAAGCGCGGCGCGCAGCTCATCGTGCGTGAATCGCAGATCGCCCAGTTTGTGTATCTCGGTGAATACGGCGACACCTTTGGTCCCGGCAAGCACACGCTGAGCACGGAAAACATCCCGATCCTCTCCACTCTCAAAGGCTGGAAGTATGGCTTTGAGTCTCCTTTCAAGGCGGACGTTTATTACGTCACCACGCGCCTCTTCACCGGCAACAAGTGGGGGACGAGCAATCCGATCATGATGCGCGATGCGGACTTCGGCATCGTGCGCGTGCGTGCCTTTGGCACCTTTGATTTCAAGATTTCCGAGCCCAAGCTCTTCCTCAAGGAGGTGGCCGGCACGGACAATCATTTCCGCCTGGATGAATTTGCCGACACCATGCGCAGCCGCATCGTCAGCGTGTTCACGGACGCACTCGCCACCGCCAAGGTGCCCGTGCTCGACCTCGCCACCCGCTACTCCGAATTGGGCGAGGCGCTGCTGCCCATCATCAATCCGACCACGCAGGGCAAGTACGGCATCGAGATCACCAGCTTCATCCTGGAAAACGCCAGCGTGCCGCCGGAAGTCGAGGCCGCGATCGACAAGCGCAGCAGCATGGGCGTGATCGGGAATCTGAACGACTACGTGAAGTTCCAGATGGCCGAAGGCATGGCCAAGGGTGGCGGCGGTCCTGCCGGATCCGCCGCAGAAATCGCGATGGGCTTTGGCATGGCCAACCAGATGATGTCCCAGGGGGCGTTCAACATGAACCCCGCCGCTGGTGGTGCCGCACCTCCACCACTGCCGGGTGCTGCACCTGCTGCCGCTCCTTCCGTTGAGATTCTCACGCCCGCGCAGGTGGCGCAGGCCCTCGGGGTGACCGAGGCCGATGTCATCTCCAGCATCGAAGGCGGCGACATCAAGGCGAAGAAGATCGGTACGCAGTACCGGATCACGAAGGCGGCGCTGGATGAGTTTCTGGCGCAGTAGACGGGGGCAGGAAAGCTGTTTTAGTACGGTGCTATGAAGAGGGCCTGTTCCACAGGAACAAGGACTGGAGTTTGGCCTCTGACTAGATAATTCCGTCGTGAAGCGATCAAAAAGTCTGTCTTTTGTGTGGACAAAGGTCTAGTTAAGTAACTAGTATAAGCATTATGGGATTCCCTACCAAAGTTCAACTCATCCAGCGCAA
>JAIPJY010000055.1 GCA_021733925.1 Prosthecobacter sp. | reverse complement strand
CCTTCCGCTGTTGGCTAAGGTGACAAACTTCTGTCGCTGCTCCGTCGTAGGGGTGTTGGTCCAAGGCATAGACCAACCCATACAGTGTAACCCATGTCCCCGGTCAGCTTGTCACCCATGTGCCCGGTCCGAACCGTCCCGAAGGGTACGCCAGATAAACTCTGTGCAGGGAGGATGAGTAGGCGGCATAGGACGGAATGCCGATCAATGGGATGGTGGGCAGGTACTGCTGGGTCGCAGGATTCCAGCGAAAAATGCTCTGTGAGTTCTTGTCAAAGAGACAGATGATGCCGGTCACATCTTGAAACACCAAGTTTGGGGTGAAGGGCAGGCCCACCGGGTTTACGGGCAGTCCTGGAGTCGGTGCCGCCAGATCCACCAGGGGTTCTGCCCGTGCTTTGATTCCAGAGGCTTCACTCACATCTGTTGTGAATGTGAGAACATCGGTTGAAGCCACAAAAATGCGGAAAGGAGTGTAAACCAACGATTTGCTTCCGGATGGCAGAAGGCTGGATGAATACGAAATCAGTGCGTTGTTTCGCAAGACAATCGGGACATCAGTTCCATAAAAGCTCAGGTCGGTGATCGTCCCTCCGAAACTGCCAGCATAGGTCAGGTCACCCGTGCTATAAACTGTGCCGGAATCATCCACCACTTTGGCATCGTTCGGGAAAACCCATGTCCTGGTAGCTGATGGATAATCCCCATGATACCCACTTTGTCCTCCGATTACAAAGGCACCGGCATCGGTGTAGCTCACATACGAGATGTCCGAAGGACTGACGCCCTGAATGCGGCCAAAAATTTTGTTCCCTGACATCGCGATCGACGAGCCATAGACGCTGTCGATATATTTTTCGAAAGTCGCTATTTGTGCGTTGGTCGTTTTGTTCAGGCTGATAAGCCTGGCGTAGAGGCCCGAGGAATAGTTGATGAACAGCAAATTGCCGTCGGAATGGATGGCCTGAACTGTCTGCGTAGCGTTCACCAGCTGTGTTTCGGCTCCTCCTGCGGAGTTGTAGCGGTAAACACTGGGTCCATAGCTCACGTAGATTCCGTCTGCATCGACGTGAAAAGTGGTGGCGGTTCCTCGTGCCACAGGCAGCACAATATCTGCCAGCCACTGGCGGGTGGTCATGTCATAGCGCACGATTCTCGCAGGCGTGTCATGCAAAAACCAGGCTGTGCCGGCATGTTGAGTCGAACTCACCACCGCAGCCCAAGCAGGCTGTGAAAAGAAGAGGATGACCAGAAAGACGAATCGAGCAAAGCGAACTCGCGACATACAAATGGGTTTATTTTTAAATAGAAGAAAAAATATTTCGCCGTTTTTACGAAATTGTTAATCAATTGTCATCACCTTTATTAAGCGTCGACCTGATTCTCGCAAGGAAAGAAAACGCGTCTCCCAGGCAATCCTTTACCGCAAGCACCTCCACTTGGAAGTAAGCATGGGCTGTAGGAAGACTTTTGCCCCGAGGTCTGGAGCATCGGCAGGCGCTTATGGGGGGCTGCAACCTAAGAAACCGCCGCTAACGCTGCATCAAATCGAGCGATCAAATCGGCGGTTTCTTCCAGGCCGGCGGACACGCGGATGAGCCAGCGGCTGACGCCGCAGCTTTCGGCCCAGTCGAGTTCTTCGTAGTGGGCGAGGAGCGTGTATGGGCAGACGAGGGTGAAGTTGGTGCCGAGGCTCGGGCCTTTGCAGACGCGCAGGGCATCGTAGAACTTTGCGCTGGTCTGCTCCGGGTTCTTGAGTGTGAAGGAAAACAGGCAGCCGTAGCCGCCGTTGGCGCGGCGGATGTGTTCGTAGCCGCTGCCGCCTTCGCTGCTGGCGTGCCAGACACGATCCACTTTCGGGTGCGAGCGCAGATGATTGGTGAGCGCCTGGGCGTTGTGGCTCATCGTTGCGGCACGTTGTGCGAAGTCGCGGCTGTTGAGTTCGAGAGCCACGGCATCGCCGCGCCAGAGTTCGTGGTCGGCATGGGCCGTCAGGAAGGCGGAGAAGGTGGCGTGATGTGGGGATTTGTGATTCAGCACGACGCTGCCAGCGAGGACATCGCCCACGCCGGAGAAGCTTTTCGTGAGGCTTGTTGTGACGACATCGGCCACGCGATGCGCATCCACATGCGCGACGGTGGAGATGGTGTCGTCGATGATGATCGGGACGCCGGGTTGTGCGGCGGCACGGATCGCGAGAAGGCGTTCGAAATCGACGCAGCGGAGCAGGGGATTGCTCGGGGCTTCGCAGAAGATGCCTGCGATCGGCTCGCTTTGCAGCAACGTGCTCAGATCATCATACTCGCTGTCCTTGATCAGAGGCATGAAATGCACGCCGGTGCCGAAGAACTGCTGCAGCTTCAGCACATCGACATAGGGGAAATCGAGCTGCACCGTTTTGCGATCTGGGAAAAGCTGCGTGAGCATGCGATGCACGGCGAAGTTTGCCGCCATGCCGGACGGGAAGAGAAACACGTCCTCTGGCTGCTGCCCGGCGAGTTGCGCGATGCGCTCGCGGATGGTGCGGTTGGCGGCCTTGCCGTCTTCGAAGGTGGCATCGCTCTTGTGTTCGCCCAAAGCATCGCAGGCCTGGCGCGTGCTGGCGCATTCGCCGCAGAAGCGCCAGAATTTGCGGGCCTGCACGTAGCTGTCTGCTGGAAACACAGCGACGCCGAGGTTATGCGCCGTCCATTCGATGGCGCGGCCGGTTCCGATGAATTTCACGCAGCGCTCCGCATGAACGAGTCGCGGAAACACCAAGCAGCGCTCGCCAGGAGCGGCGAATTCCTTTTCCGCGGCTGCAAACAGCCGCGAGATGGCGGGCGGGCAGCAGAAGCGCGGGTAGCCAGATTTGAACTTCGCGACTATTTCCTGATCGCCTTCTTCATAGCCGATCACATGCTCCCACAGCGGCAGGCACACGGACACGCCGAGGTCGTGGTCGGGGATGGCCTTGCCGAGGTCTTCGGCGTTGCAGAGGGGGTGGGTGAAAAGGTCGGTCATTTGCGGTTCTTTAATGCCGCATCAATGTCCTTCCACAAGTCCTCAACGTGCTCAATGCCCACAGAAAAGCGCACCAGGCCGTCGGTGACGCCGGCGGCTTCGCGGGCGTCTTTGGGGATGGAGGCGTGGGTCATGCTGGCGGGATGGGCGACGAGGCTTTCGATGCCGCCGAGGCTTTCCGCCTGGGTGAAGAGGCGCAGGCGGCGGATGAAGGCGAGGGTGTCGGCGTAGCTGAGGCCGAAATCGGCCAGGAGCATGCCGCCGCCGGCGGTCATCTGCTTCTTGGCGAGCTTGTGCTGCGGATGGCTTTTCAAGAAGGGGTATTTGACGCTCTTGACGCCTTTGCGGCCTTCCAGACGCTGGGCCAGTTCGAGGGCATTGGAGCAGTGGCGCTCCATGCGGATGGCTTCGGTTTTCGCACCCCGGGAGATGAGCCAGGTGTCGAAGGGACTTGGTTGCAGGCCGATGGCTTTCTGCGCGAAGATCATTTTCTCCTGCCACTCGTCGGAATTGGTGCAAACGGCACCGCCGAGGGCGTCGCTGTGACCATTGGTGTACTTGGTGGTGCTGAGCAGGGAAAGATCGGCACCCAGATCCAGCGGCTGCTGCAGCAGGCTGGAGGCAAAGGTGTTGTCCATGGCGACGATGCTGCCCACCTTGTGCGCGGCTTCGCTGATGGTCTTGATGTCCAGGATTTTCAGCAGTGGATTTGTCGGCGATTCGAGCCACACGAGCGCAGGCTTGAGGCGCGTGATGAGCTCGTAGTTTTCGGGATTGGTGAGGTTGGCGTATTTGATTTTGACGCCGAAGCGCTTGAGCACCTTTTCGAAGATGCGGTAGGTGCAGCCGTAGATCTGCTGCTCGGAGAGAATCGTGTCCCCCGTTTTGAGCGAAAACAGGATGGCGGAGATGGCGCTGAGGCCGCTGGCGAAGACGGTGCTGTGCTTCGCGTTTTCCAGGCTGGCGAGCGTGGTCTGGAGGTTGCGGAAGTTCGGATTGCCGGAGCGTGTGTAGTCAAAGCCGGTGGGATTTCCGCTCTCAAACGTCGAGGTCATGTAGATCGGCGGAATCACGGCGCCGGTCTCGCTGCGGTAGTCCTGGCCCACATGAATGGCGCGCGTTTCGAAGCGCGCGTCGGCGGGGATGGAAGGGTCGTCTTTCATAACGGGATGTGTGACATGCAGATTTAGCTTTGCAAGGCCCCTGCGTGCATGCTTTATGAGTTATACTCTGATCTTTCATGCCTGACTCCACCGCCCCTCGAAAATTCCGTCGCGTTCTGCTCAAACTCAGCGGTGAAGCGCTGAGAGAGCCGGGCAGCCATGACAATATTTCTCCGCCCATTGTTGAGGACATGGCGGCGCAGATCAAGGCGGCTCACCAAACCGGTCTCGAAATCGCCCTCGTGGTGGGTGGCGGCAACTTCTGGCGCGGCGTGACCGCCAGCAACAAGGGCATGGAGCGTGCCACGGCGGACTACATGGGCATGCTGGCCACGGTGATGAATTCGCTCGCGGTGCAAAGCATGCTGGAAGCGATGGATGTGCCGACGCGGGTGCAAAGCGCGATCAAGATGGACAACGTGGCCGAACCCTTTATCCGCCGTAAGGCGATGCGCCATTTGGAACTGGGCCGCGTGGTCATCTTTGCCGCAGGCACGGGCAATCCCTTTTTCTCCACCGACACCACGGCGGCGCTGCGTGCCAGCGAGATCAATGCCGAGATCGTGCTCAAGGCCACCAAGGTGGACGGCATCTACGATTCTGATCCCAACAAAAATCCGGACGCGGTCAAGTTCGAGCGCGTCAGCTTTCATGAGTGCCTGACGCGCCAGCTCAAGGTGATGGACTCGACCGCCTTTTCGCTGTGCATGGAGAACAACATGCCCATCGGCGTTTTCAGCATGAACGAACCTGACAACATCCGCCGCGCTCTCATCGGCGAATACATTGGTACAATGGTCGATGCGAAAGGCTGAACAAATTTAACACAAGACTGATATGGACCCTGAATTGACGATGATGGAGGCCGACGAGGCCATGACGAAGGCGGTGGAGCACGCCATTCATGAATTTGCCACCGTGCGCACGGGCAAGGCTTCGCCGACGCTGGTGGAAAACATGGACATTCATGTGATGAGCTACGGCAGCCACATGAAGCTGAAGCAGTTGGCCATGATCACCACGCCGGATGCACGTCTGATCCGCATCGAGCCGTTTGATTCCTCCACGTTGCAGGACATTGACCGCGCGATCCGTGAGTCACGCCTCGGCTTGAACGGCAGCATTGAAGGCAAGGTGATCCGCCTGCCGATCCCCTCTCTTTCCACCGAACGCCGCGAGCAGATGGTAAAGATGTGCAAGACCCTCGGTGAAGACGCCCGTGTTCGCGTGCGCTCCGCCCGTCGTGACAGCCTCGAAACCATCAAGAAAGGTGAGAAGGAAGGCTTCATTACCGAGGACGACCTCCATCGCATGGAGAAGGAAATCCAGGTCATGACCGACAAGAAGATCGCCGAAATCGACCAGCATGTGGCGTCGAAAGAGAAAGAAATCATGACGGTCTAGCCAAAACGGGTTTCAAGTTTCAAGTTTAAGGTTTCAAGTTCACTTGAAAGGAAGCCTTGGGATAACTTGAAACTTTGAGCCTGAAACTTTGAACTTTATTGATGTTTCCCGCCCGCGACTACCTCGACCTCACTCACACGAAGCATGGCATCCTGTTTCCGGATGACTCGCCCGTGTGGACGGCGTTGACGCGGATCGAATCGTATCTGGACTTCCGGCTGCAGCGCGAAATCCGCGTCCAGGTGCCGCCAGGGGCGTTCATTGGCGAGGATGTGTTCATTGATGAAGGCACGACGATCGAGCCCGGCGCGGTGATCAAAGGTCCGGCATGGATCGGCCGCAACTGCCAGATCCGTTCGGGCTGC
Source organism: Prosthecobacter sp. (assembly GCA_021733925.1). Lineage (GTDB taxonomy): Bacteria > Verrucomicrobiota > Verrucomicrobiia > Verrucomicrobiales > Verrucomicrobiaceae > Prosthecobacter. The sequence continues at coordinate 39,558 of JAIPJY010000055.1, read as the reverse complement.
TACATCCGTGAGAACGTGATCATCGGAGACGGCTGCGTGCTCGGGAACTCCTGCGAGTTCAAGAACTGCGTGGTCTTCGACGGCTGTGAGATCCCGCATTACAACTACGTGGGCGACTCGATCCTTGGCCACAAGGCGCATCTGGCCGCCGGCGTGATCCTTTCCAACACACGGCTGGACCGCCTGGAGGTCACCGTGAAGACCGACACGGATATCTTTCCCACCAGCCTGCGAAAATTCGGCGCGATCGTGGGCGACTACGCCGAGATCGGCTGCAACAGCGTGATCAGCCCCGGCAGCATCATTGGCCGCCGTTGCATCATCTATCCGCTGTCGCATTTCAGCGGTGTGCTGGAGGCTGATCTGATGCTCAAGACGCGGCAGACCCAGCAGGTGGTGAAGCGGCGGAAGTAGCAGTAGGAGTGAATACAATGCGAGTCGTGGGAGTCAGAGCAACATCCCATGTTTATGAAATCTCGTCTTCGCCTGCTCCTCGTCGTTTCGGCCGCCTTGTCGCTGGCGAACTGTGACAAACCCGTGCCGCCTGCCGCTGCTGCGCCCGTTGCGGCAGAAACGGACAACCAGCTCGCTGAGGCGCGCGATGCCTTGCAGCGCCAGGCTTTGGATATTGAAACGAAGACGGCCTTGATGGACAAGCAGCTGGCGGAGATGGCGCAGTCTCTCAAGGATCGTGAAAATACGGAGTTGCGCAGTTCGCTGGACGCCCTGACGCAACAGAATGACGAACTGCGTATGCAGGCGGAAGCAGCGCGCCAGCAGAGCAATGCCATCACCCAGCGCATCACCGTTGCACCACCGCAGCAAGATGTAGCGCCGCAGCCCATGGCGCTGCCTGATTACTCGTTGTTCTATGATGGACTTTCGCCATACGGCCGCTGGTTTGAGGTGAATGGCTATGGCTACTGCTGGCGGCCTACGATCACTGTGGCGGGCTGGCGGCCCTATGTGGATGGCTGCTGGGTCTGGTCATCGTACGGCTGGGCATGGCAGACGAACGAGCCTTTTGGCTGGGCCACCTATCACTACGGCCGCTGGGTGAATCTGGCGCGCTACGGCTGGATCTGGGTGCCGGGCAGCGATTGGGCTCCGGCATGGGTCGCGTGGCGTCAAAGCCGCGATTGCGTGGGGTGGGCTCCCCTGCCGCCGGAGCCGGGAGCGTTCAGCGGAGTGTATCGCGACTGTGATTCACGCTATGGCCTCGGCCCCAACAGCTACACTTTCATCAACTCGAACCAGTTTGTGAGTTCGAGCTATATCAATGTGTATGCGCCGGTGACGCGGCAGACCACGATCTTTCAGAACAGCGTGAATGTGACACAGATCGTCCCCAGCCGAGGCCAGGGTCATGCTTTTACCAATCATGGAGGACCTCCCCGCGCCCAGATGGAGCAGGCCTGCGGTCGCCCCGTGCCTCAGCGGCAGGTGCAAAGGATGCATGCCGAGCAGATGCCTGAGCAACGGCCGCATCATGGGCGCAGGGACGCCGATGCACCCATGGCCATGGTTGATCTGCCCGCCATGGCCCCCGGTGCCCATATGAGGCGCCCTGACGTCAAAGAACACATCCAACGCCCAGTCCGGACGAGTGGATTTGACGGCGTGCCGCAGCGCGTCGCCACGGAGATTCGTGAGACCCTTGCCAGAGAGAAAGAGACTGCAGCGGTGCAGCAGCCGCCGGCACATGGGCGCATGCCGCATCAACCTGGCCGGCATCCGGGAGAAGTGCCTGCTGTCGCCAATGGTGCACCAAGGGGCCCGAACGCTCCGCCGCAGGCGGCCGTGAGTTCTGCCATCGCTCCGGAAAAACCCGCGACTGCTCAAGTCGTAACACCGGCGGAGACGCCTGTGGTGCAACACAGGCCGGGGCAGGGGAACATGCCGCATCAGTTTCCTCGTCATTCAGGTGAAACTCCGGCTGTCGCCAATCTGCCGTCTGCGCCGAACGCTCCGCCGCAGGAAACCGTGCGTCCCGCCGTCGCTGTGGAGCCCACTTCGGGTTCAACAAGGGAGCCTAGGCATCAGGAACGTCCCACAAGGGGAGCACCGCGCACGCCGGAAATGCCGCCTGAGAGCAAGGTCGTGGAGAGCGGCGCTCCTGCCGCAGCGCCAGCAGCACCCTCTGATGTGCCAGCCATGGTCGAGAATAAGGCCGCTGAACCTGCGGCTGCCGCAGTCGTGCCAGTCAGTGAGCCTGAACGGACCGCCCCGGCCGTGGTGACCGCTCCGCCAGCAGTCATGACGCCGCCTGCTGAACCCAGCGCTTCACAGCAACCAGTGGCAGTGGAGAAAATGGCAGCCGATCAAGCGACCGCCGCTGCATCCGCCGAAGCTGAAAGAGCTCAAATGCACGCTGCCCGGGAACAGGCCCGTGCCGCCGCCATGGAGCAGCGCCAGCAGCAGGGGGTGCAAGAACGTGGCATGGCAGGAAAAAGGGCCGCTGAACAGGCCGCTGCGAATGCCGAAGCGGAAAAAAACCGCATGCAGGCAGCCGCCACTGCTCAGCAGCAGGAGGCTCTCGCCGCCCAGCAGCAACGCATGGCCGCTGACCAAGCTGCCACCGAGACTGAAAAAGCACGCCAGCAGGCCGAAGCTGCCGTCATGCAGCAGCAACAGGAGCTGGCGGCCCAGCAACAGCGCATGGCCGCTGACCAAGCTGCCGCCGAGACTGAAAAGGTACGCCAGCAGGCCGAAGCTGCCGCGATGCAGCAGAAACAGGAGATTGCCGCCCAGCAGCAACGCATGGCTGCTGACCAAGCTGCCGTCGAGACTGAAAAAACACGCCAGCAGGCCGAAGCTGCCGCCATGCAGCAGCAACAGGAGCTGGCGGCCCAGCAGCAGCGTGCCACCGCTGAACGCATGGCCACCGAACAGGCCGCTGCTGCGGAAGCCGAACGCGTCCGGCAGCAGACTGAAGCCGCTGCCATGCAGCGCCAGCAGGAGGAAGTCGCACGCCGTGCCGCTGAAGAGCAGCAGATGCGTGCCCAGCAGGAAACAGAGCGCCGTGCCCAGGAGATGGCGCAACGCCAGGCTGAACAAGCCGCACGTCTTCAGCAGGAGGCTGAAATGCAGCGTGCTCAGGAGCAGGCACGTGCCCAGCAGGAAGCCGCACAACGTGCGCAGGAGATGGCCCAGCGTCAGGCTGAAGAAGCCGCACGCCGCCAGCAGGAGGCCGAAATGCAGCGTGCTCAGGAGCAGGCTCAACGCCAGGCCGCTGAGCAGCAGATGCGCGCCCAGCAGGAGGCTGCCCAACGGGCGCAAGAAATGGCCCAGCGTCAGGCGGAAGAGCAGGCCCGCCGTGCGCAGGAGCAGGCTCAACGGCAGGCCGAAGAGCAGGCTCGTCGGGCCCAGGAAGACGCCCAGCGTGCCGCAGCCGAAGCTGCACAACGCGCTGCCGCCGAAGCCGCCCGCAATCAGCCGCAGCCTGGATCGTGATCGGATGCATCGTTCAGCCTTGATCCGCCGCACTTCCTTATTGTCATGCGGTATGCAGGCACAGTAGCATTTGGAATGCGCTGGCTGTTGACGATATTCCTGTTTTGCAGTGCGTTGGCGCTGCGTGCGGATGAGGTCATCCGGGTCACTTGGAAGACGGGGTATGCGGCAGCACCGCCGCAGTTCACTCGTCCAGCGGCTGATTACCTGCCGGTGTTTCGGCTGGCACTGAACACGCTGCCTGAGTCTGCGATCGTCACCCTGGCTCTTTCACAACCAGCGATGTTAGGACTGACCCCTGCGCAGGCGGCCATGATGCGCCCCTTGGTGGCGGAGCGTTATGCATTGATCGCGAAGTCACCGGTGTATTCCAGTGTGGGGTCGGCGCTGCCGTTTTGTTTCGCGGAAAAACGTCCGCAGGAAGGTCTGGCGCTGGTGCATGTGCCCGAAGGTGTAAATGCTCGTACGCCGGTGCTGCTGTTTCTGCACGGCTATGGCGGCAGCTTTCTCTGGTATCAGCATTTGCTGGCCGAACATTTCACCTCCCACATCATCATCTGTCCGGCCTATGGCATCAACACATCCACCATTCCCAGCGAGTATGTGCAGGAGTGCGTGCAAGCCGTGGGCGTACGGCTGGGACGACCGGCGCTGAAGCCGGTTTTGATGGGGCTGTCAGCGGGTGGCTTTGGCGCGTGTGATGTGTACACGAAGCACCCGGAACACTTTGACCGCCTGATCTGCATGGCTGCGTACCCACCCGAGGACCTGCTGCTGAAATTTTCACGAGAGGCGAGGGCTGCCTTCATCGCTGGCGGCAACGAGTACTTTGTGAAGTCGGGAGATTTTGCCCGGCGCATCGCGAAAGTACGGCAGTTCGCACCTGTCACGCAGGCCTTCACCGTGCCGGAGGCGGATCATTTCTTCCTGCTCACCCACACAACGCTGACGATGGCCAAGCTGCGCGAGTGGATGCCCCGCCCCTGACTTCACACCCGCAGCATGTCCTTTACCACCTGCCAGTAGAGGAAGATGCAGCCGCGCCAGGAGTAGCGGAATTCACCGTTGCCGGTGGGCTCGATGACGCCGGCGGTGATGTTGTGGTCAATCAGCACGCTCATGTCGCGCTCGATGTAGGCGTGGAGGAACTCGGTGTCCTGCAGGGCCAGATCTTCGAGGTGGATGCCTTCGTTGTGCAGGAAGGTTTCATGACGCTCCAGCAGGTCCGTGAACGAGCCCGCATGGGTGAAGCGGTTCAGCCGCTGCTTGGGCGAGTGCTTCATCGTGGCGGCGAAGGGGTAGTTCGTCGTGGTGAAGGTGACTCCGCTGTTGGCGCGTGAGGTGAGGCTGACGTACGAAAAGCCAAACTCTCCCTGCTGCGCCAGCGCGATGGCGGCCTGCATGCGTTTTTCCCCATGGTAGAACAGACGCATGAAGTAGTCCGTCTGGCTGAACTTCCAGCCGGTGTCACCGACTTCGGTGAATCCGTCATCATCCGCTTCTCTGCTGAGCTCAGAGAGTTCAGGGAAGACCTCACGTGTCGGTGGAAAGCGGTGTTTGACCTCGCTTTTGATCGGGAAGCGCAGCCGACGCACGCGGAAGACGATTTCCATCCACGGCAGCATGAACCAGGCTCCGACAAAGATGGCGCCGCCGACGTGCGAGTAGGTCAGGAAGTAGCCGCTGAGATAGGAGGCGCCCAGCAAAGCAAGCCAGCCCAGCTTCTGAATGAAGCGGTTGTTGAAGGAACGGCAGGCGACGGCGAAGACGAGGGCCGCCGCAACATACAGAATCTGCTGGAGTGTGGTTTCCATAGGCCGCTTGGTTTGGAGCGAAGGTGAAACTAAGGGATGACGTGAGACAAAGCAACCCTGCATCCGTTCGTCCTAACTGCCTGAAAACGAAGAGGCCGGACGCACTCCCAGTGCATCCGGCCTCCAACTCAACCTGAACCAAAAAATGTCGCTTAGAAATTGACCTGGGCCTGAATGCCGAGGTAGTCGTAATTCACAGTGTTGTAGGGTGCCACGCTCGTGTTGGTGCGCATGCCGTGCATGAACATGGCGGTGAGCTCCAGTTCCGGGTAGGGGATGAAGCGGAAGCCGATGCCTACTTCGTTCACCTTGTCCTTGGGGGCATTGGTCGCGAATTTACGGCCACCATTGTAGGTCTGCCAGCGGGCGAAAGGAATGAATTCTCTCTGATTGGCAAACACGTGGCGGTAATTTGCCTGCACATAGCCGCCACTCAGACTGGAGGAAGTGATGGTGCGCATGTCATTGGAAAGCTGTGGGCCTTTACCCCAGTTCCATTCGGTTTCGATGCCGAACGGCTGCGGATAGAGAATGGCGGAAATGCCGACGCGAGCATCGGTAAAACCGCGGTTGGAACCGTTCCCATTGGCTGGTGTGCCCACGCCGGGAATGTTCGCCGTGGTGGTGTTGAATTTCCCAGCATAGCCCTGGACGCTTAGCTCGAGGAATTGACCGTTGTCGAACTCAAAGGGATAGGTGGCGCGGGCCACCCAATGCGGCTGTCCGTTCGTGTCAGGCCTGTTGATCCCTTGACCGGAGTAAGCACCTAATGCGATCATCCCATAATCGCCCGAACCGCGCAGACCCATTTTGACCAGGCTTTTGAAACGCTCGCGAATTTCATAAGGAGCATACATGTAGTAGATGCCAAAGTCACGCTCACCTTCCACAGCCGTGCTGAGGGCTTCAGGGCGCTCCAAGGCGAGCCGATTCTGGGATGATTGCAATATGGAATGGCCATAGGGAACTTTGGACAGACCCAGGCGGACACGATGTTCACGAGCGGGATCCAGCGAGACGTCGGCGTAATAGTCGCGCGCCTGTACTCCGCCGCTGCCATTGACGCCGCCAAGCAAGTCTGCCTGGAAATAGAGATAGACATGGTTGGTCAAGTCACCGCTAAAGGCCATACGACCGCGGCGAATGCCGAGGCTTGACTGGCCATTGGCGAACGAGTCATTCTGAACATGCAGCTGACCGCCATCCTCATGCATCACGGAATCCGTACGCACCTGCAGGTAGCCTTTCATTTTCAGGCGTTCATACCATTTGTCTGCCAGCAGCACATCAAGCTCGGCGGAAGACATGGTGGATGGCGAGGTGTTGTCAGTGATTCTGGAGATGTCCTCTATCTGCCCGCGGGTGCTGGTCAGGACGTTTTCAAGATTGCCCACCTTGGATTCGGTTTGAGCGAGGCGTTTTTCCAGGTGCCCCGGCGCAAGCGCGTTTTCGAGATTATTCACCTTGGATTCAGCCTGAGCGAGGCGTTTTTCCAGCGCGGCGGTGTTGGGCGTCTGGCCCTCGGCAGGAGCCGGAGCCGGAGCCGGAGCGGCTGCCACTGCGGCTTTGTCCCTCTCCTTGTCTTCTTCGCGGGATGCGGCGACCAGCAAGTCATACTCCTCCTGGCTCAAAGAGCCCTTGGCCTTCATGATGAAAAAGAGCTTTTCCATGGCCGGGCCGGCGGCAACGGGCAAGGATGGCGGCAAGGCGATGGCGCCGGCTGCAAGGGCAGCCAGTACACGGGAGATGCGGGAATGTTTGAGGCGCATGTGTGAGGTGTTCAGGTGTGGTTAAGAAGCTCCCCAAGGCGATTTGATGCCCCTCGGAAAGGAATGTCACATGCCTGTAACCTTATACCCCTGCTAGATTCTTAATGTGACGCTTTTGTCACGTTCAGGAGGTTATTCACATTGCAAATGCCACTTGAGGGGTGGCGTTTGGCTCCGTATTTTGATTGTGACGCTTTCGTCACAGTGTGCATTTTGACCACTTGCCCCCTTCCTCCAATATCCGCCCTGTCACCCGCAAACTGGCGGCGGACAATCGCATTGCCCCATCCTATCCTACAACCCTCATGAAGATCGCCTTCCTCACTCTTGTCACCACCCTGACCGCAGCGCTTTCGCTTCAGGCTCAGACCACCCTGCGTATTCGCGGATCCGACACCCTCGGAGCCAAGCTCGTCCCGCAGCTGGCCGAATCCTTCAAGAAACAGGGGGGCAAAGTCAGCTTTGACATCGCTGCGGAAGGTTCCTCCACCGCTTTCACGAATCTGGCCTCCGGCACCGCTGAAGTGGGCATGTCCAGCCGCAAGGTGAAGGCGGACGAACGCACCCTCTGCCGCAGCAAAGGGGTGTCTCTCAAGGAATACGAAGTCGCGTGGGACATGATCTCCGTGGTGGTAAACAAGAACAACCCCATCGCCGATCTCTCCAAGAAGCAGCTTCTGCAGATTTTTGCCGGCGACATCAAGGACTGGAGCGAAGTCGGTGGCACCCCCGGCCCGATCTCCGTTTACACCCGCAATACTTCCTCGGGTACGTACAAAGACTTCATCGGTCTGGCCATGAAGGGCCGCGAATATGGCAAAAACAGCCAGAAAATGGCCGGCAATGAACAGATCGCCGCTGAAGTGGGCTCCAATCCGAACGGCATTGGTTATGTCGGTTACGCCTACTCAGGCGCCAAAGGCATCAAGGTCGTCACCATTGCAGGCTCCGCGCCCAACCCGGCGTCGGTGAAATCCTACCCGCTGTCCCGCCCGACCTTCCTCTACACCAGCGGCGAGCCCACCGGCACCACCAAGGAATTCATCGACTTTTGTCTCAGCCCAGCGGGTGACGCCATTGTCAACAAGGCAGGTTTCGTTCCTCTTAGCATTGCAAAATAACTGTTGGTTGACCGATTAAGCAGTCCGGCGGAAGAGACATGTTCTCGACCGCCGGTTTTTGTTTGATCTCCGGTGAACAAGCCTCCCGCCGCATGAACAGCCTCCCGACGCCCAGCAGACCGCCGCTGCGCAGCGTGCTGCTCAGGAGTCGCAAACGCACGATTCTCGGGCTCGACCCCCAGAAGCTGATCAAATATTTCTTCGGCAGCAATGCCAGCGTCGCCATCATCGTGCTGGTGCTCATCATGGTGTTCCTGCTGCGTGAGGGCATCGACTTCCTGCCCACCTACCAGCGCGAGCTCCAAACCTACCGCCGTGCGGGGTTGGAGTTCTGTGACATCATCGACAAGCCGTTGCAGCGCAACCAGGCGCTGTCCAGCAGCCTGCGCCAGGCGGTCGGGGCTTCGTTGGAAACACTCAGCAAGCAGGCGCGTGACCGGCGTGACGCCGCCTTCCTGCTGAAGCGGCAGGTGGAGGACAAATCCGCCCGGCCCCGCGAATCGCTCAGGCAGGCGCTCGAAAAGACACCTCCGGCACCGGACCAGATCGAAGTTTTACGTGCTGAACTGGCGGTGGCTTCCACCGCCGCCGCGAAAGCGCTGAAATATCCAGCCTTCTTCAGCGCGGCAGAAGTCGAGCAGATGCAGCGCGAATTCTCCGCGCTCACCCCCGAGGTCACCGATCTGCCGCCGCTGCTGCTGATCCTCGTGGAGGAATTCACTGTCAAAGATCGCGAAGCGCGCACCCAGTTTGCCGAACTCGTGACGGCGCAGGAGGAATTTGAAGAGGCTGCGGAGCCGCTTCAGGAAGTTCTGGACGAGCTCAAGGCGAAAGCGCTGGAGACCAAGGAGAAAGCTGTTGAGTTTGAAGTGCTCGAAATAAACCGCCAGCGTCTCCTCGAAGCCGCCGCCACAGAAACCGACCCGAAAGAGAAGGCCAGTCTGACCAAGGAGGCGGAGGAATCTGTCTCTGAAGCCGTCAATCTGGAGGAGAGCATCAAGGAAATCACCGGCCGCACCGCCGAACTGCGCGAACAGGTCGAAAAATATGCCGTGGTCATCGAAAAGGCTGCGGCGGTGCTGCCCAAAGACGCGGGAACCGGTGCCGCACGGAAGATGGTCAACGAAGTGCGTGAAAAAATCCCGGAACATGCCCGTGAAATGCGGGCCGCTTCTGCCACGCTTGAAGACTGGCGCTGGGACAAGCCGGTTTCCATTTTCAGAGTCATTGGTGCCTTCTTCTTCGGCACCCAGTGGATCACGAACAGTTCGTGGCAGGATTTTTATGGGTTTGTTCCGTTGCTGACCGGCTCTCTCGTCATTGCCGCCATTGCCATTTTGATCGCCACGCCGGTCAGTGTGGTGGCTGCCATTTACACGAACCAGTTCGCCAGTGAGCGGGAGAAGGAACTGATCAAGCCGGTGATTGAATTCATTCAGGCCATTCCCTCCGTCGTGCTGGGTTTCATTGGCATCTCGCTGGTCGGCGATCTGATCAAAGACTTCAGTGAATGGAGCTGGCTGCAATGGGTGCCCGGCTTTCCGATCCAGGAGCGGCTCAACATGTTCAATGCGGGCTGCCTGCTCGCCTTCATGGCCGTGCCAACCATGTTCAGTCTCTCAGAGGATGCGCTGAACAACGTCCCGCGTGCCTACATTGATGCTTCGGACGCACTGGGAGCCACCAAGCTGCAAACCGTGTTCCGCGTCATCGTTCCGGCGGGCATCTCCGGCATTCTCTCGGCCATCCTGCTCGGACTTGGCCGTGTCGTTGGCGAAACGATGGTCGTGCTGCTTGTCGCGGGTAACCGCATCGCCATTCCCGACTTCAGCGCCGGGCCCGGCGTCATCTTCCAGCCGGCTCACACCCTGACCGGCATCATCGCGCAGGAACTCGGCGAAGTCTCGCGCGGCAGCTCACACTGGCAGGCGCTCTTCATGGTCGGCATCGTTCTGTTTGCCATCTCTCTGCTGGTCAACTGGTGCGCCCGCGCCGTGGCCCGCCGCTTTGAACCCCACAAGGCATGAATCCTGCCCCCTCCAACGACAACCCCTTCGCCGGTGACAACTCCGGCATTCAGCAGCGCGAGACCGCTGCACGCTGGGCGCTGCGCGTCGGCAGCTACATCGTCGTCATCATCACATTGGCGATCATGCTGCATATTTTCGTCAAAGGTGCGCCCGTCGTGTTCCGGTCGGAGTGGCCTTTTGTGAACACGCAGTTCCTCACCGAACTGCCCGCCACGCTGCACGTCATCGAGGACCAGGAAGGCCATCACATTGAAACCGATGTGAATGGCGCCGACGCAGTCAAAAAGAAGCTGGGCGACGACTTCCGTTCGGAGAAAACCATCTCCTACTCGGGCGGCGGCATTCTGGGGCCGATTGTTGGCACGGCCTTGCTGGTGATCGTCAGCGTCGGCGTCGCGCTCTTCCTTGGCGTCGCTTGTGCGATCTATCTCAGTGAGTATGCCAAGCATGGCAAGTTCCTCGAAATGGTGCGGTTGGCGATTCTGAATCTAGCGGGTGTGCCCTCGGTCGTGTTCGGCCTGTTTGGCCTGGGCGCGTTCGTTTTGACCGCGCCGACCTTTGTCGATGTGCCGGCGGAGCGCTCCGTGTTTTCCATTCCGCTCGGCTTCACCACGCTCAGCTTTGAAGGCTGGGACACCTGCGTGCTTTCCGGCGGCTTCACGCTCGCCTTCGTCATCCTGCCCGTCATCATCACCGCCAGCGAGCAGTGCCTGCAGGCGGTGCCGCAGGGGTTCCGTGAAACCAGCATGGCGCTCGGAGCCACGCGCTGGCAGACCATCCGCTACAGCGTGCTGCCCTTTGCCACTCCGGGCATTCTGACCTCCAGCATCCTTGGCATCGCCCGTGCCGCCGGTGAAACCGCCCCGATCATGTTCACCGCCGCGCTGGCCTTCAAAGACAAGCTGCCCTGGCAGAAGGACCTGCCGCCGCTGCCGGCGGATGCTTCGATCTTTGCCCACTGGGAGCAGAGCGTGTCACGCTTCCTCGGCATCTTCACCGAGTCCGTGCAGGCCCTGCCCTACCACATCTACACGCTTGCCGCCAAAATCCCGCAAAACGAGTACGCCGAGCGTGCGCAATACGGGTCCGTTTTCGTGTTCCTCGTTCTCGTCGCTGCTCTGGCCGCCAGCTCTGTGCTGCTGCGCAAACGGCTGCGCGCCAAGTATCGCTGGTAATTGCTTCTCATTTCATGTCCGCCGATCCCACCGCCCAGTCCACTCCGCCGCCTGTTGTCCAGGTGCGTGACATGGATTTTTGCTACGGTGCCAGCCAGGCCTTGTTTGACATCAGCCTGAAGGTCAAATACCACCGCGTCACCGCTCTCATCGGACCTTCGGGCTGTGGCAAGAGCACGCTGCTGCGCTGCATCAACCGCATGAACGACCGTGTGCCCAGCGCCCGCGTGACGAAGGGTGAAGTGCTGGTCAAAGGCAAAAACATCCACGATGCCGACGTCGATCTCACGCAGCTGCGCAAGCAGGTCGGGATGGTGTTCCAGAAGTCGAATCCCTTTCCCAAGAGCATCTACGAAAACGTGGCCTACGGCCTGCGCATCCATGGGGAGAAAAACAAAAGCGTGCTCGATGAAGCCGTCGAACGCTCGCTGACACATGCTGCGCTGTGGGAGGAGCTCAAAGACCGCCTCCATGCGAACGCCCTCGCCCTCTCCGGCGGCCAGCAGCAGCGCCTGTGCATCGCCCGTGCCATCGCCACGGTGCCTGATGTGCTCTTGATGGACGAACCCTGCTCGGCGCTCGATCCCATCTCGACGCTCAAGATTGAAGAGCTGATGCACCAGCTCGCCCACGAGTTCACCGTGGTCATCGTCACTCACAACATGCAGCAGGCCGTGCGTGTCTCGGACTACACGGCCTTCCTTCACCTCGGCAAGCTGATTGAGTTTGCCCCCACGGAGGAGCTCTTCACCAATCCGCGCGAAAAGCTCACTGAGGCTTATTTGCGCGGCACTTTCAGTTAAAATGGCCGCCGACACCCCAGCCCCCACTGCCGCAGAGCCGCTCATTCAGGTGGAAAAATTCAACTATGCCTATGGCGACAACCATGTGCTCTTTGATGTCGATCTGAACATGCACAGCGATGATGTGATGGCCCTCATCGGTCCCTCCGGCTGCGGCAAGAGCACCCTGCTGCGCTCCATCAATCGCATCAACGACCTCGTGGATTCCGCCCGCGTCGTCAGCGGCAAAATCAAGATCGACGGCGTCGATCTCTATGCGCCTGACGTCGATGTGATCAGCCTGCGTCGCAACGTGGGCATGGTCTTCCAGAAGTACAATCCCTTCCCGCGTTCCATTTTTGAAAACGCCGTGTACGGCCTGCGGGTCGCCGGGATCAAAGACCGCCATGATCTCGAAGAAGCCGCCGAGCGCAGCCTGCGTTCCGCCGCCCTGTGGGATGAAGTGAAGGACCGCCTCCACGAAGTGGCCACCGGCCTTTCCGGCGGTCAGCAGCAGCGTTTGTGCATCGCCCGTGCCATCGCCTTGCAGCCACGCATTCTGTTGATGGACGAGCCCTGCGCCGCGCTTGATCCCATCGCCACCGCACGCATTGAGGAGCTGATTCATCAGCTGCGTGGCCAGTACACCTTTGTCATCGTCACGCACAACATGGAGCAGGCCAAGCGCATCGCGGACCGCACCGCGTTCTTCTACAAAGGCCGGCTGATCGAGGAGGATGAAACGATGAACATCTTCAATCACCCGCGCGATCCGCAGACCGAGGCTTACATCACGGGGCGTCTGACCTGAGGGCGCAGGCTCTGCGGCGGGCTGGAATGGGCCGCCCCCACCCCAAAGTTGAAAAAGTTGTTTTCTGCGTCACTTTGGGGCCGCATGAATCTCCGCCCCCTTGTCCTGCTCTTTCTCACCGCCAGCGTTGCCCACGCGGGCGTGGAGGTGGACATTGAAAAATTCGGCGAGAGTCTTGGGGGTTGGACCAAAGAAAAAAAGAAGGCCGCCGAGTACAAATTTTCTGAGGTCGATTACCGCACCTACAAGCCTGAGGTCACCGCTGCGCCTGATGGCGGCGTTTTCATCTCCGTCCGTGTGGACCACATTCGCGGTATGTTTTCCTCTGACGACCATGCCAGTCTTGAGATGAGCTTCGCGCCAGACGGCACCCTCCTTTCCTCCCAGGCAGCCATCTCCATTCAGTCGCGTCGCATCAGCAGCGACATGTTTCGCAGTGGCGGCAGTTCCGCTGCCAAGGCCGCAGGTGAACTCGCTGGCGGCACCGTTGAAAAAGCCGCCAAGCTCAGCAGCAATGTCTTTGCCAGCCTCGCCGGCAAGCTTCTCCGGGAAAACGTCACCGAACCTGGCCGCATTGCCTACCCCTCCGCCCTTCGGCACAACTACAATCTGCTCTATCAATGCGTGAAATTCGTCAAGGACCCGCCCAAGGCCCTCGTCGTCGAAGGCGATCCCATTCGCCCCAAGGAAGAAGCTCCCAAAGGCGCTCCTGAAAATATGTTCGACCTGCACACTTTTGGCGAGGCCCCCAAGGAAGAGAAGAAGGAAGAGCCCAAAAAGGAAGCCGCCTCCGCCGATCCCGCCAAACCATGAGCCGGAGGCAGTTGCTCATCGACGTTGGTAACGGTCGCACGAAATTCGGCCTCGCGACGAGCGAGACCATTCTCGAACGACGTGAGCATGCCACGCGTGAGCTTTCGCCCGACGCCGTTCGTGAGGTCACGCAAGGCTGGCAGTTTGAAAGCGCTGTGATTTGCAGTGTCGTACCGAAGGCGGTGCCTGCATTTCGCGAGGTGTTGGGCGACCAGCTCATCGAACTGCGGCACGACACCCCCATGGGCATTGGCATTCGCTACCCGAAGCCCGAGAGCATCGGCCCTGACCGCCTGGCAAACGCGGTCGCACTGGCACACATGCATGGCGCACCCGGCATCGTGATCGACTTTGGTACCGCTGTGACCTTCGACATCCTCTCCGCCGACAAGTTCTACATCGGTGGGGTGATCGCCCCGGGACTGCGATTGATGACCGATTACCTGCACGAACGAACCGCCCTGCTGCCCCGGGTTGATTTGAGTGAACCCGCCAGCGCCATCGGCCAGTCCACCGAAGGGGCCATCCTCGCCGGGGCTGCCATTGGCTATCGCGGCATGGTGAAAGGCATCCTGGAGGCACTGAAGAAAGAGCTCAGAGGGGAGAAGGTCAGCATCGTCGCCACAGGTGGGGATGCGGAATGGATCATCTCCGGCATGGGCGAAGACATCATCACGGACCCCGATTTGACCTTGCACGGACTGCGCATTGTCGGGAACCTGCATTCTTGACTGGCGGTGCAAGCAGGTGTTCAGCGCCGAAACAACCTCTGATCACACAATGAGCCGCCTCGCCTACCTCATTTTGCTGAGTGTTATCTGTCTGTCTGGATGTGATGCACAAGGTGACGTGTACGTGGTTGATCCATCTGGCAAGGCCGTCGCCGGAGCCTCCGTCTGGGTGAGCTACCCCTCAGTTGCGCATGCGCCGGAATTCATCACAGACAAACGCGGCTATGCCAGACTGAATGTTAAGGACTTCAACGGCATCCATTCCATCATCGTCAAAAAAGGCGGGATGAAGGGGAGAGTGGATCAGGAACATCTCATCTGGCCCCTGAGAATGACCATCCGCTGAAACGGACTCGCAATCCCCTAGCCCCTGATTTGACCTTGCACGGATTGCGTTTGGTGGGCAATCTCCGCGCCCCGCTCTGAAGGCGGGACGCGTTATGGCTGAAACTGATAAAACCTCTATTGGCATCGACTTTGGCGGCACCTCCGTGAAACTCGGTGTGTGTCGTGGCGATGAACTTCTCGTCACCGACGAGCCCATCCCCACCACGCAGTTCCACGGGCCTGCCGCGCTCATTGGCGAGATGGCTGCACGTGTCGCGAAGCTGCAAAAGACCTATCCTGCCATTTGTGCCATCGGCGTGGGGGTTCCCGGCCTTGTGGATTTCGATCACGGTTTTGTGCATGAGCTGACGAACGTTCCCGGCTGGAAGCATGTGCCGCTCAAGGCCATTCTCGGCGAAAAGACCGGCCTGCCCGTGCTCGTCGAAAATGATGCGAATGCGATGACTTACGCGGAGTTCCGTCATGGGGCGGCACGCGGCCTGAAAAACGTCATTGGCCTCACCATGGGCACCGGCATCGGCGGTGGTCTGGTCCTGGATGGCAAGATGTTTCGTGGCAGCGGCTTCGTTGCGGGCGAAATCGGCCAGATGAGCATTCACTTCGACGGCAAACCCGGCCACTACGGCAATCTCGGTGCTCTGGAAAAGTACACCGGCAACCAGCAGATCGCTGAACACGCCGTGTTTCGCTACGCGGAGGCCGGGATCGAAAAAGACATCGCCGACTGCACGCCCAAAAAGATCGCCGACGCCGCGCAGGCGGGGGATGACATCGCGCGTCAGATCTGGGGTGAAATCGCCGACTGGCTTGGCACCGCGCTTTCCAGCATCGCCTGGCTGTTGAATCCCGATGCCTTCGTGATCGGCGGGGGTGTGGCCCAGGCGGGAGATCTGATCTTCACGCCGCTCAAGAACAAGGTGCAGAGCATGCTCAGTACCGTGGTCTGGGAGCGCCTGCAGATTCTGCCCGCCCGCTTCAGCAACGAAGCCGGGATCATTGGCAATGCCGCGCTGGCGGCGGATGCGGTGTAAAGCAGCCCTGTTCCCGTGGAACAGGGCTGTCTTGTTGCCCAGCAACAAGGCTACTTCTTCTTCGGCTTGGGCTCCCAATCCTCCACCTTGATGATGGCTTCCAAATCCTTCTTGGCGGCGATGTCTTCCGGCAGGATTTTGAACTTGGTCAGGTAGCGCAGCGCCTTGGCCACCTGCAGGATCTCGCCCTTCTTGGATTCGATCTTGCCGGGGGGCACCTCCTTGATCACGCTGGTGAAATCGTTGACAGCGGCGAGGGCAGACTTCCGGGCCTCGGCATTGTCTTCGTAGCAGAGGGATTCAAAGAGGTGCAGCATCTTTTCGTTGCCTTCGAGTTTGGCGGCCGATTCGCGGATGTTCTTGGCGATCTCCGCACGCTTCGCAGCGGTGGCGGCTTCGGTCATGTGGCTGGCTTCACCGCCGTCGATGGCGCGCTTGGGCAGCGGGCGGTACCAGATGTTGCGGTAGCGCACTGGATTGCCGTGGTCCTGCAGTTTGAGCGGGCCCTGGTCTGGGAAGGCTTTCGGGGAGGAGCGGCGCATGTGACCACCACCGCCTTCGAGCGGGGTGTGGTCCTGCGTGAGCACGCCATTGACGAACACGGTGATGTAGCCAGGATCGAGTTCCTTGCCATCTTTGAAGATCGGGCGGCGGAAGACGATGTCGTAGGTCTGCCATTCACCGGGCGCACGCAGCGGATTCGCCATCGGCGGATTGATGCCGTAGATGGATGAAGCCATGCCGTCGGGGTAGCTGGGGTTGTTGTAATTGTCCAGCACCTGCACTTCGACCTGGCCCATGAGGAAGATGCCGCTGTTGCCGCGGCCCTGGCTGTTGCCCTCGACCTTGGAGGGGGCGCTCCATTCAATGTGAAGCTGGCAGTCGGAGAATTGTTCCTTGGTGCGGACGTAGCCGCTGCCTGGAACACATTGCAGCACACCGTCTTTGACTTCCCACTTGGTCGGCTCAGCGGGATTTTTGTCTGCCTGCCATTTTTCAATCTCCTCCGGCTTCCCGCCGAAGAGAATGACCGCATCCGAAGGTGGTGTTCCTGGCTTTTCCTGAGAGCTGAATGTGCCCGGCTCCACACGCACGGGCTGCGGCCGGTTCATGTCATGGATCGCCCACGGATGCGTCGCGTCCGGCGGATCGCCGTAGAACGCGCCGTCAGCGAGCGCAGCGGTGGTGAGCAGTGACAGGGCGAGAGTGTGAAGCGTGGGTCGGTTCATGGTGGTAAGAGAGGTAGATGGGAAGAGGCGGGGAGCAATGAGGATTCACACACTCAGCGCACCCAAATCTCGCGTTCGGTGGCGTCGATCTCGGCCTCCCAGGCTTTGAGCTTGGCTTTGAGGTCGGCGAGGATGTCGGGGTGCTGGTAGCCGAGGTCGGTGCGTTCGCCGATGTCGGAGTCGAGGTTGAAGAGCAGGTCCATGCTGTTGCCGTCGTTGATGTACTTCCACGGGCCCTGGCGAATGGCGCGCTGCTTGCGGTTGGAGCGGTCGATGCGCCAGAAAAAGGTGCGTTCGACGGGCTTGGAATCTCCGGTGATGAGGGGTAGTAAATTGATGCCATCCAATGGTTTAGGTGCAGGCGCGGTGACTCCGGCGACGGCGAGGAAGGTGGCGTGGAGGTCCATGGTGATGGCCATTTGGGAGGTGACCTTGCCTTTGGGCAGTTTGCCCGGCCAGCGCATCAGGCAGGGCACGCGGATGCCGCCTTCCCAGACGGTGGCTTTGTGGTGGAAGAGGGGAGAATTGCGGCTGTAGCGCTCGCCGCCGTTGTCGCTGGAGAAGACGACGAGCGTGTTTTCAGCCAGCTTAAGTGTGTCTAATTCGGCAAGAATCATGCCGACGCCGAGGTCGATGCGTTCCACCATGGCCTTGTAGATGGCGCGGCTGCCTTTGAGCATGCTTTCCTTGGTGACCATGGGTGTCTCAGGCGCGTCAGGTGCTTCAAACGGCGAGTGGACGGCGAGATGAGGGACGTACATGAAAAACGGCGCCGACTTGTGGTCACGGATGAACTTTACGGCACGGTCGTTGATGAGATCGGTGAAGTAGCCTTCGCGTTTCACCGGTTCCAGGCCGTCGCGCAGGGCATAGGTGCCGTCGTAGTAGGTGTGCTTGTAGTAGTCGGCGTGGCCCAGGAGTTCGCCGAAGTATTCGTCGAAGCCGCGCTTGGTGGGGTTGTACTCGTCTTTGTAGCCCAGATGCCATTTGCCGAAGGCGCCGGTGGCATAGTTCGCGGTCTTGAGACGCTGGGCGATGGTGGTTTCTCCCAAGGGCAGGCCAAGACCGTGGATGTCCGGTTCCGGGACCCAGGCGTCCTTCACGCGGCGGAACTGCTCGACCTGATAGCCGAAGGCGAACTCGATGCCGCAGCGCTGCTGCCAGCGCCCGGTGATGAATCCGGCGCGTGTCGGTGTGCAGACGGGGGCGTTGGCGTAGAAGTCGGTGAACTTCACGCCTTCCGCGGCGAGGCGGTCGATGTTTGGCGTGGCGATGTCCTTGCAGCCCATGCAGCCGAGATCGCCGTAGCCGAAGTCATCCGCGAGGATGAAGACGATGTTGGGCTGTGCCGCGAAAAGGGCGGGGCAGAGGAGGAGGAAAAAGAAGAAGGTGCGCATGGCCGTCATTAAACGACGGCTCAATGCGCACCTTCCATGCAGAGAGGCTCTTTCGGACGATCAGCCGTTGGGCAGCAGACGCTCCCAGAGAACGTCATTCATGAGGACGTTGGTGATGAATTCACGGCTGCTGTCCACTGGAGCGATCGGGGCTGGAGCCACGGCCGGCACGACGATGTCGAGGATCAGGCCCTTGGCGGTCCGCTGGGAGGTGATGCGCCCGCCGAGGTGGTAGGCGAGGAAAAACGCCCCCATGAGGGTGAGGCCGGGGCCATCTGTGGTAGCATCATCGTGCGTGAAGAAGGGATCAAACACAGAGCGCAGCACTTCGCTTGCAAGTCCAGGACCGGTGTCGGTGAGGGTGAGGTGCAGGGCTCCGGCGTCGGCAGCCTCGGTCGCTGTTTTGGCAGAGAGGGTGACCTGCGTGCCGGAGGAGAGCAATGCGAGTTCTGTCTGGAGCAGCAGGTACAGCATTTTTTCAAATGCGGGGCGGCTGGCCTGAAGGGCAGGGAGTGCGCCGGCGGCTTCGAATTTCAATTCGATGCCTTTGGCGGTGAAGGCGGAGCGCTGCTGGTCAATCAAAGCCGTCAGCACATTCGCCGCATCCATCTTGTGTTCTGGGCCGGAGGCGGACTGCAGTTCACCGAGGAGATCAGCAATGCGGGCGGCCTGACGCACCACATGCGCATGGAAGTCGCGCCAGAAGGTGGCCTGACGCAGACGGTCGAGGTCAAAGTTCTGCTGACCGAGTCTGCCTGGCGTGATGTCCAGGAAGGCATGTACGGCGCGCAGAGGCTGGTTCAGCTTCTGGTTCAGCCCGGCTGCGACGACCCCCAGACCCATGACGCGGTCGGTGATGAGGAGGTTTTGCAGCACGGAGAGTTTTTCCTGCAGCAGTCCGTCACGCTCCTGCTGGAGGATGTAGAACTCCATGGCGCGGTGCAGGGTGTTGCGCACATCGTCCATCTGGATGGGCTTGGAGATGTAGCGGAAGATGCTGCCGAGGTTGACCGCATCGACCGTGACATCGTAGTCGGCATAAGCCGTGACCATCATGCGCACGAGGCGGGGGCGGAGCTGGCGGGCGCGCTCAAGCAACTGCACCCCTTTTTCTCCGGGCATGCGCTGGTCAGACAGCAGCACGCCGATGTCCTCACCGTGCTGCTCGATGAGCTTGAGCCCCTCGGCCGCGCTGATGGCGGTGAAGATGCGGAATTCGTCTCCGAAAGTTTTTTCGAAGTACTTCAACGCCTTCTCTTCATCATCGACATAGAGAACGGCATAGCGTTTGAGGTCGTATTGGTTTTGCATATGGGGGAGTCCTTCTAGGTATCGGCGTGGTTGTTGTTGGTGCTGTCGGTAGAGGGTAGCTCGAGAATGAACTCGGTAAACTGACCGGGCTGGCTGCGTACTTCAATGCGTCCGCCATGGTCGGCAATGATGCGGTTGCAAATGGAAAGTCCAAGCCCCATGCCCTGGCCCACGTCCTTGGTGGTGAAGAAGGGATCGAAGATCTTGTCCCGGATCTCCTGCGGGATGCCGGGCCCGTTGTCCTTGATGGAGAAAATGGTTCTGTCTCCACGGGCGAACGCGGAAAGCTTGATGCAGGCCGACTCTCCCTCCGGGTATTCCTTGGTCGCCATGGCATCCAGAGCGTTCTGGATGAAATTGATGAGCACTTGCACGAACTGGTTGCTGTCGCCCCGGACTTCAAGTTCGTCGGGAATGTCCACCTCACGCTGGATGCCGTCTTTCCAGACATGAGCAAAGAAGCGCATGCAGGTGTTCACCACGCTCTTCAGGTCAAAGGCGTGATTGAGCTGGTTGGTGGTGCGGGTGAAACCACGCAGGTCGGAAATGATCTGGATGACTCGGTTCACCCCTTCCTCCACATCTTTGACGGTGTCGGCAAAGTCGGCGCGTTTGTCCTCGGGCAGGGATTTGGTGGAGCGACTGATGATGCCCAGGCCCTGACGGGCGTAGTTGAGCGGATTGTTGATCTCGTGGATCAAGCCGGCGCTCAGGCGTCCGAGCGAGGCGAGCTTCTCGTTCTGCACGAGCATGGATTCCGTCTCCTTGATCTGCTCCAGCGCATTTTCGAGCTGTTGCTTTTGCACCACGAGCTCTTTCTGGAACAGGCGGGAATCGACGAGATTTTTCAAGCGCACCATGATCTCCGTGAGTGAGAACGGTTTGGCCAGAAAGTCGCTGGCCCCGGCGGCGAGGCATTCGATCTTGGTTTTTTCATCAGCCCGTGCGGTGAGCAGCACCACGGGGATGGAACGCGTGATGCTGCGTTCACGCAACTCGCGGCAGACCTGCAGGCCGTCCTTTTCCGGCATCATCATGTCTGAGAGAATGATGTCCGGGAGGAACTGCGCAGCTTTTTCCACGGCCTGCTGTCCGTCCACGGCCTCAAGAATTTCGAAGGTGCCGCTGAGCTGGCTCTTGAGGAAGCGCAGCATGTCGGGCTCATCGTCAGCGATGAGCAGCTTGGGCTTGCGGCTGCGGCCAACGCCGGTTTCCACCGGACGGAGGGTGGCTTGCAGCGAAGTCATGGCCGGGAAGAGTTCGGCGCGGCGGTAGAGTTCGGCGATCCAGTCTTTATTCTGGTGACTGTCGGGGTCAGTTTCCTCGGTCGTTTCACCCAATTCTTCTTCAGTGTCGGTCGGCTCGCCTTGGAGGAGGGGAATGTTCACCGTCATGGTCGTGCCCTTGCCGACTTCACTGGTGGCCACCACATTGCCGCCCTGCGCTTCCGCGAGCTCTTTGACGAGGGCCAAGCCGATGCCCATGCCCTGGAATTTGCGCTGGGATGAGGTGTCCGCCTGCCAGAAGCGGTTGAAGATGTGCGGCAGTTGATCCGCCGGAATGCCCATGCCGGTGTCACGCACTTCAATGGCCAGCCAGCCGTCGGTCTTGAGGGCGCTGAAATTGACATGACCATTGGCGGCGGTGAATTTCAGGGCGTTGAAGAGCAGGTTGAGGCAGATGCGCTCCAGCTTATCCGGATCGGCAAGCACGTTGCCGAGATCCTCATCCACATGAGAATGCAGATGGATGCGCTTGTCCTTCGCGACACTGCCGACGGCATTGGCGAGACCGCCAATGAAATCGTTCACGTTCACGCGCTTGGTGTTGACCTGAGCACGGCCGGATTCCATGCGCACCAGATCCAGCAGGTCATTGATGAGCTTGAGCAGGCGCATGGAGTTGCCATGCATCGTGGCCATCAGGTCTCGCTCTTCCTGAGGCCGGGTGGATTCAGCACCTTGGATCAGGCTTTCCAGCGGAGCAATGAGCAGGGTCAGCGGAGTGCGAAGTTCATGACTGATGTTGGCGAAGAAGCGGCTTTTGGCTTCATCGAGCTCACGCAGTTTCTGGTTGCTGGCCTCAAGCTCGGCGCGGTTGAGGTCCAGATCGTGCCGCAGTTTGAACTCGGAAAAGCGAATGCTGTTGTAAAACCAGGTGCCGGCCGTGGTGAAGACCCCCGTGACAAACAGGAAGTACAAGTTGTTGAAGAAGATGCTGCGATTGACGATCGGACCATGGAAATAACAGGCCAGCAGATAGGAAGCCACGGTCAGGACCACGACCAGAATGCTGTCCTGCAGCGTCCAGCGCATGAGGATTGCAGCTCCCAGCATCACCAGGTTCAACCCGGCATAATAGGGTGATTCGGCACCGCCCTTGGCGTAAATCATCCATGCAATTCCGACAATGAGAGGCATGGCCATGAGCAGGCCGAGCAGGCGGTGCATGCGCTTGCCCCAGGCGGTGGTCAAAGCCAGCCAGACAAGGACGCTGATCACGGCGGAAATTACACGTGCGGGGAAGAAGCGTTTAACGCCCTCCTCTTGAAACACGACCCAGTCCAAGGAACTCCCCGCCAGCATAAACACGACGGCGAGGATGCCGCAGAGCTGATAGTTGCGGACTCGGATGTCCTGCTCGTAGGCCTGAAAGTTTCCTTTCAGGCCACCAGCTAAAACTGGAGAAGCATCAGGCATCGAGAGGTTTGCGTACTTCGAGGAAGATGTTCACGCCGGTGGCGTCTGGTTTCACCACAACGGACCCGGGCGGCGCGCGATCAGGCGCGAGTTTGAGGAACTGTTCCTCGTCACGGTACACCAGATGCCATTCAGCGAGATACTCCATCCAGTTCCGCCAGGGATTGCTGGGGTGCACATTCGTGGCGATCAACAATCCGCCGGGGGCGAGCAGATCGTAGAAGATCTCAAGGAGCCGTCGGCAGATGCGGTCCGAGAGGTAGTCGAACAAACCGGCACAATAGACCATGTCGTAGGTGCCGGCCTGGGCGGCCGCACGTCCGGACTCTTTCAAAACTTGATGCACAGATTTTTTCTCAAAGCGCAGGCCGGTGCGGCGACGATGTCGGTTGCGCAGTTCTTCCAGGGACCGCGTCGTGTGCATGATGGTCTCATCATTGAAGTCAAGCAGCAGCAAGTCAGCCGAGTCGGAGATGGGCTCATGGGTGAGGAAGTTTTGAATCTCCTGCGCCGGGCCGCAACCCAGGTTGTAGATGCGGGCGACACGGTTTGCGGAGGACGCACGCGTCGTCTCAGCCTTGAGCTGTTCGACGAGGTAAACGATGCGGTTGCGGTGGGCAATGACCGGCGGGATGTCCAGATAAAGCTTGTTGAGCAGCTTCGCAAAGATCGAGCTGCCTTCGTATGGATCACGCAGCATCATGCTGACCATTTCATAGTCACCGGCATAGCCCAGCGGCTTGTGATAGGTTCGGTAAACAAACGGGGCGCAGAGCACCAGCGGGTGCAACTGGCGCTTGATGTAGCTGCGGTGCACCGGCTGCTGCTCCAGCGGTATGATGGCGGCTGATTCCTCAAACCGTTTCATCAATGGATACACGGTGGGAACGATGGGCTCTTCCATTTGCAGGAGGACTTCACGCTCCGCCTGAATGCGATCTCCCGTAGGCAGCGAGCGCACGCCCAGCTCCACCTGCTCCATCCAGCGGCGAAGGTCGGAAAGCATGGTGTGCATGTCCGCCACCACAATTTTGAAATCGGGCATGACGCGATAGCTTTTTTCCGTCTCCCGCAGGAACTCGGCGAACTCGGTCAGCAGGCGGCCTTTATTCTGCGAGGGGGACAGGATGTCGATGTCGATCCAGCCTTCATCCGACAGCGATGCCTCGCAGATGAGCATGATGCCGGTGTTCACCAAATTGGCGATCGTGGCCCGGCCGGTGTAGACCACGCGGTCGTTCATCATGATCCTGAAGTCATTCAGAACTTCAGAGAGCTGTACGATGCTGTAGGGATTATAAACCTCGAACACGCCTAGATAGCGTGTGAGCCGGTGCAACGTGCCGCGCACTTCAGCGCCCTGGCTGTTGCGGCAGATGATGAAACTGAGCCGCTCCCCTGAGGAAGCGAGATTGGGCAGTGCGTTGTCGTTGTTCTCCATGTTACGAATCCTCTGCTAAAGCGGTTAGCGCCTTGATGACAACACAAGCCTTGTTGAAAAAGATCGCCGCGCGTTCTGGCATGGCACCACAGTGGTGGTGGAGACATGCGAGGTAAATATGCATACTGTCATTTTTTTGAATTAAAACCGCTGCGTGACACTCAGAGACAGCACGTGCCATTGATGGGTGTAGCTCCCATCGTACTGGTTGGCAGGAGTGGAGGCGGCCCCGCTGATCACGCGAGTGGGGTAGTAAACGTAGGCATAAGTGAGATCCACCCCCCGCGTTTTGCCCCGCCAGCCAACACCCAGGCTGAAGACGTGCCTGTCATTGCCAGGGACCAGTGGAGTGTAGCTGTTCTGCGGCTGGGAGTTTTCTGAAAAGAGATAGCCACCTCGCAGCGCCCAGTTTTCATTCAGCTGATACGACATCCCGGTCCCGAGATCGATGGAGTTTCTCCAGCCAAAGACGCTGCCGGTCGAGCCCCCCAGCAGAGGCTGGTTGTTGCCGATCAGGATGGGAAGATCATCATGGGATGAGTTCTGGGCCCATTTGAAGTCAAAACCCACAGTGAAGCGGTCCGTCACATCAAACCCATAGCCGACGGAGATGGAGCCCGGAAAGGTTGTGTCGGACTGAAAGCTGCTGGACTGGCTGAAGGTGCCCGCCAGTGCTGGCGGAATGTTGGAGGCTTTGAAATCACCGCTGAGATTGACCTTCACTGGCAGCCGTCCGATTACTGCGAAACGATGTCTTTTGGCAAAGGTCCAGTTGATGCCGGCATAAGCGCCCATGCCCCAGCCTTGGCCGCGTATCTTGATGTCTCCTTCTGGCGAACCGGGAATGATATTGTTCCAGGAGTAGAACTGCTTCAGCGTCAGGTCGGCGTACAAGATGTCGAGTCCGACGGCAAAGCTGAGATCATCGGTGATCTTCACCGCCACCGCCGGGGTGATGTCCACCGTCAGCAAAGTCGCCTCATAGGGCAGTGCATAGCGCAGGGCACCGCCCATGCCTTTGGGATAGGAGGCGGCCATGCCATAGGGGGTGCTGACACCGAGGCCGAAAGACAACCTGCCTGGAATGACTGGCTGCACAAAGTACATGCTCGCGGGAAACACCCACGGACGGTTCATCGGCACCCCTTGCCCGCCATTTTGCGTGAAGTAAATGTCACCATGCCAAAGAGCCGTGTTGATCAGCAGTTCGCTTTTTTCGATCTTCAAGATGTTGGCCGGTGCGACCCGCACGGCTGAAGCGTCGCTCAGATTGGCATACCTGCCGCCCACGATGCCCAGCGCCTGGGCGGAATCAGGCACCACGGAGAACGTTTCGGATGCCTGCACCGCTGCTGAGGTCAAACCCAGGGAGAGAATGAAATGGACGACTCGATTTTTCATGGTTGGTATGGGTGGAGTTAAGCCAGTCCGTTGGACTGGCAGTAGCGGAGAATTTCGACAGTTCCTTTGAGCCCGGTCTTGCGACACAGGTTGTGCTTGTGCACGGCGACGGTTCGCGGGCTGAGAGAGAGATCCAGCGCCACCTGTTTGAGGCTTTTGCCCCGTGCCAGCTGCATGAGGACTTCCAGCTCACGGTTGGAAAGTTTCTCATGCACCTGCCCGGAGGAGCCTTTGCGGATGGACCGGTCGGCGAAGTTTTGCGCAAGCTCTCTGGAAATGTAGCTGCGTCCCTCCAAGGTGCAGCGAATCGCATCAAACAGCTCATGCGGAGGGGCGTCCTTGGTCACATAGGAGCGCGCTCCGAGTTGCATGGTACGTGAGACAAAAGTTTCCTCCTGATGCATCGAAACAGCGATGATTCTGGGCGGGGTGGGCAGTGTGCGCAGTTCCGTGGTCAGTTCCATGCCCGACCGGTCCCCCAGCTCAATATCCACCAAGGCGATTTCATAATTGTGCAGGCGGGCTTCAACCATCGCCTCCGCACAGGTGCCCGTGGAGACCACGGTGGCCTGAGGAAACTCCCCTTTCAGCATGCTGGTGAAGGCCTCACGTACCAGCGCATGATCATCGACAACTAGAATGCGGAAGGGTGGTGGAGATTGCATGAGAGTGTTCAATACCGGATAGAGGTTTATGCTGCGGACTGCGGGGCTGATGGCAGCGCCATCAGGCAAAGGCGTGAACTGCCGCCGGGACCGGCCCCCATGACCTGCATGCGGGATCCCAGCAGAGCACATCTGGCTTCGATGACGGCCATTTCTGATCCGGCCCCCGTCTCCTTCCAGATGCTGTCACCGCCATCGTGATCAATGGTGATTTCCAGCTTCTCAGCAGACGCCCGGCAGGTCACCTCGACCCATGAAGTGTTGGCAAATCGCACGCAATGTTTCAGCAGTGCCTGCATGATGCGAAACAGATTGAGCCGGCTGGTGAGATCGAATGACGGCTCATCACCGCTGATGTGCAGCACCAGTGAGCCTGCAAAATTTTCGCCAACATTGCGCACCAGCTGCTGCAGCGCCACATGCAGTCCGAAGGCTTTCAAAACGGGCGGAAACTGCTTTTCCGTCATGTCGCGGACCAGTTGCAGCGTTTGCCGCAGAGTCGAATCCAGGCTGCTCAGCAATTTGCCGACGCTCGCCGTGTCGCAACCGTTGGCAAGTTCGTGCCGCATCATTTCACCCAGCGAGGCGCAGGCCACCAAGCCGCCGGCCATGTCTTTGTGCAGCAAATGCGCAAGATCGACTCTCTGAGCATCTTCTTCTTTTAACAGACTGCTCAGCGCCTGTAGCAGCATTGCGGCTGAGTTTTTTTCCATTTCAAGGGCGGTTGGATGCATGTGTGGGGCTAAATAATTTAAATTATTATGTCGCTGCATTTAGAAGAACCATATTCCGCCGTGCTTAGTACCTAAATGTTGATTCATTATTTAGGTGCAACCTAAATTGACATCGTAACGCCATTTCACAGAAATCTCTGGCTGGTCTAACTTTTTGTTAAAATAAATCTATTTTTATTAATATTATAACAATTTGAGGCTAATATTCGGCACATGTATCTAAATACCATTCAGCACAACCTTAGTGCCTGCAGTCGAATTCTGATTGTGACCGAAGAGCGTTCCTTGAATGAGGATCTGCATATTTCCCACGCACTACAGAACATGAGCCATAGTGGCAGTTCCTCTGCTTCGCTGGGTATTGAGCATGGCAGCAACAAAGCTAGAGCTGCAGCTTCCGCCCCCGACGTTGTCTGCACTGCCAATGAGAAGGAAGCCTTGGGGTTGGTGGAAGCTGCGGCGCAAGGGCACAAACCATTCTCCTTGGTAATTATGGATGGTCGCCTTTTTTACGGGAAAGATTATCGGTATATCATCAATCGCTTGTGGCAGTCCCAGCGCGACTTGCACATCGTGCTGCATGCTGTTTCCCAGCTGGAATCATTCGAACAGATCCCGATCGACCTGGGGTCCAATCCGCATCTTCTAGTCTTCAAGTTCAGGCTGGTTCCCTTTGAGATCACCCAGCTCATTCGCACCCTCACGGTCAAGCACGGTGCTGAGAATCAAACCTCACATCGCAATCTCAGCCTGAATGCTCAGCTGCTCGAGGTGACCTCCCGATTCGAAGACGTCAGCAACCGGCTCCGGCTTGAGCAGGACCACCGCAAGCAGTTGGAGGACCAGTTGTGCCGGAACCAGCGACTGGAAACCGTGGGACGTTTCGCCGATGCGATGGCGCACTTTTTTAACAACTACCTGACCGTGATTCAAGGCAATCTTGAAGTTGCGCAGCTCAACCAGAATGGCACGGGCTCAAGTGTGCTGCCGACCTCTGCTTTAAGAGAACTCATCCTCGCCACGCAGCGTGCGGCGGGCGTCACCTCACAGTTTGTGTCATTCAACAGGCGCGAATATCTTCAGCCGACTCCTCTGCATCTCGCTCAGATCATTGATGGCCAGGCCGCAATGCTGCAGAAAGCGATGGGAGAGCAGATCGCCATCCAGATCAGCCATAACCCGGATCTGCCTAGTGTCATGGCAGATCAGGCCGCCTTGGAGCAGATCCTTTTTAATCTCCTCATCCATGCACGTGAATCCATGCCGACGGGAGGCAGATTAATGATTCAAACCAGACCCATGCTCATACCGGACGCTGCGGCAGCCTGCCAGCTGCATGCGGAGGCAAAACCTGGAGAATATGTTGTCATGACGATTGCTGACACCGGCAAGGGGTTGAGCCCCGCCGAGCTGGCAGGTCTGTTTGACTCATCCAAGCTTTCTTCGGATCAACCAGGTGGTGCGGACATCGCTTTGTTTCTGGTGCAGGGGTTGGTGCGCATGCAAGGTGGCTGGATCGACGGCAGGAGTGTCTTGGAAGTCGGCACGGAGTTCTCCATTTACCTGCCAGTCGCCAGCGGAACCGCGCCCACACCCGCCACGCCGGAGAAAAAACTCCTGAGCAACAACACTGCGGACGAGGCATCAACCATTCTGATCGTTGATGATGAGGATTCCGTGCGGCAGGTGATGGAATATGTGCTCACCAGCCAGGGGCACAAGGTGCTGACTGCGGCAGATGCCAATGAAGCCTGGGCCATCTGGCGTGAGAAGTCGTCAGTCATCAAACTCGCGCTCATTGACGTCAAGCTGCCCGGTGGTGTCAGCGGTTTCGATCTGGAAAAAGCTCTTGCCGCCGAAGACCCCACGCTCCCGGTCATTTTCACCTGTGGCTACTCTCCAACCACGCTGAGCAACGCGAAGGAGCTGAAGGCCGGCGAAAATTTTCTACCAAAGCCCTTCGGAATGGTCGAGCTGCTCAACATCGTGGGCCAGGCCCTGCTGCAGCCGGCGAGGCTGTAAGAAGACGGGCGGCTCAGGGAGGCCCGCATCGAAACGGCGCTGCGGATTTCCCGATATCCACACGAAGAAATCGTCCTCCTTTGCAAAGCGGGGTACTTTTGGCCATGCACGAGAGGCCAGTCACAGTGAAACGGGGTTGCATTGGGCGAAAATAGAGGCAGCCGGGACCTGCAAATAAAGAAGCTGGTAAATTCCTCCAGCCTGCATAGTAGGCATGGATTTTTTTTTCAAAATGTCGGTCCTGAATTATTTGGCGCGTACAGTATCTTGACCGCACCCGTCGATGACCGAAGGAACAGCATGGTTACCTCCTTATTTTATTGCCTTTGTGTTGCTTACAAAGGCAAATCGCTTCCAAGGTTGCACTCCTCCTGGCCGTTGTGTTCCCAACATGTCTTTCTTTGCGCATAGACCTCTCTGGCGTAAGAAATGCCCACGTATTATCTGCCCAGTGGTGAGAGCGAAATCATACCCTATGGAGGTGGCGGGTTTGGGTGCCCTACAATCATGAAGTCTGAGTTGTCAGATTTGGCGCTGAATGTGCAGGAGCAACTCCTCGCCGGCAGCCTCGTCATTATGGTGGACAACCATGGAATCATTCATGCGGTGAGTGGCGGGCGGGTTCGCTTTGCGGAGGTTTTTGGCCAGGATCTGCGTCTGCCGGAGAGCAAGGGCAGCTGTTTTGATTTCTTTGCCATGGAGTGCGAACCCCGTTTTGAAGGGGCGGCAAGATGGGCTCAAGCTCTGAAGGAGGTGTTGAATCAGCAATCGGCGGGTGCCCGGATCGAATCTTGCCTGTCAGACTCCAATGCAAGGTGCTGGATCGAAATCACGATCATTCCGCTGCCGGTGGATGGCAGCGCAGGTGCGCTCATCACCTGCATCGACATCACCTCTCGCAGGCTGGCGGAGCTGGAGCTGCGCCACCGGGAAGCGCAAGGGCGGGCCATTGTTGATCTCGAACCCGAGTGCGTGAAAATCGTCGATTGCGATGGGAGGCTTCAGGAAATGAACTCTGCGGGCCTGAAAATCATCGAAGCTGGGTCACTGGCTGAGGTCAAGGGGGGACAGATTGTTGATCTGGTGCATCCGGATGACCGGGAAAAACTTCAGCAGCATCATTGCCAGGTCATTGGGGGCGAACCGGGGCATCAGATTTTCCGCGTTATTGGCCTCAAAGGCACGCTGTCCTGGATTGAAATGCATTCGGTTCCCCTGCGTGATTCCGAGGGCCGGGTGATTTCGATGCTCAGTGTGGCCCGTGATATTTCCGAGAGGAAAAAAGTGGAGGAACGCCTGCGGCAAAGTGAGGCCACCATGGCGGCGGCCCAGCGCATTTCACATTTCGGCAGCTGGGAGCTTGATTTGACGGTCCTGGAGGAGTCTGGAAACAACGCCTTGCGCTGGTCTGACGAGGTTTTCCGCATCTTTGGTCATGAAGTGGGAGGCATCGAAACCACGAATGAGAAATTCTTTGATGCGGTTCATCCTGACGACCGCGCAATGATCCGCCTGGCAGTCAGCGAGGCCATCCGCACCCATGGCCGCTACTCGATCGACCACCGGATTATTCTGCCAAACGGCGAAGTGCGGCACATCCACGAAGACGCCCAGATATTTCTTGATGAGCGAACCGGCCAGCCATTGCGGATGGTTGGCACGGCACATGACATCACGGAACGCAAACTGGCCGAGGACGCGATTAAAGCCAGTGAACTGCGCTTCCGCCATGCCTTCACGAATGCCAGCGTAGGCTTTGCGATCACGGACATGAGTGGAGTCATCCTCCACATCAACAAGCACTACTGTCATATCATCGGCTATGCAGAAAATGAAATGATCGGCAGATCCTTTGCCGCCGTCACGCATCCGGACGATGTGGCACGCAAGCAGGACCTGAACCAGAGGTTGATGGATGGAGAGATCAACGACTTCATCGTTGAGAAACGCTATCTCTGCAAAAATGGCAAGGTGGCCTGGGTGGAAAACAGCGTGTCCGCCATTCGGGATGAATCCGGGGTGGCTCTGAGCATGGTGGTGCTCTGCAAAGACATCACAAAGTCACGCCACAACCAGGAACAGCTGCGACTGCTGGAAGCCTGTGTGGCTCATCTCAATGACATTGTGCTCATCACAGAGCCTGAACCCTTGGATGAACCCGGCCCGCGCATTGTTTTTGTGAACGACGCATTCACCAGGCAGACCGGCTACTCCCGGGAAGAAGCACTGGGGAGCAGCCCACGCTTCCTGCAAGGGCCGGCAACCGACCAGTTTGCACTGGGCCGGATGCACGCGGCCCTCGCCCAAGGGCTGCCATGCAAGGAGGAGCTGATCAACTACAAGAAAGACGGCTCTGCCTTCAGTGTTGAGATTGATGTCGTGCCGATCGCCGACCTCAACGGCCAGGCGACACACTTTGTGGCAGTCCAGCGCGATGTCACCGCACGCAAAGAGGCCGCAGACCGGCTGTGGAAGAGCAATCTGCGTTACGAAAGGCAGCATGTCGCTCTGGCCCGGATGATACGTGGAGGCGTGATGCAGGCCGTCCATCTCGAGTCGGCATTTCGTCTGATCACTGAAGAAATCGCCCACGCCATGGACGTGGAGCGTGTCAGCATCTGGCGGTACGATCAAAACCGCAGCAGCATCATCTGCCAGATGCTGTTTGAGGCTGGCGCGCGGCGCCACTCTTCCGGCCTTGAGCTTCATGGTGAAGATTACCCGGCCTATTTCCGTGCCATGGCGCAAAATGACACCATTGCAGCGGATGATGCGCGGCTTGACCCGCGCACTTGCGAGTTCACAGAAAACTACCTCTCACCGCTGGGCATCACCTCCATGCTGGATGCCCCGCTGCATGTGGGCGGGGTGCTGGCCGGAGTGCTTTGTCAGGAGCATGTCGGCCCGGTGCGGCCCTGGCTGCCAGAGGAGAAAAGCTTTGCGACTTCCATGGCCAACTTCATCTCCCTGGTGCTCGCTCAATGGGAACGCAGAGAGGCCGAGGACATGCTACGCCAGCAGGCGTCACTGCTCGACAAGGCAAACGATGCGATTCTGGTGCGTGATCTCGACCACCACATCACCTACTGGAACAAAAGCGCCGAAACTCTCTATGGATGGACCGCCGAAGAAGCGAAGGGGCGCAAGGTGTCCGAACTGCTCTATGCCGATGATGCACAGTTTATAGAAAAAAACGGCAATGTGCTGACCGATGGTGAATGGGCAGGAGAAATTCAGCAGGTGACCAAGACGGGTGAAATGGTGACTGTGGAGGGGCGCTGGACATTGGTTCGCGATGGCGAAGGCAGGCCCAAATGCGTACTGGCCATCAACACGAACATCACGGAACAAAAACGGCTGGAAGATCAGATTCTCCGTTCCCAGCGCATGGAAAGCATCGGCACACTGGCGGGTGGAATCGCCCATGATCTCAACAACGTTCTCACTCCGATCATGATGTCGGTGGATCTGCTGAATCTGCGCATCAAGGATGAGGTTTGCAGGGAGACACTGGGGATGATCGCCTCCAGTGCGCGTCGTGGAGCCGACATGCTCAACCAGGTGCTGTCTTTTGCCAGGGGCATGGAAGGTCAGAAGACCCCCTTGAAGATCAGCCGCCTGCTGCAGGATCTGGCGCGCATCGTCGGTGACACCTTTCCAAAAAACATCCATCTCCGGCTGCAGGATGAGCTGCGTGACATCGATGTCGTTTCAGGGGACCCGACGCAGATTCATCAGGTGCTGCTCAATCTGTGCGTCAATGCGCGGGATGCGATGCCTGCCGGAGGCACGCTCACGATCAGCGCGGCACACATCCTGATCGATGCGCAATACGCCGCCATGAACATCGAGGCGCGTGAAGGGCCGCACATCCTGATCAGCGTCGAAGACGATGGGATGGGGATTGCGTCGGAAATGCTTCCAAAAATCTTCGACCCCTTTTTTACCACCAAGGAAATGGGCAAGGGGACCGGACTCGGGCTGTCCACGGCGCTGGCCATCATGAAAAGCCATGGTGGCTTCATCCGTGTTTACAGTGAGCTGGGACATGGCTCCAGCTTCCATGTGTATCTTCCAGCACAGCCGACTCAGGTCTTGGAGCCGCCGGTTGTCGAAGAGCAGGTGCTGCCGCGCGGCAATCAAGAACTCGTTCTTCTCGTCGATGATGAGGCGGCCGTGCGGGAAATCACGCGCCAGACACTGGAAGCGTACGGTTACCGCGTGCTGCTGGCTGCGGATGGAGTGGAAGCGGTCACTCTCTACTCCAAACATCAACAGGACATCGCCCTGGTTTTGACCGACATGCGGATGCCGGTCATGGACGGCTCCACCACGATTCAGGTGTTGATGAAAATGAACCCCCAGATCTGCATCATTGCCGCCAGCGGCATCAATTCCAACAGTGGCATTGCGAAGGCCGCCGGTGCAGGGGTGCGGCAGTTTCTGCCCAAGCCCTACACTGCCGAAACCATTCTACGGGCCCTGCACCAAGCGTTGAACGAGCATTGAGCACCGCACAAGTCAGGCTGCCTGCCGTGCCAGTTGCAGCACGTCACCGAGCGCTTCCAGCAAGGCGTCGGCGTTGTAAGGTTTGCGCAGGAAATGCTTCACTCCCAGGCTGTTGACCTGTGCCTGCATTTGATGGCTGAGCCCACTCGCGCCAATGATTGGCAGGTCAGGATGAATTTTGAGCAGCGCCTGAATGAGCGTCGGTCCGTCCATGTTGGGCATCATCATGTCCGTGATGAGCGCGGCCGGCTTTTCAGAATTTTTCAGGAAGGTTGCGATGGCATCAGTGCCGTCGCAGGCGGCGATCACCCGGTAGCCAAAGGCTTCCAAGGTGTGCTTGGTGGCGGTCAGAATGGCTGATTCATCATCGACGACGAGGATCAGCTCCCCCTTGCCAAGGCAGCGCTTGGATTCGACGACTTGAATCTCCCGGTGTTCAACGTCCGTTTTGGCCGGCAAATAAATGCGAAACACCGTCCCCTTGCCCATCCGGCTCGTGAGATCGATGAATCCGTGGTGTGATTTGACGATGCCCAGGGTGGTGGCGAGTCCAAGTCCGGTGCCTTTGCCCATTTCCTTGGTGGTGAAGAATGGGTCAAAAATGCGATCCCGCACGTCGAGCGGAATACCCGTGCCGGTGTCCCTCACTTCAAACACCACATGTGGTCCCGTATTGGCGTCGGGGTGCATGCTGGCAAACTGCTCATCCACGACCACATTGCTCATCGTGATGTCCAGTTCGCCTCCCTCGGGCATGGCGTCGCGGGCATTGACGCACAGATTGAGCAGCAC
This sequence comes from Prosthecobacter sp., assembly GCA_021733925.1. GTDB lineage: Bacteria > Verrucomicrobiota > Verrucomicrobiia > Verrucomicrobiales > Verrucomicrobiaceae > Prosthecobacter. The sequence continues at coordinate 5,480 of JAIPJY010000055.1, read as the reverse complement.
CTGGTGCAGCTGAGTGGGGTCACCCTCCACGTTCCACGTATCTTCGGAGCAGGAGATGCGGCATTTGATGAACTTGGGGAAGGTCTCATGGATGAGCTGCTCGATTTCCTGGAGCACATCCTGCGGGCGCAGGCGCATGCTGCGGCCCTCGACACCACGCGCAAAACTGAGGATCTGCTTCACCATTTCCGCGCCGCGGTTCGCGCTGTTCTCCATGGCGTTCAGCAGATCGACGTCGCGCGGCTGCTGCAGTTTCATGCGCAGAATTGTGAGCGACATCAGAATAGGGGTGAGCACATTGTTCAAGTCATGCGCCACACCGCCGGCGAGTGTGCCGATGCTTTCCAGACGCTGATTGCGCAGAGACTGTGATTCCATGCGGCGCTTTTCTGTCACATCGGTCATGAAGCCTTCGATGTGCCGCATCACGCCGTCTTCGGATGGAATTCCCTGACCGCGTTCCCAGATCCACTTCACCGCGCCTTCCGCTGTGCGGATGCGGTAGCTCATCTCAAAGCGTTTCCCGGCTGTGACGGCCTCCGCCACCGACTGACGTACATGTTCCCGATCCTCCGGATGAATCAGATCACCGAAGAAGACCTCGCCGTTGCCGGCGAACACTTCCGCCTCGTAACCTGTGAGCTCCAAACAGCCTTCACTGATAAATTCCAGCGTCCATTTTTCATCGATGAGAGAACGGTAGGCGGCGCCGGGAAGGTTGCCCATCAGCGTCGAAATCATGCGTTCATTTTCGCGCAGTGCGTCGATGGCCCGCTGGCGTTCCTTCTCCCGCTCCACCGTTTCCATGGCGAACGACAGGTCATTGGCCAGGGCGGTGAGCACGCGGATTTCCTCCTCCTGGAAGCAGTCGCGCTCGTCAGCATAGATCAGCAGCACACCCACAGGAATGTTGCCTGGCTTCAGAGGGAAGGCGGCGCAGGAACGAAAGCCACGCTCCAGGGCACGCTCTCGATAATAGAACGTATCATCCTTCTCGATGTCATTGGAGATCTCATGCGTGCCGCTTCTAAAGGCGCGTCCCGCCGGGCCACGTCCCGAGGGGTGATCACCGCCGGTGATCAGCGTCAGCCCGTCCAGATAGTTCTGATAAACACCGGCGAAGGCGGTCGGCTTCAAGCTTTGCGTCGCTTCATCGAAGAAGGCTATCCAGGCCATCTTCATGTTGCCCTTCTCCACCGCGATGCTTACCGCCGCTTCGTAGAGCAGCTGCGGCTCGCGGATGCGGACGATCGCCTCGTTGATGCTGCTGGACATCGCATGCAGCCGGTTCAGACGCAGCAGGCGTTGCTCGTCCAGCTTGCGTTCGTGAATGTCCAGTGCAGACCCCGCCATGCGGTAGGGCTCGCCGTGTTTGTCCCACAAGGCCTGGCCGCGCGCCTCAAACCAGCGATATCCGCCCGACTTCACCTGAATGCGGTATTCGATGCAAAATTCACTGCGTTGCTCCAGATGGCTCTCGAGTGCCGCACGTACCAGCTGCAGATCCACCGGGTGCATTTTCTGCTCCCAGGCAAAAAACAGACTGGGAAATTCCTCGTGGTTGTAACCGAGCAGTTCACGGAAACGTGCGGAATAGTATACACCACCGGTGCGGATGTCCCAGTCCCAGACACCTCCGGTGGAACCCGTGGCGGCCAGCGCATAGCGCTCTTCACTCTGCCGCAGGGCCAGCTCTGCCTGGTGGCGTTCCATCTCCGCCGCCGCACGCACCGCAAAGAGCTGGAACATGGCCTGCAAGCGCTCCCGGTGGTCCAGCGTATTTTCGCTGAACACCGCAATCATGCCGATCACCCGCCCGTCGGTGGCGTGGAGCGGCATGCCCATGTAGCTGTTCGCACCCAGCTCCTGCAGGATTTGGTCATCTGGGAAGTGCTGCCGCACATTGCTGTCATAATAACAGACCTCGCCACTGGTCACGTTGTAACAGGGCGTGCCGATCAGGGAGCAGGTCTTGTTCGGCAGCACCTTGCCGTCAGCGCAGAAACCCAGTGTCCGCACCATCCGGTCGCGCTCCGGCAGGAGCATCGCCACGGTGGCGTATTTGGCCTCAACGGTTCGGGCCATCTGCAGGCAGAGCGACTGGAAAAAAGTCTCGCCGCTGCGTGCATCCACGCCCTCGGCCATCGCCCGCAACGCTTCCTCCATTTTCTTCTCCACTGTGATGTCCGAGGCCAGGGAGAGTATCGACTGCAGTTCTCCCTCTTCGTTCAACAAGGCGGAATTGTGCCACTCACATACAATCACCCGCCCATCACTGGTGAAATTGCGGTTGATGCAGGTGTTGCGGGATTCCGACCGGTCCAGCAGCCGGCCCAGCGTCGCCTTTACCCGTGGCAAATCCTCAGGATGCACGAAGTTCCAGTTACTGTGATCGTTCCCCATGACGGCGGCCTCGGTCCAGCCGAAGATTTTTTCCGCCTGGGGGGACCACCGGCAGATGCGGCCGTTTGTGTCACACTCCACCAGCGCCAGCGAGGTGTTTTCCAAATGGTACAGCAGTGTCGCATGCGCCTGCTGCTGCAGTGCCTCCTCCTGTTCGCGTCGCGTTGTGAAATCACGCAGGTTGCCGATGATCGCCACCGGTTTGCCTTCACTGTCTCTGACGACGGATCGGTTGTCACTGATCCAGCGGTAAGCTTCGTTCTTGTGCTTGAACCGATATTCCAGGACGGGTTGAAAATCCCCGTTCAAATCGCGAGTCATCAATTTTTCCAGCCGCTCGCGCTTCGACTGATAATCCTCGGGATGAATCCGCGAAAACATGAAACGAAGTCCTCCCGCGATGCATTCTTCAATGCTGAAACCCAGCACCTGCTCCACCGCTGGACTGATGTAATCATAGGTCAGCGTGGGCAGGCTGAGACAGTACACCGGGTCCTTGGAGTTGCCGAGCACGGTTCGAAACCGTTCCTCGCTCTGCCGCAGTTCACTCTCGGAATGCTTCCGCTTGGAAATGTCACGCACCGTGACGATCAGCCTGTCTTCCCCGAGGATCTCAGCCTTGCGCATGCTCACCTCCACCCAGAACACACGTCCAGATCGTGCGCGGGCCTGCCATTCGAACATCTGCGGGCCTTCATCCATGGCCTTTCGCATCCAGAACAGCGACTCATCCAGCGTGTAAGGCGGAGTGTTCACGCTAAGCTCCGCTATGGAGAGCCGCCGCATTTCATCAGCATCGCAGCCATACATTTCACAGGCACGCTGGTTGACTTCCAGAATGGCTCCAGTGACGACATCGTGGATAAAAACCGCATCATTGAGGCAGTCAAAAACACTGCGAAACCAGTCCCCCTGCACCTCAATGTCCAGGTCATCGGTGGCGGCGGCCTTCGTCATGGTAGGAATGATCATGCAGTAGAGAGTTCAAGCATTCACAATGCCTTTTCCAGTGTCATTTCCTCCAAAGCCTTGGGCGCGGGGACTTCGGTGCCACAGATGGCCGTGATCGTCTCTGCCAGTAACTTGAGCCCCTGCTCCTTCGAGACGTAGCCATGCACATCACCCCGGCTCAAAACCGGCAGCATGTCGGCGCTGGAATGGCTGCTCAGCACGATGACTTTGACCCCTTGGTGGATGAAATGCCCGCTTTGCTCCACCAGATCAATGGCAGATCCGTCCGGCAGAGTCATGTCAACGACCATCACATCAATATGGCGTGAATGCAGTACAGGGAGTGCGGCGGCCACGCAGTCCGCCTCCAACATTTCAAAATCGGGCAGATATTTGCCCAGAGCGGCACGCACCACCTCACGATAGAGGTCATGATCCTCCACTAGCAGGATCACCCCGGATTTTCCTGAACGATTGGAATGGCAATTTGCCTGCTGCATGAATGCTCTTTAGTTTCTGATTATGACTGGAATCAGCGGTAACATACAGCAAATCTGACACGTGTAGCGTGGAAGCATGATAATGAATAATGATTTAGACTCGCCTAAACCTCGGCAGCATGACTCGATGCGGTCGAATTTCTCTGTTACGGAGGGGGCGATTGCGGAGAAAAATGAATTCCTTGGCAGCATGGGACATGAGCTGCGCAATCCGCTCGCGAACATTATCGCTCAAGCGGAAACGCTGCAGGAGGGTGTTTACGGGCCTTTGGCAAGCGCGCAGAAAAAGGCTGTCACAGCCATTCAGGACAGCGCGCAGCAGTTGCTCCAGCTTATCACTGACGTGGTGGATCTCGGCAGGATCGAAGCTGGGGCATCACCGCTGTCGCAGACCCCATGCAGGGTGAGTGAGATGTGCGCCGGCAGCATGGCCGCGGTGGCAGGGCTTGGGAAGTCACGATCCATTCAGATTGTCACGGAGGTGCAGCCGCCCGACCTCGCAGTCCTTGCCGATGCACGCCGGCTGCAGCAGATCATCTCGGAACTGCTCTCGGCCGCTGCTTTATCCATGCACACAGGAGGTCAGGTGCGGCTCCGCATCATCCATGACGGCGGCGGCCTGCAACTCCAGACTTTGGGCGGTGCAGGTCAGCCACCCTCTGAGCCGGCGCATCTCCTCAACCGGCTGAGAAAAGTCAAACCTATCGGCCTGGCCTTGCTGCAGCAATTGGTGCAACTCCACGGCGGCACCTTTGCGGTGAGCGAAGCAGCTGGGCAGGAGGTCGGCATGACCATTCGTCTGCCACTGAGCCTGTCATTGGCTGCGGTGCCAGTTCAGGAACAGGGCCTGCCTGAGTCTTCGGTCAGCAGCGAAGTTCCGCCTCCAGCCTCTTCCCGCCAGCCCACCATTCTGATTGCCGATGATCAGCCCGCACTCATCGCCGTCACGCGCAACTATCTTGAAAGCGTTGGCTTCCAGGTCATCACCGCCCGGGATGGCAGTGAAGCCATTCAACAGGCCTGTACGATGCAGCCCGATCTCATCCTGATGGACGTTCGCATGCCAGTCGTGGATGGCTTGAACGCCATCCGGCAGATTCGTGCTTCCACAGATCCTAAAACACGTGACATTGCCATCGTCAGCCTTTCGGGGCATGCGAGTGCCTCAGACAAAGAAAAGTGTCTGGCCGCAGGAGCGACAGCCTATCTGAACAAACCATTTGGCGTTCGCGAACTGGATCGCATCATCGCCGACCATATCCGCACGGATGGCGGCTGATCAGGCCATGTCCAGGCTGGATCACACAGCCCGCATGGTTTGAATCCTGGTGCCTGAGACAGGACTCATACCACACTGGATTGAAAACGGGTCTGTCATTCAGCCGACTGACGAGATTTGTGCGATCGAGTGATCCCCCATGAAGTGGGTGGAGGCATCGAGAGCAGACATGGGGGCTTGGGGGAGCACTGCCTGCGTGCGGCGGAAAGGCGGGCAGGCGCTGCTGGCGGACGCGGCGTGCGAAGGGCGCGCTGGGTTTGCTGCCCGGAGGGTGTCGGCCAGTACCAGGGAAGCCTCGCCGAGGCTCGGCATCCCTTCGCTATGATACGGAAGGCCGTTGGCCTTCA
>JAIPJY010000054.1 GCA_021733925.1 Prosthecobacter sp. | reverse complement strand
TGAGGCAGAAAGCAAGTTTGAAGAGCCATGCTCCTGCAACCCAAAAACCACCGCTTTGTTGTACCCCTTATGGCAGGTTTACAGAGGGCTCAAAATCCACGATGACCCGCCTTAACTGAGTGCCATTCATGCCAGGCATTTAGTTATTGATTTTGCCAAAAACTGTATCTATCTTGGCCGCATGAAATCGACTCAGTCTGCTGATCCCCAGACGCTCCCGCTCGAAGAGCAACTCGTCGGCGTGAATGCGAAAACGGGCCTCTATCCTGGCGCGCGTTCTTGGTCCGGTGGTCGGTTTCGCATTCTGGGGAAGGGGCCGCTGGAGTCCTACTGCTATCACGTGATGTCGCGGACTTGCGGTGGGGAGGTGATGTTTGATGAAGTGGAGAAGGAGGCGCTGCGCCGCGTGATCTGGCGCATGGCGGAGTTCTCCGGCATCAAGGTGGCGACCTACTGCATCATGGGAAATCACTTCCATCTGCTGGCGGAGGTGCCGCACCGGCAGACGTGGCTGCAGCGGTTTGAGGGGCCTGACGGCGAGACGCGGCTGTTTGATCACCTGCGCACGCTCTACAGCCGCGCCTATTTAGGCCTGCTACGGGATGAGTTGAAGGATCTCCGTGCGCGTGGCATGGCGGTGCTCGCGGAGCAGCGAGTGGACGCCCTCAAAAAACGCTTCTGCGATCTGTCCCTGTTCGTCAAAGAAGTGAAAGAGCGCTTCAGCCGCTGGTTCAACAAGCGGCGCGGCCGCCGGGGAACTCTGTGGATGGATCGCTTCAAAAGTGTCATCGTGGAGGGCAAGGGCGAAGCGTTGCGCACGATGGCCGCCTACATCGATCTCAATCCCGTGCGCGCTGGGTTGGTCAAAGATCCAAAAGACTACCGCTGGTGCGGCTACGCGGAGGCGCTGGGCGGCAGCCGCAGGGCGCAGCGTGGGCTGTGCAAGGCATTGGGCAAACCCGTGGATGGCTGGAAATGTGCGGGCGCAGCGGCAGCGTATCGCTGTCTTCTGCATGCGGAGGGGCGCGAAGTGAAGGATGCGCAGAACGAGAAGGTGGTGCGGCGCGGCGTGAGCGCGGAGTCCGCACGTGCCGTTCTGGCCAAAGGCGGCAAGCTCAGCCCTGCGGAGCTGGTGCATTTGCGGGTGCGCTACTTCAGCGATGGCGTCGCGCTCGGGAGCCAAGAGTTTGTCGAGGGCCTCTTCATGGATCAGCGGCAGTGCTTTGGGCCGAAGCGGAAACTTGGCAGCCGTCGCATGACGGAGTCAGACGAGCCTTTTTATACTCTGCGACAGTTGCGGACACGACCTCTGAGCTGACAAATGGTCCCCCACCCAGTACAAAACGGCATTTACAAAGCCCCGCTCACTCACTCAATCTCCCGCCCAAACTCCACCAGCGCTTCCCTCAGCCGCGCGATTTCATCCGTCACCACCGCCAGCAGCTTGCCCGCCTGCAGCAGATTCCCATTCCGCGTGCATTGCGTGAGGGCGGCCACCGCGTTGAAAGCCGGAGTTGCTGCATAATTGCCCACCAGCCCCTGCAGCGAATGCGAGGCATGATGCAACGCCTCGGCATCCAGCTCATGCAGCGCCAGACAGGCGTTGCCGAGCATGGGCTGTGACTCCTCACAAAACAGCCGGATCAGCTCCAGCATCAGCGGACCATCGCCAATGTTCTCGCTGAAGGTGTCGGCGTCGAACACCGGCGCATCACGGCAAGCTCCGAAGGGCAGGGGCTCAGCCTGGGGATTCTGGCTGAGGCTGGCATATCTTTCCAGCAGGGGGTAAAGCTGCGTCGAGTAAATGGGTTTGGCAATGTAGTCATCCATCCCGGCGGCCAGGCACTGCTCACGGTCACCTTTCATCGCATTGGCTGTCATGGCGATGATGGGGATATGGCGCTCCGTGCCGGCCTCCTCATGGCGAATGGCCAGCGTGGCCTCAAACCCGTTCATCTCGGGCATCTGGATGTCCATGAGGATCGCATCGAAACTCTGGCTGGCGAGCAAGGTCAATGCCTCACGGCCATTGCTGGCCAGTGTGACCTGATGCCCACGGTCTTCGAGCATCTTGATGGCGACGAGTTGATTCACCCGGCCGTCCTCCGCGAGCAGCAGCTTCATCGGCGCCATGCTCTGCAGTCCGGGCATTTCGTGGGCGCTGCCAGTTTTGTCAGCGGCATTCAAATCTCCCATGACGCGGCTGATCGTGTCGAAGAGATCCGAATGCTTCACCGGCTTGGTCAGGCAGCGCTCATACCCCAGGTTTTCATCACCGATTTCGGCGGTCAGGTTGCCACCCGAGGACAGGATCAAAATTTTGGGTGCATGGCTGCTGAAACGCTGCTGGATCTGGCGGCAGACTTCCGCGCCATCCATCTCGGGCATCATGTAGTCCAGCAGCATCAGCGGGATGGGCGTGCCTTCGGTCTGCGCCTGTTCCAGGATTTGCAAAGCCTCGGCGCCACTGGCGGCAAGGATCGGCCGCAGCTCCCAGGTCTTGAGCATCTCCTCAAGAATCGTACGGTTGGTCGCATTGTCGTCCACCACCAGCACCTGGAAGTCGCGCAGCTTTTCCGGCAGCAACCGCGAGGCGTGAGCTTTCTGGCACCCCAGTTCAAACTGCGCGGTGAAGTGAAAGACGCTGCCCTTGCCCGGCTCGCTCTCCAGCCACATGCGACCCTGCATGAGCTCGACGAGCTGTCTGGAAATGGTCAGACCGAGCCCGGTGCCGCCGAAACGACGCGTCGTGCAGCTCTCCGCCTGCGTGAAGGATTCAAACACATGCGCCTGCTTCTCTTTGGCGATGCCGATGCCCGTGTCAGACACCTGCACATGCAGCGTCACCTCGGTCTCGGTCCGGCTCTCCACGCGCAGTTCCAGCACGATTTCGCCACGCGGCGTGAACTTGATGGCGTTGCCCACCAGGTTCAGAATGATCTGTCGCAGGCGGCAGATGTCTCCAATCAGGCAGTCGGGCACGTCAGGTTTCACGAGGTAGGCCAGCTCAATCTCCTTCTCCGCCGAGCGGATCGCCAGTGTTTGCAGCGTGTCCCCGATCGAGTCACGCAGATCAAACTCATGCTTGTCGAGGTCCAGCTTGCCCGCTTCGATCTTGGAGAAATCCAGGATGTCATTGAGCACCGTCATCAAGGAGTCGGCCGACTGCCTCACAAGATTCAGGTAGCCTCGCTGGTCGCCGGTCATGCGCGTGTTCAGCAGCAGCTCGGTCATGCCCAGCACGCCATTCATCGGCGTGCGAATCTCATGACTCATGTTCGCGAGGAAGGTGCTCTTCGCCTGGTTCGCCGCATCGGCCGCTTCACGCGCCATGCGCAGCTCGTCTTCCGTCTGAATGCGCTGGGTGATGTTTCTCGCCGCTGCATAGATCGCCGATTTGCCGGCATTGGGCGCGGCGGTCCACTCGATCCACAGAAAGCTCCCGTCCTTGTGATGGTAGCGATTGACGAAATTGACCAGGTTCAGACCGGCTGCCAGTTGCTCCATTGCGGCCACGGTTTTAGGCCGGTCCTCAAGATGCACAAATTCGAGGAAGGGCTGGCCCAGCATCTCTTTCTCCGTGTAGCCCAGCGTGGTGCAGAAGGCCGGATTGATCCGTTTGAAGTAGCCGTCCATCCCCGCGATGCAGAGCATGTCCAGCGCCACCTGAAAGAAGGGCCCCAGACCGCTGCTGGCCTCTTCGGCTTCACGCTTGGCCCGCACGAGCTCATCCTCCACCCGCTCGCGCAGGGCCAGTTGCTGCACCAGTTCCAGCTTGGTCTGCTGCAGCTCCGCCATCGACTGCTCCAGCAGCGCCTTCTGCGAGGCCAGTGCCGCATTGGCTTTGTACAGGGCCTCCTCAGTCTCCTTCAGTGCTGTGATGTCTTTGGAGATACCACAGGTGCCGATGATGCCGCCATCCGCATCGCGCAGCGGGATCTTCGTCACCAGCGCCCAGCCTGTGCGACCATCCAGCAGCCGCTTTTTCTCCTCTTTGCCGGTGATGGATTTGCCCATCCGCATCAGCTCCTGCTCATCCTCCATCGCGGCCTGCGCCAAGGCGTGCTCGAAGTAATCGAAGTCCGTTTTACCGATCACCTCCGCCGGGTCACACGCGCCCAGATACTCCGCCTCGGACCGGCTCACCAGCACAAACGCCCCCTCTTTGTCTTTGAAGTAAATGCGGTCTGGAATGTAATCCAGCAGGCAGCTCAGCAGCTTGTAGTGCTCCTCAACACTGCTTAAACTCGGCGCACAGAAAGCCTCATTGGCTCTGTTCGCCGGTGCATGGGCTGGCTTGGCGACGTCAGGCATTGGACACTTATTACGCGCCCTTGGCAAAAATGGCAAAACAAAGTACTCATGAGGTTCGCTTCGCGGCTTCGCAGTAGCTCATTCTGGAATCCATCGCCACCCTCCAGACTCCAGATTGAGCTAAAGCTCAAAAGTACTCTGCCGATCCTCAAAACAACTCCATCTGCCCGCCCGGATCCCTTGGCCGCCGAAACGCCCCGGCACTCACCTCCGGCCTCCGGTGCAGCATGCCCGCTCGCTTGATCGACACCTTAAACAGCGCGGCGATCTGCTCCGACCACACACCCACGCCTTTCAGCCGCTTGCCAAATTCACCATGAGACAAGGTCTTGCCCTGCGTCTCCTCGATGCGGCTCAGGATCTTGTCCCGCATCCCCGGAAAGTGCTGATCCAGCCACGCACGAAACACCTCCTTCACCGCAAACGGCAGCCTCACCACCGTGTATCCCGCGAACTGCGCCCCCGCAGCACGCGCGGCTTCAATGAGCGCGGGGATTTCCGAGTCGTTCAGCCCGGGGATGATCGGCGCGGTGGACACTCCCACGGGCACACCCGCTTCATGCAGCATCCGAATCGCCTCCAGCCTCATCTTGGGCGATGACGCACGCGGCTCCAGCTTTCGCGCCAGTTCAGCATCCAGCGTCGTGATCGAAATATAGACCGCCGTCGCCGAATGCCGCGCCAGCTCTGCCAGCAAATCCACATCCCGCGTGATGAGATGATTCTTCGTGATCATCACCACCGGATGCCGGCACTCCGCCAGCACCTCCAGACAGCCCCGCGTGATGCGCAGCTTTTTCTCAATGGGCTGATACGGGTCGGTGATGCCGCTGAGCGACAGATTCTCCGGCTTGTAGCTCGGCTTCAGCAACTCCGCCCGCAGCAGGGCAGGGGCGTTCTCCTTCACCATGATGCGGGATTCAAAATCCACCCCCGCAGAAAAGCCGAGATACTCATGCGTCGGCCGCGCGTAGCAGTAGGCGCAGCCATGCTCGCAGCCACGGTAGGGATTCAAGCTGGCCTCAAAGGGGAGATCCGGGCTGCTGTTGCGCGAGATGATGGTGGACGAGTGATCGCGCAGGAACTTCGTCGCCACTTTCTCCGGCGCTTCACCGGGATCATAGTCCACATGCAGCTCAGCGAAACGCTGGTCCGGATTCCCCGCAGCCCCGCGCCCGCGAATGCCCTTCACGTTCGGCACGCCGCGCGGAGATCCTTCATGGGGCGAATGCAAAGACATAGGCGATCTTACGCCGTCCACGCCGCAAAGGCCATGGCCCTCATGGCTGGGAGCGCCAGTTTTTAACTGGCCGAAGCGGTCACGCTGGCCACCGCTCCTCCATGGTTAAGCCGCCGCCACGGCAGGAGCTTGCGCCACCGCACGACGGGCCATGAATTCATCGGCCAAAGCCCGGTACGCCACCGCACCACGACCTGAAGGCTCATACTCGATGATGCTCTTGCCAAAGCTCGGAGCCTCACCAAGGCGCACCGTGCGCGGGATCAGCGTCTGGTAGCAGGTCTCGGCAAAGTAATTGCGCACATCATTGACCACCTGATTCGCCAGGTTGGCACGGCTGTCATACATCGTCATGACGATGCCTTCCAGCAGCAGGTTCGGGTTGGCACCGCACTCACGGATCTGCTGCACCACATTGACGATCTTCGAAAGACCTTCGAGACCAAAATACTCGCACTGGATGGGGACGATCAGCTCGTCCGCCGCCGCCAGCGCACCCGTCATCAGCACTCCGAGGGAGGGCGGGGTATCGAGAATGGCGTAGTCGAAATGGCCGGAATCACGCAGCGGGGCCAGCACCTCACGCAGCCGGGCCATGTGGTTGCCAGCCTGGGCCAGCTCGATTTCACAACCAGCCAGTTCCTGATGCGAGCGGATGATCGAGAGATTCGGCAGGCGCGTGCTGCGGATGGCCAGACGTGGGTCCGTACCGTCCACGAGGGCGGAATACAGGCTGCCACCGTCTTCCTGCGCCAGTCCCAGTCCGCTGGTGGCGTTCGCCTGCGGGTCGAGGTCGACCAGCAACACCCGCACCCCGCGCTGGGTGAGGCACGCGGCGAGGTTCAAGGCGGTCGTCGTTTTACCGACGCCACCTTTCTGGTTGGAAATGGCGACAATCCTCATAGTTACTTGGCGCTGGACTTTGCAGATAAACCATGGGACACGCCAGCACGAAATGGAAATCACAGAGAAATGGCTCGGAGAAATCGGCGGATGGGCGGTGATGAAGTCCGCACGCTCCCTGGTGGATGCAGGTTTGGCCGTAGTCACCAGCAGCACTGACGGCATCATCCGTGGCACCGCAGGCTCAGGAAAACTGAAATTCACCACCGGCCTGCGCATCCGCACCGCCTCCGATGTCGAAAACCTCTGCACCTGCCCCCACGCCCGCCGCAGCGGCATGATGTGCGAACACGCCCTAGCCGTCGCCCTCGCCCACGTCCGCGAACAATCCGGCGCCAAACCTAGTTCTGGAGCTTCAGTACGTTCTGTAGTTCCGCCTTTAGGCGGTTCCGGCGGTCTACGTCCCTCATCAGCCGGTTCTGGAGGCGGCGGCGCGTCGCATGCCAGCGGAGCCCCCGGACCGGCTAAAGCCGGTACTACAATACCCAGAACTCCGCCCAGCCTCACCCCGCTCCAGATCCCCGGCCGCTACGCCCTCTACCTCCCCGAACCCCTCCTCCAAGGCCAGATCCGCGAACCCTTTGGCGTCTTCGTGAAATACGAAGCCGGCGGCGAGGGCGAGTCCTCCCTGTTCGCCGCCTGGCTCGCCAGCCAGGGCATCAAGCAGCCCCAGAGCCTCCCCATCTCCCTCAAAGGCGAAAGCCTGAACACCTTCCTGCAAACCATCGCGGATCACCCCCGCGTCTTCGTCGGCAAGCCAAACGGCCAGGAGCGCCCCCTCCACGTCGCCCCCGAGCGCGTCCGCCTGCCGCTCGTCGTCGAGTCCGTCGATCCCCAAACCGTCCGCCTCAAACTGGAAGGCGCTCACCAAAAGCACGTCCTCGGCCCCTGGTGGATCTGCCAGGAGACCGCCTCTCTCTTCCGCCACCTGACCGACACCCCCGCCATGGCCACCCTGGCAGGCGAGCTCAGCAAGTCGTCCGTCACACGCCCGCTCCGCTGGCTGGCAGAGCAGGGGGAGTCCCTCGGCGAGTGCTTCCAGATGGAACTGCGCGGCGTTGGACTCGAGAAATTCCACGTCGCCCCGGTGCCCTGCACCTTCGAAATCCAGCTCGACGGCTCCCTTCAGGGGGTGGATGCGAAACTATCTGCTCGTTACAATTCCCAAAGCTGGCCAATCCTTCATTCTGACGCCAAACATTCGATCTTCCCACTTCAGGATGAATCGAATGGATTTGTCTTTTACGTACAAAATATAGAGGCCGAATTCCGCCTTTTACGCCGCTTGGAGAGCCTCGGATTCCGACCCGAAGGCCAGGTCCTGCGCCTACAAGGCAGCGAAAACGTCCTCCGCTTCTACGCCTCCGAACTCCCGCAACTGCGTAATCTCGCCACCGTGACCGAAGGCGAGCGCTGGCGCTCCGCCACTCGCGGCATCCAGCGCATCGCTCCCAAAACCAAGTTCGCCCCAGCCACCGGCCAGATGGGTGGCGGCGGCGGTGGCGACTGGCTCAGCATGGAGTTCGCCTACGAGTCCACCGACGGCTTCCGCCTGCCCCGTGCCGAGGTGCTCCGGCTGGTCCGTTCCGGCCAAAGCTCCGTCAAGGGAGCCAACGGCAAGCGTTACATCCTCGATATCGCCGCTGTGGATGATTTGGAGGAATCCCTGCGGGATGTCCCCATGGAGCTCACCCCCGAAGGTGCCCGCGTCCACGGAGCCCACGCCGCCTATTTCGGCGATGAAGCTGTGGGCGCTACTAACGAAATAACCGTTACCAGCACTGAAGTCCAAACCGAGATCGGCGATCTCGCCGGCATTCTCCGCCCTTACCAAATGGAAGGCGTCTGCTGGATGACCTCCCGCATCCTGCGCGGTCGCGGCGGCATCCTGGCCGATGAGATGGGCCTGGGCAAAACCGTCCAGAGCATCGCCGTAGCCCTCTTCCTCAAGCAGCGCAAAGGCGACCAATGCGGCCCGGTGATGGTGGTCTGCCCCAAGTCCCTGCTAGGCAACTGGCAGTCCGAGTTCGAGCGCTTCGCCCCCACCCTCAAGGTCCTCCAAATCCAAGGCGCAGGCCGCGAAAAAGCCCTCAGCACCATCACCGCTTTTGACGTGATATTGACCTCTTATCAATTGATCATCAGAGATATTAAACATTACCAAACTATCCGCTTTGGTTTGATTCTTTTGGATGAAGCCAGCTTCATCAAAAACCCCGATACCGACGCCGCCAAGACCCTCCGCAGCCTCAATTGCACCGGCCGCATCGCCCTCACCGGCACCCCTTTGGAGAACGGCGTGCGCGATTTGTGGTCCATCTTCCACTTCGCCCTCCCGGGTTATTTGGGAAACCAGACCTCCTTCAAAGAGCGTTTCGAAAGCCCCATCCAGTCCGGCTTGGATCTCCCCGCAGGCCGCGCCGCCGCCCAGCGCCTCCAAAAACTCACGCTGCCCTACTTCCTCCGCCGCACCAAACGTCAGGTGCTCAAGGACCTCCCCGAGAAGATCGAGCAGGTGCTGTGGTGCGTCCCCAGCGCCGCGCAGAGCGAGTTCTACCGCAAGATCCTCGAAGAAGGTCGCGAGGAGATCAAAGCCGCACGCCGCCGCTCCGGCCAGAACGGCGCCAAGATGACCATGTTCACCGTCCTCCTGCGCCTCCGCCAGGTCTGCTGCGACCTCCGCCTCACCGGCGTCCCGCCCGACGCCCTCAAAGGCCTCGGTCAGGACGACCTCTCCGGCAAATGGCCCGCCCTCCTCGGCCAGATCGAATCCGTCATGGAATCCGGCGGCAAGCTCCTCGTTTTCAGCCAGTTCGTGAAGTTCCTCCACCTCATGCGCGACCACCTGAAGGCCGAAAAACTCGACCACGCCTACCTCGACGGCAGCAGCCAGGACCGCACTGAGCAGGTAGCCCGCTTCCAGAAAGACCCGAACTGCCGCATCTTCCTCATCAGCCTCAAAGCCGGCGGCTACGGCCTGAACCTCACCGCCGCCGACAACGTCATCCTCGCCGACCCTTGGTGGAATCCCGCCGTCGAATCCCAGGCCATCGACCGCGCCCACCGCATCGGCCAGCAAAAAGTCGTCAACGCCTACCGCCTCGCCATCCGCGGCACCGTCGAAGAGCGCATCCTCAAACTCCAGGCCCAAAAACGCGGTCTCGTCGAAGCCGCCCTCAACGACCAAGCCCCCATGATGGAAGGCCTCACTGAGGGCGATCTGGAGGCTTTGATTCAGTAGCCCCCTCCATCTCTCAAAAGTAGCGTCGCGCCCGCATCCCCCCTTGGCCGGGACACCGCGAAAGAGGACGCCCCGCAACCCGTTCGCGGCAAAGTTAATACAATGTAAAATAATGCCAGGCATTTAGTGATTGATTGTGCCACTTTTTCCTCCATTTTCCCACCATGAAATCCGCCCAAACCTCTGATCCTCAAGCGCTCCCGCTCGAAGAGCAGCTCATTGGCGTGAATGCGAAAACCGGCCTCTATCCCGGCGCGCGTTCGTGGTCCGGCGGCAGGTTCCGCATCCTCGGCAAGGGGCCGTTGGAGTCCTACTGCTACCACGTCATGTCACGCACCTGCGGTGGTGAGGTGTTCTTTGATGAGGTGGAAAAGGAGGCGTTGCGCCGCGTGATCTGGCGCATGGCTGAGTTCTCCGGCATCAAGGTCGTGACCTACTGCCTCATGAGCAATCATTTCCACCTCCTGGCCGAGGTGCCGCATCGTGACACTTGGCTGCTGCGCTTCGACGGTCCCCAAGGCGAAGCGAAACTCCTAGAACACCTGGGCATACTCTACAGCCGCGCCTATCTGGGACTGCTACGCGATGAACTCGCAGATCTCCGCTCACGCGGTATGGTAGCCCTCGCCGAGCAGAGAGTAGCCGCGCTCAAAAAGCGCTTTTGCGATCTCTCCCTCTTCGTCAAAGAAGTCAAAGAGCGCTTCAGCCGCTGGTTCAACAAACGTCGCGGACGCCGCGGCACCCTATGGATGGACCGCTTTAAAAGCGTGCTGGTCGAAGGCAAAGGGGAGCCCCTGCGCACGATGGCCGCTTACATCGATCTCAACCCCGTGCGCGCTGGGCTGGTCAAAGATCCCAAGGACTATCGCTGGTGCGGTTATGCGGAGGCGCTGGGTGGCAGCCGCAGAGCGCAGCGCGGATTGTGCAAGGCTCAGGGCAAACCTGTGGATGGATGGAAGAGCGCCTTCGCTGCGGAAGCATATCGATGCCTGCTACATGCGGAGGGGCGCGAGGTGAAGGACGCGCAAAATGAGAATGTGGTATCTAGTGGTGTCACCGCCGACTCAGCACGCGCCGTGCTCGCAGAGAAAGGCAAGCTCAGCCCGGCGGAAATGGTGAGGCTCCGTGTGCGCTACTTCAGCGATGGCGTGGTACTCGGCAGCAAGGCATTCGTGCAAGGCATCTTCGAGGCGCAGCGCGATCTGTTCGGGCCGAAGCGCAAGCAGGGCGCCAGACGCATGCCTGAGTCAGATGCACCCTTCTACACGCTACGGCAGTTGCGGTTGAGGCCGCTCGGGTAATGCATAGAGATGACAATCGCTGTCAGCAATTTTTTGAAATCGATCTGAAAGTACCTGCTGGCAGCGCAGCTTTAGCCCCCCCTACTTCCCCAGCTTCTCCTTCAAAAACCCAAACAGATCCGGCCACTTCATGTGCTCGTAATCATTGTTGTAATTGATCTCGTACTCAATGCCGACCGCCTTCAGCTTCTCAGCGATCCCCGCCCCATAGTTCCCCGAGTGCGGCGGGTCCTTGTACGGCTGGCCGAGGTTCGGCGGATTGTCGTAAAACAGCAGCACCGGCGGATCATCCGCACTGGCGAGCGCATAAGGCGAGAAGCGTTCGATCCATGGCATCAGGCTGTCCCGCTTGGCCAGAAACTCCTGCATGCTGCCGAGCCCGAAGGCATGGTTGCCGTATTCGTTGTTCGGGATCCACGCCTTCATCTGCTTGGGGTCCAGAGAGGTCTGCGGCACGAAGGCCATCACGCAGCGCAGCCGCGTCGATTCATGCTCAACAGGATCAATGCTCTTCGCATCCGCCATGTCCGGGCTGAAGGCCAGCCACAGCACCGTGAATCCGCCCGCCGAACCCCCGCAGCCTCCGATGCGATCTTTGTCGATGTGCCACTCGCTCGCCTTGCTGCGGACAAACTGCAGCGCACGCGCCGAATCATCCAGGCAGGCCTTCACCGGCGGGGTGATCTGTTCCGCCTGCGCCTCCGCAATGAAGCGGTAGTTGATCGAAACCACCGAGATGCCGTTTTCGAGGCATTTGGCGAGGAAATCGGGATTCGCCTTGTCGCCGTTCATCCACCCGCCGCCATGCACAAAGAACAGCAGCGGTGTCGCTCCCTCAGCCTTCGCCTGATAAAAGTCTAGCACCTGCTTTTCATGCTCTCCATAGGGCACATTCGCCTTTGTGGGAGTTTGAGCAAAAGCATGAGCGCCTGCGAACAGGCAGAGCACGGCAATGAGGTGGCGGGGAAAAACCATGGGTGAAATGAACCTATCACTTCAATACACGAGACTCAATACCTGCCCGCGCGCATCTGAGGTTTGGAACCTCAACAATCAAAAATCGATGGCTCGACAATCGTCAATCCATGGGCTTCAAAGGTGCCAAAGGCCTGCGCGATTGACGATTGTCGAACAAGGATTGTCGATTGTTGAAGTGGGGATCTGGGCGGCTACACCTCCAGCTGAATCCCCAGCTCAATGACCTGCCGTGGCGGCAGATCAAAGTAACCCGTGGCAGGGCGGGAGAGGCGTGACAGCATGACAAACAGCTTCTTCCGCCAGGCGGCCATCTTGCCGGGACCATTGGTCAGCAGCACTTCGCGGCTCTGATAGAAAGTGATGCCGTTGCGTTTCACCTTCGTCTTCTCACTCATCGCCTTGCAGAGGTCATTGAATACATCCGGCGGCTCGGAGAAGCCGTAGCGCAGGACCACGCGGTAAAACTCCTCGTAGTACTCGCTGATCTCGTGGCGCGACTCCTCGCTGACATACGGGGCGTCTGCGAACTTCACACTCAGCAGCACCACCTGCTTGTGCAGCGCCTTGTTGTGCTTCAAATGGTGCAGCAGCGCCAGCGGCAGCCCGTCCGCGCTGGCGGACATGAAGACCGCCGTGCCGGGCACGCGGATGACGCGGTCCTTCTTGAGTTCATCAATCAGATGCACCACGGGCAGGCGCCCACGCTGCATGGCCTCATACAAGATCGCGCGACCATCCGTCCACGTTTTCATGATCACCCAGATGCACGCCGCGACGGCGAGCGGGAACCACGCCCCCTGCATGAATTTGATCAGGCTGCCGGAGACATATCCCAGCTCAATGATGGTGAAAGCCAGCACGGGAAGGAAGGCTTTCCAAAACGCCCAGCCCCAGATGCGACGGGCCACAAAGAAGAACAAAATGCTGGTGAGGAACATCTCCATCGACACCGAGAGACCGTACGCGGAGGCGAGATTGCTCGAGGTCTCAAAGCCGATCACCAGCGCGATGCAGGCGGCCATCAGGAGGAAATTCACCTGCGGCATGTAGATCTGGCCGCGCACGTCGGGATTGGTGTGGATGATCTTCAGGCGCGGTAGGTAGCCGAGCTGCACCGCCTGCTGCGTCAGCGAGTAAACGCCCGTGATCATGGCCTGCGAGGCGATGATCGTGGCCAGCGTTGCCAGGATGATCATCGGCACCAGCAGGGGCTGCGGCACCAGTTTAAAGAACGGGTGCTCCAGCGCCGCAGGATCGCTGATCACCAGCGCGCCCTGGCCGAGGTAGTTCAAAATAAGCGCCGGATAGACGAGGGTGAACCAGGCACGCTTCAGCGGCTTCGATCCGAAGTGGCCGATGTCCGCATACAGCGCCTCACACCCCGTGACCGCCAGCAGCACCATGCCCATGATCACGATGCCGTGGTAGCCATGGTGCATCAGGTAATAAATCCCCCAGTGCGGAGACAGAGCCACGATCACCTCAGGATGCTCAATGTAGCGGTACAGTCCCAGTGATGCCAATGCGGTGAACCACAGGATCATGATCGGGCCAAAAGCCACGCCAATCCTCGCCGTACCGTGCTTCTGCACCATGAAAAGGCCAAAAATGATGGCCACCGAGATATACACGATGACGTGCTGCGGCAGTTCCGCGCTGATCTGCTTCATGCCTTCCACCGCCGAAAGCACCGAAATGGCCGGCGTGATCATCCCATCGCCATACAGCAGTGCCGCACCAAACAGCACCACCAGCACCACAAAGCCGCTCGCCTTGGGACTGAGCGCCTCCTTCTTGGAGCGCAGCAAAGACAGCAGGGCAAACATGCCGCCCTCACCCTGCGCCGTCGCCTGGCTCAGCAGCCCGAGGTATTTGACCGAAACCATCACCGTGAGCGACCAAAACATCAGCGAGATCGGTCCGTAGATCATGTCCACTCCGTCACGGCCCGGTGTGTAACCCGCATGCGTGAGGCACTCCCTCAGTGCATAGAGCGGACTGGTACCGATGTCCCCGAATACCACACCCAAGGCCACCAGCGCCAGGGTCCAACTGTTTGAGTTTTTATGTTCTGACATGAGGTATCTTCAGGACAATCCCAAAGCCCTGTTTGAATCAGGGACTTCTGCTGTTAGCCAGCGTAGCCCAAGATGCAAGAGACAGTTCGGCGCATCGGCCTGTGTGAATGAACACCAGATGGCGGAACCAGAATGGCAAATGAGCAGAGCTTCAGCGCCATGAAAGTACTCAGGAGCTTTAGCTCCTTCCGGGCGCACAGCGCAGCAAGAGGCCAAAAACTGGCCAAGCATTCAAACCGCCAGCAATGGTCCGCCCCGAAATCCTCCTCGGCCTCGATCCAATCGCGCCGCCACTGTCAGTGCCGAATTGGGGTGTTCGGCACTTCACCATGGATGAATCACCGCACCTCCAGCTTCGCGATCTCTTCCTTCTTCAGCGCACGATCAAAAACCGCGACCTCATCAATCCGCCCCTCCCAATTGTTCTCATTGTCGCTGCGGCCACCGAAAAAGCACTCGTGCGGGGCTTTGTCCGCATCCACGACACTCTCCGTCTCAAACTCCAGCGTTCCATTCAAATACCCACGCACCGTATTCTTGTCACGCACCAGCACCAAATGCTGCCACTGCCAGCGCGGGATCTCCGTCTTGCCTGCGACGAAGCTTTGATCATTCGTGCCGCTGAAAAAGACCAGCTTGCCAGTGTTTCCACTCTTCCCACCGATGCCGAGGTGATCACTGAACACGCCGAGCCCATGGTCCTCGCCACGAGAAAACAGCCAGCCGCTGGTGTCTCGCCCATCATTCGGCATGCCATTCCAAAACCAAAGCGAGACGGAGTATTGGCTCCCCAACGCAGGAAGACGTGACCGAATGCGTGCCCCGACCAGATGCGGTGCGCGGTTCACCTCACCCTCACAAAAGCTGCCCGTCTTCGGCCCTGCGAGGTAGTACGCCACATCACGCTCATAAACCGCATCCTTGCCGTGGGCGCTCGCATCCGCCGCCACGGGTCCGGTGAACTCATTCAGTCTCCAGTACGCCGCCGGCTTCAACGCCAGCACCGCCTTCGCCGCCGCGCCATCACTGAGCTTCCATTCACGGCGCGGCTTGTCCGCCACCTTTTCCAGCGCCGCGATGGCCGCCCCCGCGATCTTCGGTTCCGCATTGATCTCCAGCCCTGCTGACCGCGCCGCCCAGGTATTGTAGCCACCCCATGCATGCATCTCCGGCGGCGGGATGTAGCCATCCCCACCGTTCGCCAGCTCGATCACCATGTTGTGGGGCAGGGGACTCGCCGTCTTGATCTTCAAGCCGGTGATCGCATACGTTTCATTCGGCGTCGTCGCGATGCCGATGTCTCCCAGCCGCACCCCTTGCACCACGATCTCTGTCTGCTGCCGCTCATTCAAAATGATCTGCTCCCGCGCATACACCTCCGTCGGCGTCTTCACCAGCCGGTCCCCCACCTCCGCCATCACCCGCTGCGCCCATTCCAGACGCTGCTTGTCCGGCACGCGGTATTTCATCACCATGCGCGTCTCCGTCATCGCCACCGTGGGCGTGTCATCATACTGGATGCCCGCATACGCCTTCATCGCGATGTCCAGCAGCCCGTTCGCATACTCATCCATCGTCGGCTTCGGCCGCTCCTTCTCCGGGATCGTATAATCCACGCGATAGATGTCCCCGCTGCAGCCATGCGACATCATGCCCACCATCTTCCCCAGCGGATCAATCCGCTGCGTCAGCCCGTTTGAAAACAGGCCATAATAGTCTGCGCCGATGTCCTTGTCGCCAAAGTAGTGCATCGAGAAATTCGCCAGCACCGCCAGCGGCTTGCCGTCCTTCGTTTGAATCGAGATCAGCGAAAGGTCAGGGTCTTCCGGCCCAGACTCACCCGTCACATCATCCCAGATGCGCCCCGCATGCATGTTCGCCCGCACCGACTTGTTGCCAAACGGATCTTCCACCACGCGATCCGGCCTCCGAATCCACTGCCGCAGCGCCGTGAACTCCGCTGCATCCGCCTTCGCAAACCCGATGCGCGCAGGCACCATCACACTCTGCGCCGCCGCGATCGCCTCCACGAGTTTCTCCTTCAAAAACGGCACATAGCTCGGGTCAGGATCCGTGCCCAGGCACCCCATCGACGCCGGCACCGAATGCGCATGCGTGGCGGAAATCAGCATGCGATCTGCCGGGATCCCCGTCTTCGCCGCCGCCATCTTCTTCGCATCATCCAGCACCTCACGGCTCATCATGCAGCTGTCCGCCACCACGATGGCGATCTCCGTCTTCCCATCCGTCGCTACAATGGCCCGTGCATGCACCCGTGTGTTGATTTTGTCCACATACCGGCTCAGCATCCCCCCATTCACCAGCACCGGCAGCTTCGGCGGCGATATATCCACGACCGCCGCCCCCGCTTTGAACTCAGCGTGAATCGAGCTGGCAATCAGCAAAACGGACAGCGGGAGGAAAAGACGCATCATAGTGCGTGACAATACGGCGCTGGGTTCGGTGCTTATTATGCTCAATTCGTCGCCTTTTGTGACCTCCCATCTTCGCCCCCTTGAGAAGAACCCGCAGGACGAATCAAAACCCAGCGCGGCGTGGTCCGCACTCTCCGAGTGCGGTCAGGAAATCATGAATCCACCACCACCCCTCACTTCCCCATCTCCAAAAACGCCTTCCCAAACCTCTTCCCCAGCTCCCTATACGCCGCCGAATCAAAATGCACCTTGTCACCTTTATGATTCAAACCTTCCGCCGTCACAAACGCCGTGTGCGGCACCGCCTTCGGCAGATCCCGATGCGCCTGATCCACCACCTTTTTCTCCGGCGACCACGGCACCCCATCAAACACACCCATCTGTCCCGCGATGAACGACACCTCCGGCGCCTTCACCAGTTCACGCAGCCGTTTCACCAGATCGCTCAGCTTCGCCGCATACGTCGGAGCAAGCGCCGCCGTCGAATCACTCTCGCCCTGATGCCACAGAATGCCCTTCAGCGTGCCCGCAGGCAGCGCGACTTCCACCCTCTTCACCATGTCATCCCACGGATGGCTCTTCGTCGGCGCATAAAACACGCCCGGCATCCAAGCATCAATCGGCGATCCACCCACCGCGCAAGGAATCAAACCAATCGTCACCCCCGGATTCGCCTCCGCGATGATCTGCCCAAACGTCTTGCCCAGACCCACACCCGCAGCCGCCTTGTCAAAGTGCAGCGGATCCACCGCCGGCACCCATTTACCCTCCTTGCTCAGCATCAGCACACGCGGATTCACCACCTTGTCCTGCGCCTCCACCACCCCACGCCCCGCCATGTTCGACTGTCCGACCAGCAGGAAGAGATGAAACTTGTCCTTGGAGGGCAGGGGAGTGTCCTCAGCAGCAACAGCAAAGACAGCGACAAAGAAAGCCAGCAGGCAGATGAGTGGGCGGATCATGGTTGTAAGTATGAGAAGTGGAACGCTCGCGTGAATCTCTTTTTGCAGTGTTTATGAAGAGGTGCGTTCAGAAGCACTGCAAGTTCACACCCTTTCAATGCGGCACCGCTTGCGCCCCACGTGGAGTGGTCCGCACTCTCCGAGTGCGGTTTCCGGCAGTCATGGGACGCATGCTGCATGCGTAGAAAGCGAACATCATCGCGTTGCAGCCGCTCATCACTTCAGCGTCTTCCTCAGCCACGCAATCATCTGCGCCTGATAGTCCGACCCCAGCTTCTCCCACCCGCCCATCCCATGAATCCCGCCGGGCACCGTGATCGTCTCACACCGGTTCCCCGCCGCCTTCGTCTTCGCTTCAAAGTTCACACTCTGTGAGATCGGCACCGTCTCATCCTTGTCCCCATGGATTTGCAAAAACGGCGGCAGCCCGCTCCGCACGTGGTTGATCGGCGAAATCTCCGCCAGCTTCTTCAGCGCCGCCTCATTCAGCTCCTCCGTGCCAATGAGCCCGCCCAGGCCCCCCAGCGCCCTGCGCCGCTCCACCTGCACCACCAGATCTTGCGGCGGATAAAACGGCACCACCGCCGCCACGCGCGTCTCCCCTTCGCCCATCACACCCGCCCACGAAACCAGATGTCCCCCCGCCGACTCCCCAATCAGCGCGATTCGGTTCACATCCACCTTGTACTCCGCCGCGTGCGCCTTCACCCACTTGATCGCACTCGCCACATCATCCGCACACGCCGGCCACGCATGCTCCGGCGCCAGTCGGTAGTTGATCGTGAACCACACAAACCCCGCTTTCGACAGCGGCTCAAACAGCGGCTTGATGAACGAATGCTTGTCCCCCTTGGTAAAACCCCCGCCATGCACCAGGATGCACGTGATAAACGGCCCCTCTCCCTCCGGCACAGACGCATCCAGCGTCAGCGACACATCCCCCGCCTTCGCAAATTCAATGTCCTGCTTCAATCCCGGCATCGTGAAAGGCTTGTCAGCCGCACAGACAGCGGCATTCAAAATCAGGGCAAACAGCAACGTGAATTTCATGGTCCGTAACAAACGGCTCTTTCCACAGCGATTATCGTCAAATCATCCGCCCTCCCGATGAATGCTCAGCCCGCAGTGTTTGCGGTCTCACCGCAGCATGCTCTAATGCACTCCTATGAAACAACAGCGCGTCGTGATTCTCGGAGGTGGATTTGCCGGTCTGGCTTGTGCAAAGGGATTTCCCGAAGATCGCTTCGCCGTCACTCTCGTGGACCGCTGGAATCATCATCTCTTCCAGCCGCTCCTCTATCAGGTCGCCACCGGCGGCCTCGCCATGACCGACATCGCGCAGCCCCTGCGCGCGATCCTCTCCGACTACAAAAATGTCACGACGCTGATGGATGAAGTCAGCCGCATCGATCTCGATGCCAAGCAGGTTCACCTCAAGGACCAAGTTCTGGAATACGACTACCTCGTCATCGCCCTCGGCGCCAAGACCGGCTACTTCGGCCACGACGAATGGGCCGCGCACACCCTCGGCCTGAAAAGCCTCGACGATGCCATGAAGATCCGCAAACAAGTGCTCCTCGCCTTTGAGCAGGCCGAGTGCTCCAATGACCCGCAGGCAACCGCGCGTTTGCTGACCATGGTCATCGTCGGCGGCGGTCCCACCGGTGTGGAGATGGCAGGCTCACTCGCCGAACTCGCGCAGCAGGTCCTCAAAGAAGACTTCCGCCGCATTGATCCCAGCCTCGCGAAAGTCCACCTCATCGAGGCTGGCCCCAAGCTGCTGGCCACATTCCCCGGCGGACTGCCGGACTACGCCTGCAAGCATCTGGAATACCTCGGCGTGTCCGTCCATCTGAACTCCCCCGTCAAAGAAGTCGGCCCCGGCTATGTCATCACCGGAGATCAGCGCATCGAAACAGACACCGTCATCTGGGCCGCAGGCGTCGAGGCCAGCGGAATCACCCGCACCCTCGCAGGCGTCCCCTTGGATCGCGCGGGCCGCATTCAGGTCCAGCCAGACCTCAGCCTCCCCGGTCATCCCGAAGTCTTCGCCGCAGGGGATCTCGTGGCCCTCACAGATCCCAAAGGCGTCCGCGTCCCCGGCGTCAGCCCCGCAGCCATTCAGATGGGCCACTTCATCTCCAAGACCATTCTCAACGAAGGCATGTCCGTCCCGCGTTCATCCTTCACCTATCTCGACAAAGGCACCATGGCCACCATCGGCCGCAGCGCCGCCGTCGTCAGCTTTGCCGGCATGCACCTTCGCGGCATGCTCGCCTGGCTCATGTGGCTCTTCGTCCATCTCCTCTTCCTCATGGGCATGCGCAATCGCGCCATCGTCTTCCTCCACTGGGTCTGGTCCTACGTCACCTGGCAGCGCGGCGCACGAATCATTCAGCCCTGATCTCTACGGAGCGCGGAATTTATTCCGCAGCACTCCGCCGAAGCGTCAAACTCTTAATAGCTCATCATTCCCTTCAAGCCGAGGATCTTATTTCTGCCGCAGGCAACGTGGCCAACAAGCTGGCTATAACCCTTCGCAAAAACTCATTTTCCCCATCGAGCCGAGGCAGCCCCCAATATGGACTGCGGTCGAGGAGTGAGGCACGAACGCAGCTACCGCTTTCGCAGGCCGGTTCACCTCACGCATACCAGCAAACACTCGAACGCGGCAGCCGATGCATCATCGCCAGCCCTTCACCTCCCGCCCACCACGAGACGCTCGACAGCAGCACCTCATCGCAGCCGCACTCCAAAACCACCCCGCAAGCTCACGCCCCCATATGGACTGCGGTCGCGCAGTGAGGCACGAACGCAGCTACCGCTTTCGACGTGCCGGCCAGCTCACGCATACCAGAAAATCCTCGAAAGTGGCACCCGCTGCGCCATAGCCAGCCAGTCACCGTCCGCCCGCCACAAACCCCTCGAAAGCGGTAGCGTCGATGCAGGCTTGCGCCGTGCATCTACGCGACCGCACTCCAAATTCGCCTCCTGCGCCGAAGCCTCCGGATATGGACTGCGGTCGCGAAGTGAGGCACGAACGCAGCTACCGCTTTCGACGTGCCGGCCAGCTCACGCATACCAGAAAATCCTCGAAAGTGGCACCCGCTGCGCCATAGCCAGCCAGTCACCACCCGCCCGCCACAAACCCCTCGAAAGCGGGAGCTTCGATGCAGGCTTGCGCCGTGCATCTGCGCGACCGCACTCCAAATTCGCCCCGCACGCCCTCAAGCCTCACTTCACCTCAAACGCCTTGCTATCCACCACCTTCCCATCCTGCACCAAATCAACGCGATACTTCCCGGCCGGCAGTCCATTCTTCGCCGTGAGTGCTGATTCGATTTCGTCACTCACTCCTGCCTCAACATCTGCCGTGACCAGAACCTGCTCCTTCTCGCCTTCCGCTTCCACCAGCCTCCAGACGACCTGCACGCCTTTGATCAGCGCCTTCTGCTTCAGATTCCACCCCACATGCATCCCGGTGTCGTCCGTGGTGAAAGACTTCACCTCCTTGCCGGGCTCGCCCTTGCCGTCGTCACGAAAAAGCTGCGAAGCGTCGATGTCGAGTTTCGTCTTTCCGGCCATCGGCGCGCCCACCTTCACCGTAAACTTCTCATGCACCACTTCCTGCCCGTTCAGTTGCAGCGAGACCTCGTGCGTGCCCGCAGGCCAGCCCCCGGCGGGGATGAAGGCAAAATGAAAGGGCACGTTTTCCTTGTTCTCCTCCATGGTGAAGCTGCGCGTGCCATCGTCATCCACCTTGCCATTCACCATCCACGTGGCTTCCAGCCATGAGGCCACTCCCAGACTGCCGACGCCCGTGAGGAAGGCCTTTTCCAAACCGTCAAACTCATGCGTTTCATTCACCGGCTTGTGGTCCTCGTCCGCGCCTTTGGCCAGCGCCGCTTTCACCAGCTTGCTCGGGATGGCGTCCTTCGGCGGCGCGATGCGAAAGGGGAACTCGCCCAGCGGCTTCCCATCAAAAGTCACCTTCGTCAGGTAGCAGGCCCCCACCGGCAGCGCCTCCTTGGGTTTGATGTCAAAACCCACAAACGTGTCTTCCCCGAAGGAAAAGATCACCCCCTCGTTCACCGTCGCCACATCCACCTTGGCCTCGGCGATCTGATCGTCCCGAAACATGAATTCGGCCCTCACTACCCCGGACTTTGGCCTGCCCTTAAGCTGGATCGAAAGAAACACCGCTTCGCCCTGATTGAAAAACTCCGCTACATCCTTCGGCGACTGATCCTCCTTAAACCCATGGCAGTAAGTCGCCTTCTTCAAATTCCCCTCCGCCGCCCGGCCAGGAACCATCGCCGCCGTCATGTTGAAACCAATCACCAGCAGCGGAATAAGAGAAAGCTTCATGCCGCGCATCCAACCACAGGGCGACACAATCGCAAGATGCATGGCGGGGTTTGTTGCGGCGTGGGTGGGCGCTGTTCCGTGGAGCGCGGAATTTATTCCGCAGCACTCCGCAAGCACCCATGCCTCCGCTTTGTCCTCCCGTGATCTTGGGTTACATAACGAAAGGTGTAAGGCGGGAAATTTTGGAATCATATCTCCCGCGGTTGAAGATGGAAACTGTTCGTCCTTCATCTGCTTCTTCATGATAACCCCCAAGCCTCAGACCAAGATTCATCAGCATGATGAATCCCACCCAGACGCACGGCTTGCCATCAATCTCTGAAAGCAGTTTCAAGGCTTCCGAATGCCTCAAAATATCAGTGCCATTGTAAAGAAGCGTTCCAGTGAAGTTTTTATCGAAGCCAATTTGGTAAAGGTGATCATTGGTATCAAAGGCCAGTCGCATCTCATCGAAGGTAAACTCTCGCCCTGCGGGTCCGGCAGTGTTAATCTGCACGGATCCAGGCTCTCCGAGAATAGCGCTGGCTTCTTTGGTAGTGATCCCAAATCTCAAAGGAGGTGCGCCAATGTAAGGCTCAAAATTTAGAGTCATCGAGTTTGGTGGCTGTGGCCAGTGGGGTCGTCATCCTGCTGCAGCCGCTTGCCCAGGCTCACCACCTCATCCACGGAAAAACCGATCGACTCATAAAAAGCAATCACCGCCGCATTGCTCTTCCTCACCTGCAGATTGATCTTCGGGCATCCCGCCTCCCGCAGCAGCCTCTCCGCATGTTCCATCAACTGCCGCGCCAGACTCTGCCGACGAAGATCAGGATGCACCGCAAGGTAGTTGATCCAGCCTCGGTGCCCTTCATACCCCGCCATGCACGAGGCGACGACCACGCCCTCCACCTCGCCCACCAGAAACCACTCCGGATTAACCCGCAGCTTCCGCGCAATGTCCGCCACCGGATTGTTCTGCGGCACCACCAGCCCGCAGCTCTCCCACAGCGCGATGACCGCTGCTTCATCAGCAGGCTGAAAAGAACGTATGTGCATAAAAGGGGTATGTTATTTCGCCCTGCCAGGCACGGGCGCTTGATAAATCTGCGTCGTCTCCAATCCCGCCCCGCTAAGCTT
Organism: Prosthecobacter sp.; assembly: GCA_021733925.1. GTDB lineage: Bacteria > Verrucomicrobiota > Verrucomicrobiia > Verrucomicrobiales > Verrucomicrobiaceae > Prosthecobacter. Next base: position 23,939 of record JAIPJY010000054.1, on the reverse strand, counting down.
GGCAAGAGTCGTTTCCGCCTGCACCCCCGGCGCCAGCCGTCGCAGCGATTTCGAAATGAACGGATGATCATCCGGAGCATAGCGCCCGCGCCTCACCACGCAGATCTGCCGCACCACCAGCGCCAGATCATCCACCTCCGCCAGTTGGAGAATCTCGGACATCTTCATCAGATCCTCCGGCTTCATCACATACTTGATGTCTTTGAGCGACGGCTCCCACAGCTGCGGCATCACGATCATCATCTTCTCCATCCCCGGAATGTCCTTGATGGTGCCCTGCCATGCATGAAACTGAAATGGCATAATCTCACGGCTTTGCGCAAACGCCTTCACCACCTGATCCGTGTCCTCCTTGTCTCGAATTCGCAAAGTCGTGCCGCGCTCATAGGCCGCCCAACCGTTCAGCGGCCACAGGCTCAGCGCCGCATCGTATTGCTTCAGTGCTCCCTCAAAATCCCCCTTGTCATGCAATTGCACACCCGCATCCACCAACTGATGCGATGGCCTCATGAAAGCCCCGCATTGCCGCATGATGCTGATCATGAGCTTCTGGGTCTCCTCGTCCAGATCTCCCCGGTGCAACGTCAGCCGCAGTACGGTCTGCGCCCGGTCCGCGTCACCCGCCGCCAGCAGCACCCCCGCATGCAGCATCGCCAGCCCCGGATCCCCCGGAACCACCTCATAATACATCTGCCAAAAGTTCGCATTGTGCTGCACCAGCTTGCGGCTGTCGAATTTGCGCCACGAATCGTCCACCTTGTCCTTGTCGAGTTCATTGAAGCTCTTCCCCTCCTTCAGCATCCAGTCGCGAATCCCCGGAAAACTCGTCTCACTGCGAGTTTGAAGATTGCCCTGAGTCAGCTGCACCATCGTCACCCCCATCACCCGTGCCTGAGCCATCTCATGCGTATCTGTCAGCGCATGCACGCGACTGAAGGAACACAACGACAACACCACACCGTGCAAAATCGGGAATTTCATGCCACAACCTAATCGAGCCCTCCTCAATTTCGGAAGTACTTTTTCTGTCCGGTTCAAGGCGGCAAAGACGGGCCTCCTGCGTCGTACTTTCAAAACTAGAATCCGTTGCGTGAAGAGAGCAGGTGCACGTGCCAAGCCTTCAAACAGGCGTCACACTTTTGCCACTTCGATGAGCCACATCCCGATGAGCTTGGACCAGTCCACAAACGAAATTTCGGTCTCCTTGAGCTGCAATTCCTTCAGCATGACGGGTAGTTGTTTCTGAAACCGTCGGTATTGCTTCGTCAGCGCAGCCTTGCCTGGAAGAACCTGGCTTTCTGGTCTGTGTGTGTTCAACCAGTTGCGAACATGGCCGATAACAGCATCTGCATCATTGCCGTGAGCACGAATGTCCTGTCCTGCGATGTCAGAAAGGTATTTCTGATAGCGATACGGCTCGATGTCCAAAATGAGGGCGCCCTTTTTCTTGTGCTGCGCACCGCCAAGTTTTGCCGCTCCGAGAAACAAGCCCAGCTCAAAGGGCATGTTGAAGCGCGGCAGCTTCGATTTTCGGTCCAGTTGCGTTCTGGAAATGTCATGGATGCTCAGCCCGCAGTCGCCAATGATGCGCAAAATCTTTTCGACACGCACCTCCGTGGCGCTGTCGGCCTCCAAAGCGCAGCGTGGCACGTAATCGCAGGCCTTGAGTACAAAGACCATGGCTCGTAACAGCGGAAGGAATTCGCCATCAAAGGGGCAGTTGATGAAGACTTGCCGCTGATAGTCCAGTTTCCGTCTTGCTGACATTTCAGTCTTTTTTAGCCGGTTGCTCGGCGGCGACTGCCTTCATGACAGCCTTGCGAAGAAGTGTTTCAGAAATGGTGCCTTTCTGCGGTTGCGGACGCAGCACCATTTCGACGCCGCCGATCTTGATGCGGGTAGGTGAGGCGGTGGATTGTTTAGCCATGCAGTAAGATTCAATGACCGCTGAAAAATGCAAATGTGAAACGGGATTTCTTTTGCCAAGTTTGCCGCGTCTCACCTATGATGACTGTTACAGATGCCTAACCTGATCATTCACCTGCGACACACCGACGACGGGAGAATAAAGGCCACCCTTGCCTCTGCGAACGGCAGCCATGAGTTCCATGCCGAACAAGCAGCTTTTGACGCGCTGCTAAAACAGACAACCGAACTCGGCGAATCGTTCGAAGGCAGCAAGCGCCCCCTGGCAGATCCCGTCACTTTGAGTGATCTGGGCCATCTGCTCAAAGACACCCTGCTAGGCACTCTCTGGGACCACATGCAGCAGGACATCAGCTCCTCAGACGGCACCCTGCTCATCTCCTCCTCCGCGCCTGCGCTGCTGAACCTGCCGTGGGAATTGCTGCCTTCTCCCACCAGCGCATTCCTCGTCGCGGATGGCCGCTGGGCCATCCGGCGGACAACACGCGAAACATTGGCCACGCCGAATCTCGGCCAGGTGGCATTGCCCTTGCGTATTCTCTTTGCAGCCTGCGCGCCCATTGATCAGGATGGTCTCGATTATGAAAAGGAGGAGGCCATGCTGCGGCTGGCTGGCAAACTGGGAAACAAAGTCCACCTCAGCATCGCGGAGGCCGCCACGTTTGATGAACTGCGCAACCTCATTTCGGAGTTGAAGCCGCACATCGTCCACCTGTCAGGCCACGGCATCGTGCAGGACGGCATTGGTTACTTCACCTTCGAGGATGAGCACGGGCTCTCAGACCTGCGGGATGCCAGAAGCATGGCGGAGCAGTTGTTTGCCAATCGTGGGGTGCGCGTCGTTTTTGTCAGCGGCTGCCAGTCGGCCCAGGCTGCCTCCGCCGGGGTTTGTCAGACCCTCACCGCTGCCGGTCATGTGCCGGTGGCCCTTGGCTGGGGGGCCAGTGTGGCGGACGGGCTGGCCACGAATTTTGCCAGCGTGTTTTACCACGAGCTTGCAGCAGGCCGCCCGGTCGATGCCTCAGTGGCCACCGCGCGTCGTGACCTGTTTGGCAACGCCCACTTCACGGTGGGAGAGGCGGTTTATTTCGATGCCTCGTTCACCCTGCCGCAGATCTTCGCCGCAGATGCCACCGATGATTTCATCGATCAGTCAAAACCCCTGGAAAAGGTGGCTCTTGTTGGCGTCCGCTACGAATTGCTGGGAGATAACGTCGTGGGGCTGAAGGAGGGCTTTGTAGGCCGTCGGCGTCTGCTGCAGCGCCTCCGCCCCGGTTTGCGCGATGCAGATTTTCACGTGCTGCTTCTCACCGGCATGGGCGGCGCGGGTAAAAGCACTCTTGCTACCCGCCTCGCCAATCGCTGTCAGCAGGAAGGATTTCATGTGGTTGTGCTCAAAGCCAGTCGGAAAAACGCAGACGGCTTCGCTTTGCGGCTGGCTCAGGAGATCGGCTTCGCCTGCCAGCGGCTGGGGAAGCAGGCAGATTATGAGATGCTGCATAATGGTAAGCAGCCGCTCTCGGCACGCTTGCGGCTGGCCGTAGAGATTCTCAAAGAGTCCCGCATCCTGCTGGTGCTCGACAACCTGGAAGATCTCATGCCCCTGCCACCAGCGGCACCACAATGGGCCAGTGAAGAGCTGACCGGATTCTTCGCATCGCTCTTCGGCCGCCTGACCGGAGCAGGCCGCTGCATCCTCACCTGCCGCTATGTGCCGGAAGACTTTGACACCACTCAGCCCGGCCGTGTGCATGAGCCATTGCCTGACTTTTCAGAGGCGGAGTTCATCAAATGTCTGACTCGCAATGCGCGTGTGGTGGAGCGCATGGCCGCGGGTGAAATCTCGCGCGAATTTCTGACCCTGCTGCATCGCAAGATCGGCGGCACGCCGCGTTTCATCAAGCAGGCCGCAGATGTGCTGGCGACGGCGGACATCGAAACATTGCAGCAGCAGTTGGTATCCGCACCTGATGCAGACGGTGACCATGCTCTGAATGAACTGCGGGAAAAATACCTGGAGGAAATCTTTGTTCCGGAACTCTACGAGGCGCTGGCTCCGGCACACCGCCTAGCTCTCAGCCGGTTGGCGCTCCTTGAACCTCCGGTTCCCATCGATGGCGTTGCTCAGATTGGAGGTTTGACTGACGCTGAAGCGAGTGATGCTGTCACCGCCATGCTCGCCAGAGGTTTGCTTCAACAACTGGGAGAAGACCACGAAGCAGTGCTTTATGCCATTTATCCTCTTCAGCGTAGTTTCCTGGCAAACCCCGCCCGTCTTCCCCCTGTGATAGCTGTGGAGGCTCACTGTGCCGCTGCTGCCTTTTTCGAATCATGCTTCAAATCCGGCCGCGAACAAGAGCTGCGTCTACATGTTATAGCAGAGTTGCTGACGTGCCGGCACCATGCCGAGTCAGGTGGAGACCGGGAACGACTGGAATTGGTTACTGGAGTGATTTCTCTTCACCTCTACCGTTCGGCAGAGTTCAAAGCGGCTGTTGCTTTTTTGGAGCCTTTGGCTGACGAAAGGGCTCAACCACGGACACTCAAATTGCTGGCGGACACATGGGGGTGCTTAAGTGAGTGGCCGCGAGCTAAGGCACTTTACCTTCAAGCTCTGGCTCGGTTTGAATCTGCCGCCGACCGTGCGGGGGAGGCTGCGACGTGGCATCAGCTTGCCACGATTGAAGTGAGCGAAGGCAACTACTCAGCGGCGCGGGAGAAGTTTGGTCGTGCACTTGAGATGCAGCAAGCCATCGGCGACCAAAATGGGGTAGCCTCGATATGGCATCAGCTTGCCTCGATTGAAATGAGAGAAGGCAACTATAAAGCAGCGAGGGAGGGGTTTGGTCGCTCGTTGGAAATTAAACAAGCCATTGGCGACCTGGCGGGAGAGGCCGCAACTTGGCATCAACTTGCCACGATTGAAGTGCACGAAGGAGACTACGCAGCAGCACGGGAGAAGTATGGCCGCTCACTGGAAGCCAAACAAGCCATCGGCGATCGAGCGGCGGAAGCTGCGACGTTGCACCAACTTGCTACGATTGAAGTAAAAGAAGGCAACTACGCAGCGGCAAGGGAGATGTTTGGCCGTTCACTGGAGATCGAACAAGCCATTGGCAACCGCGCAGGAGAGGCCGTTACATGGCACAGCCTTGCGACGATTGAATTGAACGAAGGCGGCTACGCAGCAGCGCGGGAAAAATTTGGCCGGGCGCTAGTGATGCTGCAAGCCATAGGCGATCAAGCGGGGGAGGCAGCAACTTGGCATCAGCTCGCCATGGTTGATTTGAACGAAGGCGATTACAGGGCGGCGCGGGAAAAGTTCGGCCGTTCATTGGAGATCAAACAAGCCATCGGGGACCGTGCGGGGGAGGCCGCGACGTGGCATAATCTTGCAACGATTGAACTGAAAGAAGGCGATTACGGAGCGGCGCGGGAAAGGTTTGGCCGCGTATTGGAGATGTCTCGAGCCATCGGTGATCGTATCGGGGTGGCTGCGACATGGCACAATCTTGCTACGATTGAATTGAACGAAGGAAACTATATCACGGCGTGGGAGAAATTCGGCCGCGCGCTGGAGATACGGCAGGCCATCGGTGATCGCGCCGGAGAGGCCAGAACGTTGGGGCAGATCGGCTTCTTGGCGTGGGAGAATGCACAAAAAGAAACGGGCATTCGCTTGCAGGCTATTGCGTTCATGCTGCTCAAAGAGATCGGCGAGGCAGAACAGCAGGTGACTTGGAAAAATGTCATCGCTATGGCATCTGAGATGGGCCTCAATCAGGCCGGGTTCGAAGCCATGTTAAAGGATGCTGCGGAGCAATACCAGCAAGACCGGGGGCATGCATTGATAAGCTCAGCGTATGAGGGCTTGCAGTAGGGAGAATGTCCCAGTTGCGCCTCAACTGGATCAGTAACGTTTTAAACGCCATGGCACCCAACGCCGCCCCCCACTATTGACAAAACCCAAATCAAACGCACTATACACCCGCGTCTTATGATACCCCGCGTTCTCAAAATATTTCATTCAGCCCGGCTACGGCCAGGGCTCGGGATGACGATGTCGTAGAGGACGTTAGTCAGATTTTGCTGCTATCCCCGGGAGCCCTGAATGCCGTCAGTCTGCATCAGGGCCTTTTCATATCCTTCCGGGGAGCAGCACGTTCACATCGAACCTCTGACTCTTATGAAACTCAATCTGACTGACTCGGGCATAGGCCGCATCCGCAACATTGGCATCGCCGCCCACATTGACGCTGGCAAAACCACGCTCACCGAACGCATCCTCTTTGACGCAGGCGCCATCCATGCCTGCGGAGACGTGCATGAGGGAAACACCACCACCGATTTCTCGGACATCGAACGCGAGAAGGGGATCACCATCTCCTCCGCTGCGGCTCCATGCCCGTGGACTCAGCAGCCCGTCGCAGGCCTCACCCGCCTCTTCACGGGCCAACCCCATCGCCTCAACATCATCGACACCCCCGGCCACGTCGACTTCACCGCCGAAGTCGAGCGCTCCCTCCGCGTGCTCGACGGCGCAGTCGCCGTCTTCTGCGGCGTCGGTGGCGTGCAGCCTCAAAGCGAAACCGTCTGGCGTCAGATGGATCGCTACCGCGTCCCCCGCGTCGCCTTCATCAACAAGATGGATCGCCTCGGCGCAGACTTCCCCCGCGTCGTCAACGAACTCCAAACGAAGTTCGGCGCCACCGCCTGGCCCGTCCTCCTGCCCTGGGGGGCCGAATCCGCATTGCTCGGCCAGCTCGATGTCATCGAAGAGCGCGCCCTGCGTACCCATGCCGATTCGCCCACCGGCTTCACCGTCGAAGCCATCCCCACCGAATGGCTCACCGCCGTCGAATCCGCACGTCGTGATCTCATCCAGGCTCTCGCTAGCCTCGACGATGAAATCGCCGAACTCTGGATCGAAAACCTCCCCGTGCCCGCTCAGGCACTCCGCGCCGCGATCCGTCGTCAGACTCTCGCAGGCCGCTTTGTGCCCGTCATCGGCGGCAGCGCTTACAAACACATCGGCGTCTCCGCGCTGGTGGATGCCATCGTGGACTTCCTCCCTGCACCCGAAGAAGTGCAGCGCGTGAACACCATCGATGCCCCACTCGCAGCCCTCGCCTTCAAAATCGTGCGCCATCCGCAGGCAGGCCGCTTGGTCTATGTTCGCGTGTATTCCGGCACCCTCCAAAAAGGCACGCCGCTCCTCAATCCGCGCCTCGGCAAAACCGAGCGCTGCGGCAGGCTGCTCCGTGTCTTCGCAAACCGTCGCGATGAACTCGAAAGCGTGCAAGCAGGCGACATCTGCGCCGTCACCGGCCTCAACAACTTCAGCACAGGCGATACCCTGTGTCTGGTAGATCATGCCATCATGCTTGAGCCCCCCGTGTTCCCCGAACCCGTCGTCAGCATGGCCATCGAGCCCGCGAAATCCGCCGACCAGTCACGTCTGGCCACGGCTCTCTCGCGCCTCAGCGATGAAGACCCCACCTTCCGCGTCCGCACCCATGAAGAGACCGGCCAGTGCCTCATCTCCGGCATGGGCGAGCTCCACCTCGAAGTGATCCGCGAAAAACTCCTGCGCGAGCATGGCGTCGAAACCATTGCCGGCGCACCCGAGATCGCGTGCCGTGAAACCATCACGCAAACTGCAGAAGCCGACCACTTGCTCAAAAAGTAAAACGGCGGCTCCGGCATGTTCGCCCGCGTGAAGGTCACCGTGCAGCCCCTGGAACGTGGCGGCGGCTTCATCATCGAAGACGCCATCATCGGCGGCAGCATCCCCTCCCAGTTCATGGGCGCGGTGCGCCGTGGCATCACCGAAGCCGCCGTCGCCGGCCCCCTGCGCGGCAGCCCCCTCGTCGATGTCCGCGTCCGCATCATCGACGGCGCCTTCCACGCCAAGGACTCCAACGACCAGGCCTTCCGCATGGCCGCTGGCGAAGCCCTTCGCGAAGCCGTGCGCCTCGCCGCCCCCGTGCTGCTGGAGCCCGTCATGCAGGTCGAATGCACCGTCACCGACGAGCACCAAGGCGACATCCTCGGCGATCTCAACCGTCGCCGCGCCCGCATCACCGGCATCGACCACCGCGGCACCGAATCCGGCATCCTCGCCGAGGTCCCCCTCGCCGAAATGTTCGGCTACGCCGGAGCCATTCGCAGCCTCTCAAGAGGCCGCGCCAGCTACTCCATGGTCCCCACCAGCTACGAAGTAGTCCCCCCCCTCCGTCCTCCCCCGCATGCTCAAAGCATAACCCAGTCCCCCCACGCGGAGCCCGCCTCGAAAGAGCCGGGCTCCGCTTTTTATTGAGATTGGACAATGATTGATCCGAATCACTCCGCGTGTTCGAGTACTTTCTGCCACTCGTCCTGCAACTTGTGCGCTTCAATCATTCCCAGCAAAGGCTGGCGATTCCAGTCATCGCTCAAGCCAGTCAACATGCGGCTGATGTCGCGCAAATGCTTGGCGGAGCCGCCTTCACGAAAAAACTGCAGTTTACGGACAATGACGTATTCCGGGGGCGCGAAGCTCACTTTGTCTCCATCAATGTCTCCTTCTATTGCATGAGCAATGCCCCAGGCATGAAGCTCATCTTTGCCGGTCATGTAAATATCGGCTTTGAAGCCAGTTTCATGATGGATGAGATTGAAATGACCTCGTTGATCACGGCTGCGTTCTGATTCAATCACCTCAAGTGGCGGGCAGTAAAACTCTATGTCTGGAAAGGCCTCCAGCAGGCGTCGCGAATCCTCCCGGCGCAGGAAGACAATGATATCCACGTCATTGGTCATGCGCGGCTCCCCGTAGTAGATCGCCGCTACGCTGCCACTGACCATGTAGCGCACACCAAGCTCGTTCAGCTTGTGCGTGAAAATCAGAAATGGCTAACGTGACTGCATGCATGAAAATCTCCTTCACCCTTTGCTGCACCTGTTCCTCGGTCCAGTCGGGGAACTGTTGGCGCAAGCGCGCCGCTTTGATCTTCCTAGCTCCCCAGTATAACTGAAATGCCGTGCGCAGCTTCTGCGCGCCGGTCATGCGCCGCAGTGTGGCGATGTATTCGGGTGTGAGCTCAGAGGACATGGACGCATGATAGGACATCGAGGCCCCTAATAAACAAAAAAAGCGGCCAGGTCACCCCGGCCGCCTTCAAAGTAGCCCAGTTGCGCCGCAACTGGAGTCAGAAGCAAGAGTTGCAGCGCAACTCGGCAACTTTACCCAATCACCTCAGGCCATTCCGTATGGAACATCTGCCCCTCAGGCTTGTCCGTGCGCTCATAGGTATGAGCACCGAAGAAGTCGCGCTGCGCCTGCAGCAAGTTCGCAGGCAGGCGTGCCGCACGGTAGCTGTCGTAGTAGCCGAGGCTGGCGCTGAACGCAGGGACGGGGATGCCGTTCAAGGTGGCGATGCTGACCACTTCACGCCAATGCTGCTGCGTGTTGCTGAGCACGTCCTTGAAGAACGGATCCAGCATCAGGTTTGCCAGGCTGGCGTTCGTGCGGTACGCATCCGTGATGCGATTCAAGAAACGCGCGCGGATGATGCAACCCCCGCGCCAGATGGCGGCGATGCCGCCGAGATCCAGCTTCCAGTCCTTCTTCTCGCTCATCGTCTGGATGAGGTCCAGACCCTGGGCGTAGCTGATGATCTTGGAAGCATAGAGGGCATCGTGAACTTTCTTCACGAGTTCCTTCTTGTCCGTCGTGATGTTCGCCGTCGGTCCGGTCAGCTGAGTGCTGGCGGCCACGCGCTGCTTCTTCTGGGAGGAAAGAATGCGGGCCTCCACGGCGGCGTTGATGGTGCTGATCACCACCGCGTTTTCAGCCGCGTTCATCAGCGTCCACTGGCCCGTGCCCTTCTGGCCGGCCTTGTCCACGATGAGTTCCACGATGGACTTGCCGGTCTCAGCATCCTTCTGCTCCAAGGCCTTGCCGGAGATCTGGATGAGGTAGCTCTGCATGTCGCCTTCGTTCCACTCGTTGAAGATGGCGGCCATCTCGTCGGTGGTGAATCCCGCGTGCTTGAAGATGTTGTACGCTTCGCAGATCAGCTGCATGTCGCCGTACTCGATGCCGTTGTGAATCATCTTCACATAGTGACCCGCACCACCAGGGCCGATGTGAATGACGCAAGGCTCGCCGTCCACCTTGGCAGCGATGCTCTCAAAAATCGGCTTCATCACTTCCCAAGTGGAAGCAGGGCCGCCGGGCATGATGGCCGGGCCTTTGCGCGCACCTTCTTCACCACCGGAAACACCCGCGCCGATGAAGCGCAGGCCTTTGCTCGCGAGGTAGGCGTCACGGCGCTCCGTCGTCTGGTAGAAGCTGTTGCCGCCGTCGATCACGATGTCGTCCTTGCTGAGAAGGGGGATCAACTGCTCGATCACCGCGTCCACGGCGTCACGGTCCGTGTCCTTCACAGCGGTGGATTTCACCATGATGTGAATCTTGCGCGGCATGGCGAGGCTCTCCACGAAGTCTTCAAGGGTGTGGCAGCCGACGAGCGCCTTGCCTGGATGCTTGGCAACAAATTCATCCGTCACGCTGGTCGTGCGGTTATAGACGCTCACCTGGAAGCCGCGGCTTTCCACGTTGAGAACGAGGTTTTGGCCCATCACAGCGAGGCCGATCAATCCGAAGTCACTTTTTTTGCTCATATTTGGGCCGCAGACATACCCCCCGGCCCACATTTGGCAAAGGAGATTTTGCTCATGGCCTGCATGAGCCGGATTGATGGAAAACGCCCCGATTTTAGAGTTGTGCCGTCCCCGCGCCTTCGAGTATCCCTGAAAAGCATCCATTTCACCCCACATCCTCATGACCTACCACATTGCCAAAAACGGCGAGAAATCCGGCCCCTTTGAAAAGGACGAGGTCTATCGCCGCCTCGTCTCAGGCGAGCTCAGCGGCACCGACCTCGGCTGGCACGATGGCATGGCCGAGTGGGAGCCCCTCTCAAAGCTGATTCCACCCCCGCTAGCCCAGCCTGTGTTTGCGCCTTCAGGGGTTTTCGCCACGACCTCCGCACCGCAGGCCGTGGCCGCCCCTCCTCAGGGCACCTCAGGCCTGGCCATTGCAAGTTTGGTCTGCGGCATTCTCGGTTTCCTGACCTTGGGCCTGGCCGGCCTGCCTGCCGTGATCACCGGCCATCTGGCCATCTCGCGCATCAGGAAATCTGCCGGCGCTCTCGGCGGTCAGGGCCTGGCCATTGCCGGACTGATCATGGGATATCTGGGGATTGTACTGACCATCATGATCGTCTTGGTTGCCTCGATGGCGGCACCGGCTTTCGCGAAGGTCCAGACACAGGGGCAGCAGATGAAAGTGGTGAGCAATGCCAGGCAGCTGGTCATTGCCATGAAAATGTATGCCGCAGAGCACGATGGCAATTACCCGCCATCGCTCGAAACCCTGTACACCGAGCAGATTACCACAGACCGCAAACTCCTTGAATTCCCAGAAGCAATGGATGTCCCCGGCCAGGGCTGGGACTACCGTGGCGCCGAGCTCACGGATCACAGCGAAGGCAACGCCATCCTCCTCGTCACCAAGCAAGCCGACCTCTCCAAAAAGAAGATCGTCGCCCACAACGACGGCTCGGTCCAAGTCGTCAAAGAAAGTGATGCCCCCTGACGTCTCCGGCTCCCCCCTTCAAAAATCAACAATCCTTGTTCATCAATCGTCAATCACGCCCACCCACAGCGCTCTTGCGCCAACAGATGGACGATGATCGAACAATCAATTCGCGGATGGCCGAAGCTCCAATCTTCTGATCCTCGCAAGTCCCTCAAGGCACCGGCTGCCCCTTTGCCCCGATGCAGTACAGCGAATTCGCCGTCCGCACAAAGATCCGCTTATCCCCGATCGCCGGCACCGAATTAATCGGCGCATCCAGCTTGCTCGCCGCGATCTTTTCAAACTTCGGCCCCGCCTTGACCACAATCAGATCTCCCTGCTGGCTGGCGCAGAAGATCTTGCCATCGCCAGCCACCGGGCTGCTGAAAAACTTCGCGCTGCCCTGCGTGCCTTCGACGCGTTCGTCATACACCAGCTTGCCCGTCTTGAACTCCACGCAGCGCAGGATGCCGCCGTCGCCCAGAAGGTACATGTAGTCGCCGATGACGAGAGGTGAGGGGACATACGGCAGGCCCTTCGTTTCCTCAAAGGCCACCGGGACCGGCTTGCCGGACTTGAGGTCGAGAGCCGCAATTTCCTTCCCGCCGCCGCCGCTGCCAAAAGTGCAGAAATAGAAGTCATCGCTGATCACGCCCGAGCCGAGGCTGCGCTGTTTGAAGCCGGGATTGTACTGCCAGTTCATCTTGCCGACCATGGGGTCAATGCCCATCACCCCGCTGCCAGTGTCGCTGCAGATGATCTCCACTTTGCCGCCGGGCAGGTTGTGCACGATGGGCGTCGAAAAAGTGTTCAGGCAGTTGGGCAGGTCGAGCTTCCAGGCCTGCTTGCCCGTCTTGGCGTCGAGTCCGACGATGCAGCTCTTCCAATCTTTCTGCTCCGGCGAATCCGTCAAATCCTTGCCGCCTTTGGTCGTGTCAAACTCGCTGCGGACGATCATGATGCCGTTCACCACCAGCGCCGAGACACCCGTGCCGTGCTCATGGATGTAATCCGCCACATGATCATTGCGCCAGACCAGCTTGCCCGTGTGATCAAGCGCCAGCGCCTGGATGTTGGTGCCGCTGCTCCAGTTGATATAAACACGCTCGGCATCCACGAAGGCGGAACTGCTGGCGAAGGTGTTGTAGGTCTTGTGCAGCGGGTGCGGGGTGAACGTTTCCTCATGCCGCCACAGTTCCTTGCCATCCTTGGCCGAAAAGGCGATCACCGCACGAGTCGTCGCACTGCTTTCAGCCGTGACGATGACCATGTCCTTCCAGAGCACCGGCGAAGACCATCCTTTGCCTGTATCCACCTTCCACACCGTGGTGCTTTCATCCACCACCGCTGGCAAACCCGTGGTTTCGGCGACGCCGGTGCCGTTCGGGCCGCGAAAGCGTGCCCAGTCCGAGGCAGAGAGTACAGAAACAGAAAACAGCGTGAGGAATGCGAGGGTGAATTTCATGCGAGAGCGAGTAGAACGCGGCTGATGGGAAAAAATTGCCAGAACAGTCTAGGTTGAACCCGAGAATAGCGAATGATTCATCCTTGCGCAATAGGCGGCCCCCCTCGCCGCGCTCTCGCAACCCCCAGCAGCGCTCCAAAAACGCTCCGCATGGCCACAGCACCCATATGGACTGCGGTCGCGCAGCGAGGAACGAGCGCAGCTACCGCTTTCGCCGGACTCTGCGGCACACGCCCACCTCAAAATGACTCGAAAGCGGGAGCCGCTGAGTCCTCGCCAGCCGGTCACCGCACGCCAACACCGGCACACTCGAAAGCGCCAGCAAACCCCAGACGCACATCAAATCCGCCTCACCACCACACCCTCAGTTTGTGGGCATCCCCGCAGCATCACGCGGCTGAGATTCCAGGGTGCCATAGCCAGCTTCGGGAACTCCTGTCATGGGTATGCCGGCCATAGGGGCCTCTTCCTTGGCATCTTCCTTGGCCTCCTCAGCGGACTCTTGCGCCACTGCTTGAACCGGGGCCGCCTTGGCCGCCTCCAGCGCCTCGCTCAGTCGATACTCCAGCTCCGCAATCTTGTAGCCATCCTCCCGCGCACGCTTGCGCGACTCAGCCTCCAGCAGCGCGAACTTGTCCTCCTGCTCGCGCAGCTTTTTATCGGTCGCAGAGGCGGTCGTTCCCGGCGTCGGCACCGTCGCCACACCCACGGCATTCATGAATTCCTTCTGCACCATCTCGACGCGGGCCTCGGCGGCTTTCAGGGCGCGCTGCAGGTTCACGATCTTCCCCTCGGCCTGCTGCGTCGCCTCGCGGGCCTTGGCCAGTTCAGCTTCGACACCACCTTCAGCAGCGTAGGCAGCCTGCTCGTCGAGAATTTTCTTCAGCTCCACCGCCGTCTCCTGCATCTCCGCCTTCTGCTTGAGCAGCAGCTCCTGGGCCTCGATCAGGCGTTTCTCAAAGTCAGTGGCACGGGCGTTCGTCGCCTCGATGGCCTGCTCCTGCGCCTTCACCCGGCCCTGCTCAGCAGCCAGCGCCGTTTCGAGATCCTTGATGCGCGATTGCGTGGGAGCCAGTTGTGCCGCGATCTCACGCGTCGCCGCCAGATCAGCCTCCAATCGCGCGATCTGCTGGGCCGCATCGCTCGCACGCCGCTCAGCAACTTCCCGGTGGGTGGTGAAGCGCTGCTGCAAGTCGGCAAAACTCGCTTCAGCAGCGGCGCTTGCTTTCGCCGTTTCCGCCGCCAGCGCAGCCGCTTTGCTGTGTTCCGCCTGCAATGCTGCCCCAGATTCCGCGCGCAGTTGCTCCAAAGCGGCGCTCGATTCCCGCTGCAAACGTTTCAGTTGGCTCCTCATCACCAGCCAGGTGATCAAAAGAGGCAGCAGGATGGCGGCGGGCGCCAGGGCGGTAAATTGTTCAGGCGGAAGAGTTCCGGTCATGGCGAGCATGGCTTGTTCTGACGTAGTTCCTGCAAACATAGCACTATATGAACTCTCCCGCTGTGTTCTGTCTAGCACGCATTGCTCCTTGAGCGGCGGTTAAAGGTGGCTACTCTGCGCACCCTTTTCCCCCCAACCAACCCCATGTCCAAGTTCAACATTCTCATCGCCGGCAACAACGACCCCATTTCGAGCAAAGGCATCGACCTGCTCAAAGCGGAGCCGTCCTTCTCTGTCGAGGTGAACATGAATCTCAAAGCCGAGGACGCGATGATCGAGGCCTCCCGCAACGCCCACGCCATCATCGTCCGCAGCGGTGCCAAAGTGACCGCCAAGGTGCTCGAAGCCGCCCCCAACCTCAAAGTCATCGGCCGTGCCGGTGTCGGCGTGGACAATATCGACGTCCCAGTCGCCTCCAAGCGCGGCGTCGTCGTCATGAACACCCCCGGCGGCAACACCATTTCCACCGCAGAGCAGGCCTTCACCCTCATGATGGCCCTCTCCCGCAAGACCCCCCAGGCCCACGCCACCATCGTCAGCGGCAAGTGGGACCGCGCGAAGTTCAAAGGCACCGAAGTGTTTGAAAAGACCCTCGTTGTCCTCGGCATGGGCCGCATCGGCGCCGAGTTCGCCAAGCGCGCTATAGCCTTCGGCATGAGCGTCGTCGCCTACGATCCCTACCTCTCCAAAAACCGCGCCGAAAGCCTCGGCGTCACCCTGTGCGAGGACCTCGATGCCGCCATCGTGCAGGCCGACTACATCACCATGCACATGCCGCTGACTCCTGAGACGAAGCACATGATCAATGCCAAGCGTCTCGCCACGCTCAAGAAGACCTGCCGCATCATCAACTGCGCCCGCGGCGGCCTCATCGACGACGCCGCCCTTGCCCAGGCCCTCACCGACGGCACCATCGCCGGAGCCGCCCTCGACGTCTTCGAAGTCGAGCCCCCACCCGCCGACTACCCGCTGCTCAGCGCCCCGAACACCGTCTTCACCCCGCATCTCGGTGCCTCCACCGAAGAAGCCCAGGAAAACGTCGGCATCGAAATCGCCGAAGTCATCAAGGCCCATCTTCTGCACGGCACCGTCGTCAATGCCGTCAACATGCCGAACGTCGATCCCAAGGTGCTCGCCGAAATCGGCCCCTTCCTCAAGTTCGGTGAGCTCCTCGGCCGCCTCGTCTCCCAGTTTGCCCCGGCCCGCGCCAACGTCGTCCGCATCAACTACAGCGGCAAAGTCGGCGGTGGCGACACCACCCTCATCTCCCGCGCCGTGCTCAAAGGCTTCCTCGAGCGCGCCGTCGGCGCCGAGCAGGTCAACTACATCAACGCCAACGGCGTCGCCGACAACCTCGGCCTCCGCTTCACCGAAAGCCGCCTGCCCGAAGCCAGCGAATTCACCGACCTCATCGAAGTCATCGCCAAAAACGACGACGAAACCGCCAGCATCGCCGGCACCTTCTTTGGCAACGAGCCCCGCATCGTCAAGGTCAACGGTCACCGCATCGAAGCCCGCCCTGAAGGCACGCTGCTCTTCATCGAAAACATCGACCGCCCCGGCATGATCGCCGCCTACAGCACCACCCTCGGCAAAAACAACGTCAACATCGCCGACATGAGCCTCAGTCGCGATAAGGAGTCAGGCACCGCCCTCACCCTCCTCACCCTCGACTCCACCCCCGGCGCCGAAGTCCTCGCAGAACTCGAAAAAATCCAGGGCATCAGCAAGGTCCACTGCGTCGCCGTGTAAAGAGGCCCCCTCTGAAATCCTACTCGTCCTCGTCCTCGATGCAGCAGCGCCGCATCGAGGAATGATGGAGCATCCCCCCATATGGACTGCGGTCGCGAAGGGAGGAACGACCGCAGCTACCGCTTTCGCCGTCCTCGCTGCCACACGCATACCAGCAAATACCCAAAAGCGGGAGCCGGTAATTCCACGCCAGCCGGTCCCCCCCGGCCACCACAAGTCACTCGAAAGCGGCAGCTTCACCCTTCCAGGGTTGCGCAGCCGCACTCCAAATAGCCTCGCAAGCTCATGCCCTCCCCCATATGGACTGCGGTCGCGAAGGGAGGAACGACCGCAGCTACCGCTTTCGCCGTCCTCGGTGACCCACGCCTACCAGCAATTACCCGAATGCGGGAGCGAATCATTCGCTCATAGCCCAGTCACCTCCCACCCAGCACTAGCCGCACGAAAGCAGAAGCCCCCGCCTTCGCCATGCTCTGCGGCTCACCCGTCCCGTGAAACACTCAAATGCCGGATCTCACGGTTCTCCGCAACTCAGCCTCACTTCCCACCAGCCTGTCCCTGCTCCACCTGCGGCACTCCCGTTTGCCCTGGCAGAACCTGCGGCCCCGAAAACTTCGGTGGCGTCGGCAGCACCGTGCCATCCGGCGCACGATCCAGCACAAAACCACTGAAGTCCGCCGGCAGCGGGAGCAGTCGGCCATCTGCCGTCAGCACCTTCCCCTCCGGCACCATCTTGGCGCTCACCTTCGTCATCCGGCCGTCCTGAATCAAATACGCCTGCCCACCAATGGCGAAAAGTCCCTCCCGCACTGTGGGGCTGATATCTTCAACGAAGTCCGTGGGCAAAACCACCAGCCGCCCGTCAGCCGTCAGCACCTTTCCCTCAGGCACCAGGGTGGCATTCACCAGCGCCGCCCGCTTGTTGCGAATGAGGTAGGTATGCCCAAGATAAAACACAATGCCATCAGGCACGATGTTGGAGTCAAGAATGGTCGTTTTGACCTCTTTGGCCGGAGGGCTGCCCGTCTGCGCAGACGCAGGGCCGCACCAAGTCAGAGTTGCCGCAAAAAGAAGGAAGGGGAGGGGTTTCATGGTGAGGAGACTCTAAAAAGAGTCCCTGCCATTCACCATGGGGTCTCCACCCCAAGACGAGGTTATCGTCCTGCGATGCCCATCCAGCGTCCTGCACGTGCGCATGCGATCAGATCACAAATTCGCACAGCCTGCAAATTTGACTCCTCCTCGGGAATCCGCTTCTGCCGAAACGGATAGCTGAGCACCATCCATAACAAACCCAGCGGAGCTAGAACACTCAATCCTTCGCTGCCAAAATGGCGCGCGGATTGGAACCCCGTCAAATCCACTTGGAATTTCTCTCCAAAGGTTTGGATCAATTCCAATCCATCATCGCCAGCGATACCGAGATCACCATACAAGGTGGTATGGAGGTGAATGCGCTCCGCCTTGAACCCCATGAAGTCCGCCACAAATTCGATCACGCTTTCCTCAAGGCTCTGCATGCACGTCCCCGCTACTTCAGCAGCCACTCCACCGCCGCACCTTCAGGGTCTTTGCCCTCGCCTTTGACCCAGCGTTTATTCGGATCGTACAGCGACAG
This sequence comes from Prosthecobacter sp., assembly GCA_021733925.1. GTDB lineage: Bacteria > Verrucomicrobiota > Verrucomicrobiia > Verrucomicrobiales > Verrucomicrobiaceae > Prosthecobacter. The sequence continues at coordinate 6,115 of JAIPJY010000054.1, read as the reverse complement.
CATCCCGGGCAGATCGCGATACTTCGCACCACCCGGCAGAAACATCGGATCGCGATAATCTAGCACCTTGCCAAAGCGGAACCCATGCGTGTCCACCGCAGCGCGGTCCACATGCTCACTGGCCAGCGCCAATGCCGCCACCGCGATCGGCCCCGTCTGCTCACCCAGCGCCGCGATGCACACCGACTTCGGACTCGGGTGTGTTCCCACCTTCGTGTTCCGCAGGAAACTCGTCAGCGTCAGCACATCATGCGCACGCTGCGCAAACAGCGCGTTGTTGTAGCCATACGTGTACCCCGCAAACTCACGCGGATTCGCCACCAGCCGGTTCTGCTTCGCGAGTTCGCCGCCTTGAAACAGCAGATCCACCCCCAGCACCGCCACGCCACCCTTCACCAGTTCCTTCACCTGCTTGTTCGCGAGGCCGCTTTTCCCTGCATCATCCAGCCAGATCACCACACGGCCATTCCACTCCTTCGGGTACAGCCACGCCACGCTCAGCTCTTCGTTGTAAGTCTTGTTCGTCAGCGTGCCCGTCATTTCAAGATGATCACCCCGGTCCTGCTTGTCCTGCAGCGTCCATTCCACCTCACCCGCCTTGTCATACGTGCGGCCAATGACCACTTCGACGGCTTCGCGCAGCACCTTCGGATCAGCCTCACGCAATTGCTTTTCAGCATCGCTGGCAAAATACGCGAGCAGCTTGCGCTCAAACTCCGGATCCGCCGCCTTCGGGGCAGGGTGCTTGTCATCCCAAACGGTGAGCTGCTCTTTCGTGAGCGGTTCATAGTCCTGCTCGATCACCGGCGAAGGCTGCCCCAGCTTGAAGTGCTTGTTCACAAACGTGTAAAACGCACTCCGCGTCACCGCATTGTAGTTGTGCGGGAAGTGCTCGCCGCGCAGGAGGAAGACGTTGTCCTTCTTGCCAAAGGTTGTGTACAGCTTCTGCAAATCAGGGAACCCCTTCGTCGCCATCTCCTTCGTCCAGTCATTAGCCGTGTTCATCCCCTGCGGCTTCGGCGCAAACAGCCCCGCAAACTCCACATTGCCCGTGTTGATCCGCAGCAGGGAGGCGTTTTCACAGGTGCAACCGCCCTGCATAGCCGTGCTGACCATCACGCAGGGAAAGGAGAGTTTGATGCGGTCATCAATCGCCGCCAGCAGCATCGTCTGCGTTCCCCCACCACTCGCTCCCGTGATCGCCGTACGCTCGGGATCAACCTCCGGCAGCGACAGCAGGAAGTCGAGCCCGCGCACCGCGTTCCACGTTTGCAGACCCATGATCGACTGCAAATGCGCCTCCGCCTGCGGACTGTACAGCCCCCAGTTTTCCGCCGTGTTCATCTCCGGCCGCTGTTTGGCAAAGCTGTGCACGATCTCACGCGGGATCTGCACCGAGTCCGAGTCGCTCAGCATATCCCACTGCCACACCACGCAGCCCATTCGAGCCAGTTGAATGCAGAGCGATTGAAAAATGCTCTTCCCACCCCGCTCAAAACGCTCGCCTCCCGCCGCGATCTCTGCCCGCACCTTCGCATCCGTCTCGATCGAAAGCCGCGCATCCTTCCAGTGCCCATGCGCAAACATCACCCCCGGCACCTTCCCCTTGATCACCTTCGGCTTCCACAGACTGCCCGTCACAAAAAATCCCGGCGCACTCTCAAAGTAAACCTTCTCCACCGTGAACCCATCCCCCTCCACTTTGCCATGCACCACCGCATTCAGCGGCGTCTTCGTCGGCATCGGCGACAAACCTTCCGCCACCAAAATCTGACGCCGCACGTAATCCTTGCGCACATCCCATTCACTCAGCGAAGACGGCGGATTGAAAGGAAAATACCCGTTCAAATCCTTCGGCGGCTGCAGTCGGCTGTCCTCGGCATGGGCAATGGAGGATGCGAGAACGGCGAGGAAGAGCAGCTTGGATTTCATGGTTGGGAAGAGAACCGCATTCTAACGGTGCGAGCAGGCAAAGTTCATCATGCGAGCGAAACGAATACTCTAAAACCCTTGGCTCTGGCTTCCCTCAATGACGATGCGCTTCGTCTCCGGCCCCTGCTTCACCGCCACCCGCGCTTTCCCGCCCCGCGTTTCCTTGAACTCGTTGTCGCTGATCGTGATCGCTTCCGTCCCGCCCTGAATGTCGATCACCGCCCCGGCTTCGGGCGCGTTGTCGATGAAGCGGTTCTTTTCGATCCGGTTGCGGTGCCCCGCAAAATCCGGACCCCGCTCCGGGCGAAACAGCAACCCGTTCACCTTGCTCCCCCGGATCGTGTTCCCCGTCACCAGGTTGTCCGTGTCTCGATGGCCAATGGAGATGCCAATGCGGTTGCCTTCGATCTGATTGCCCTCCGCCAGCCCATACTTGACGCCCCAGCAGAAGAAGATGCCAATGTCGTTCCCACGCAGCGTGCTGTTGCGGATGATCGGCCGCTGCGAGCCGCTGCCCGGGTGCAAACCCAGCCCGCTGTTGTTTTCGCTCACGCAGTTTTCCACCACCACATCGTGGCAGATTTGCCAGCTGATGCCATCACCGTGGTTGTTGCGGGCGGTGACACCGCTGATGTGGAAGCGATTGCAGTCCTGCAGAAAAATGCAGCCCGCGTAGTTGCCATCCAGCTTCGCATTGTGTTCACGGTTGCCGTCCAGCACGAGATTCTCGATGCGCACATCGTTCACCAATTCGCCGCTCAGCAGCGGAAACAACGTCGCGCACGTCGCCTCGTTCATCTGCCACAGGTTTTCACGCAGCGCCTTGTCCAGCTTGAAGCGGTTCCCGCTCCGCGCCACCAGCGTGCGCTTGATGACCGTCTGTCGGCCCGTCTTCGCATCCTTCGCCCGCAGGCACACGCCATCCCCCACGCGGAAGCCGCTGGCATCATGCAGCGTGATCTCCTGATCATACCAGTCACTGTCCAGCTTCAAGGGCGTCATGGCGGACGGCTCCTTGATCAGCACCGTCAGGTCGCCTTCACCAGTCAGGTTCACGCCCGTCTGCAAATACACCGCATTCCTCAGCCGATACGTTCCAGCCTTGATGTGCACCGTTCCTCCTCCCAGTCGCCCAACATAATCCACCGCAGCTTGAATCGCCCGCTGGTCCCCGCCCACAATGTCCGCATCCTTCAGCCCCACCGTAATCCTCAGCCCCTCCTCCCACTTCGGCTGTACCGCCACGTCACCGCTCGTCTGGCGTGGCACCGTCACCCCAGGGCGCTCCGCAGCGAGCAGTGGACCAGCAAACATCAGACAAAGCAGAAAGCGTTTCATCCCCGAACCAACGCGCCTGCGCCGCATGAGCTTTCCCCTTCATGCACTGGATTCTTTTGACACTGCTTGCTGGAGCCATCTCTCAGGCCATGCTTCCTGCCGAACCGTGGCAGGTGGTCGCGGAAAGAAGTGCCGCAGGCCAAAGAGTCCTCGGCGCGCGGACCTCCGAGTCCGCAGCATGTCGCAAGCACACGCGACTCCGAATCGTCCCTGCTGCCATATCGCTGTTTCGTAACCAGGGTTCTCGTGCTTTCGCAGTTCTGTCTGCAGCCACACCCGCTGGGTGATTGCGGCCCGCTGCGGACTCGGAGGTCCGCGCGCCTGGAGCCTTTTCTTCAGCAGAGCCCCATGGGCTTTGCGGGAGGTGCAAAAAGAGACGACACTCGCCCTTAACTGAGTGCCATTCATGCCTGGCATGAATGGCATCTTATTTTCAGGCTGCGCTTCCCGGCTGTCAGCTTTTGTAATCAGTCTATTTGGCGGGTTTTGTGGAATCGGACAGTACACCCACGCCGCCTCCAAAAGCCTGGTGGATTCGAACTCGCTGAAAGCCGCACTGGAAAAGGTGATCGGTGATGCGCTGCGCAAGTTTTCGCCATTGCTCGTCATTGAGGTTGGCCTTTGCGAGGGTGACGACGATAAAATTCTTGTGGCGCTGCTGCTCCCAAAAGTAACGAAGCTCGTCGAAGGTGAAGGTGAGCGGGTCGCAAATGCCGTCGCGGAGGTGACCCATGCCTAAGTCGAATTTGCCGTCGTGTCCGTAGCTGATGTCAAAGTCTGCCTTCGCGGCTTCGTTGAACGCCGCGGTGAAGCCTGGGTCGCCCACCGGGTAGAATTTTGGGTGGTCCGTGCTATCGGCAGCAAGGCCGCGAATCGCCAGTCCGATGAGCAATGGCAGACTTGTTTTGAACGTCATGGACATACAGCTTGAGGAAGGGCTAACGGCTTGATGAGAAACAATTCTATCGAGTGCGTCAATGAGAGAAAGGCATTTCATCAAAGCGTGCCCGCACCTCGTTGTCTTCGTTCCAGTCAAACATCACCGTCGGCGGCCTGCTTCACCATCAGCCAGGGCGGCTGGTTCGCCTCAAGCCGCAGCCGCGTCAGCCATCGCTTCCGCTACCTTCGTCTTGTCAATCTTCGCCACGTTCGAGTTCGATACTTTCTTATCCTCCGTGTAATTAAACAGGTTCAAGTCCAGATGGTGCGCATCACAGCTCGGGCACTTCTTCAAAGTGTAAGTAATTCGCGCCGCCGCATCCTTGTGAATCGTCTGATCCAGCGTCGCGATGGCCGCTTCCGTTTCCGCCAGCGGCGCGGCCGCAATCGGAGTCGTGAACTCATTGGCACGTGCAATCAGCTCTTTGATCGCCGCCTGCAGCGCAGCGAGGCGTTCCTTCTTTTTCAGTTTCTTCACCACCGGCCACTGCTCCGGCGAATGCAGGTGCCCCGTGCGGTGCCCCTTCAGGTACTGCTGGCAGCCCTTGCAGTAGGGCATGCCAAAGACCATCGCCGAAGGCACCATGGCTCCGCCTGCATACCCGCCGATTTCGAGCAGCTTGTACACATATCCCCACATGCCCAGCGGACTGCCGGCCTCCCCGGAGCTCTTGCCTTTAAAGGACATCCCTTCGCTGATTTCCCGAAAGTAGTCGATGAAGCCGTACCGCTCCGCCGGGATGTGGTGGACCTCAAGGAGGCTCAGGTAGGTCAGATAGTGCGCGGCAAAGTAGTCAACGACCGCCGTGGTCAGCATGCCAAACACAAACGCCTTGCTCAGCTTCACCTGCAACACCCTCGAACCGACGGCATATCCCACGCCACTGGCAATCCCGACAAGAAATGCTCCCACTGGAAGGATCCCATTCGCATACCAGCCCATGATATTCTCCCCGTTGTCATTGGCCATCTGCACCAGCCACAGCGCCAGCGCCGAAGTGCCGAGACCGCAGAGATAAACGATGAGACCGGGCTGACGAAGGGGCTTGCTTGGCGCACTCATGGAATTCGGTGGAAATATCAGTCGGCGAAAAAATGACAAGCCTGAATGGCACTCAGTCACGGCGTGATGTCGTTTTTTTTTCACTCTCTCTCATCCTGAGCCACTCCGCTCCGCCTCTCACCAGCCCCAAAGGGGCTTCGCATCAAGCGAAGGGTTGCCGAGCCTCAGCGAGGCTACCCTGTTAACCGGCATCAAATCCGGAAAGCAAACCCAGCACTCCGCCACACCCCACGCCCACCAGCAGTTTGCCCTCCCGAATAACATCCTCGCACTTTTCCGGCTCCTCTGAGTACGTACTTCGGGCTTTAGCCCGTTCCGGAAGCTCCGCATCGCCCCAGATCTGAAACCAGCCAGAGCACGTTTTGTAGTCCCGGCTTTAGCCGGAATCTGGGAAGCTTAGTTCGTGCAAACGGCTGCCAAATAAACTCCCCCTGGTTACCCTCCGTTCCACAATCAAGCCGCCTTGAGTTCAGGTGCTCCCGAAAAACTCGATCGGTTTTTCTGAGTACGTAGTTCGGGGTTCGCTTCGCGGCTTCGCAGCAGCCCGTTCCGGAAGCCCCGAATCGTCCCAGATCTGAAACCAGCCAGCGCACGTTTTGTAGTACCGGCTTCAGCCGGAATCTGGAAACTTATACCACGAGCAATTGAAAACAGGTCTGACCCCGGATCGAATCAGCTGCTCTAACTGGGATCATTTCACCTGCGGAGCCGCACGCCTGGCTGGGAGGCCAACAGCCTTCCGTATCATAGCGAAGGGATGCCGAGCCTCGGCGAGGCTTCCCTGGTACTGGCCGACACCCTCCGGGCAGCAAACCCAGCGCGCCCTTCGCACGCCGCGTCCGC
>JAIPJY010000053.1 GCA_021733925.1 Prosthecobacter sp. | reverse complement strand
AAGAGCTGCTGATGGTGCAAACCGCCATCAGACCTCGCAGATTAATACCTGCAACGTGTCCAACCGCCGGATGCGGAAAACCGCACGTCCGGTGGTGTGGGAGCCCTGACGGGTGCAATCCCGTCAGGGCGACCCGATCCAGCAAAGAACTGCAGCCAGCATGCCTCAAGAGCAACGTCGTCTCGGCAAACAAAACAAGACCGTTGCCTTCGCTTCAAGCGCTTCAAGGGGAATCAAGAAATTCAGCGGTCTTGCTGACCGGATCAACCACCACGATGACCAGACCCTCGAGCAGCTTTCCGTCTGGAGCGGTGACATGATACACCACATCCCATTTTGCTGGAGGGTGATTCTTTGAAGGGGGGCGCGAGGCATGCTCTGAGACCCGCTCGTATTTGAAACCCCGGAGATCCTGCGCAGTCACGAAAGCATCCGCGATTTGATTGAATTCCGCTTCTAATGTCATTGGATGCAAACTGATGCTATGTGTGGGTCCATTCCAGGGCAAGCTTCTCCAAGAAAATGAACCCATCTGCAATTCATAGGCAGCATGAAACCACCTGCATCCCAGAACTTGCCGGGCAGGTTTGTTCGGCATTCAAGGCAGTGTCCCATGAGAACAGTCAAATCTTTGGCGTTTTTTACATGCAGCTTTCGGGGGCGTGGTATCGGTTCTTTCTGGATGCTGGACTGCTGTTTTGGCAAGACGGGCCAGCTCCTGACCCGTATGATGATCTGCTAGATGGGGAAGCCTACATCGACCTTGGAAATGTTCTTGGGGTCGTCGGGAGTTCGATCACGGAAATCAGCATGCACGATTGTCAGTTGCTGCTGCAGTTCGAGAATGGTGCACGTCTGACCTTGAGAAACGGAGTGGAGGAGGTTGGTGCCACTGCGGTTGAGTTGGTGGCTCGAAAATAAGGTGGCGCAGCGAATGGCTTGGACGTGATACAGTCTGCCAGCCTATGGCTGGGACATGCTTTGCGTTGCAAATGAATACTTGGCGCCTTGATGAGTGTGAGGTGCTCTTTGAGCGGCCATTAATTTTCTTTCGGGCTCAATGCATCACGGCGCAGCGGCATGCGGCGCTACGAGATGTGCTTCAATCACCTTCTTACCGGCAGCTAACAGTCCTGCGCCTTTTGCAGTTCGCTGATGAGCTTTTCGTAGCGGCGCAGGGGGCAGCATTCTTCGAGGAGGGCGCGCAGGGCGGCTTTTTTGCGCACGAAGTGGAAGGCGATGATGTCGCAGACGGCTTCGGCTTCGTCCATCTGTTCCAGTTCGTGCCGCATCTGGCACATGCTGTCGCAGCTGTCATCGGTGGGTGGTGGCAGGAGATCCAGGGCGCGTGATTTCAGCAGGCGCAGGGTTTTGGTGGGCGCGTGCTGGGTGAGCACGGGCTCCACGCGGGCAATGCGAAAGGGCTTCACCTGATCCCAACCGGTGATGCGCACGCGGCAGACGCCGTAGAGCATGACCTGCGAGGTGCCATCGGGATTTTTGACCGAAGCGCGGATCAATCCAGCGGTGGTCACAGGCAGCACATCATTCCCGCCGTCGGATACGCCGACGCAGAACATGCGATCAGTCTCCAGTGCGTGATCCAGCATGCGGCGGTAGCGATCTTCAAAGATGAACAGAGGCAGATGGCAGCCGGGAAAGTGATAGCAGTCGTCCAGCAAAATCACGGGCAGGCTGTGCGGAAGCACGAAGCCCTTGGCCGAGAATGTTTTTGACGAGATATCCATGAATCAGGTGACACGGGGGATACGTGTCCATGTGTCTGATGGTTCCTTGTTTCCTGCGCAACGCCAGTGATTCATTCAAAGCGGAGCAAAGTACTCCCGAGCTTTAGCTCGTTCTGGATTCCGAGGGACGCGCGGGGGGCTTCGGAGTTTTCCAGAGTGAGCTAAAGCTCACGAGTACTTTTTTCAAATCATTCGAAGCGGAAGGAAAACACGTCGGCATCCTTGAGCACCCAGCGCAGCCGCACGTTCTTTCCGGCCAGTGCGGAGACATCACTGCCGGACTTCCATGAGATGACGCGGTCGATGTCGTCGTAAGAGATCGCCTTGCAGTCGTCCAAAGTGAAACCGGGCAGGGGCTTGCCCTCGGCATCCTGGATTTCCACGGCCACGGAGCCGGCGGCACCGGTGGAGAGATTCAAGTGCAGCGCCTTTCCGGTGAAGGTGAAGGGCTTGGTGGTCATCTCACCGCCTGAGTAGTCTGCGTGCAGAGAAGCGAAGCCGTCGATGCGCAGGGTGAGGCGCTGCAGCAGCGCCGTGCTTTGCCCGTAGTGGCGCTCCACGTAGAGGGACATCTCCGACTTGCCGGTCTGCACCACACCGCAGGCGGGGTAGTTGCTGCGGCTGGTCCAGTTGCGGAAGTGCAGGCCGGGACGCACGAAGCCCTCCATGAAGCTGCGGTTGTAGGCGGTGGTGCCGGCGCGACTGGTCATCAGCACGGCCTCGGAGCAATCCTGAATCAGGGCAGGGTAGGCCTTGGTGTCTTCGGCGATGTATTTCTTCGCCTGCTCATCGAGCACGGCTTTGCCGGGCATGAAGCGTGCGGCGGTGGAGATGTAAAGGTGCGGTGCATTGAAATACGGATTCGTCTGACTGATGTAGATGTGGTCCACCAGCGGCTGATCGCAGGTCATCTGCACGGCATCGGTCCAAGTGACAAAATCTTTGCTCGTGGCGCGGCTGACCCAGCGCACGCCTTTAGGTTTCCAGTTCTTCTCATCGATCACGCCTTCGGTGAAAACGCGGAAGTAGGCCACGTAGCACTGCTCCGCATCGGACCAGAACGACACGTTTTGTGAATCAAACGCGCCTTTGGTGATGACCGCCGCCTCCTGCATTTTCTGCCAGTGCAGACCGTCCGCCGAAACGAAGGCGCTGAGACCGCCGTACTTGCCGCCGAGACCCGCGAGGGCCTTGTAGCGCTGCTCTTTCGGCACACCGGGACGGCGGTCGATGAACGGGGCGAAGTTGTGCGTGTAGGGGGCCAGATTGGCCAGCATGACGTTGTTGTCCTTGCTGCCATTGATCTCGTGCAGGCCGAGCTTGGGCTTCACCCAGCGGATGCCGTCGGGAGATTCGGCGTAGCAGGTCACTTCGCCGCTGGTGCCGTCTTTGAATCCCGCATTGCCCCGGTAGTACATTTGGAATTTGTTCGCCTCGTCATTGTGTATGACGGTGATGTAGGCGCTGAATCGGCCCTCCCATGGCTGGTCAAATTTCACCGCGATGCCCGCCTCTTCGGGGTGATGCAGCCGCAGCGAGGCACCTTTCATCTGGTCGATGAGCAGCTTGTCCACAAACAGCTCACGGCGGGAACCGATGGACGTGACTTCAGCGGAGGCGATGCCGGTGCATATAACGAGGAAGGGCAGGAGAGTGCGGAGCATGCAGAAACATACTGGCGGTGAGGCAAAGTACTTGCGAGCTTTAGCTCGTTCTGGGAGGGGGCGGCATTCGCTGCAATGACGAATGAGTAAATCCGAACGACTAAATAATTACTAATGCCGAAAACCGAAGGTCGGAGCGAACGCATGGCGAATTTCTAACGACCATATCCCAGCCGTTTCAGGCTCCCACGAACTGCAGGCTTCGTCATTGGGGCATCGTTATTCTTTCGTCATTCGGATTTACTCATTCGTCATTTTCCCAGCGCTTTCTATGCTCGAGCCCGATCATAAGCTCCCCAGAGTGAACTAAAGCTCAGGAGTGCTTATCTCAAAGGCTCTTCAAATACGCCACGATGTCGCTGATGGCCTGCGGGGTGAGGCCGAGCTGCTGGGGCTGATACATGAGGGAGCGGGTCATCTTCTGGATGCTGGCGATGCGCTCTTTCGGCACGGTCTGCACGAGGCCTCCCATGCATTTGATCATGACGGGATCGCCGCTGGAGAGAATCATGCCGCTGATGGTGAGGCCGTCCTTGGTTTTGATCTCGCTGCCTTCGAAGCCATGGGAGATGTCGGCGGAAGGATGGGCGATGGCCTGGGCGATGACTTCGCTGGGCTGCTGCTTGCCAAAGGTGCTGAGGTCGGGGCCGAACTCGACGCCCATCTGGCCGACCTTGTGGCAGGTGAAGCAGACGGCGATGGCGGCCTGGCCGCGTTTGGCATCGCCGGGCAGTTGGGCGATCTCTGCGCCGGTGGGCAGCTTGAGTGCATCCTTCATTTCAGGCGGCATCTCGACGGCGACGAGCTTCACCTTGGCGGGATCATACAGACCCAAGGCCTTCATGCCGCCTTCCACATCGTAGTCCTTCCAGTCGTTGCCTTTGCGATTGAGCAGCCACCACTTGGCGAGGTCCTTCATCGGGAAGTCCTTGGTGTTGGCGAGTTCGATCATCGCGCCAGCAGCTTCGCGGCTTTTCACAAAGGCGAGTCCGGTGAGCATGAGCTTGCGCTGCTCTTCGGTGAGCTTGGTGTCGAGCGCGCGGGTCTTGAAGGCTTCCACCGCTGCGGGTGGGTGCAGACGCCAGGCGATCCACGCAAAGGCATCGCTCCAGCTCTCGGCCTTGCCACCCAGTGCATGGGAGACGGCTGCATAGATTTCGTCTTCCTTGCCTTCACAGCCGAGGCCGAAAGCTTCGAGGTAGGCGCGGTCTTTGCCGTCAAACTGCTCGGCGAGTTTGATGAGCAGTGGTTTGCTTTGCGAGGCAGGTCGATCGCGCAGAGTCAGTGCGACTTCACGGCGCACTGCGGCGGAAGGATCGCTCACCATTGTGGCAGCCATGCGCATGACACCCTGATTGGCACGACGCAGGGCACGATAGGCCACGAGGCGCTGTTCTTCGGATTTGGAATCGAGCCAGGGCTTCACCTGCGCCACGCCTTCCTCACCCATCTGCGCGAGCAGCCATGCGGCGCGTGCGGCGATGTAGGCGTTGTCGTCCTTGAGCAAGGCGGCGACGGCAGGCACGGCTTTCGCGCCTTGGGCTTTGAGTGCGGTGAAGCCGCTGTAGCGCACGTTTGGCGCGGGGCTTTTCAGCGCGGCGATCTGGCCCTCGGTGGTGTCGAGCTTGAGGGCTGGCACCTTGGAAACAAAGCCCTTCGGCGCGATGCGGTAGATCGTGCCAGTGTAGCGATCATCCAGCGTGCCGTGACCACCTACGCGGGCGTCGAACCAGTCGGCGACGTAGATCGCGCCATCGGGGCCGACGGTGACATCGCTGGGGCGGAAGCGTGTTTTGAGTTCGCCCGTGGGCTTGCCGCCGAGGAAGTCGGAACCGGCGAATTCCTTCTCCTTGTTGGAGGTGAGGAAATCAAAGCGCTCCATTTTCCAGCCTGCGCCATCAAGCTTCGGCAGATAGCCGAAGACGACGTTCTTGCCCGCTTCACAGGCGAGGAGCAGGCCGTTCCACTTCTTGTCGAGCGCGCCGTTTTCATAGAAGCCCACGCCGGTGGGGGAGCCGCCGCCATAGACATCGCCAGCGGGCATGGTGCCCGGATCTTCCTGCCGCCACTCGGCAGTGGGGGTGTCCTGACCCGGGCGCTTGTCCGCTCCCCAGGAGCGCAGGCCGTCTGCGGAGGCAAAGCCGGCATTGCCGCCTTCCATCACAGGGGAAACGCGGCAGGCGGGCGGGTCGTCGTTGTCGCTTTGGAACACATCGCCAAAGGAGGTGATGGTCTGCTCGTAGCTGTTGCGGTAGTTGTGGCCGATGATGGTGACGTTGCTGCCATCCGGGTTCATGCGCGCGGCGAATCCGCCGATCCACACATGGCCGTCGTCGCTCTTCTGCCCGGCGATGTCCTGCATCATGTAGGGGCTGCCCATGCGGAAGGTCTTGCCGGAGTGGTCGGTGAACTTCGCGCCCGTGTTGCCCTGATTCCAGTACCACTGGCCGTCCGGCCCGGCGGTGACACTGTGGAGGCTGTGGTCATGCTGACGACCGCCAAAGCCGGTGAGCAGCACATCGCGCTTGTCCACGGCGGAATCAAATTTGCCGTCGCCATTCACATCGGTGTACACCAGCAGCTCAGGCGGTTGGGAGACAACGATCTTGTTGCCGAGCACCGCGACACCGAGTGGCGCAGCGAGGGCGGATTCCTGCACGAAAACGCTGCTCTTGTCCGCACGGCCTGAGCCCGTGGTATCTTCGAGCACGACGATGCGATCACCCTCCGGTCTGCGGCTGCCTTTGCTGCGGTAGTTCACACCTTCCGCCACCCACAGGCGGCCCTGGGCATCGAAGTCGATGTTGGTGGGATTGAACAACGCGGGCGAGGTGGCCCACACGGTGACTTCCAGGCCTTCCGGCACGGTGAACATGTCCGCAGGCACGGTGGTCTTGCCGTCATCCACGATGGGAGGCGGGGGCTTGGGGGCATTGGGAGGAGTTTCGGTATAGACCTGAAATTTAACGGAGGCATTGCTGGCCTTGCCGCCGCGCTCCATGCCGCCGTCGTCAATGGCCGCCTGCGCGGTGAAGCGCACCACATCCTTTGGCAGATCGTAGGCGATGATGGAGCGCGCATGTGTGCCGATGCCGCTGGCGTACTTCTGACCGTTCACGAGAAGTCCATCACCCATGGCCGATTTTCCCACACGTGTGCCGCCGGTGCCCTGGCTGGCGGCTTTCCATGGCAATTTGGTCAGGTCCTTGGTGGAGCCGTCGGCCATGACGAGCTTCGGCTCCAGCCAGTCCGCCCAGTCACAACTGATGTCGTCTTCATCCGAGACGACGAGAAAGAGTTCCTTCGCACCTTTCAGGGCGGCGTCCACCTTGACGAGACGCGGCGAGTTCTTGGCGGTGGTGAGCTTCGGGCTTTCGAAGACGGGACTGGCGGCGACAGCGTATGAGGCTGAAGCGAGCAGTGCGACAAGTATCAGATGGCGGGACGTCATGGTTGGGGAAAATGGAAAGTACTCGCGAGCTTTAGCTCGCTCTGGGATCTGGGAGGCAAATGACCTTTCCAGAGCGAGCTAAAGCTCGCGAGTACTTTTTCAGAGCTCCAACTGGCAACTACTTTGGCTTGTGGCGCGGAAAACTTTCTCCACATTCGAAGCATGAAATCCTTCCTGCTTTTTCTGACCGTTGCGCTGCTTTCGTCCTGCCAGACCACCAGCACCGAGGAGTACCACGTGGGCAGCGTGGCCGAGGCGAGAGCGTTTGCGAGGAGGGCGGTGGAGGTTGGCTACATTCACGCAGGAGGCGAGGCGGCGCTGGTCACGGAGAAGTCCGTGGGCAGGCCTCTGGAGGGCAAATGGAGCCCACAAAAGATCGACAGCTTCCTGAACCAGTATGCGGCGGAACATCCGCGCCTGATGGAGATCAACAAGGCGGCCACCATGGGAAAGATTAATGAGAAGGAGCGGGTGATTTTGGTGAATGTGCTGCGCGGGCAGGAGGAACGGCTGGCCGAAGCCCAGCTCGCCCAGCGGCAGGCGGCTGCGGACGATCTCAATCAATCGGCCATGATGAACAGCCAGAGCTCGTCCTATCGGCAGAACTCGGCGCTCATGCAGGCCACGCCACAGTCGGGGTACTCCGGCTATGGGACGGGGTTTGGCGGGAGGAGTTTCTGAGGGCTGTGCCACCTGTTACTCACTTCGTCTTCATCACATACACGCCGTCCCAATCCGCTGGAGGAGGATGGATCTTCATGTCATCGCAGCGTTCGGCCATGACCAGTGATGGGTTGGCATCCTGATGAATCTCGCGTTTAGCTGAGCGTCCAAACAGGGCTTTGGCGGTGTCCCAGTCCTGCGAGAGGTAGGCAGCGATGCCTTTCTGAAAGAAGGCGAGGCATTCCTGGGTTTCGGCGGAAATCTCATGGGTGAATCCGACGAGCTCATACACCTCCGCTGGCTTGCTGCGGCCTTTGACGACGATGCTGTCCAGGAAGCGATAGGTGATGTCGTCCTGATGCTTCTCCGCGAGCGCCTTGGTCTCTCCGGTGATCATGGTGTACACGCCATAGCTCTTGGCGCCGCTCTCGCTGCGGGCGGCGAGGTTCACGGTGTCTCCCATCATGGTGTAGTTGAAGCGGCGGCGGGAGCCCATGTTGCCGATGATGGCCAGGCCGGAGTTGAGGCCGATGCGCGTTTTCATTTCAAACACGATGTCGGGCCAATCACCTTCCTGCCGCCACTTCTCACGCAGTTCGATCTGACGCTTCTGCATGAGCAAGGCGGCGCGGCAGGCGCTGTGCGCATGACCGGCATAAGGAAGAGGGGCGCCGAACATGCCGACGATGGCGTCGCCGATGAACTTGTCGAGCGTGCCTCCGTTGTCCTGCAGGATGTCAGTCATCTCGCTGAGGTAGTCGTTCATCAGCGTGACCAGCCGTTCGGGGGTCAGCTTTTCGGAGAAGGAGGAGAAGCCGGCGATGTCGCTGAAAAAGGCGGTAATCTCCGCCTGCTGTCCTCCTAGCTTGGGCTCGTCTCCAGAGGAGATCATCTGCTTGACCACCTGAGGCGCGAGGTAGGTGCCAAACATGCCTGTGATGCGACTCTTGGCGCGCAATTCGATGATCAGCCGGTGCAGAATGGAACCGCCTTCAACGAGCACAAAGCCAAAGACCGGCCAGGCAATGGGCATGTGCAAACTCTGGACCCCAAAGAGGTAAAAAGCGCTGAAAACATAAACCCCGACGAACAGCGTGGGAACCAGCGCGGCCAGCCAGATGGGGCCGAAGCGCACGGGAATGATGGTGAGCAGCGCCATCAGCGCCCAGACACCGATCAACTGCAGGAAGTCGGGCTGCTTGATGTAATCACCGCTGAGGATGTTGCTGAGCGCATTCGCATGCGTCAGGACCAGCGGTGTCTGCGGGCCGTGCGGGGTTGGGCCGAGATCTGCGAGACCTGCGGCGGTCTGGCCAATGAAGAGGATCTGGCCTGCGACAGGCGGGCGATCCTTCGGCCACTCTTTGTCTTTAAACTCCAGCAGACTGGCCATCAGTCCTGCGTAAGGAAACACTTTGAAGGTGTTGGGATGACGGTAGTTGATCGTCATCTGGCCGCGATCATCGATGGGGATCTGCCACTGCTGGTGGGTGCCTTGGATGCGAATGGAATCTCCCAGCACCACCTCAACGGCATCGGTTTCCACTTCTTCACGGCTAAGCAAGGCCTGCAGCACGAGGCTGGGAAAGACGCGTGTGCCGCAGCGCACCACCAGCGGGATCTGACGGCGCACGCCATCCTCACCCGGCGGGGAATTGACCAATCCGGCATGCGAACTCTCCGCGATGATAGGCACGGGGAGCAGCACGGTGTCGTTGCCTATGAGGCGGTTGATGTCGCCCTTGATATTTGCGATGGCCTTGGTGTTGCCTGCATACTCGGCTTCGAATTTCTGGCTGTTCTCCAGGGTCTCTGCCGCTGCTGCGGTGATGTAGGTCGTGGATTGCACCAGTGCATCGCCAAACAGTTGATCCTGCGCCGGGTCGGCGCTGGGTTCGGTGAAGAGAAGATCAAATGCCGCTGCTGCGGGCGGGCGTGTAGCGAGCAGTGTCACGAGCTGTGCATGCACCTCACGGGACCAGGGCCAGCGTCCGAGTTTGGCCAGGGCGTCTTCATCAATGCCCACCACGAGCACCTTGGCATTTGCCGGTGGATCAGCCGCTGCACGCGCTTGAAAGCGCCAGTCCAGCGTGAGGTTCTCCAGTTCCTCTCCGAGGCGCGTCGCGCTGAAACCCAGCGCCAGCAGCAGCGCAAGCGGCAGCAGGAGGAATTCAAAGCGCAGGCTGCGGAGTTTCGTTTTTCTCATGAGGGGGGCGGGAAGGAATGACGAAACCAGAATGAGGAATGACGAATGAATGTCCAATGACGAAGCTTGAAGGGGAATTCCAACTCACAGTGCGGTGAATTTTGTCGTTCGAGATTGTTCCTTCATTCTGATTTCGCCATTTTCGTCAGGTACGGGTGTTTTTGAAGATGGTTGAGAAAATGAGATTGAGTTCATGGGCTTCTCTCCACAGCTCGCGGGCTGCGAGACGTTTTTCAGGAACTGCTGTGGCGATCATTCGGAGGAAATGCTTGGACTCACGAGATTCCTTCCGGCAGGTGCCAATGCGGTGCTTGAAGTCTTTCTTCGACACTGCGTCGTCTGCTTCGCAGTAATTCGCACCAACGCTCGTTGAAGCTCCAACCAATTGATCAATCAAACGATTGGTCAAGGCATCGCGTTGCACAGGCTTTAGAAAACGAATCACCGCCTCTCCGAATCGGGCCGTGCGCTCTTCCAAATCAAAAACAGGCTTCGATGCATCAGCCTCTTCTCGAACCACACTGGATGCCACCTCCAAAAATGTCTGCCAAAAACCCTCGTCGTCCACCATTGGTTCTTCGTCATTCATTCGTCATTCCTCATTCTGGTTTCGTCATTCTCACATGCGCCACTTCGATCAGCGTCTCCTCAAAATCTAATACTTCATGTTCATGCCGAAGTGCAAGCGGCCTGAAGGCGCGCTGACCAGTCCGGTGCTGCGCAGATTCCAGCCGTAGGCGAGGCGCAGATCGAGATTGCTGCCGAGGCTGTAGCGCAGACCCACGCCCGAGCTTTGCAGATTGAGATTGGGCTCCGAGGCATAGGTGCCAACGCTTTCCAGATAGGCGAAATCGTAAAAGACAAAGGAGTTCAGGTTGTCCACCTTCTTGCCGCCCCAGGTGGTGAAATGAATCATGGGCAGGTTCAGCTCCATGTTGGTGATGATGCCACGATCTCCACGCGCTGAGCTTTCATTGAAGCCACGTACGGTCTGGTAGCCGCCTGCGAGCATCTGCTCGGTGGGCAGCAGGCGGGTGTTGGAGTACTGGCCCGCCGTGTGCAGCAGGGCGGAGAAGCCCATGGGCAGGCGGATGAGGCGGTCCAGCTCGGCCTTGGCGTACCAGTACTTCGCCTGCGAGGCTGCACGCAGGCTGTCAAAGGCGGCGTAGTTGTTGTGACCAAGCACATTGCCCGGGCTGTGGATGGCGGAAATGCCAAAGCGCGTGTAACCCAGCGGGTCCGTGACGAGCAGATTGTACCCGGCGCGAAACTGGAACACTTCAGCGGTATTTTGCGAAAAGGTCTGGCCGCCAAACAGGATGTCGGAGGTGGTGCTCTTGTAGTCGAGCGCGAGGGTGGCCTTGTGCTGCACTTTGCTCCAGGCGCTGGCCAGCGGGATGGAGTAGGCGGCGGAGAGCTGACGGTTCCGGCCATTGACGCCAAGCAAACCGCCTGCCTGTCCGGACTGGGTGGCTGAGTCCACATACACGCCGAGAAACTGCAGGCGATGGCGCCACGGGAAGGGGATGTCCCAGGCCAGGGCATGCGCCTTGAGCCGGTTAAGCTCCTGATTGCCGGTGAAGTTGTAGCTCAGCGACTGCTCGGTGCCAAACAACTGCATCATGGTGATGCCGCCGGAGATTTGATTCAGCCCTGTGGAGCGCAGGCCGGAATTGGCATAGCCGACGTAGGCTTTGACGGGATTGTTCTCCGTCGTTTTCAGGACGACATCGCTCGTGCCGTCCTTTTTGCCACGCTCATAGATGACGTTGACGTTGCGGATGGGGTTCTCATTGAGCCAGGCGACATCGCTGGAGATTTTCCGCGTGTCGATGCGCTCTCCGGGCTGCAAGCGCACCTGACGCGCCATGTAGCCGGGGTTGGAGCGTTTGGCTCCCTCCACTTTCACTTCACCCAGCACGCCTTCACGCACGATGATCTGGACATGACCACGGGTGATGTCCTGCTGCGGCAGGTAGGCATCCACGAGCGGAAAATCCGTGGTCTGATAGGCTTTGTTGATTCTCTTCACCATGCGGTTGAGCACGGCCATGCTGAGCGGCTGCCCCATGAACTCCTGCTGCAAGGAGTCGGCAAGTCCTGCAGGCAGATGCAGGGCGGGGTCCACCACGAGAACATGGCTCATGTCCTTGTGCATGGACTTGGACGGCTTGGAGATCAGATGCAGCCCCTTCAGATTCACGCCGAGCGGTTTGGGGTCGCCTTCGGATTTGTCGATTTCAGGTTTTTGGGGTGAGGCAGCATCATCCGGCGCTTTCTGTGCGCGGGGAATCTGCAGCCGGTCCACCAGCGTGCCGGGACCCGTCGCCGTGGGAAATTCCTGCGCACGCAGGCTGAATGGCAGCGCGTAGACGGCCATGACAAGCAGCATGAACTGCGTGAGTGAGAGCGATGGCATAACTTGAGTGGCTGTGCGGTCAGCGTAGGGCATGATCGAGTTCCTCCTGGCTTTGCGGGGTGGTGGCGTTGCCCAGTTTGAAGATGACAAAGGTGCCCGGCGGGATGCCATTGAGAGCGGTGTTTACAATGCCGTCCCACGGCACGACCAACGCTGTGCCGTCATCTCCCAGCGCCAGCGAAAGCCCCTGCGCTCCAGGGGACGCGAGCAGCGAGTGGAGATGGGTCTGCACTGCCGGGGGAGCCGCTGTGCCGGTGGCATCCATGACGGCCAGGCCGTTGGAATAGGTCACGATGTAGTCGCCGCGGCCACCAAGGGCGAACGAGAGTTCGCCAAAGGCGCCCGGTGAAATGCTGGAGAGCAGGGCGGTTTCGATCGTGGCGGGCACAGGCCTGCCATTCACCTCTACGGTGATGCTGCCAGAGCCGAACTCGAGCCGTGCGGTGCCATCCCCGCCGAGCGCTCGGATCAGAATGCTGAAGGCTTCCGGGTTGGATCCTAGATTGAGGAACTGCTGAACATTGAGCGAGGGCAGGGGATCGCCCAACGTGATGGACTGCGCGCCCGCCTGAACGGTGAGTGGGACTTCTCCATTGCCGATCGCACCGATGGCAAGTTCGCTCTGAGCCAGCAGGCTCATGCCTGCGTTCAACTGCGCCATGGAGGCCACGCTGGGAGCGCCTGCGTCCGGAGCGATGGCGAAAAGTCCGCCACCGTTTTGCAGGCGGATTGTGCCATCGCCACCCAGGCTCATGTTCAGCTCGCGTTCAGCGGTCGCGGAGGTGCTGGAATTCATCTGCGACTGCAGGCCCAGACTTGCCGGACCACCACCGCCCATGGAACCGCTGCCAGTACCGAAAGCCTGGCCGAGAAACGCGGAGGTGGAGGCCGAGCCGGCAATGCCCGCGCCGCCCGCCATTGCACCAGCAATTCCCTGTGCGCCAATGCCGCCAGCAGCGCCTGAAACGGAGGTCGAATTGAAATTGTTGGTCTGTGTGGACGACGGGGAGGTGGTAGATCCGCCTCCTGGGTTGAAGTTTTGCAGGAAGACATTGGTCACCGGCAAGATGACGGTGCTGGTGGAAAAGCCAATGGTGGTGATGGAGCCGAAGCCCGCCTTGGTGAGCGGTGTGGTCACCACCTTGGAGCCATCCACGAAGAGCTGATTGTCGCCGCCGCCGCCGCTCAGATTTTGCGTGAAGGTGAAGAAGCTGGTGGCCGTGTTGTCATTCCCGGCGCCGAGATTGAGACCGACGGTGTTCACGCCGGTGAAGGCATAGTTGCGAGTGTCGACAGAGATCAGAGAGGCACCGATGGTGTAGCCTTGTCCGGCTTGGAGGTTGGTGTCATTGACGATGAGCACCGCGAGGGGATTGCCAGCGCCGTTCACCATGCCGTCGATGGTGGCCTGATTGGAAAAGGAAAACTGATTGGCTCCCGTGCTGCTGCCCGTGAGATTTTCAATGGAGCTGAAATGCAGTGTTCCCAGAGCGCCTGCGTTGTTGGCAGTGATCTGAAACACATTGCCACCTGCGGCACCGACCAAGGTGTCTGCATGACTCGCGGAGCCGATGACGTTTTCAATGTTGGTGAAACTGGCGGCGTTGATGCTGACCGGACCGGTGGCCGCAGCAAAGCTGACCGTGTCATTGCCTGCAGCCCCATTGACGGTGAGACTCGCGGGTGCCTGCGAGAGGAGGATCGTGTCATCCCCAGCGCGTCCAGTGACTGACACCGTTGCGGCACTGACATGGGAGAGATCGATCACACCATTGAAGGAGGCGGAGAAGCCTTGCGCAGAGATCTGCGGCGCACCCACCAGCCTGCCGCCGGTGAGATTCACGGCATGCAGCGCTGCCGTCTGCCCGACAGTGCTCTGCAAAGTGACATCGCCTGCGAGACCGGCATTCAGCGTCAGATCACGGCCGGTGCTGCTGGCGTTGCTGATGGCACCGCTCACGGTGATGGAGGCGCCATTTGGCACTGAGCCGCCTCGGGTGGTGTCGAGAGTGGCATCGGCAGAGAGGCTGATGGGGCTGCTGATGAAGATCTCTCCGCCTGCGGTGGCGATGCCTGCAAAGAGAAGGGTGTTGGACCCATTCAAAGTCACGGCTCCGCCGAGGTCGATGATCTGCTCGCTGACGGTGATTTCACCCAAGGTCAGGATGGTCAAAGGTGCGCGCCATGTCGAGGCGCGGATCTCGACAGCTCCCGAAGTGGCAGCACCGATGGTGATGTGGCTCAGGCTGGATGAGAGGGCGCCGATGCCGGCGGCATTGATCAGCAGGGTGCCTGCTGCGCCGTCTCCCAGCCCGATGGTGGTGCCTGCGGAGACTGAGCGGATGGCCAGCAGGCCGGTGCCCCCAATCGTTGCCGCACCCGCGATGCTGACGGTGTCGGTGTTGATGATGATCGCGCTGCTGTTGGTGATGGTTGTGTTTGCGCCAAGGTCCACACCCGTATTCTGCACGCCCGTGGGAGTGCCGCTGCCGGTGATGTCAATGACGGCAACGGCGCTGGTGATGGCCGTGCCGGCATCCTGCAGTGACACGCCACGGTTGCCGCTGCCATTGAGAGAGCCCGCCACACCAAGAAGCGTGATGCCGCCCGCTGTTGGCAAGGTGGAGGTGGAGTGAATGGTGGACCCATGCTGCATGAGGATGCCGATGTTGCCGTCTCCCGTGTCACCACTGCGCCCATTCAGCGCGATGGCACCCATGCCGGAGGTGGTCAGCGTGGCGTTGTCCAGGACGATGCCCGTGAAGCTGCCAGCGGTGGCTTGAGTGTACTGATTCGCATTCAGTTCCATGCGGCCATCCACCACGGAGATCGTGGCACCGGAGTTCACGTTGATCTCGCGATTGACCGTCATGTAGATGACACCGGTGCCGGTGTTGGAAACGTGGCTGCCATTCACCTCGATGCCGTAAGCGTTCAGGATGATCGCGCCGCCCTTGGAGGAGAGGTCATTATTGACGCGGATGTGGTCCGAGTTGGTGGTGGTGATGCTGATGTCACCAAAAGCTCTGAGCCCGCTGTCCGCACCGATGGTGCCAATGGTGAGCCCCAGCGTGTTCACAATCTGAATGGAGCCGATGGTGCCGATGGTCGTCAGGGTCTGGACGGCATTGCCCACGTTGGTGAAGTAGAAGGCGTCAGCACCCGCGAGCTTGAGGCCCCACGATGTGACGGAGCCATGGCCCAGCACGCTGCCGCCCGTTGTTTGCAGCGTGACGACGCCAAAGGTGCCCGCGCTCACCGCGCTGCCATTGTCCAGCAGGATCGCTCCAGTCAGCACGCTGCTGGTGGCGCCGGTCCTGCCCACGAGCGTGATGTTGCCGCTCTCTGAAAGGATCTGACCGCCGATGTAGATGGCCTGGAAGTCACCCGCAATGGAAGCGGCACCTTGATTCCCATGGATCGTGACGTTGCCTGAGTGTGTGAGAATTTGCGAGCCGGCCAGGATCTGCACGCTGCGCCCGGCGTTGATGACCACCGCGCCGCTGCCTGCTGCGTGGATCACGCCCGCGACGCCGCTTTGCGTGGACATGATGAAATCACGGTCGGCATTGATGGTGAGAGTGGTGGCGGAACTCCACTGGATGAGACCCGCGAGGGTGATGTTGCCTGCGCCGCCGGTGGCATTGCTGTCGGTCTGGATGATGAGGTTGCCGCAGTTGGTGTCGAGCCAGGCGGAAATGTCGGAGGCTTTGAGGGTGTTCGCCTGCGCGGGATTGGTGATGGTATTTCCTGCCACGCTGCCCGTGATGAGGATGTCATTGGGATCCAGCAGCAGAGTGCCCGCGTTTCCTTGGGGCGAGCTGAGGTCGATGCTGCCTGTCAATGATTCGAGGATCAGCGCCCGCTTGCCGGAAAGCTCCGCCTGTCCGCCATCGCCGATCGTCTGACCACCGCGTGCCTGCAGGCTGCCATAGAAGGTGAGCTGGTCGCTGGCAAAGGCCACCACGGTCCCACCGCTGCCGCTGGTGATGGCATTGGCCGCAAGGATCGCGCCCTGCTGGATCTCCACCTGCGTGGCATTTGCTATGCTGGCGTCCAGGCCCTGAGCACCGCCACCCGCAAAAATACTGCCGCCGCCTGTGGCTCCGCTGGCGCTGATGAGGGCCTCCCCGCCAAGTGTGAGCGAGGTCCCGCCCAGCCGAATGACGCCGCCGGTGCCACTGGCAGCGTCGGCGCGGATGGTGCCGTCAATGATGGTGACCGTTGTCGCTGCGGCGGTGTCCGTGCTGTCCTTTGGCCTGGCATTGATTTCGATCAATCCGCCTGCGGTTTCGCCATCGGCTGAAACGACAATCGCGCGCCGCACCGTGACCTCTCCGCCGGTCACTGCGATGCTGCCGCCGCGACCTGTGCTGCCATTGGCATCCACTCGTCCCCCCAGAGCGACGCTGCCTTTGCTGCCCGCGTTGATGTTGATCTGCCCACCATTGCCCGAGGGACCACGCGCCACCAGCTTGCCGGTGCTTTCAATGCGGCCGCCATTGGCACTGAGAATGATGCGGCCGCCCTGCCTCGTGGCGGAGGTGGCGGCGATGCGCCCAGTATTGCGAATGGCCAGTGCATACACGTTGCCGCCGTGGGCATTCAACTCCGCGACGTTCGCCTCGATGAGGCCGCTGTTGGTCACGCCCGTGCCGCGCATCGGGCCTGCGGCATTGCGCACGATCACGCGCTCATCCCCTGCGGGCATGATGAGCACATCCGTGCCTGCGGCCAGTCCCACGGTGCCGTTCGGTGCACGGATGGCGCCGGAGTTGTTGACCTGAAAGCCGATGAGAAACACATCGCCGCTGGAGGCACGGATGGAGCCTGCATTGGTGACTCCCGCAGTCGTGCTTCCCTGATACACCATCTCGCCACCGGCCATGAACATGCGGTTGCTCAGATCCAGCGTGGAGGCCGTGAGTCCCGCCACATCCACCATGGAGCCCTGGCCAAAGATGATGCCGCTGGCATTGATAAGAAACACCTGGCCATTGGAGGTGAGCGTGCCGTTCAAGAGCGAAGGGCCGCCATCGAGCACGCGGTTCAGCGTGGCCGAATTTGCATCCGGCACGATGAAGTTCGTGTGCTCGCCGCTGGCAATGTTAAAAGTGCTCCAGTCAATGACCGCACGGTCCGTCTGCTGGTGGATCGTTGTCAGTCCCGGGAAGGTGCTTTGGATTTGCGCATCTCCCAGCACCACCACACCGCCGGTCGGATTGGCTGAAATTTGAATCACTGATCCGAGCAAGAAAATCCATAACGCAGCACCCCAAACGAGGGCGCGGACAGTCCTCAAAGATGGACATCCCAGAGCCATTCAGTGTTATTCCTGTGGCTTGGGAGTGGTGGCGGCGGCTGCCAGCGGAACGATGACGACTTCGCCGTCCTTCGTCTGCACGTAGCCTTTGCCGTTCTCGACAGAGACGGAGTAAAAGGCTCCCTTCGCCACAGCGACGCCACTGGGCGTCTTGATCTTGAAATCCATTTTGCCGGAGGTCTCAGGCTTCACCAGCGCACCGATGGTGCCGTTCTTCAGATCCAGCAGCACCTTGGGTTCGTCCTTGGACTCGACAATCTCAGCCACGACCGCCTCGGTATTCGGGCCAAGGCGAATGGCGGAAGTGGTTGTCATCGTCACCGTGGCGTTGGAATCCGCACCGGTTTTGAGTGTGCTGCCGATGGTCACGATGTCGCCTTCCTTGAGTGCATGCTCCGCTTGTCCTGGCGGAGTCTCCGTCACCTTGCCGGTCACGATCGTCACTTTGCCGCTCTGCGGCACCTGCTTCTGTACATTGACAGGCGTCACGTCCACCTTGCCATGCTCCACTTTGACGAAGCCCTTGCCATCCTCCACGGCCACCGCAAACATGGTGCCGCGTGCCGCAGCAATGCCGCTGGGGGTCTTCACTTTGAAGTCCATGGTCGATTGCGCCTGCGGCTGAATGAGTGCACCGAGGCTTCCCGACTTCAGATCCACCAGCACCTTCGGAGCCGTGTCAGAGTCCACGAGTTCCATAAACACCGCCTGTGAATTTTCCGCGATTCGAATGGCAGACTGCTTGGTGGTTTTGATCACCGTGCGTGAAGCTGGCCCGGTCTTAACCGTGGAGCCCACCGGCACCGCATCGCCCACCTTCAGTGGAGTCTCCGCATTGCTTCCCATCGGAATGAGCGTCACCTTGCCCACTGCCACCGAAACTGTGCCGGTGGATTCAGCCGCCATGCCCTGCCCTAAAAGAGCAACACACGCCATGGCGACGATTAGTTTCATAGGTCTAAATGTGTAGCGCTTCATAAAGTCGTCAAAAAATTTGATGCCCTAAAATCAATGATGCGTCGCTATTTTGCGTCATTCTCAAGATTTACTATAACATCCATTATAGGATATGCGCTTGTAAGAGCTTCGTAAATTGGACAGGAGTTTTAGGTCATTCTGGGGGAAGACGAAATCCTCAACGGCCATGCTCAAGGCTCGAAGAGCACCAATTGCGGCCCGGGATCCTCTTCCACCTTGACCGGTTCATCTCCGGCCTGCGGCACGGGCGGCGCTATTGGGAGCAGGGCTTCCTCGCTTTTGTTGCGTGCTTGATTGGCGGCGGTGGAGACGCGGTAGGCCTCCAGCTGCTCGCTTTCGTAGGGCTTGAAAAGGGCGCGGAGGTCATCCGCCTGCATGCCCGGCTGCATCCACGCGAGAGCGGTTTCGCCTTCCAGAATGAGAGGGCTGCGATCGTGAAACTTCGCCATGTAATGCCCCGGCGGCGTGGTGACGACGCTCATGGAGGTGATGACGGCGCCGCTCTCGACATCCTCCGGGCTGTGGCTTTCCCAGACATCCCAGATGCCTGCCAGCAGGACAGGCGCATCGTCCGTGCGGTGGATGAAGTAGGGGAGGTTGCGATCCGGCCACTCATGCCAGCCGCGCACGGGGATGAGGCAGCGCTGGCGCAGGATGGGGCCGCGATAAGAGGCCAGCTCAAAGATGCTCTCACACCGCGCATTGAAGGTGAGTCCAAACTTCTTCGCGACCTCCTTCTTGCTGCCTTTGGCCCAGGCGGGCACAAGGCCAAAGCGCATGCGCTCGATGCCAGTCTCATCAGCCTGCATCGTCAAGACGTCCGCGTAGTCCGTGGGGCAGATGTTATGAATCACCTGCGCCTCGGCCTTCCTGTCCTCGTCCTTTTTCTTGGGGCGTCGTTCGATGCGCAGCTGCTTCCCCGCGAGAGAAAGCGCGGGAAGGCTCGCAAACTGGTTCAGACGACCACACATGGGAGTAGGAAATACCAGCGATTCTCCAAAGTGGTGCGCCCGCCAGGAATCGAACCTGGATATGCGGCTTCGGAGACCACCATTCTATCCGTTGAACTACGGGCGCGTTGTTCGGGGGCGATGCTTCGCATGCTCACCGGATGGCGGCAAGTCGTTTTCGGGGCGATGTGCCGCCCTTTTTACAGCAGCTCGTGCTTGTGGGTGCCTTCTTTGGCGGAGTTCTGAAACTTGTGCCAGCGGAAGGGTTCCACCACCTGGCCCCAGAAGGTCCGGGGCATGGCGGTCTTGATGCCGATCTTCACCGGCGGGCGGCGCGTGGTGTCGTCGTAATACGTGCCGAAAATGAGATCCCACAGCATGAGGTTTTCGCCGTAGTTTTTGTTGCCTTCGCGCAGGTCCATGGAGTGATGCCAGCGGTGCAGGGCAGGGGTGTTGAAGATGTAGTTGAGCCAGCCGAAGCGCATGCGGATGTTGGCATGCGTCATGAAGCCGATGTAGGCGGTGATGGCGCCGAACCACAGCACCACGCTCTGGGGCGCACCGGCCAGCGCCAGCAGCGGGGCGGAGAAGATGGCGCTCTTGAGGGTATCGATGATGTGGAAGCGCCCGGTGTTGAAGAACCACAGCTTTTTGGAGCTGTGATGCACCGCGTGGAACCACCACAGCGGCCCCCACTCGTGCGCGATGCGGTGCGCCCAGTACAGCCCGAACTCCGCGATGACGAGGCCGAGCAGCACCTGCCCAAACATGGGCCAGTGGTTCGGCCAGTACCCTGTGCCCTGATCACCGCCCACCACGTCAGCCAGACCAATCACGGTGGCGGAAACGACAAGCAGTTGCACAAACGATTTGGTGAAGGCCGTGTGCGCGAAGTCCGGCAGCTCCTGCCCGTCCGAATGCAGCCAGCTCTCTTCATGCGGAAACTTCTTTTCCAGCACATACAGCAACGCTGCGAGACTGAAGTAAGTGATGTTGAAGGCCAGTGGACCATAGCCGTGCGAGATGCCGATCCCGGTGGGGATGATGGCGGCGGTGATGATCAGGGGCCAGAGGAGGTATTCGAAAATCGTGCGAAACATGGGCGGCATTTTACAAAGCAAGAATCGGGCAGATTTCCAGTGCGGATGTGGGGAGATGATGCGCGGGGATTGCGGGGCGGGAAGGAGGCAGGATTGAGACCTGGCATGCGGCAAGGCTTTGCCCTCCGGCGGTTTCCAGGTAGCCTCCGGCGCATGACCTTCCGGCTGTCACTGGCGCTTTCTGCGCTCCTCTTCGCCGCACCCATGCCGTCACCGGCCGTCGGGCCGCCGAACATCCTGCTCCTGTATCTGGACAATGTCGGTTACGGGGATCTGGGGTGCTATGGGAATGCCGACGTCAAAACACCTCACATCGACCAGCTGGCGCATGACGGTGCCAGGTGCACCGGTTTCTACGTCGTCACCTCAAGCTGCACACCGTCACGGGGAGCCTTGCTGACGGGCCGTTATCCTTTGCGCAACGGCCTCACGCATCAGCTTGGGCCTGCCGAGAACCACTCCGGCATCGGGCTGCCGCAGCGCGAGCGCCTGATCCCGCAGTATCTCAAGGAGGCAGGCTATGCGACGGCTTGCTTTGGCAAATGGAACATCGGCTTCGCGCCCGGCAGCCGGCCCACGGAGCGGGGCTTCGATGAGTTCCTCGGGTTTCGCTCGGGCAACATCGGCTACTTCATGCACCTCTATCACGGAGAGTACGACATGTTTCAGGGCACCAAGCCGCACAAGGTCGAAGGCTACAGCACGGATCTCTTCGCCGCTGCCGCCAGCGACTTCATCCGGCGGCAGCGCGAGCGGCCCTGGTTTGTTTACCTGCCCTTCAATGCCGTCCACTTCGTGAGCACGGCGAACACCCTGCCGGGCGAAACGCCTGAGTGGCAGGTGCCTCCGCAGTACCTGGAGCGCTATGGCTGGCCGCCGGACGAGAAGGATGAAAAGCGCCGCTTCCGTGCCGTGCTCACCGCGCTGGATGATGCGATCGGGCGCGTGCTCGCCACCGTGGACGATCTCGGCCTGCGCGAGCGCACGCTGGTCATCTGCCTTTCCGACAACGGTGCCTTCATGCTCAAAGGGCGCGGACTCGAAGTGCAGTCCAACAGGCCGCTGCGCGATGGCGGCACCACGTGCTACGAAGGCGGCGTGCGCATTCCGGCCCTCTTCCGTTGGCCCGGCAAGATCAAGCCCGGCACCATCTCAACGGAAATGCTCAGCCATCTCGATGTGCTGCCGCTCTGTCTCTCGGCGGCAGGGCTCGCGCTGCCGAAAGACCGTGTGCTCGATGGCCGCGATCCTCTGCCCGCGCTCACTGGCACCGGGAAAACACCGCACGCCAGGCTCGCCTTCAGCTACGGCGGTGCAGCCGGTTTGCGCGAGGGGAACCTCAAAATCGTCCGCCCCAAACCCAGCCAGTCCTGGGAGCTCTATGACCTCGACACCGACCTGGGTGAAACGAACAATCTTGCCAGCAGCAGACCCGCAGATGTCACACGGCTCGTTTCCTCCTTCCAGCAATGGCAGTCCGACATGAAGACGGATACGAGTGGGCCTGCACACGCAGCGCCTGCCGGTCGCTAGAGCATTTTAAAATTTTCTATGGCCTGTCTGCCTCATAGTATCGTGCGGACATAAAGCGAATCCCCTCTCCCCACCGATAATATGGCAACGTGACAGGACGTGCTTTGGGGAACCGTAGCGAAGCGGAGATAGACGAAGTCAAAGGTAAGGGTGAGGGGCCATCCCATGCAAGCGAAGGGGGGCGTCGTCCCCTCACCCCGTCCCTTTGACTCACTGCGTTCGCCCTTCGGGCTGCCTGCGGCAGTCTATCTCCGCTTCGCTGCGGTTCCCCGAAGAAAAGAATTCTTCGTTGTTGGGTGTCAGGGGCGGGGAGAGGGAGAACCGCTTTAGCTGCCCTGGATTTATAGGGCACACTAATTTTTAAAATGCTCTAGGCTGAAAAAACACCACCGCAGAAATCGCGGACGGGGAGGATTCCTCGACGTCGGCAAACCTTGACTCACACGCGTCTCCATGACAGGAGAGGCCCCATGAGTCGACTGCTAAACCTCCTGCGCGCGTCCAGGGCTGTGAAGAAAGCCCACTTCATGAGCCGTGCGGATCTGCTGCAGCTGCAGGAGCGCCGCTGGCGGGCCATGGCGCGCTATGCGCTGGAGGTCAGCCCTTTTTACCGGCGACACCTCGCGGGCATCGATGTGGAGCGCTGCCAGATCACGGACATCCCGCCGCTGACGAAGGAGCTGCTGGTGGCGAACTGGGATGAGATTGTCCCGGACAAGCGCCTGCGCCGCGAAGCATTGGAGGCCTTTCTCAAAGAACCGAACAACTGGGGCAGGCTGTACCATGGCCGCTGGATGGTGAGCATGACCTCCGGGACGACCGCCGCCGCCCTGGCGATCCCGCATGACATCGCGGCGGTGGACTGGGGGCATGCCTGCCAGAATCTGCGCAATTCCGCCTCCCCGCACTCCGCAGGGAATCCGCGCATGCCGCTGTTTCGCCGGCGTCTCCGCGCCATCGCTTTTGTGGGTGCCACGGGGCGGTCGATCTCCGCCGCGCTCTATGCCACACGGCCCTGGATAGGCGCGCTGTTTTGCCAGTACCACGGCATCAAAGTCACCGCACCATGGGATGAGATCCTGGCGGAGGTGCAGCGCATCCAGCCAGACGTGTTCATCGGCTACTCCTCATTGGTGGGTCGTCTGGCGCAGGCCCAGCTCAATGGCGAATTGAAGATCCGCCTCCCGCAGGACGGGGGCTACATCTGGGCGGGCGGCGATGCGCTCACCCCCGGCATTCGTGAGCTCTGCCGGCGCGCCTTCGGCATCGAGCCGTTCAACATGTACGGCTGCGGCGAATCCCTCGGGATTGCCCGGCAATGGCGCGGGATGGACCATCTGCACAGCCATGATGACCTCATCGTGCTGGAAGCGGTGGACGCAGCGGATCAGCCGGTGCCGGATGGCGTGCTGTCAGATCACGCGCTGGTCACACCGCTGATCAACAAGGCCCTGCCGCTGTTGCGCTACCGCATCAATGACCGGTTAAAGCTCGGTCCGGTGCATCCCCACTGGCCGCTCAAGGCGGTCGAGCAGGTCATGGGACGCAGTTCCATGAGCTACGTGTTTAAAACACCGGAGCGCCGCGTCTTCATCGGGGCCAATTTCATCTTCGAAATGGAGGGGCGGCAGGACGTCGCGGCCTATCAGTTCCGCCAGACCGGTCAGTCGGCGTTGGAATGTCAGTTTGTTCCGCAGTCAGGCGCCGATCCCGCTCAGCTGCAGCAGGAGCTCACGGCCATGATGCGCCGCCGCCTGGATGCCGGCGGCTGCAGCGGCGTGCAGGCCACCGCACGCATCGTCCCGCAGCTCCCCCCAGACCCGCGCACCGGCAAGGTGGAGCAAAACGTGTCGCTGCCAGATGAGACGGCGTGAAGAAGTGAAAAGGGAATGCTGAAGTCCGGCCCTTTTCCCTTTTCACTGCTTCATCCCTTTTCACTTTCCCGGCCCCATGAAGTCCGTCATCGCCATCGCCCCCGGAGAACTCGCCATCCTCGATACACCGCAGCCGAAACCGGGGCCCTACCAGGCGCTGGTGCGCACGGAATGCGCCTGCCTGTGCAATCGTACGGACTCCGAACTGCTGGGCGGCAAGTTTCCCGGCATGGAGGACAAGTTCCCCTTTGCCCTCGGCCATGAGAGCGTGGGCATCGTGGTGGAAGTGGGAGACAAGGTGAAAAACTTCCAGGTGGGAGATCGCGCCGTGGGCGGCCTTGTGTTTGATCTTCAAGCCGAGGGTGTGGACTCCGGCTGGGGCGGCTTTGGGGAGTTCACACTGGCCAATGACCATGACGCCATGGTGGCCGACGGTGTGGCTGATGAGGCGCACGGCTGGGTGGAGGTCTTCGAGATCCAGACCCGTGTGGATGCGGATATTCCACCTGAGGAGGCGGTGCTGCTCTGCACCTGGCGCGAGGTGCTGGGTGCCTTTCGCGATTTCCACCTTCAGCCCGGAGACGATGTGCTCATCTATGGCGCAGGTCCGGTGGGTCTCAGCTTTGTGAAACTCGGCCGCCTGTTCGGCCTCGGCTGGATCGGCATCGTGGACCGCCATGCGGACAAGCAGGCCAAGGCGCTGGCCTTTGGCGCGGATGCGGCCTTTGCGCCCGGAGATCTTGAGATCGGCGAGCTCTCGAAGATTCGCGGCAAGAAGCTTGATGCCGTCATCGATGCCGTCGGCCACCCGGACATCGTGCAGCAGGGGCTGCCGCTGCTGCGCCGTGGAGGCTCGCACTGCATCTACGGCGTGCTCACGCATGGCGTGCTGCACATCGACAAAGCGAAGGCGGATTTCAACTTCAACCTCTTCGTGCATCAGTGGCCCACGCGCCGCTATGAGAAGGAGTCCCAGGCCGCCCTGTGCCAGTGGATTCGCGAGGGCAGGCTCACCTCCGCCGACTTCATCACGCACCGCTTTCCCGTGGAGCAGATCACCGCTGCCTTTCAGGCTGTGGCAGAGCGCAAGGTCATCAAAGCGCTGCTGGAGTACCTATGAGAGCGGCCATTAAATGATCCTGCAAAACTGGCTGCGCGGATGCATGCGAATCGTGCTGCCGTTCATCCGCTGGCGCGTGCCGGTGGTGCTTCTGCGCGGACCTGCGCGGGCTTCAGGCCGGGAGGTGGTGCTGCTCAGCGCAGGCCGCCGGTCCGCCTTCATCATGGATCACTTCTTTGCGCAGGAACCCACCGTGGTGCGCCGCACGCGGGTGCCCGTCTGGCGGCTGCAGCGTCTGTTGAATGAGTGGCGCAGCGCCGCTGATCTGGTGGACGTGGAAATCGACCGGGTGTCCGCCCGCCTGTTTCTGGACACGCGGTACCTCGCGGTGCCGCAGTGGATCATCAGCTGGATGAAGGTGCCTGAGGACATGCAGGCTTTTGGACGCACGCACCGCAATGCCCGGGCGGACATCCGCCGCATCCGCATCAAAAATTTCGAGTGCCAGTGGAGCCGGGAGGCGAAGGACTTTGACCTTTTTTATGAGAGGTTTTTCCGACCCTATGTCACAGCACGGCATGGCGGTATGACACAGGTCTCCCCCCGCTGGATGATGCGGCTGTTGTTCAAGCAGGGGATGATCCAGTGGGTGGTACACAACGGGGAGCGGCTGGCCGGCGGGCTCGTCACGGTGAAAGGCACGCTGTTTTCCAAACGTGTGAACGGCGTGCTGGATGGGCGGATGGACCTGATGCGGGAGGGGGTGCTGAGTGCTCTTTATGTGCATGCGATGCTGGAGGCCCACCGGCTGGGCTGTACTGAACTCCGCATGGGAGGAAGCCTGCCTTCGCTGCATGACGGGGTCTTTCGCTACAAAAGCAAATGGGCCACGGGCCTCCGCAGCCATGATGGATTCATCTCCGCCAATTGTGTCACGCTGCTGGACTGGAACCGCCTGGAGGGTCCGGTGGCTGAGTTTCTGAGCCAGACCTCCCTCATTCATCATGATCAGGACGGCTATTCGGCCCTGTGGGTCTTTCCGCACGACGAGCCGCTGACGGCGGAAACTCTGCAGCAGCACTACATCCGGCTCAAGACCGCCGGCCTGCGTCGCTTCCTCATCCTGCTGCCCGGGGCGGTGCCGGAGGGTTTCGTGTGCCCGCCCGAGGTGCGCTTGATCGGGCTGGCAGAGGTGGGCGAGGTCGGGACAGGGGGCATTCACTGCCTCGGAAACCCGTCTCATTGCGCCTGAATCTCAAGCTTTATTTAGACGCAATCAGTTGCGATTTAGCATGCAGCGATAACGTGAAGGGAGGCTTATATTTCAATATGATTGAAGAGATTGCATTCCACGAACACCGCGACACCATCGCGCAGCTGCGTCGTGAAGTGTACACGTCAGGCCTGCTGCATGACATCGATGAATTTGACGAAGCCGCGCATCATTTCGCGCTCTTCAATGCAGCCCGTGAAATCACCGGCGTGATCCGCGTGCTGCGGAGCGATGAGGTGCCGAAGCTGGAGCTGCAGAGCGAATCCGACGCGCAGGATCTGGTGTTTCCGCAGGACGGACTCATCATCGAAGTGTCACGCGGTTGCGCCCGGAAAAGCCTCACTGGCATGCCGATGATGAAGCTGGCCATGGCGATGCAGCAATACGCCAAACGTCAGGAGGCCGCGCACGTGGTCACCAAATCCGGCAAGCGCCTGCTGCCGCTGTACCAGGCCATGGGCTTTCGCGTCTTCGGCAGGCCCTTCTACTCCGACTGGTTTGATGACCGCAACACCGGCCTGATGAGCATCCCGATCATCTACGACTTCGTCAAAGCCCCCCGCGCTGTGATGGCCGCAGCGCAGCCTGAAGAAGAGGTGCTGTGCTGGTAGGAGGGCAGGGGAGTTGTCCAAAGGAGAAGATCAGTCGTCCGATGAAGACTCGGCCTTTTGGTGCGGACGGTTCAGAAAGCGTTTCGTGGTGTAGAGCAGGGCATACCCACTCCCCAGAACAAGCAGCAGTGATCGCAGGATGCGCCAGCCTGGCCAAGGCGTGTACGTGAAGTCAAAGTCGCGACTGAAGTTGAGCCGGACCGGTTGTGGAGCAGAGGCGTTCAAGCTCATAAGAAGATCCAAACAGCCGAGCAAAAAAAGCATCCCGAAAAGCACCCATGCGGTGACCAGGATGATCATTTTGGGATTCTCAGGGTCCGTGGCGGCCTTCCTGAAATCAGTGCGGTCAAATGGAATGGGAGAGGATACCGTGTTGACGGAGGTGCGGCAGGCAGGACAAAAGACACTCCCCTCCGGCACAGCGGCCAGGCAGACGGGACAGCAATCGGCACCGTCCAAATGATCGTCACCCATCTCGGCTTCAGCCCCTTCACACGGAACATCCGGGCCTTCGTTTGCGTTCATGCGGAAAGACTACCAGCACGGGCGTTGGTCAGGCAAGACTTAAAGAGGAGTGTGAGCATTCGCGGCTTATTTGGAGTGCGGTCGCGCAGATGCACGGCGCAAGCCTGCATCGAAGCTACCGCTTTCGAGCGTCTCGTGGTGTGCGCGAGTTGACCGGCCTGCGAAGAATCACCGGCTCTCGCGTTCGAGAGTCTCGTGGCACACGCACGCTGGCGGGCCTGCGAAAGCGGTAGCTTCGTTCGTGCCTCACTGCGCGACCGCAGTCCAAAAAGCTTGCTGCGGCGCGAGGCGAATTTGGAGTGCGGTCGCGCAGATGCACGGCGCAAGCCTGCATCGAAGCTACCGCTTTCGAGTGTCTCGTGGCGTGCGCAAGCCGACACGGCCTGCGAAGAATCACCGGCTGCCGTGTTCTGATATTTCCTGGCGTGCGGATGCTGACCTGCCTGCGAAAGCGGTAGCTTCGTTCGTGCCTCACTCCGCGACCGCAGTCCAAAAGGCGTGCGGTGGCGCGAGGCGAATTTGGAGTGCGGTCGCGCAGATGCACGGCGCAAGCCTGCATCGAAGCTACCGCTTTCGAACGTCTCATGGTGCGCGCAAGCCGACACGGCCAGCGAAGAATCACCCGCTCCCATGTTCGAGTGTCTGGTGGCACACGCACGCTGACCTGCCTGCGAAAGCGGTAGCTGCGTTCGTGCCTCACTGCGCGACCGCAGTCCATATGGGAAAGGCGCGCTCGCGTGCCCCCTCCGAACTACTTGAACAGCTTCGTGCCCGCCTTGAGGTGCTCGGCGTGTTCCATCATGCGCAGTTCCACGCGCTCGCGGATCGTGCGTTCGCCGATGCCGTCGTGCTTGGTGGCGACGAGGGCTTTGAGGAGGTCGATCATCGACTTCAAATCATCCATCATCACGAATTCCGGCGCGATCTGGCGTGCGTCGTTGAGGTTGTGGTAGTTGCCCAGCGGAATGGAGATGCCCGCGCTGCGGACGCCTGCGGCCTGGGTGGCGGTGGCTTCGCAGGCTCCGGCATCCAGCAGGCAGCGCTGCACGCGGATGCCCTGCTCCTTGGCGGTGGTCATCAGCACGGCCATGGCTTCGCTGTCAAAAATGGAAACACGGTCTCCGACACGCAGGATCGGTCCGCCGCCCATGACGGCACCATTGACGGGACGGCTGGTTTCGAGGGAAAGGAAAACGCTGTCAGCACCAAAGGGCCAGTTTTGCGCGAGGTGCCAGGCTCCGAGCCAGCCCACTTCTTCCGCACGGGTGAAGGCCGCATGCACGGTGGTCTGGATGTTCAGGCGGGCCAGATCCAAAAAGGTCATCACGATGGCGGCGCAGCCGATGATGTCATCGCACGCGGTGGCTTCGATGCGGGTGTTGGTGATGTTCACCGGGAAATTCCAGGTGGCCAGCTGGCCTTTGACCTTGCGCAGGCCGCGCTTCACACCGGCTTCCACTTCCAGTTTGCCGACTCCGCCGAGGAAATCCCATTCATCACGCTTGGTGCTGCCGGGGGGCTTGATGAACGCCGGGTGGTCCATGTGCGCACCGAGCACCCAGGTGGGCTTGCTCTTGGATTTGCCGTTCTTGTACGTGGCCAGCAAGTTGCCGAACTTGTCGCGCTTCAACTTCACATGCGGGCAGTCTTTGAGCAGGGCTTCGATCTCCGCACGGACATGATATTCATGAAACGGAGCCGTTGGCTGCTTGAGGAGTCGCTTGAGAATGTTGTTGAGCTTGGTGGCTGGCATGCGCCATCGTAACGCGAATTTATGCAAACACCAAACGCCACGTGACACAGCCTCGATATTTCTTCGATGTTGCAGCATGGATGAGTGCTTGCGTGTGGTTGCAGCCACAACAACGGCTATTCAGGTTGAACGCCGCCATGCGCCGTCGTAACACGACTGGCTCCCTCTTTTTATAATCAGTGAAGAAGCTCCGATATTCTCTTGAAATCAAGCTGCTGGACCTTGCCGTCTGGCTGCTGCCCCAGGTGCCGCGCCACGTGCTCATGGTGCTGTCACGCGTGCTCGGCACGCTGGCCTACTGGCTGGACGCACGCGGACGCGCCACCGCGCTGGACAATCTGCGCTGCGCTTTTGGCAGTCAATACACACCGGCGCAGAGGGCGAAAATCGCCTGCGGCTCTTATCAAGTGTTCGCACGCACCTTCGTGGATTTGTTCTGGTCTCCCCAGCTCAAGGCGGACAACTGGCAGAAGCATTTCGACATCATCACGGATCTCGCCACCGAAGCGAAAGCGCGTGAAACAGGCGCGGTGTGGGTGACTCCGCATTTCGGCAACTTTGAACTCGTCAGCCAGATCTGGGGCTTTCGCGGATTCCCCTTCACCGTGGTGGCACAGGATTTCAAGAACCCGGCCATCACCCACCTTTTCCGCAGGCTGCGGGAGCAGTCTGGCCACACCTTCATCTCGCAGGACAATGCGATGATCAAGCTGATCAAGGCGCTCAAGCGCAAAGGCCACGCGGGGCTGCTCACGGACCTGAGCATCGCCCCGGGCAGGGCGGCCACCGCCATCCAGTGCTACGGCATGTGGACCTCCGTGCCCACGCTGCATGTGGTGCTGGCCCAGCGGCTCGGCATTCCCCTCATCACCGGCGTGTGCCGTCCGCTGGACGATGGCCGCTATGAGGCGCATCTGTTTGAAGCCGTCTCCCCCAAGCCGGAGGACGACGTGCGTGAGATGACGCAGCGCATCTGGGACCGCTTTGAGCAGGAGATCCGCCAGCATCCTGAATGCTGGCTGTGGATGTACAAGCAGTGGCGCTACCGCCCGGTGGGCGAGCACGGCGTGCCGCACCCGGACTACCCCGGCTACTCCAATCTCAGCGAGGACCTCATCCAGATGATTCCCGAAGCCCTGCGCCCGCAGGCGAAGGCGGGCTGAAGGTCTCTGAAAGAGTTCGCCGTGCACGCCTGTTTTTCCATTGCCCGGTGTGCTCGGCGCTCGTAATCCTCACACCTCCTCAAAACCAACCCGACAATGTCCATTCCCCATCTTCCTGCTCTCCGCAAAGGCCGCCCCTATGAGTCGCTCGACAAGGCTCAGGTCAAAGACCACAAAACCGGCGAGGTCTGCGCCGAAATCAGCCAGGTGAATGCCGGCATCGTCCGCAAAGATCTGGCGAAGATCGGCGAAGCCCGTGAGGCACTGAAGAAGTTCACCGTGGAGCAGCTCATCGAGATCACCGCGAAAGCAGGCGAGCTCTTCCTCAATGGCACCCTGCCTCTCGGCGACAAAGGCCACACGCAGAGCCCGGAGGAGTACATCGCCACGCTCTCCCGCACCAGCGGCCTGCCGCACGTCATGGTGAAGCGCAACATGACCAAGCTGCACTTTGCCCTGACGAACATGAAGATGATCCTCAACGGCCTCACACGCGGCCTGGATTTGAGCGTCATCGACAAGGGCTTTGGTTCGCAGTCCGGCTGCCCCGTCTCCTATTTTCCCACCACGAAGTCCCTCGGCCTCATCATGCCGAGCAATTCCCCAGCGGTGAATTCCCTCTGGCTGCCCGCCATCGCGCTCAAAATTCCCGTGGTCATCAAGCCAGGCCGCGAAGAGCCCTGGACACCGTATCGTCTCATCCAGGCCTTCATCGCCGCAGGTGCCCCGGCGGAGGCCTTTGGCTTCTACCCGACCGACCACGAAGGCAGCGGCGAAGTCGTGAAGCTCAGTGGTCGCAATCTCGTCTTTGGTGACGTGGCCATGGCGAAAATGTATGAAGGCAACTCCTCCGTGCAGGTGCATGGGCCGGGCTGGAGCAAGATCATCATCGGCGAAGACAAGATCGAAAACTGGAAGGACTACCTCGACGTCATGGTGGCCTCCATCAGCGACAACGGCGGCCGCTCCTGCATCAATGCCTCAGCGGTCATCGTGCCGAAGTATGGCAAGGAAATCGCCACCGCCCTGGCCGAGCGCCTTGGCAAGGTGGGCCCCACCACCTCCGAAGACGAAAACGCACGCCTCGCAGGCTTTGCAAACGTGAAGATGGCCGACTACATCGACAGCGCCATCGACCACGATCTGCAGACTCCCGGTGCGGAAGACATGACCGCGAAGTTCCGCGACGGCCCGCGCAAAGTGGAATTCCACGGCGGCACCTTCCTGCGCCCCAGCATCATCTGGTGCTCGGATAATAAACACCCGCTCGCCAATCGCGAATTCCTTTGCCCCTACGCCAGCGTGCTCGAAGTGCCGCAGGGTGAAGTGCTCGGCCGCATCGGCTACTCGCTCATCGTCACCGCCATCACGCAGGACCCCGCCTTCATCAACGACCTGCTCGAGTGCGGCGACATCGACCGCCTGAACATCGGGCCGATCAGCACCATGAAGATCAGCTGGGACCAGCCGCACGAAGGCAACATGTTCGAGTTCCTGTACAAGCGCCGTTCGATTGACTGCGCGTGAGTTCGTCACTGCGCCGACCGTCACGCCTGCAAGCAAACGCTGATTGAATCGGAGCAGTTCCGAATGACGAAACCAGAATGACGAATGACGAAGGAATGACGAAGCCCAAATAACGAATCTTCAAGCCTGCAGTATGGAGGCTGACACGCCGCCCTCTGAACTTCGTCATTCCTCATTCTGGTTTCGTCATTTACCCCGATTCATTCCCACCCTCAGGAACTTGCATTCATCAGCAGCTTCACAAGAACCACATGTCCCTCGCACCCTTCGACTACCAGCCGCGCACGCGGCTCATCTACGGCAACGGCTCCCTTGAGCGCGTGGGCGAACTCGCGCAGGCTCTCGGCGGCACGCGGGCGTTGGTGGTGAGTGATCCCGGCATTGTGAAGGCGGGCTATGTGACCCGCGCTGTTTCGTTTCTCATCGCGGCAGGCTTGCAGGCACGCGTGTTTGGTGACGTACGTGAAAATCCCAGCACCGAAGACGTGGACGCCTGCGTGTTCGTGGCGCGTGAGTTCAAGGCGGACATCATCATCGGCCTCGGCGGCGGCAGCAGCATGGACACCGCGAAGGGCTGCAACTTCATCCTCACCAACGGCGGACGCATCCAGGACTACTGGGGCGTGGGCAAGGCGACGAAGCCGATGCTGCCCCTCATCGCCATCCCCACCACGTCCGGCACCGGCAGCGAATGCCAGAGCTTCGCTCTCATTTCCGATGCCGAGACGCACGTGAAGATGGCCTGTGGCGATCCCAAAGCCGCCGCGAAGGTGGCCATCCTCGACTCCGAACTCACCGTGTCGCAACCGCACCGCGTGACCGTGTGCACCGGCATCGATGCGCTGACGCACACGCTGGAAACCGCCGTCACCAACAAGCGCAATGCGTTTTCCTCCCTCTACTCGCGTGAGGGCTTCCGCCTCTGCCACAGCGGCTTCAGCCGTGTGCTGCGTGACCCGCAGGACCTGGAAGCACGCGGCATGATGCAGCTTGGTGCAGCGTATGCAGGCATCGCCATCGAGAACAGCATGCTCGGCGCCGCGCACTCCTGCGCCAATCCGCTCACCGCCAAGTTCAACGTCGTCCATGGCGAAGCCGTCGGCGTGATGATGCCGCACGTGATCCGCTTCAATGCCCAGGACCCGGAGATCGCCGCCATCTACAAAAGCTACTTCGACGGCGACCTCGCCGACCGCGTCACCGAACTCCTCTGGGAGGCCCGCATGCCCCGCAACATCGCCGACTACGGCGTGAAGGAAGAAAATCTCCAGGATCTCGCCGAAATGGCCGCCAAACAGTGGACCGCCCAGTTCAATCCCCGCCTCCCCAGCGTGGTAGACTTCGTGGCGATGTATCGCGCGGCGCTGTAGAGAAAGTACTCATGAGGTTCGCTTCGCGGCTTCGCAGCAGCTCATTCTGGAAAGCCCCGCCGCATCCCGAACTCCGAGCGAGCTGGAACATCTGATCGGGTCCCGCAGAACAGGGTGAGGCATTGCATGTTTGATCAGACTGTTCTCTTGAGTCAGAGTCTTGCATTTGCTCCCGGAGGGAGCACGGAAATTAGCCGGTGGTGAAGCGAGGCTTGGCGAGCGAGAACCACCGGATCACGCGAACGAAGTCTTCAATCTAAGGGCGCATGCCGGAGGTATGCGAGAGTCGTGCGCAGGCTCCTCGAGACCGCGGGGAGTCAGAATGCTTCTCGCATACCTCCGGCATGCATCCCTGAACGGGGATGTTTTCATGGCATGGGCCGGTGGTTCCCGCTGCACCGCTGCGCGGTTTCGCTCCACCACCGGCTAATCTCTCTGCTCCCTCCAGGAGCCAATAACAGGATTAACCTGTGTGATATCGAGACGGCAGATCCTGCCCATGAATCTGTCACTCCATCACGCGAGCATCAATTTCAGCTCCCTCTGGAGAGCACGCGCACTCCCAGCCTTCCCAGCAAAGTCACAACATACCATTACCTACCCCAGCCTGCTTCCGTGCTCAAAATCACCTCCCGCCATGCAGGCAGCCACGCTTTCACGCCACAATCACTTTGACAAATGCATGAAACGACCCAAGCGCGCCGCGCCGGCCTGTTTCAAAAAAAATATCTGCACGCTCCTCCTGCTGCGCTGAAAAATCCGCTTTCTCCTGCGCACCAGCACCTACCACACCCTGCTTTTGAGTGTTTAAAGATGAGATGAAAAGCGCCTCCATGCATTTTCCTGCAACTTTCTCTTTGACTCCTGAAAAACGGACCCAATTAGAAATGTCGGCATGAACAACTCATCACCGACAAACACGACCGCTTCCAGCCTTCCGGCCGGGAAGATCACGCGCAAACAACTGGCCTCTCACTACGGCTTCTGCGTTCGCACCATCGATGAACTCACGCGCACGGGCGTGCTGGGGCATTTCAAGATCGGCAAGTCCATCCGCTATGACCTGGCGGAGGTGGAGGCCACGCTGCGGCAGCGCTTTCACGTGCCGCCAGTGGCACAGGGTAGGGCGGGCTGTCCTCAGCCCGCCGCGCCGAAGCCCATGAGCACCGGGGAAAAGCAGAACCTCCAGGAGAATCTGCGGCCTGCGGTTCACGGCATTCACACCGCTGCCGCGAATGCGGGCACGCTTCCCCGAGATGAGCACCAGGAGACGCCCGGCGGCGGCTTGAGGACAAGCCGCCCTACCTCACGCAGGGCTCCCGCCCGCGCCACCGCCACCCAACCCACCCAAGCCTGAGCCATGCACCATCCTGCTGAATTCACCGGGGCGCAGCTCTCCACACCAGACAGCGAGCAGCAGCTCATCGCCACCGTGATCGACGATCACGCGGACTGGCTGCCCGCGCTCTGCGCCATCCTGGAAAGCCCCGAGGCCTTTGTGGACCCGGACCGCCGCAGCGTGTGGGAGACGCTGCTGGCCATGCACAGCCGCCAGGAACCCATCAGCCTGGACACAGTGATGGTCGTGCTGCGCCGCCAGCACACCGTGCCGGATGCCAATGAGAGGTTTCTCATCATCACCGGGCAGCACGCCATTTTCAGCCTCAAGGTCGCGCTCTGGCATGCGCGGCAGATCGCCCACGCGCAGGCACGCCGCGTCATGGCGGAGGTGGGGCAGATGGCCGAGCACGCAGACGCCGGGCCGCAGGAGATGGCGGCGGCTTTGCGCGATCAATTGAAGAAGCTGGAGCACATCGCCTACTCCACCGGCGAGGACGCACCGCGACCTCTGCTGCTGGCCGGGGCGCTGCCGCCGGTGAAGCCCTTCAATCCCGCCTGGCTGCCCGATGATTTTCGCCCGTGGATCACGGACATCGCCGAGCGCATGCAGTGCCCGCCGGAGTTCCCCGCCGTGGCCGCCATGGCCGCGCTCTCCAGCGTGGCAGGCCGGCGCTTCTGCATCCAGCCGAAGGAGAGGGATGAGTCCTACACCGAGTTTCCGCACCTGTGGGCCATGCTCATCGGCAATCCCTCGCTGATGAAATCCCCCGCCATGCAGGCCGCCATGCGCCCGCTGCACCAGTTGGAAAGTGAGGCTTTTAAAAACTACAACGAGATGGAAATGCAGCGCCAGACGGCGGAGATCACCGCGAAGATCAAACGCAGCGCGCTGGAGTCTGCGGCCAAAAAAGCCGCGAAGAACGGCGAAGAGTTTGATTATACCAGGCTCATCGAAGCCGCAGCGGAAGACATCACGCCACTGCGCCGCTTCATCGTCAATGACGCCAGCGTGGAGGCCCTGGGCGAAGTGCTGCGGGACAATCCCACCGGCACGCTGCTCTACCAGGATGAGCTGGCCGGTCTGCTCGCTCTTTTGGAAAAGGATGGCAACCAGTCCCTGCGCGCCTTTCTGCTGCAGGCGTGGAGCGGCAAGGAGGGCTTCACCTTTGACCGCATCGGTCGTGGTCGCAGGCACATCGAGCACTGCGTTCTGAGCCTGCTCGGCAGCATCCAGCCCGGCGTCATTGCCGCGCATGTGCGTGCCGCGAATGGCCACAGCGCCGGTGCGGACGGATTCCTGCAGCGCTTCTCGCTCATGGTCTGGCCGGACGTGAACCCGAACTGGGAGAACATCGACCGCCCGCTGGACCGCAGCGCCGAGTATGACGCCGCCAACGTCTTCCTCTACTTCGAAAACCTCACCCCGGAGAAGCTGCAAAAATCCGGCGTGCCGCTGAACTACGACGGCATCCCCACCTTCCACTTTGCACCCGATGCGCAGCTGCTCTTCAACGACTGGCGCCACGCCCTGGAGCACCGCCTCCGCAACGGCCGGCTGCCCGCCGCCTTCGAGGCGCACCTCGGCAAATATCGCAAGCTCGTGCCCGCCCTCGCCGTGCTCATCCACGCCAGCGAATCCTCCCTCGCCCACGTCCACATCGCCGCCCTCGAGCGCGCCATCGCCATGGCCGACTGCCTCGAATCCCACGCCCTCCGCGTCTTCGGCTCCGGCACCATCGCCGAAAGCGATGCCGTGCACACGCTGCTCAAAAAACTGTGCGATGGCACGGCGGGACTGCCGGGGGAATTCAAAGCACGGGATGTGCGACAGAAAAACTGGAGCGGCCTCACACGCCCCGAAGATGCGGAGTCCGCATGCGAACAACTGGCCGATCACCGCTGGCTTATCGCCACCACACAAGCCAGTTCAACCAAAGGCGGACGCCCGACCATCACCTATCGTCTCAATCCGCAGGCGAAAAACAACGCGCACTCCCGTTCATGAACCACCGAAACCACCAAAACCTGGTATTGGGGGTTTCGGTGGTTTTGGTGGTGCTTTTTGATAGGGGGAAATATTTTTTTGAAGGGAGAGGAGTGGCTGGCCGCATGCAATCGCGCGCGATTGCTGCACTAACTTTACTGAATGGACTTGGCTTATTCTGCAGCGTTGAAATCAATGGTTGGCTTGTCCAGGTTGGTTGCTGCTTCGAGGGCCGCATCAAGAAGGGCATCAATGTCCCGGAAGTGTCGAGACGACAGGCCGATATAAGGTTCATATTGCCAGATTCTGTGGGTGCGACGACACAGCACGATGTGGTATGCATCCCAGTTGGCAAAAGGAATCAGTGCAGGGTGCCACCAGTCCCATTCATTTTCTCCGGGCACCGAATCTGACGGAGGAATTTCGGCTCCGGGAAAGCGCTGAGCTTCTTCGTACATCAGCCAGGAGTTGGCCAGTTCC
Source organism: Prosthecobacter sp. (assembly GCA_021733925.1). GTDB lineage: Bacteria > Verrucomicrobiota > Verrucomicrobiia > Verrucomicrobiales > Verrucomicrobiaceae > Prosthecobacter. The sequence goes on along the minus strand of JAIPJY010000053.1, from coordinate 10,028 downwards.
AATGGAGTCAGCAATCTGTGGCTGCCCAGAATACCCGTGGTGCCTGGCGAAATATACTCCTGCCCGCCATACAGCTCATAGATGGACCGGAGGGATTCAGGAAGACTGAACCCAAGAAGGCTTTCAGCTTCTATGATCGCATTTTTATCCGCAGGAGGCAGCATTCCCTCCCCATTGTTCAACCCTCGTTTACGATACCCTGCTGCGAGGGCTTGGAATTTGCTGGCAAGAGTGTTCATAAAGGCCAACCAGGTGGATAATCACCATTGAAAAAAGACACCCCCAGTGATCACCCCTTGGGCTTCGCGGTGATCTTTGCTTGGACTGGCTCCTGGCTATTGTAAGTGACTGTGGCTGTCTTGAGATTGTCCGCAATGCGGATGGTTGCCACCTCAACACTGAAAGGTACAGCGATAATCCCAAGCTGCACTGAGACACCTGTATGGACGCGTGGAGCCGGGCGTCCAGCCTGAACTGACGTGATTGTTGTGCCGTCGTATTCGAAGACATTCTTCTCGTCGGCCAGTTCGGCAATGGTCACGGTTTCCAGCCATCCCTTGAATTCGTCCAAGGACATCTTGGAAAGGCTCTTGGGCGCCGCTGCGGGTTTCGATGTCTGGGTAGTTTTGTCGGAAAACTCTTTCAAGATGGCGTCGGTGGCCAGCGCTGCCTCCAGATTGCCGGCCTTGGTCTATTCCATTTTGAGCTTCTGCAGCTCTTGCAGATAGGTGCGCGTTATTGGCGTAGTCGCACGCTGGATCGCTGCTTCGTAGTTGAACTTCAGGGCCACGACCTTGTCTGGCAGCGCCTTCGAGTCTTGAGCTGAGAGTGCAAGAGCGTGGAACACGCCGATTGTTGCGATTGTAAGTCTGAGGTGCATGGCAAGGTTGGTTACTCGGCTGACAGTAGGCAGGAAACAGGATGATCACCCACGAAAAAATATTCTCCCCTCCAGAATGAACCACCGAAACCACCAAAACCGGGTTTTGGTGGTTTCGGTGGTTCGTTTTGAAAGTCAGAGATTCTTTTTCATCGGTGGTACTCAAGCCCCATCACTTCACCCATGCCGCACCTGCCAGCGCTGAAGTAAACTTCGACCATGAGCACCGCCACCGTCCAGCAGTTGGGTCAATACCTGCCTTCCTGGCTGGCCTTGGTGCAGCGTGGCTTGTTCCCGCATCAAACTTCATGGCTGCGCATTGAAGGTAGCCATGACTGGGATGATCACTCAGGCGGCAAAGGCCCACAGGGCGTAGGCAGGGTGGTTCAGCATGGGGCGGCCTTGGGATGGGCTTTGAAAGTGCAGCGCAGGCGGACTTGGAAAAGCCTGGCAAATCGTGCTGTGATCAGTTGCCTTGGGAGCTGGAAGAGTTAAAACGAGGCTCCCCGCATGACCAAGCCCAAATCCAAACCGGTCAAAGCCCCTGCCTGCTCGCGCGCGGCCGGATACGAGCATTTGCTTGGAGGCATTGATTTTTTGATCACGACTGCGCGAAGCTTCACCGCGCGTGCGGCAAATGCGGTCATGACAGCCACCTATTGGGATGCAGGGAGGCAGTTGGTCGAGTTCGAGCAGGAAGGCAAAGCCCGCGCCGCCTACGGGGCTGCGCTGCTGGAGCAGCTCTCGGCCGATCTCACCGCCAAACATGGTCGCGGATTCAGCGTGGACAACCTGGAGCGCTTCCGCCTGTTCTACCTTCGTTTCCCGTTGCCAGAGATTTCCGCAATGGCGTTGCGGAATTCCGAGCCGGCAGTGCGGAAATCCACGCCACTGGCTCCATCCGGCAGGATTCCCGCAACGCCATTGCGGAAATCAGAGCCTGCCGTTCTTGCTTGGATTGAAATTCTTTCCTCTCGTCTGCCACTTTCGTGGTCCCATTACACCAGGCTCATCCGGCTCAAGTCGAACCAGGCTTTCACTTTCTACCATGCCGAGGCTCTGCGTGGTGGATGGACGGTCAAGCAGCTCGACCGCCAGATCGGCTCCAAGTTTTACGAGCGGGCGCTCCTCTCTAAAAACAAAGCCTCCATGCTTACCCGGGGAGGCAAGGCAAAACGTGAGGACGCCGTCACCCCGGACGAAGAGATTCGAGACCCTTTCGTTCTCGAGTTTCTCAATCTTCGGGACGAATATTCTGAGTCCGATCTCGAAGACGCTCTCATCCGCCACCTGGAATCATTCTTGATGGAGCTAGGCGGCGACTTCGCCTTTATCGGTCGTCAGCGACGGTTGCGTCTCGGCAGCGAGTGGTATCGAGTGGACCTGCTGTTTTTCCACCGGCGTCTGCGGTGCCTGGTTGTCATCGATTTAAAGCTGGGCAGGTTCACCCATGCTGACGCTGGCCAGATGCATCTTTACCTGAACTACGCCCGCGAACATTGGACACACGCAGGCGAAAATCCGCCCGTCGGCCTGATCCTGTGTGCGGAGAAAGATGAGTCCGTAGCCAGGTATGCCTTGGACAACCTCCCCAACCAAGTGCTTGCCCGCGAGTACCAAATGACTCTGCCGGACGAAAAGCTCCTTGTCGCCGAGTTGGAAAAAACCCGGCTCAAACTGGAGAAACGCGCATGAGTTTTTCCTTGCCGTCAGCATCGATGAACGGCCCGCCTACTCAAATATCTTCCGCTGCGGATTGATGAATCCCCACGCGATGGCTCCCACCAGGAACAGAGCGCCGATGAGGTAGATGGGCGCGTTCCAGTCGTAGTGCTGCTGGAGCCAGATGACGATCAGGGGACAGATCACGCTGCCGATCTGGCCGCTGGTGTTCATCGCGGCGCCCACCACGCCGGTGTGGCTGCCGCCGACGTCGATGACGGTGCCCCAGGCGGCGCCGAGGGTGAACATGCTGGCCGCCACGGCGGTGGCGATGCACCACGCTGCGAGCTCGGGCTGCGCGGTGGTCGTGGCCAGCAGCATGGCGCTGCCGGCGACGAGGTAGGAGGCTGCGCCGACGCCCGCACGTCCGATGCGCAGGCCAAAGCGTCGCGTGGCGGCGTCCGTGGCCAGTCCGCCGAGGAGGTCCGCCACCGGGCTCAGCAGCAGGGGCAGGCCGGTGAAAAAGCCCAGGCGCATGGAATGGAAGCCGTGCTGCTCACGCAGATAATCCGGCAGCCAGGTGATGCAGAAGTAGAAGCCAAAGCTGTTGGGAAAATACATGAGGCAGAGCGGCAGGGTGTTGCGGTGCCGCAGCAGTTGCCGCCAGTAGGCCCAGCCCTCGTGCTGCCCGGTGCTGTGATCGCGACCTGCGACGATCTTTTCCAGTTCCGCTGCATTCACCGCCGGATGCTGCTCGGGATCATCGCGGAACCAGCGATGCCACGCCACGGCCCACACGATGCCGGGGATGCCAAAGAGCACAAAGGTCCAGCGCCACCCATACACGCCCGCCACCGCCAGCGCGATCACGGGTGTGAGCCCGCCCATGATGTGCGCGGCGGCAAAGAAGATGCCTTGAACCGTGCCGCGCTCGGAGCGTGGGATCCAGCGTGAAAAAGTCCGCGCCATGCCCGGCCACGCGCCTGCCTCGCCCGCCCCAAACAGAAAGCGGATGACCAGCATGGAACTGAAACTCCACGCCGCAGCGGTGGCGATGGTGAACGCGGACCACCACGCGACGATGCGCGTGAGCACCCGGCGCGTGCCCATGCGATCCGCCCACCAGGCCGTGGGAATCTCAAACAACGCGTAAGCGATGGCGAAGGCGCTGTAGATCCAGCTCATCTCATCCTTGCTCAGCCCGAGATCGCGGCGGATCTCCGGCGACAACGTGGCGATGCAGGCGCGATCCAGATAAGTGACGGCCCCGAGCGCCAGCATGAAGCCGACAACACGGTAGCGGACGCGGGTGGGGCGAGAAGGCATCGGCCAATGAAGGAAGAAATGCGCGGTGTTCAAGCGGGCTGGAGACCGGCGGGTAGGGCGGTTGGTCCCCCAACCGCCGTCGTTCGCAGGCGGGTGGGCTTCGTAGCTGCCGGTGGGCGCTCAATGTCCGGTGGCCTCACGCGGCGGGCTGGGGACAGCCCTCCCTACCTACGCCGGGCATGCGAGTACCTTTGGTGCCTCTTGCCATTCACGCCTCACCTCCTTATTCTGCTGCTCAGCATCATGCCCGCCACCTCTTCCATGCAACGGCTCTGGCTGGTGGTACTGTGTCTGCTGGCGGCGGCGGTTTCTCTGCGCGCGGAGGTGCTCGGCGGGGTGTTTGTGGCCCACGGGGCCGAGGTGGTGCTGGAGGTGCTGCCCGGCAAGGACGGCGGGGAATACTACCAGTACTCCTATCTCACCTCCTCCGGCATCAACTGGCCTTTTTACCGTGAACCGGTCAGCCGCAGGGCAGGGAATGAGTGCGAGCTATTGCTCGTCGAGAATTGCAGGCCGGGGCATCTGTTGCGTTACATGCGGTTCAGTGAGCGGCGCATCAGCTTGTTCATTCCGGATGACTTTGACTGCACCATCGTGACCCTGGACCTCGCACCTGAGGGGCCGCAGGTGCGCACAGACAAGTTTGTGAACGCCCATGGATTCGGCGGCCAGCGCACTGAGCTTTTGGGAGCTGATGAACTGGAGCTCAGCGATGATTACGCGCCCTGGCGGCATCCTCCCCGGCGCCTTCTGCGTGACAATGAAGGAACTTGGCACTGCGACGGTGCCCCGTACCGCACCTGCGTGGAATCGCACGTGTCCGCAGTCCCCCTGCCAGCCATGCCTGTGGAGAAACGGCAGCCGGGTGCTGACAAGGCGGGCTCAATGGCGGGCAACTCTGCACGCCATGAGGCGGCCCTGCGCACTCTCACGCAGCCTGCTGCGGCGGGGTGGGACAAAGTGTGGCGGCAGCCGTCCTTCGTCTCTGGCGGGTACGGCTTTTTTTATTTCCCCGGCTTGCCGGCGGACCTCTTCAAAGATGACCTGCTGGACAGCCTTCGTTCCATCCGCGCCGGCATCGGAAAGCCCCGGACTCTTCTGGCACCTGAGATGGAGGTGGGGCAGGAGTTTGATCTGCCGGGTTACCACAGCTGGCATAGCTATATCAAGTTAATAGCGGAAAATGGAATGACGGAATTCGAACCTTTCCACAACCGCAGGCATGACTGGTTCACGGATGATGACCTGGCCTTGCCATGTTTTGCCATGAACTACCATCGAGTGGTTCGAGACATCGGACTCGCCTACGACCGCTGGAAGGGGTGGTGCGAGCTCCACCTGCTGGAGTCTCTCAGCGGCCCGGATGATCCGGTTTTTTTCTCGGTCATCGAATGGCACATGAACCGGCCGGAGAGGTGAGCAGGAGCAGGAGCAGGATCTGGATCTGGATCTGGATCTGGCGGAGGGGGGGATCATCTTGATCCCTCAGGTTTGGATGGCGCGGGCGCGCTGGGCTTTGCGGGAGCGTGGAGAGATCGGGACAATCCCTCTAAGGGAGGAGTGGCTGACTCCTGCAAAACCTGCTGGCAGAGTCCTTGCGGGTGCGTATCCTTCACACCATGAAACTGGAAGAACTCACGGCGGAGGCGGCCAAGCTTTCTGAGGATGACCGGGCTTCTCTGGCGGCCCGGCTGCTGCATGGGCTTGAAAAGCCGCACCACGGTGTTTCGGATGAGGAAGTGATGAGCCGTGTGAGGGAAGGGGATGCCGATGACGGAGTGATGATCACTTTTGACCAGCTCGTTTCCGGGCTTCGCTTCCGTGCGCGTTAGATTTCACCAACGAGTTCAGGCAGATCTGGACGCCATTCTGGAAAAATACGACGAGGTTTCCCCGGCGCTCGCGGAGGAGTTCTTCGGCGAGTTCCAGGCGGGGCTGCTGAAGGTGGCGGAGAATCCGCGCTTTTTTCATTTTGATGCCTGCGGACTGCGGCGGTGCAACTTCGACCGCTTTCCCTACCATTTTCTCTACGACATCCGGGGTGACTATGCCCGTGTGTGGGTCATCAGGCATAATCGCCGGAATCCAAGTTGGGGCTTGAAGCGCTTTTGATTTTCCGTGGGGTTTGAGAGAAGTGTGGAATGACGCTCCCAGCAAAGAGGCTCCCTCACCTCACCCCAATCCCCAGCATCCTTCTCCGCAGCATGTCCAGCGCGGCCTGTGAGGTCAGCAGCTTGAAGCGATCCCGCGATCCCGGTGAAAACTTCTTCTGCGCCCAGGTCTCGGCGTTCTTCGATGCCAGACCGATCCACACGGTGCCCACGGGTTTCTCCGGCGTGCCACCGGTCGGCCCCGCGATGCCAGTCACGGACAGGGCGTAGTCGGCTCCGCTGTTTTTCAGCGCGCCTTCGGCCATCGCACGCGCGACTTCTTCGCTCACGGCGCCGTGGGTTTCGATCAGCTCCAAAGGCACACCGAGGTGCTGGTGCTTGGCTTCATTCGCATACGTCACCCAGCCGTGGCCAAAGACGCGCGAGGCCCCGCTGACATCGGTGATGCGGTTCGCAATGGTGCCGCCCGTGCAGGACTCGGCGGTGGCGAGCCATTCGCCGCGCTCGCTCAGCAGCTGCACGATGACTTCTTCAATGATGCGGCGATCTTCCGAGACAATGCAGTCTCCCAAGGCCGCACGCACCACGCTTGCGGCTTCGTCCACGGCGACCTGCGGGCCCGCGAGGCGCACGTCCACATCGCCATTGCGAATGCAGTAGCCGAGGTCGAGACCCTCGATGGCTTCGAGCTCTTTCTCCACCGCCTCCACGATGTCCGACTCGCCCACGCCGGTGACTTTGAGATACAGCACGCGGCGCGAGATGCCATCCGGCAGCCAGGTGCGCAGACGTGGCTCCACCTGGCTTTCTACCATGGGCTTCAGCTCACGCGGCGGTCCGGGCAGCAGAAAGATGTGCGCATCCCAGCCCTGCGAGGCGCTGAGTTCCGCCGGGAAGTACAATCCCGGAGCGGTGCCAAAAAGATTGGGCATCACCACCGCACCATGGGGGACCATGGCCTGGCGCTGCGTGGCCAGGCTGACCGGCTTGCCGCGTTTGGCAAAGTAGTCGCTCAGGTGCTGCATCACCTCGGCGTTCAGCTCCATGCCGAGGTTCAGCAGTTCGGCGGTGGACTCACGCGTGAGGTCATCATTCGTCGGCCCCAGCCCGCCGGAAACGAGCACCACATCCGCCCGCTGCGCCGCCTCGGCGATGGCCGTGCGGATCACCGCGCCATCCGGGACAATCGTCTGCCGCGCCACCTGAATGCCCAGCGCCGCCAGCCGCTGGCCGATCCAGGCTGCGTTCGTGTTGATGGTGTCTCCCAGGAGGAGTTCGGTGCCGGTGTTGACGAGTTCGACGTTCATGCACCAGTCTTTACGCGCGGCAAGGCGGGGCGATCAACGCTTCTTTCGCTGTGAGCGCGTCCCTACCAGCCCGTCGGCGCCGCAGGGGAAGGTAGGGACCCGCTGTGTCGGGTCCGTGATTATGGGTCTGTGGCATCGGAGGCGATGAAAAAGGTTCGCCGTCCTTGGGGCTTTCGAGAGCAGAAGTCGGAGGCGTTGAGAAAAGGGGGAGAGCGTTGTGGCAGCAGATCGCGATGGGACGAAGGAATCTACGGACGCGACACAGCGCGTCCCTACCAGTGCTTCAGCACCGCAGGGGAGGGTAGGGAACCGCTGCGTCGGGTCCGTGATTTCGGGTCTGTGGCATCGCAGGCGATGAAAAAGGTTCGCCGTTCTTGGGGCTTTCGAGAGCAGAAGTCGGAGGCGTTGAGAAAAGGGGGAGAGCGTTGTGGCAGCAGATCGCGCTGGGACGAAGGAATCTACGGACGCGACACAGCGCGTCCCTACCAGTCCGTCGGCGCCGCAGGTGAAGGTAGGGACCCGCTGCGTCGGGTCCGTGATTTCGGGTCTATGGCATCGCAGGCGATGAAAAAGGTTCGCCGTCCATGGGACTTTCGAGAGCGGAAGGATGAGGCGTTTGGAAAGGGGATAGCTGCAAGTCAGCAGATCGCGATGGGACGAAGGAATCTACGGACGCGGCACAGCGCGTCCCTACCAGCCTGCGTGCTGCGGTGCGGCGTTTCTTTACCAGCGGATAGTTTGAATGCGGCCAGTCCAGGGCCATGCATCAGGAGAATCCACCAATCCGGCTCTCACGGGATTTTGCCGCATGTAGAGGCCCTTGTCCACGTAGTCGCGTTCGCTGCGGAGGCGATGGTGAAACAGTCCTCGCTGCCAGCGCCATGCCAGATTGTCGCAGCGTTTCGAAAAACGATCCTTCCAGAAGGCTGTCCAGCGTTCCACATCCACCCAGGGGCCTGGGCCTTCCTTCGGCGTGGCGAAAAAATGCAGATGATCCGGCATGAGGAGAAAATCACCGACGTGCCATGCATTCGCTGGGTCAGCCCAGAGTTCCTGCAGCAGCGACTTCACCTTTTCCTGGGCACACCAGTCGCCACGCTGCTCGGCACAAACCGTACACCAGAGCAAGGTTGCGCCATCGTGGGTGGGCAGCACCCCTTGGGCGGGTGTTTTTCGGCCAGCAAGGTCTTCCAGCATGAGCGGAAAATGTGAAACAGAACATGGCATGACAAGGAAAAGATTTGGAAAGGGGGGCATCCCAAGGTTCGCCGTCCATGGGACTTTCGAGAGCGGAAGGCGGAGGCGTCTTAAAAGGGGGATAGCTGCGAGTCCGCAGCCCACGCTGGGACGAAGGAATCTACGGACGCGACACAGCGCGTCCCTACCAGCCCGTCGGCGCCGCAGGGGAGGGTAGGGACCCGCTGTGTCGGGTCCGTGATTATGGGTCTATGGCATCGCAGGCGATGAAAAAGGTTCGCCGTCCATGGGACTTTCGATAGCGGAAGGCGGAGGCGTCTTAAAAGGGGGATAGCTGCGAGTCGGCAGCCCACGCTGGGACGAAGGAATCTACGGACGCGACACAGCGCGTCCCTACCAGCCCGTCGGCGCCGCAGGTGAAGGTAGGGACCCGCTGTGTCGGGTCCGTAGTTATGGGTCTGTGGCATCGCAGGCGATGAAAAAGGTTCGCCGTCCATGGGGCTTTCGAGAGCACTAGTCAGAGGCGTTTTGAAAGGGGGGATAGCTGCAAGCCCGCAGCCCACGCTGGGACGAAGGAATCTACGGACGCGACACAGCGCGTCCCTACCAGCCTGCGTGCTGCGGTGCTCCGGGCTGCCCGCCGCTCCTACTTCTTCCTCTTCCGCTCCTTGCAGCCCAGTTCGCTCACCATGCCGTCCAGCACGCCGAGGCCGAAGCTGATCTTTTTGAAGAAGGAGGGGTTGTGCGGCACCAGCATGAACTTCGGGTGCTGGGACCACAGCTCCCGCAGCTTGCGGTCGAGCTTCACGGCCTGCTCCAGGGTTTCGTTGCGGATGGGGTTCCCGCCTTCGATGCTCATGTGGCCCACCGCTGCGCTCTCAAAGAAGATCACCGCGTCATAGCGTGAGAGCTCACGCTCCAGCGTGCTGCCGATGTCCTCAAAAAAGCCCTCCGGTCCGCTCGGCCAGTAGGCCGCGCCGTCCACGGTGCCACGATCGCACAGCAGGATCTGCTCGGGGTGCTGCGCCATCACCGCCTCCTCCAGATGGATCTGCACATGGTAGATGGCCCTTTGCGCTGCATGGGCCGCCCCCGGCAGATGCACGCGGGGAAAGCCGCCGCTGAACATCATCGTGGCCGCCTCCGGCACCAGCACCACCTGGCCTCCCATCTCCCGGCGAAACAGATCACCCGCCGTCGTCTTGCCGCCGCCGGGTCCTCCGGTCAAAGCGATGCGGCAATGGCCGTTGGACTGCGGTTTGGGTTTGCGGGGCATGCGGGTAATGTGGCTGTGCCTGCATGGCGGCGTCAAGCATCCGCGCAATTTTGCACAAACTCGGTGTAGCCTATTTTCAGTGCCGTCGTTAGTCTCGCGTCATGATCCTGCGCTTTCTTCCCGTCCTTTTCGTCGTCACTGCCTGCTCACTGCTGCCAGGCGGCAAAAGCGAACGCGCGAGCTATTTCCGCAACCAGGTCAAGCCGGTGCTGCAGCAGCACTGCCTGCAATGCCACAACGGCAGCCTGCCGATCCCCTCGCTCAATCTC
>JAIPJY010000008.1 GCA_021733925.1 Prosthecobacter sp. | reverse complement strand
CACTTCGTAACAGAGAGCACACCGGACAAGACCCGCAAGAAACCCCCGCTCAAGCCGCCTTTGAGCCTGCCAGGCATGCTGTTTGCCGCTGCCTGACCAAGGAAGAACCCCGAAAATGACCCGCCTGGTTGTTCTTATGAATGGGCCAAACTCCAGAGCGGTGCTGAAGCACCGCACTCCGGGGACGCTGCCGCGTTGCTCACGCACTCTCCGGCAGCGCTACGTATGGCTCTTCGTTGAGCACGACTTTCTTGGAGCCGCTGAGGAGCTTGATCCATTCGCGGAGGCAGCCGAGGAAGATGATGGCGACGGCGAGGAGGAAGAAGGCGGTGACGGCGGTGTCCACGGTGAAGTTGAACTGCTGCGCAGCCCATTCCTTCATCTCCTTCTCGGTGCCGCCAGCGGCGATTTTGCCGGCATAGAACTTGGTGGCGGAGATGAAGCCCATCTTGGGATTGGGATCGAAGAGCTTGATGTAGCCGGCGGCGAAGGTGACGCTCATGAGGAAGAGCAGGGGGATTACGGTGACGAGGAGGTAGCGCGCCTTGCCCATCTTGATGAGGATGGTGGTGCCGAGGCAGAAGGCGATGACGGCGAGGAGCTGGTTGGCAATGCCGAAGAGCGGCCAGAGGGTGTTGATGCCGCCGAGGGGATCGACCACGCCTTGATAGAGGAAGAAACCCCAGGCTGCGACGAGCAGGGCGCTGGCGAGGACGTTGGCCGGGAGGCTGCGGGTGTTGCCGAGCGGTTTCCAAATGCCGCCGAGGAAGTCCTGCAGAATGAAGCGGCCGACGCGCGTGCCGGCGTCGATGGTGGTCAGAATGAAGAGCGCCTCAAACATGATGGCGAAGTGATACCAGAAGGCCATCCAGCCGGGGCCAAAGGCGCGGGCAAACATCTGCGCCATGCCGACGGCAAAGGTGGGCGCACCGCCGACGCGGCCAAACATGGTCTTCTCACCGATGTCGGCGGCCAGTTTTTCCATGCCGGTAACGGTGACGGGGAAGCCTGCGGTGGTGATCATGCTGGTGACGGCAGCGGCCTGGGAGGGGTCGGTTTGCACAATCTTGGCGGCACCGGCATTGATGGCGAAGTATTCGCCGGGCTGCAGCGCACAGGCGGCAACGAGGGCCATGAGGGCGACGAGCATCTCGGTGATCATGGCACCATAGGCGACGCTGCGGATGTCGGCTTCGTTGTCGAGCAGCTTGGGTGTGGTGCCGGAGGAGATGAGCGCGTGGAAGCCGGAGATGGCTCCGCAGGCGATGGTGATGAAGACAAACGGGAAGACGCTGCCGAGGAAGACGAGGCCGGTGCCGTCCACGAACTTCGTGAGCTTGGGCATGTGCAGCTCGGGAGCGACCCAGATGACCACGACGGCCAGCACGGCCACGGTGCCGATCTTCATGAAGGTGCTCAAGTAGTCGCGCGGTGCGAGGAGCATCCACACCGGGAGCACGGAGGCGGCGAAGCCGTAGATCATGATGGACCAGGCGATGGTCTCGCCCTTGTAGTCAAAGAAGTGCTCGATGCCCCAATCTTTGAGGTGGCTGCCCGCCCAAACGCTGACGAGCAGACCGATGATGCCGAAGATGGTGATGCTGCGCACACTGGCTCCGAAGATGGTGTGACCAAAGCCCATGATGAAGGCCAGCGGGATGGTCATGACGATGGTGAACAGGCCCCAGGGGCTTTCGGCGAGCGCCTTCACCACGACGAGGCCGAGCACGGCGAGGAGGATGGTCATGATGGCGAGCACGGAAATCATGGCCACGAAACCGACCAGGGGATTGACCTCTTCCTTGAGCATCTGGCCCACGGATTTGCCGCCACGACGGATGGAGGCAAACATGACGATGGCATCATGCACACCGCCGCCGAGCGTGGCACCGATGAGGATCCACAGCATGCCGGGCAAATAGCCAAACTGCGCCGCGAGCACGGGGCCCACGAGGGGGCCTGGACCGGCAATGGCTGCGAAGTGGTGGCCGAATACGACCCACTTGTTCGTGGGCACGAAGTCCTTGCCGTCCTTGTGCGTTATCGAGGGCGGAGCGCGATGTTTGTCGAGCACGAGCACCTTGGTGATGAGCCATTTGCTGTAAAAGCGATACGCGATGGCGAAGGAACACAGACCGGCGACGACCAGCCACAGGGCATTGATGGTTTCACCCTGGTGCAGCGCGGAGAATGCGACGGAGCCTGCTCCGAGGAGGGAGATGGCGATCCAGATGAGGACTTGAAGGGGCTTGGGCATGATTTGTGAAAGTTGTCCAGTTGCGCTGGAACTGGATTTGGACAGGAAATTTGGAAAGGTAGGAAAGACGGACTACAACGGTCTCAGAAAGGCATCAGTTGCGGCGCAACTGGACTACTTGGCGGCCGGCTTTGCAGGCTTCGGTGGCGGTGGGGCGACGTAGGGGGGATTGGTCATCGCTCCGGGAGCGGTTTCCTTGAGATTAGGCGGCACGTCGGCCTGGACATCTCCGAGGGCCCACTTGACGCCGCCAATGAGGATTTCTTGGAAGGTGGGATTGGTCCAGACGTCTTCGCGGTGGCCCATGGCGGTGTACCACACGCGGCCTGCACCTTCTTTGCGGGCCCAGGTGCTGGGGTAGGCAGGACGTTCGTATTCTTTGCCTTCCATGGCGGGGGCGTCGATCACGCTGAGCACGTGGATGTCGGAATTGAAGTCCTTGAGCGAGTACCACTCCTCCATGAAGCCGTAGGTCGCGCCGACTTTTTCGAAGCCGGGGAACTTGGTGTCGGTGACGGTGTTTTTGGCGTCCTGCTGCTTGCCGTGCTTGATGAATTCGGCACCGAGGAAGTGGACGTAGGCGTCCGCCTTGTCGCCGTGGTTCAGGTAACGCTCGGGGCCCTTCTGCGATTCGTTGTCGGTGTGGAAGGTGTCGCTGGCGGAATGGGTGCCGATGAATCCTTTGCCGCTTTTGACATAGTCAAAGAGAGCCTGCTTGCCTTCCTTGGACATGGGCGGCTGTTTGTCGGTGCCTTCGCTGCAGAGATCGCCGGTGGTGTAGAAGAACACGGCGTCGAACTGGGCGAGGTAGTCCTTGCTGAACTTGGAGCCGTCCTTGGAGAATTCGAAGTCCCAGCCGTTCTTCTCGCCGAGTTCCAGCAGCACTTTTTCGGCATAGCTGGGCTGGCCGTTCTTCCAGGAGATGACAGCGTGCTCATAGCCGCTGGACTTGGTGAAGAAGAGAATCTTGTGCTTGGCGGCTGGGGCAGAAAAAGCCACGACGCAGGCAGCGGCGGCCAGCATCAAGGGAGCGGCGAGTTTTTTGATCATGAGGGGAGGATTCTGGCGGGTTTTTGAAAACAAGGCAAGGCAGTGTTGCATGCCTTGTCATTTCGACCGAGCCGAATACGATGGCATGGATGATGCGTTTTCTTTTACTTTTGATGAATTTGACCCTCTGCGTTCTGCTCTGCCAGTGCGGCTCCAGCGCTGGAGCGCGCTGGGAGTACGATTATGCCCCAGGCAAAACGGCGGTCATCATTGGCGGCAGGGCGGTGCCACCGGCCAACGCACCTGCGGCCGTGATGAGGGCGATTTCTGCGGGCAACCACATCTGCACCAAGCCCTATCGCCGTGGCGGCGGGCACGCCCGCTTTGAAGACAGCGGCTATGACTGCTCCGGCGCGACTTCGTACGTGCTGCATGCCACAGGCAAGCTGGATGCGCCGACGGTGTCCGGGGCTTTCCGCGGCTACGGGAGCAGCGGCCACGGCAAGTGGATCACGGTCTATTCGCGCAAGGGGCATGTCTTTCTGGAAGTGGCAGGACTGCGGCTCGACACAGGCTACAGTGATGCGAAGAGTTCCGGACCACGCTGGAGCAGCCGCTCACGGCCCACGAAAGGCTACACCATGCGTCATCCATCCGGTTTATGATTCCTGCCGAAGCCATCGTCTATCGGCCGAATGTGGCTGCGATATTGCAGCGGGAAAACGGCGACATCTTTGTGGCGGAGCGCATCCACATCAAAGGTGCCTGGCAGTTTCCCCAGGGGGGCATTGATGAAGGCGAGGATGCGGAGACGGCGCTGTTTCGCGAACTGGAGGAGGAGATTGGCGTAAAGCGTGAGAAACTGCAGATTCTTCAGCGACGGGATGGCTACCGCTATGCGTTTTCGAAGGGGCGGCTGAAATACGGAATCTATGGCGGGCAGGAGCAGGCGTACTTTTTGTGCAGTTTTACCGGCGCGGACACCGACTTTAATCTGGATGCGACGCATCGCGAGTTTGCGGGGTTCAAATGGATCAAGCCGTCAGAGTTTCAGATGGACTGGGTGCCGAAATTCAAGCGCCACGTCTATCGCCGGGTGATGCTGGACTTCTTTGGCATTGAGTTTGCCTGAGGGCTTTGGGAAGCTCTCACGGTGGGCCTAGTAGCTGATGCGGGTGAGGAGGCGTTTTCTCTCGTTAAAGCCATGCATGAAAAGGGGGGGGCGGAAATTTGATGGGCTGATCCCTTGCGGTGAGATTTCGCATTTCTTGATGCTGTTTTTCTTGCTGTCCACAGGCTTACATTCACGGCTTTTTTTTGGACTCACCCGGGTGAGTCCAATTGTGCTAACTAGACGTAACTGACGCGATTAATCCCCAAATTTTGACACCCATATCCCCCCCCCAGCTTCTCTTTCTTCCATGACTCTGATGCAGCTGGCTGCCATCCTCGGCAGTGATCTGGATCACGAGCGTGCACGTCTGGCCATTCACCATGCCATGCAGGCACCAAATGACCCCATGGCGCAGCTCAGCGCCGCCGCAGCGGGCGCGGGCATGCAGGTGGCTCCGGTATGCATGCCTCTGAGCGAGGCCGTGTGGCAGGCCCACGCGGATTCTCCCGTGGTGATCTGGAGCAGCGTGGAAAGTCGCTGGCTGGTCATCACTTTCGCAGGCTGGTTCAGCCTCCGCATGGCTGAGGGGGATCACCCGGACCACCGGGTCACTGTCACGCGGCAGGCACTGGCACGCCTGGTGGGGGTGGAAAATGTGCACTCCAAGGTGGAGGCGGGCATCGTGCACCTCGACCGGACAGCGAAGAGCCTGAGCGCAGCACCGAGGCACGAGGACGGTGCGTATCATGCCCATGACGCCGTAAGCCCCGCGCGGCGCTTCATTCGTCTGCTGCTGGCGGAGAAGCAGGAAGTTCGCACGCTGCTGATGTTTTCGGTGATCTCCGCGCTGCTTTACCTCGCGGTGCCAATGGCGGTGGATGCCATCGTGAGCAATCTGGCCTTCGGAGGTCAGTCACGCCCGTATGTGCAGGCGCTGGTGATTGTGTCTCTGGTGCTGTTTGGCTGCCTGGGGCTGCAGGCGGTCGTCACGGGGTTTCAGTTCTATGTGTCAGACATGATTCAGCGCCGCATCTTTGTGCGTGTCGCCTCCGATCTGGCCTACCGCCTGCCACGGGTGAAGGCTCAGGTGCATGATGAAGTGCACGCGCCGGAGATGGTGAACCGCTTCCTCGATGTGGTCACCGCGCAAAAGTCCACGGCACTGCTGCTGCTGGATGGGGTGAACCTCGTCTTTGGCGGACTCATCGGCATGCTGCTGCTGTCGTTGTACCATCCGCTGCTGCTGCTCTTTGCCGCCGTGCTGCTCATCCTCATCGTCCTCAGCCTGTGGCTGCTAGGGCGAGGGGCAGTGGACACGAGCATCGAGGAGTCGCGGATGAAATATGACATGGTGAACTGGTTTGAGGAAGTGGCGCATTTTCCGTTTTTGTTCAAAGGCCCCGGCGGCAGCCGCATGGCGTATGAGCGTGCCAATGAACTGAGCACGGGCTACGTGATGGCGCGGAGCCGACACTTCCGCGTGCTCATGCGGCAGATCGCCGCCCTGCTGACGCTGCAGGTGGTGGCCTCGGCGGCGCTGCTGGTGGTGGGTGGGTATCTCGTCATCAGCCAGCAGATCACTCTGGGACAGCTCGTGGCCAGCGAGATCATCATGAGCGGCATTGTGGCTTCTCTGGCCAAGCTCGGCAAAAAACTCGAAGCCTGGTACGACGCCATGGCCGCCATGGACAAGCTGGGCCACATCTTCGATCTCGAAACCGAGCGCGAAGGCGGTGAAAGGCCCACGCTGCGCGGAGGTGGTGGCCAGCCAGATGTCCTTTGCACATCTCCCCACCATGCCGCTTTTCGACGGGCGCAGTTTCAGCATCCCCGCAGGTGCCAGCGCTGCCATCGTGGGCCCGCATGGTGCGGGTGCCAGCTCGCTGCTGGACATCCTCTTCGGCCTGCGCCAGCCGACCGCCGGCTTTGTCACCATCGACGGTGTGGACCTGAGGAGCTGGGACCTCGAAGCCCTGCGCGAGAGCACGCAGCTCCTGCGGCGGGACGAGATCATGGATGCCACCGTGGTGGAAAATATTCGCCTTGGCCGCAGCGACATCGGCATGGATGAAATCCGCGTAGCGCTGAAGCAGGTGGGCCTGCTGGACGAACTGCTCGCGCGGCCCGAGGGGCTGAACCTGCATCTGAAGATCGGTGGTGCGCCGCTTTCCGGTAATCAGCGCATGCGCCTGCTTCTCGCCCGTGCTCTGGCGCAGCGCCCGCGACTGCTGCTCATCGATGAGTTGCTCGACAACATGGACGACACCTCCTTTGCCCAGCTCTCCGCTGCCATCCTGGACAAGTCACAGCCCTGGACCGTGGTGGTCACCACGCGTGACTCCCAGGTCAGCGCCCGGTGCGATCAGATCATTGAGCTCGCTCCCTGCCGCCTGAGCGATGGCACCCCTTCGCAACCCTCCGCCGCCTGATGCCATGACGACGACTCACATACCAGCCTCCTCTATTTCTCCTGCACCACCGCTGCCTGCGCTGAGCCTCGCCAGCCCCGCACGGTTCACACGCATCTTCAGCCGCCTATTGCTCATCTGCTTCGCCGTGCTGCTGATTGGGCTCCTCTTTCTGCCTTGGCGACAGTTTGTCGCCGGCACAGGGCGAGTCATCGCCTTCAATCCATTGGACCGTCGCGTGAACGTGGAAGCGCAGGTCTCCGGACGCGTGCGCAATCTCCACGTTACGGAAGGGCAGCGCGTGAAAAAAGGCGAGCTCATCATCGAGATTCAGGACAACGACCCCAACCTGATCAACAACCTCAGGGCGCAGCGCGAGGCCATCGAGAGCCGGCGTGATTTTGCGCAGGGGAGGGTGGAGTCGCTCACCGCACAGATCACGCAGCAGGAGCTGGCGAAGGGGCAGGCCATCGATGGCGCGCATCAGCGAGTGGCGGGCGCGAAGATCGCGGCGGAGACGGCACAGCTCAATCACACGCGCACGCAGGAGCTTTTCAGCAAGAAGCTTGAATCCCAGCGCAGCATGGAACTGGCCACGCTGCAGCGGGATGCGACGAGCGCGGACCTCAAGTCCGCCGAGGCCGCGCTGAAACGCACAGGCAATGACATGGACGCCCTCATCGCCTCCATCCACGCCTCCAAAGGCAGCGCCCTGGGGGAGGTGGCTGCGGCGGAGCGCGACCTCTCCGTGATCGATGTGCAGATCAATCAAAACCTGCGCCAGATCGTCGAAGCGCCGCGCGATGGTGTCGTGCTGCAAGTGGCGGTGACAGACGGCACCTACCTGCGCCCTGGCTCGCTCATCTGCGTGATCATTCCCGAGAGCGACAGCCGCAATGTCGAGGTGTGGGTGGATGGCAACGACATGCCGCTGATACATGTGCGGAAAGAGGTGGACGGTGTCGTCACTCCCGGCAGTCCCGTGCGCCTGGCGTTTGAGGGCTGGCCCGCCGTGCAGGTCATCGGCTGGCCGCAGCTCGCCATCGGCACCTTTGGCGGCGAGGTGGTGTTTATCGATGCCAGCGACAACGGCCAAGGCCAATTCCGAGTGCTCGTCGGCCCGGCAGATGATGTGGTGGACCGTGGCGATGGCAAGGGACCTGTGACAGTAGGCTGGCCGGACCGCGAGCGCTGGCTGCGCCAGGGCACCCGTGCCAATGCGTGGTTCCTGCTCGATGAGGTGCCGCTGTGGTTTGAGCTGTGGCGGCAGATCAATGGCTTCCCGGCGGTGAACTCCAACGCCGACGGTAAACTCGACCCCACCAAGAAATGATTTTCCAAATGACACTGAACCTGAAGACGACCCTGAAGATGAAAACCACCACGCTCACACCGCAGCCCGTAAACCGCTGCCGTGCCGCCATGGTGGCGCTGATGCTTCCCTTCGCCGGACTGGAGGCCGCGCCGGAGGAGAAAAGCCGTCCGCTGCTTCTCACCGAGGTGCTGCAAAGCGTGCAGACCCAGTACCCGCCCTACCTCGCGGCGATGATCGAACAGGACATTGCCAACGGCCGCGCACGCCAGGCGCTGGGTGCCTTTGACCTGAACCTCAATGCCGGCAGCGCCTTTGCCCCTGCCGGCTACTACGACGGTCAGACCGGCTACGCCATGCTGGAGCAACCTCTCTCCAACTGGGGCGGGAGCGTCTATGGAGGCTACCGCCTAAGCAGCGGTTTCCTGCCAAACTACAACAAAGACCGCACCAGCACGGATGGCGAGGGCGTCCTCGGCTTTCGCATTCCTCTGCTGCGGGACGGCACCATCGACCGTCGCCGTGCCACCCTCTGGCAGGCGGAGATCGACCAGGAGCTGGCGAACCCCATCATCCTACGGCAGTATCTGGACTTCATTCGTGCGGCTACCATTTCCTATTATGGCTGGCTGGCCTCAGGTCAGCGCCTCGCTCTCACCGAAGAGCTGCTCCGCGTGGCCAAGGAACGGGACTCAGCGATCGCCGAGCAGGTGAAAAACGGTGCCTCGGCACCCATCGTGCAGGTGGACAATCAGCGTCTCGTCGTCAGCCGCGAGATTGCCGTCGTCCAAGCCAGCCGCCGCTTTCAAGCGACCACCATTGAACTTTCCCTCTTCCTCCGCGACCTCCGCACTGCCGAGCCCATCCTCGCTCCGCGCACGCGCCTTCCCTCCGCCTTTCCCACCCACAGCCACCCCGGAGAATCCCAGCTCACGGTGGACATCGCCAAGGCCCTCATCTTCCGCCCCGAGATGCGCCGCATCGAGCTCACGCTGGAGAAATACGGCATTGAGCGCCGACTCGCCAAGAACAACCTCCTGCCCAGTTTGGAGGTCGGAGTGCAGGGTGCGCAGGGCGTGACTGGGAGAACGCCGCGTGACGTCGAACGCACGGAGATCGAGGCCAAGATCGAGTTCAAGGTCCCCCTCCAGCGCCGAGAAGCCAAAGGCCGCGTGGACGTGGCCGAGGCGCAGATCGAGCGCCTCCAGCAGGAGATGCTGTTTGCCCGCCAACGCATCACCGCTGACGTGCGCGACTCCCACAGTGCCCTCCTCGCCGCGCATGAAGTGCTGCGGCAGACACGCCGGAATGTGGACCTTGCGCAGCAGCTGGCCAATGCTGAAAGCGAACGCCTCAAGCAGGGGGCGACCGATCTCCTCGCCCTGCAGATTCGTGAGCAGGCCAGCTTTGACGCCAAAGTCCTCGAAGTCGAAGCGCAGTCCGAGTACTTCCGAGCCCATGCCAACTACCGCGCTGCCATCGCCGCGAAAAATTAGGGGATGGGGATGCAGGCAGCAGGGCTGGCGGCATCAATTCAATCCGAAGCGCTGGAGACCGCGCAGCGGCGGTGCAAACCAGCGCATTTTTGAGCGGTGCTTGGGTGAGGGAGCGTTGTCGTCCGATGCCTGAACCACGAGGAGGGAGACTTTGAATCCGATGGAGCCGTCGTCACGCCGCTGCGGCGGGCAGGTGGCCACGAGGCATTTCAGCATGACCCACTTGGAGTTTGATGTGGTCATGGCGAGCATCGCAGGAGTTAGGGTGGAGCGTTTGATGCGCACCTGAACTTCGGCCCCCAGATCGAAACGCTGGCGTGACCAGAACACGAGTCCACAGGTGGTGATTTCGCAGAGCTCGACAACAGTTTGCCTGCCACCGCAGACCGATTGTTTCTCGAATGCGGAGGTTTCCTGACTTTTCTGGCCGTGTTTAGCCATACGATTCGCGGAGTGACCGCGAAAAGAGGCGCACGGGGCGGGAAAAGTCAAACAACGAAGGCAGCGAACGTGGGGCGGTGCTGCACGCACCCCACGCCTAGTCCTGGTTACTCTTCTTCGGCGGCGGCAGGGGGGGCGCCTTTGGAAGAGCCTTTCTCAGAGCCTGCCAATTTCTCGGCCTGCTTGGCTTTCACGGCGGCTTCGATCTCGGCATAGACGGTCGTGTCGTTGCGGAGGACTTCCTTGGCGGCATCGCGTCCCTGGGCGAGCTGGGTGCCTTTGTAGCTGATCCATGAGCCGCGCTTTTGCAGGATTTCATAATCCATCGCGAGATCGAGCAGCGAGCCGACATTGGAGATACCCTCGTTGTACATGATGTCGAACTCGGCCTCAGTGTAGGGAGGGGCGAGCTTGTTCTTCACGATTTTGACTTTGGTGCGGTTGCCGGTGACGGTGCCGTCGGTGGTTTTGATGGCGCCGATGCGGCGGATGTCCACGCGTACGCTGGCGTAGAATTTGAGGGCCTTGCCGCCAGGGGTGGTTTCGGGATTGCCGAACATGACGCCGATCTTTTCACGAATCTGGTTGGTGAAGATGCAGCAGGTGCGTGCTTTGGCGATGATGGCGGTCAGTTTGCGCAAGGCGGCGCTCATGAGGCGGGCCTGGGCACCGACGGTGGAGTCGCCGATTTCGCCTTCGAGTTCCTGACGGGTGACGAGCGCGGCGACGGAGTCGATGACGATGACGTCGAGTGCGTTGGAGCGGACGAGGGTTTCGCAGATGCGCAGGGCTTCTTCACCGGAGCTGGGCTGCGAGACGAGCAGTTCGTCCATTTTGACGCCAAGGCGGCGGGCATAGGCGGGATCGAGCGCATGCTCGACGTCGATGAAGGCGGCCAGACCGCCAGCTTTCTGCGCCTGGGCGATGACGGTGAGGGTGAGGGTGGTTTTACCGGAGGATTCCGGGCCGTAGATTTCCACCACGCGGCCCCGGGGGAAGCCGCCGGTGCCGAGAGCCTGGTCGATGAGCAGATTGCCGGTGGGGATGACGGTGATGTCGGACTTCACGCCTTCGCCGCCCATGCGGAGGATGGCACCTTCACCGTAGTCTTTCTGAATCTGCTGGATGGCCAGGTCGAGATTGCGGCCGCGTGCTTCGGCGAGCTTGTCGGGTTTGGCAGTGGAAGTTTCGGAGGTGTCTTTGGGTGCGCGGGCCATAATCGTTGGTGTTCAGTGTGGAGTAAAAAGCTGTTCGGGCGAACAGAAAGCGCATTTATTGAAGGCCGTAAAGCACTTTTCGCCTCCCGAGAGCGAATACTTGGGCCGAAGGGGAAAAAATGACGAAAATAAGCTCGAATGTCGAAGCTCGAAGGGTGTGAGTAACCTGCCTGCGCTTTTCCCATTCCGTGCTGCAGGGAGGGAGCAAGCCCATTTACGCAAGCCGCCAGCTTCGTTATTCGAGCTTCGTCATTCTTTCGTTATTCGGGCTTACTCATTCGTCATTATTCAGGCTTCTTCCTCCTGAGAATTTACAAGCCTGCCACGTCACATGCTGTCGAGCTGCTGCTGCAGGCCGCCGTAAAAACCCGACATCATGGTGATGATGCGGTAGGCCACATACATGACGACGACTCCATAGGCGATCTTTGGCAGCCACTGCGCGGCACGCTGCACGGCATCTCCTGCTTCGATGGTTTCTGCGGCGGCCCAGCGGTTCATCTCGTGGTCCAGGGTTCCGGCTTCTTCTGCCGTGGCGATGCCATGCACGAACGACATGGGAAAGCCATGCACGTCCGCCATGGCTCCGGAGATGGTTTCGCCCGCTGCGATGCGCTGGGCTGCATCCCGTGCGGCATGGCGCAGGAGGCCGCTGTGGGAGGCGCTGCCCGCGAGCTGCATGGTCTCTGTCATCCGCATGGAGGCCAGCAGGCAGGCATGAAAGACCTGAGAAAAACGCGCCAGGGCCCAGTGCCGACGCACACCGCCGATGAGAGGGAGGTATCCGAGACCGCGATCCACGGCTGCGGATTCCGCCCCGAGGCGTGACAACCAGCGCCAGAGAAGGAAGAGGGTGAGCAGTATGAGCCAGAGGATGGCCAGCGGCATGAAGATGCCGCCCAGCGAGTAGGGTTTGTCCTCCATCGTTGACGTGACCATGGTCGGCAGCTCTGGCAGCACGATGCCCAGATGCGCGAGTACCAGCGGATAAATCATCGCCCCGATGGCCTGCTTTTCCGCCATGTGCCAGGCTTCAAAGTAGCGCGACAGATGGCTGAAGGCATCGCCCAGACGTCCGCTGCGCTCTCCTGCGTCAATCAGGGCAAACTCCAGGGCGTCGGAAAACGCCCCGCAATGTTCGGTGATGGAGGCGGCGACACTCCTGCCCTCTTTCAAGCCGAGCTGCAGGCCCTGCAGCCAGGTGCGGCGTGCATGGGAGGGCTGCTGCTTGAGCAGGAGTTCCAACGAGCGGTCCAGATGAAAGTTCGCCCCTACCAGCTTGGCCAGTTCGCGATAGAGCAGGGCTTTTTCGGAGAGTTTCATCAGCGGTGTGAAACTAACGCCAGTGCGTCCGTGACAGCGAGTACAAAAAAATTCAGGCCACGGGTCGATCCCCTTTGTGTGACACTCTTATTGCTTCTCAGGCTCGTTTCATCGCCTATCATGCGGACCTTTCATGCCGCCGCCCATCGCCCATAAAGAAACACCCGACCAGCACTGGATGCACCTCGCGCTCGACCAAGCCCAGCTTGGCGTCGGTCTCACCAGTCCCAATCCGCCCGTGGGCGCCGTCATTGTCGCGCAGGAAAAAGTCATCGGGCGGGGCTACCACCACAAGGCGGGAGAACCACACGCCGAGGTGGAGGCGATCCGCGATGCGCAAAAAACGAATCCCAAGCTGCTGCGAGGTTCCACGATCTATGTCACACTCGAACCCTGCTGCACGCAGGGCAAAACACCGCCATGCACCGAGGCGATCAAAGCCGCTGGCATCAAGCGGGTGGTCATCGGTGCGCACGATCCTAATCCCAGTCATCGCGAGCAGGCGCGCAGCATTTTCATGCTCGCGGGCATCGAGGTTACCGCCGGGGTGCTGGACGAAGAGTGCCGGGCGATCATCCGCCCCTTTGCCAAATGGATTACGACAGGCATGCCCTATGTGATTGCCAAGGCTGGGCAGAGTCTGGATGGCCGCATCACACGTCCGGCGGGGGAGAGCTCGCTGATCACGAACGACGCCGCCCGCGCTCATGGCCGCAGGCTGCGCATGCGTGTGGACGCGATCCTTGTCGGAGCGGAGACGATCCGCAAAGACAACCCCCAGCTTACTCTGCGAGATGGCAGTGCTGGCAGTGGCAAGCTGCAGCCCTGGCGCGTTGTGCTCACCCGCAGCGGCGACATTCCACCGCACTCCCAAATTTTCACGGACGCGTTCAAGGACCGCACGATCATCATGCATGGCAAGGACCTGCCCGAAGCGCTGGCCATTCTGGGGAAACACGGCGTGCTTTCCGTTCTCATTGAGGGCGGTGGCATCATTCTCGGTCAGGCCTTCCGTGATCAGCTGGTGGACGAGGTCTATTGGTACATCGCTCCGCGCTTCTGTGGTGGTGGCCGTCCATCTTTGGCGGGTCCTGCATTGCCAGCCTCCGTTGAGCTGCAAAACATCACGGTCCGCCCCATGGGGGACAACGTCTGCTTTCACGGGTTCCCGGTGTGGCCGGGGGCGGCACAAGAATAAGGCGAGTGTCACACGCAAGTGTGTGCCAGGGGTGAATGAGGCTGCTGCAAAGAGCAGTTTCCTTGTTCGTGCAGTGCGGCTATGCGTGCTGCGCATGCCTTCTGATTCGCCTCTTCGTCCCGCCGTGTTTTTTGACCGCGATGGTGTCGTCAATGTCTCCCCAGGGGAGGGCTACGTGCTGTGCTGGGAGGATTTTCACTTTGCGCCGGGCATCATCGAGGCGCTGGCGCTGTGCCGGGAACGTGGTTATGCGACGATTCTGGTGACGAGCCAGCAGGGGGTGGGAAAAGGGCTGATGACGCAGGAGGCTCTCGACGATCTACATGGGCGCATGCAAAACGAACTGGCGCAGCATGGGGCCGCGCTAGATGGCATCTATGCCTGCACGCACCTGGCTGGCACCTGCACCTGCCGTAAGCCGAGTGCGGAGATGATTTTCCGCGCGCGTGACGAACATGGCCTCGATTTGACGCGCAGCTGGCTGGTGGGCGATCATGATCGAGACATTCAGATGGCGATCAATGCAGGCGTGCCGCGCACGGTGCGTGTTTTGAGCCATCATGAGCCGAAGGTGGCTGCGGAGTTTACGCTGGCGGAGACGACGGGGCTGTCGGTGTTGCTGCGGGAGAAGCTGCCGGTGGTGTGAGGGGTCATACTCATCCCTCGGTTTTGGAAAAAGTACTCATGAGCTTTAGCTCATTATGGATGACGCGTTCACTTTCCCAGAGTGAGCTAAAGCTCACCAGTACTTTGGGGCGGCTCAGCGCTTGGCCATCGCGGACTCCAGCGCCTTGCGGTAGTTCAGGACGGCGTCGCCGATGGCAGCGGAAACCTGCTGGCGGTACGTTTCGGAGGCGACGAGCTGGCATTCGGCACCGTTGGTGACGAAGCCGCCTTCAAACAAAATGCCGGGACGCTTGCAGCCGGAGAGCACGCTCCACTGCGCGCGCTTGATGCCGCGATCGACGAACTTGAAGCGGCTGATGACGCTGGCGTGAACTGCGGTTGCAAGGGCGATGTTGGCGGAGTCCTGCTTGTTGCCGGTGACGCCGTTGACGTTGTAACCGCCTCCGCGGCTGATCGTGGCGGCGGCACTCTGAGGAGTGAGTGCCCAGGTTTCGATGCCCGTGGCGGCAGCGCCGCCGGAGTTGAAGTGGAAGCTGAGGAAGATGCTCTTGGGGGTCTGGTTGGCGATGGCCACGCGCCCGCCGAGGGTGATGAAGGTGTCCGTTGAACGCGTCAGGATGACCTTGAAGCCGCGCTGCATCAGGGCTGCTCGAACGGACATGGCCATCTTGAGGGCGAAGTCTTTCTCATAGCCGTAAACGCCACGCGCACCGGCGTCATGGCCGCCATGGCCGGCATCGACGACGACGGTGTCGAAGAATTCGGCGTTCTGAATGTGGCTGGGGTAGAGGACGGGATCGATGAGCTTGCACAGATCGAGGCGCGAGAAGAGCACCTTGCCGTTGTACTCGACCACGGGGAAGCTGAGGATGAACTTGATGTTGTTGATCAGCATCTCCTGCGAGCCGATCTGAGCCTTGAGTATGAGCTTGGAGGAGCCGAGCCAGAAGTGCGTGCCCTGAATGCGGAAGGTGGTGAAGCCATAGACGGGGTTGTAGAAGTTGCGGATGCTCTCCGCCGTCACGTAGTCACGTCCGCCGATTTTCACAATCTCCCAGCCGCCGTTGGCGGGAAGGACTTCGACGGATTTGGATCTCTCTGCGGCGGCCTTGTCTTCAGCGTCCACTTTGAACTCGCCCTTCATGGGGGCCTCGTTGTCCTTCGCTGAGGATGAGCTCGTTACATCCTTGACCGGCTCTTCCTTGGGCTTCTCAGTTTTTGCGACGGACTTGGTGGGGGTGGATTTTTTACCGATCTCCACTTTTTTGCCGCCGGTCGTGGTGATGATGACCCGAGGAGGTTTGGTGCTTGAGGGCTTTTTGGTGGCGGTCTTTTCCGGCTCTGGTTTTGGCTTGGTGGCCGGTTTTTTCTCAGGCTCAGGAGCAGGTGCCGGGGTTTCGGTCTTGCTGCCACCGCCGAAGAGCTTTTTGAAGAAGCCCGGCTTGGCATCGTCTGCATGCGCCACGTCGAACGACGCTGAAGCCAGAGCGACAGCAAAGGTGGCGATGAGAGCCTTGGGGAATATGGGATGCGGTCCGGGGGTCATGACGGGAATGACAGCATATATCGGAGTAAAGCTGTGTCTTATAGACTGAGACGGCCCGGAGCGCAAATGATCTGACAGGGCTGGGCCGGGGAGGGGCAGGATTTGCCAAGAAATGGCCAAGGTGGTCAAAAGGGTGCTTCCAGCCTCCCTGGCCGTTGCAGCCGTGACCCCGCCCTTGACGGAGCCGCCGCTTTGACCCATTGACCCCATAGCTATGACCAAAAAACCTGTTGTTCTGATTATCCGTGACGGCTGGGGTATCAACCCCGGCGGTAAAGCTGCAGCTGAAGCCAATGGCGATGCCACCCTGCTGGCCCGCACCCCCTTTCACGATCACCTGTACAGCTCCTATCCGCGCGGTACCGTCAGCGCCAGCGGCGAAGACGTGGGCCTGCCGGACGGCCAGATGGGCAACAGCGAAGTGGGTCATCTCAATCTCGGCGCGGGCCGCGTGGTGTATCAGGACCTCACCCGCATCAACAAATGCATCCGCGATGGCGAACTGGCCTCGATGCCGGTGTTGGTGGAAGCTTTTGAAAAGGCCAAGGGCAAGCGTCTCCATTTCCTGGGCCTCATCAGCGACGGCGGCGTGCATTCGCATCAGGATCACCTCGCCGCGCTGTGCGATGCCGCAAAGGCTGCAGGCGTGAGTGATTTGATGGTCCACGCCATCACCGATGGCCGCGATACCTCCCCGACGGGTGGTGCCGGCTACATGGCCAAGCTGGAAAAAGACCTGGCCCCGAGCGGAGCTAAAATAGCCACGGTCATTGGCCGCTATTACGCCATGGATCGTGACAAGCGCTGGGAGCGCAACAAGCTCGCCTGGGACGCCATCGTGCTTGGCCGTGGTGAAGTCCGTACGGATCTGCCCAGCGCCGCCGTGAAGGCCGCGTACCCGAAAGACCCGCGTGGGGATGAATTCATGCAGCCCATGATCTTTTCCAACGCCGATGAGCAGCGCATCCGCGATGGCGATGTGATCCTGTGGTTCAACTTCCGTGCCGACCGTGCGCGCCAGCTGAGCGAGGCGTTCCTGAAACCCGGCTTTGACGGCTTTGACGGCTTTGATCGTGAAGTCACTCCGAAGACCGGCTACTACACACTCACTGAATATGACGCCACGTACACCGATCTGGGGGCACGCGTGATCTTTGCGCCTGAGAGCCTGAGCAACAACCTCGGCCAGGTGGTGGCCGCTGCTGGCCTGACCCAGCTGCGTGCTGCTGAGACGGAGAAGTACCCGCACGTGACTTTCTTCTTCAACAGCGGTGTCGAAGAGCCGAATCCCGGTGAAGACCGCTACCTTGCCATCAGTCCGAAGGAAGTACCGACCTATGACAAGAAGCCGCAGATGAGCGCGCCTGATTTGACGTTTGAGGTGATGCGTCGGCTGGAGAGCTATGATCTGGTGATCATGAACTACGCGAATCCGGACATGGTCGGCCACACGGGCGTCGTCGAAGCGGGCATCCATGCCTGCGAGACCATCGACCTTGGCGTGCGTCTCATCGTGCAGAAAGTGCTCGAACTCGGCGGCAAACTTTTCATCACTGCCGACCACGGCAACTGCGAACTCATGCGCAATCCGGATGGATCTCCGAACACCGCGCACACGACGAATCTTGTGCACGGCATCTACGTCGCCGCTGATGCGAACAGCTACACCGTTGCCAACGGCAAGCTTGCGGACATCGCGCCTACGCTGCTTGATATGCTCGGTGTGAAGCCATCCGAGGAGATGACGGGGAAGAGCTTGCTGGTGAAGAAGTGATCTGAGTGATGCACCTTCTCTTCCTCTGCTCCCGCAACCAATGGCGCAGTCCTACGGCGGAGAAGGTGTATCAAAATGATCCGCGTGTCGAAGTGCGTAGCGCGGGAGTGAGTACTTCTGCGCGGTGCCGTGTTTCGGAAAAGCTGCTGCGGTGGGCGGATTGCGTGCTGGTGATGGAGCATGCGCACAAGCGGCGGCTGACGGAGCAGTTTCCTGAAGTCGTGCGCGAGTTGCGCATCGAGGTGCTCGACATTCCGGATGATTATGAGTTTATGAATCCGGAGTTGGTGTCGTTGATTCGGGAGAGGGTGGAGCCTCTGCTGGGGTAGGGAGGTGTGTGCTCTTCGCTCCTTGGGGCGTGGAGAATTCTGGAAGCGCTGTGCGGATGGGGTTGCGCTGTGCTCATCTCGCGGAGCGAGATGGCTACTGTATTAAGCCGCCTTGCGCTGCGGCACCAGCTGCCAGAGGCCCACGACGTGCTCCCAGCGGCGGATGGCGGTGTCGATGAGGAAGATGAGCAGCAGGGCGAGGAGGAGGGAGGGCCAGAGTTCTTCGTATTGGACGGCCTTGGTGGTTTCGAGATTGGGCAGGCGTTTGGCATCGGTGAGGTAATCTCCGCCGGTGATGCGCGCGGCTTCCTTCAGCAGTTCTTCGTTCACGGTGCCGAGGCTGGCTTCGGTGGAGGGATTGTGAATGAGGCCGGTGGTGACCATCTCGGCACCGAACTGGGCACGGATGAGATACACGCCGGCCTGCGTGGGTTTGAAGTCCGCCACATAGGTGCCGGGGGCATCCTGTCGCAGGGTGAGTTTTTGCACGGCTTTCATCGGTGCTCCCAGCGCATCTGCCGCGACGTGAAACACTTCGGCGGAGACAGTGGCATTGTTGGCGCGTGTGCCGGCGTCTGCGAGGAGATCGACGCTGATGCGGGCGTCATCTCCCTGCATGCGCGCGGAGAGATCCATGAGCCTGCCCTGCGGAGCGCGGGCGGTTTCGCGCAGGATCTGAGACCAGAAGCGGCCATAGTCGGGCCAGCGTGCAATCCACAGCGAAGCCCAGCGGCTTTTCGCGTCTGAAGTGAAGGCGGTGGCCTTGCCGAGACCGAAGCGCCAGTGTGCGAGCAGGGGATCGCCCGTTTCGGTGACGAGAGGCACCTGGGCGGAGGTGCGGCGCGTGGTTTTCACGTAGCCGAGCAGCTCGGGTGAGTCCCACTTTTCAAAGCCGGCGAGGATGGGGTCTTTTTCCTTCAGCTCAGGCGTGAAGGGTTCCTCGCGGATCATGCGTCCGGTGTGCATGAGGGTGTCCTGCGTGAAGATGCGGGTGATGCTGGTGGCATCCATCGTCGAGTAGGACTGGCCGCCGCCGCTGGAGGCGATGGCCTGGAGCAGCGCCACGTGCGAGCCTTCACCGATGGCGACGGTGGAAATCGTCAGGCCTTCGTTGCGGCACTGCGTGGCGAGCTGCTCGTAGCCGGAGCCTGCGGTCTGGCCATCGGTGAGGATGATCATGTGTTTCACGCGGGCCTTGGTGCGCAGCAGGGCATCGCGCCCGAGCTGGAAAGCCGGCAGCAAATTGGTGCCACCACCCGAGGCGATGGCGGCGATCTGACCTGACACCGCATTGGTGGAAGTCAGGCGAGTCATCGGCGCAACGATGTGGGCTTCCGAGTCAAAAGCCCACACGCCGAGGGAATCGTTGTGACCGAGGACTTCAGCCGTGGCGATGGCGGCGCTCTTGGCCATTTCCAGCTTTTCACCGGCCATGGAGCCGGAGCGGTCCAGCACGATGGCGACGGCGGCGCTTTGTTTTTCTTCTTCGTCTGGTGCTTTGAGCCGCACGGGCAGCACTTCTTCAATGGGGGTGCGATAGTAGCCACCAACACCGAAGGAACCGGGGCCGCCGAGCATGATGAGGCCGCCGCCGAGTTTGTCGACGTAATCGCGCAGCGCATTCATGAGGGGCTCGCCGAGCTGATGCGCGGGAACATCGGAGAGGATCACGCCATCGTAGCCGCCGAGCTGCTCAAAGGTGATGGCGAGATTGCCGGGCTGGCGCATGTCGAGCTCGATGCCCTCTTTTTCCATCGCCTGCATGAGGTAGCGGCCTTCGGCGGCGTCGGACTCGATGTAGAGCAGCCGAAGGCGTCCGTTCACATCGACAATGGCGAGGGCGCTGTCATTGCCGGGAAGGGTGTCGCCCTGGATGCCTTCGAGCACCGCGCGGTATTGGAAGGTGTTGCGCGTGGAGGGGGTGCGATTGAAGACGACTTCCTGTGTGGAGCCGGGCTTGAGCGTGACAGCGTACTTTTCAACCTCGATGCCATTTTCGTAGAGCTTCAAGAAGCCGGTGCCTTCGATGGTGCTTTCGAAGGTTGCCTTCAAACTCAGGCTGGCACCTTCAAACAAGCGGGTGCGATTGGGCGTGAGTGACAGCAGGCGTGCGTCCGGACGGCGAGGGCCCGCAACGGGCAGCGCGTGCAGTTTGATGCCGGACACGGCGGCTTCGCGTGCTGCATCGAGCAGGCTGCCGCGTGTTTCGTGGCCGTCGCCTATCAAGAGGATGTTGCGGCTGGCACCGGGGGGGAACAAAGCCTCGGCGTATTCGACGGCGGCGGCGTAGTGGCTGTCGCCTCCGTGTTTTTTCTGCCAGGCTGCCTGCATGGCGGGTGTGCTGCCTTCGGGCAGGAGTTCGGGCTGTGAGCCGAGCTGAACGACAAACGTATCAATCCCGCTGCCGAGAGACGAGCGCACGCGGGCGGCTTCGGCGAGTGATTTGTTCAAGCCCTCCTCTCCCATGCTCTGGCTGGAATCGACGATGATGCCGAGGGCCTTGCGGCCTGTCTGCGTCACACGGGCTGGTCCGGCGAGTGCGGCGATGGCAAGCATGACACCGATGGCGCGGGTGACCAGCAGCAGGCGTTTGCGCAGTCCGGTCATGGGATGCGATGAACGCGACTCGATCCACAGCAGCAGAGAGACTGCGGGCAGGATGAGCAGAAGGAGTTTTGGCGATTCCCAGTCCAAGGTCAGGGAGGATAGGCTTGCTGACTGTCAGGGCAAGGGGTGTACGGAAAAAAGGCGGGACGCCTCGATCCGTTGTCAGGCCGGAGGCCTAACCTCCGATGGCAGAGCGCAGCGTGGCCAGCAGCTTCTCAATGTCCTCGGCGGTGGTGTAGCCATGCACGGCGATGCGGATGCGGCCGACCTGGTGCATGACGTGGATGTTTTGCGCGAGCAGGGCGTCGTTGATGGCGGCGGTGTTTTCGTGCTTGAAGGCGACGATGCCACTGGAGCAGTCGGGCTGAGCTGCGCTGAGGGTGGTGATGCCGAGCTCCTGCAATCCGGCGTGAACGCGGGCGACGAGGGGATCGGCATGCGCGATGATCTTGTCCATGCCCACGGTTTCGAGATAACGCAGCGAGGCATTCAAGGCATACAGCGCGGCGAAGCTGGGCATGCCGACGGAGAAGCTAAGCGCGCCGGGCTTGATGCGGGCGGTTTCAAAGCGGTCGGCGTCGAACGCATTGGCGATGTGGTACCAGCCACCGGCACTGGTGGTGAGCCGTGCGGCGGATTTTTTCGGAATGCCGATGACGCCACCGCCGTGGATGCCGAGCGTCCATTTGTGCGTGCTGGAGATCATGATGTCCGCATCCTGGCAGTCGAGCGCGACGCGGCCCAGCGCCTGCGTGACATCAACGGCGATGACCGCCTGCGGGGCGAGCTTGCGGATCATGTCGCGCAGAGGGGCAAAGGGAATGCGGTGGCCGTTGTAGAAGCTCACGAGGCTGATTTGCACGAGTGCGGTGCGCTCGTTGAGCAGCGCGGCGAGATCGACGAGGTTCAATGCGCCGTCGCAATTCTTCCACAGCCGCGTGACGGGGCGTGAAGACTCAGGTGCGGTGAGCCAGGGGGTGGCTCCGGCGGGGAAATCGAGATCGGTGACGACGACTTCATCCTGGGGCGTGAGTTGGAGCGCGTTGGCGAGGAGGTTGTAGGCTTCGGAGCTGCAGGAGCAGAAGGAGACTTCATCGGTGCTGAGGCCGAGGTGGCGGGCGGTGATCTCGCGGCAGGCTTCGACACGCGGGAAATGGAAATCGCGGCCACGCATGCCGAGCGACTTGTGCTGCATGTATTCCGCCACGGCCTCATTCACGCAGAGAGGCGGGATGCTTTCGGCGGCGGTGTTGAGATAATGAATGCCTTTGAGGCTGGGGAAATCGGCGGCGCGGGAGGATTCGGTGAGCATGCGGTGGAAGAAACGCAGCTTGCGCGACTTTTCACGCTCAGTTCTCGTGCTTCAGTGCGGGGGCGTTTTCTGGCAGTTTGATCGAAGGTTTGCCGCCGAGGTAGCCGAGGGAGGTGAGGAACTCGTCCATCTTCCTGGCGGTGACTTGAATCCATGGCGACTTGTTGAAGAAGCCGTGGGGCATGTCTGCCGCAGACCACATCTCGGCGCGCACGCCGAGATCGGCTGCTTTCTTCACATACTCGTCGCCACCGGCTTTGAGTTTGTCGGCGGTGCCAAAGAAGAGAATGGCGGGCGGGGTGTCTTTGCTGACAAAGCTGTTGGGGGTGATGGCCTCCGCCATCTCCAGCGTCATGGGGCCTTCGCCGGCGTCGCGTTGTTTGAAGAGGGTGGCGATGTTCATGGCGGGATTGAACAGCACCATGGCGTTTGGCTTGGCGGAGATCGTTTTGTCGTCGGACTCGGCGTCGTAGGCTGAAGCCAGAGCGGTGCAGGCCGCGAGGTGGCCGCCAGCGGAGCCACCGCCTGCGATGATTTTGGTGGGATCAATGCCGAGCTCCGTGGCATGACCGCGCACCCAGCGGATGGCGCTCTTGGCATCTTCCACCGATTTGTCGGGTGCCGTTTTGTGGACGTTGAGGATGCGGTAATCCGCGCTGATGGCGACGATGCCACGGCTGGCGAGGTATTCGGCCTGCGGGACGAACTGGAGGTAGGAGCCGCTCTTCCAGCCGCCGCCAAAGAAAAACACCGCGCAGGGGCGGAGCACTGCGGCCTGCACTTCGCCTTTGGGCGAGAAGACGTGGAGTTTCAGTTCCCCTTGGGGCGTGTTTTTAAAGACGATGTCTTTCGTCGCGACTTCGACATCGGTCAGCTTGATCAAGGGCTTGGTCTTGCCGGCCTTCTGAGCGTGCAGCGGCAGAGCGATGGCGAGGAGGAAGGGAAGGAGCAGGCGCATGATGGGGCTGAAACGATGGGGAAGGGGTGGTTGTTTCGGAGACTGTTGGCACCGAGATCCTCCTGCCCATTTGAGGCAAACGGCGGGGTGGCTGCAACGATTATGCGTGACGAGCTCGCAACTCTGCCAGAGGCACACGGCGACCTAGGTGATCGAGCGCTTCGTTGAGCAGGAATTCAAGTGCTTTGGAGGCACGATGTCCAAAGGTTGTTTGCACCGCTGCTTCGTCGGCTGAATCGATGTTTGCGAAGCTGCCTTGAGCAATTTGTTCACGCAGCAGTGCTTCAGCAGGAGTTGTGAGGGTGATCGACATGAGGGAGGGATATTAGCGAAGTTGCGCCGTGCAAGGATGCATCTGCTGTCCAGCGCCTGTCCTACTTCAGCGTCTTCAGCCAGGACACGAGGTCAGCAAGCCCCTGTGGCCCGATGGCTCCGGCGAGGCCGGGGGGCATGAGGGAGAGTTTCATTTCCTCTTTTTTGACGATGCTGGATTTCTTGACCGGTGTGGAGGCACCGCCGGCGATGCGCAGGGTGAGTTCGGCATCGGTTTCGCTGATGGGGTAGCCGGTGAGGGTCTGTCCTTCCTTGGTCGTGATCTGCTGGCCGACGAAGCTGTGCTCGATGGCGGCGCTCGGATAGAGGATGGCGGTGAAGAGACCTTCGGCGGAGAGCTTGGCACCGATTTGTGAGAGGTCGGGGCCGAAGTCGATGAACTGGCCTTTGACGCGGTGGCAGGCAATGCAACCGGCCTGCATGAACATCTGCTGGCCTTTGGCGGCGTCGCCTTTGAGCTTCAAGAGTTCGGGCAGCTTGGGGAAGTTTTCCAAACCTTGCGCGGCGGGCAGGGGGAGTGTCTGGGCGGCCTCGTTTCGCACTCCGACATCGGTGCTGCGGCTGAGGGCGAGAGAGGACTGGTCTTTGAATTCGGCGGGCAGTTTGTCTTCGCTCTGCCATTTGAGAATGGCGCGTCCGCCTTCACCGCTGAGCGCGAGGGCGTCGATGATGACGTGGCGCACGTCTTCGCGTTTTTCCGGCCAGAAGGCTTGGTTCAAGACGGCTACGGAGGCGCGATCGCTCACGCGGCCGAGTGCGGCGATGAGGACTTTGGCGGAGGCGGCATCGGCGTCTTTGAGGAAACGCAGGGCGCCATCGCGATTCGCGGCGATGAGGCGTGCGGCATTGACGGACTCGGGTGCGTTGGGATTGGCGACGATGTAGTCGAGCAGTTCCTTTTCGAAGCCGGTGAGGTTCAGGCGTTCGACGAGGGAGATGAACTCGGGTTTGCCGATGACGGGTTTGAGGAGGGATTCGAGGCGTGCTTTGCCATTCGGGTCTTGATTGATCTGGTCGCGTGAGAGAAGGACTGTGGCGGCGAGGGCGCTGTCGGGACTGGCCTCTTGAAAGACTTTGAGCGCGGCTTTGGCGACTTCGGCAGGGTATTTGTAGGAGAGGAGTTGCAGTGCTCGCAGCCCGCTCACTTTGAGTTCAGGCTTTCCATCCATGAATCCTGCGGACAATGCCAAGTCGGGATTGTGAAGCGCACCGCGCCAGATTTCCAAATCGGATACTTTCACATCAGCAGCTTTTTGAAGCGTCGCCCAGCGTGTGGCTGGATGAAGATCTTGAGCGATGCCCCATGCTTCCAAGCTCCAACGGTCATCATCCGTGGTGCGGGTCAGATCATTCCAGAGGGTGTTTGCCTGGTCTGAACCATCGAAACGAATGGCGATGGCCAGTTCACGATTGATGGCCGGTGTCTGGATGGATGGTGAAACTTTGGCCAGCACTTGCAGAAGTTTCTCGGGCTGAGTTTGCTGCCAGAGCTGGCGGGCCACGCGGATGGCGGTGATGCGGAGGTTCGGGTCGGTGTCGGCGAGGGCGGAAGCCAGGAGACGTTCGAAAGCTCCAGAGGGCTGGAGCACTCCAGGACGCTTCGCGTTTTCGGGGGGGTGCGAGCTTTGCGGCAGCGTTTTGGAGTGCGCCGGTCCTCCGGTGCTTTCGTCGACACTTAGCGCGGCGAGCATCCACAAAGCCCGCGCGCGATGCTTTGGGTCTTCTTTCGAATCGCCAAACAGCTTGGAAAGTTCGGACTCAGCCTTGGCTCCAAATCCTTTCAGTGCCTGCCACGCCAGATACCGCTGCTCCTCATTCGGTGACTTCAACGCAGCAACAGCACCTTCTGCAGTGTCCAACTTGAAACTTGAAACCTTATACTTGGAACTCGCTGAAGTGGTCACCCGAAACAACCTCCCGCGCGTCACATCTCCCATCCCATGCCCACCGACGCCGGGGTCGTACCAGTCTGACACAATCAAAGAACCATCAGGTGCAACAGCCAGATCGCTGGGGCGGAACCATTTGTCTTTGGCGCCTTCGAGGATGTTGACGATCTCGGCTTTGTAGCCGGCGCCGTCGGGCTGGGTGATGTAGGCGCGGACGACGTTGGGGCCGGCGTCGCAATGGAGGGGCTGGCCGTGGAAGATGCTGGGGAGGAGGTCGCCTTCATAGACCTGCATGCCGGTGGGGCTGCCGGCACCGGTTTGCAGCATGTTGGGGATGACGCCGGGGTCGTTTTGATGCCAGTGGCGCAGGGGGATTTCGCTTTCCCAGCCGAGGCGTGGGGTCTGCCAGCCAGCGCCGGTCATTTCGTCGGTGTAGCCGTAGTTGCCGAACTCCATGACGTAGTTGATGCGCACGCCTTTGTTGCCGTCGTCGTCGTTGTCGGACTGCCACAGGGTGCCGTAGCTGTCCACGGCGACTTCCCAGTTATTGCGGAAGTTCCAGGCGAGCATCTCGACGTTGCTGCCATCCAGCTCGCAGCGGAAGACCATGCCTTGCTGATAGGGGCGGTTGTTCTGGTTGGAGCATTGCACGCCGTGGATGTCGGTGATGAGATTGCCGTTTTTGTCGCAGAGTTGTTTGCCAGCGTTGCCGAAATTGAAATAGAGTCGGCCATCGGGGCCGAAGTGGAAGGCGTGGATGCCGTGGTCGTGCTGCGCGCCGCCGATGTTGGTGAACATGATCTCCTTGCGGTCGGCCTTGTCATCGCCGTTGTCGTCGATGAGCCAGAAGACATCGTCGCCGCAGGAGATGAGGGCTTTGTTGCCGAGCACGCAGATGCCATGGGCGCTGTTCACATCATGGCCTTGATGGAAGACGGTGGATTTGTCGGCCTTGGCGTCGCCGTCGGTGTCTTCGAGGATGAGGATGCGATCGCCTTCGGTGCGATCGCCGAGGTGCTTGCGGTAGTTGACGACTTCGCAGACCCAGACGCGGCCACGATGGTCGATGTTGATGCTGGAAGGGCTGGCCATCATCGGCTCGCTGGCAAAGAGCTGCACCTGGAGTTCGGGATGCACGGTGAGTGAAGAGACGGCATCCGCCGGATCGTGGGAGCTGCTGTCGCTGGCGGTGATGGGGCCGGGGTTTTCGGTGTAGACGCGGAACTCGACGCTGGTGCTGCCCTGCCTGGTGCCGCCTTCATCGAGGGCACCACGGGCTTTGAAGCGCTTGGTGCCGGCGGGGAGGTTGAAGGCGATGATGCTGTTGGCGTGGGTGCCGATGCCGTACTCGATGGCCTTGCCTGCGCTGCGCAGTTCGGTGCCGCCGGCACTGGTATTCACGCGCACGTTGCCCCAGCCAGACTGTGCGGATTTCCATTCGATCTCGGTGAGATTTTTCTCGCTGCCATCGGCCAGGATGAGGCGTGGCTCAGCCCAGTCCGCCCAGTCGGCGGTGAAGCCGTTGCCGCCATCGGCGACGACGAGGTAGAGCTCCTTCGCTCCGTCGAGTGAAACGTCGATATCCACGCTTTGGTTCGGCGTGGCGCTGGTGATGAGCTTGGAGTTGAAGAGCGGCTTCGGCGCGGCGAGGAGCAGCGCTGGGGCGAGGAATGCGAGCAGGAAAGATTTCATGCGAAGGTGGAGAGTACGCCTGAGGGGGCATGAAACTTCAAGTATCAAAAATGGATGGCGCGGTGATCGTCAGTCGGCTGGCTGTGGAGCGCTCTGGGTGTGAGCGATTGACGATTGATGAACAACGATTGTTGATTTTTGAGGTGGGGAGGCTGGCTCACTCCACGTCCTCTCCCAGATACGCGGCGAGGTGCTTTCGCAATTCGGTGCGGGCGCGGAAGAGGAGGCTCTTCACGGCGGGGAGTGACATTTTCAGGACGGCGCAGATGTCCTCGTATGGGAGGTCCTGGTGGCGGCGCATGATGACGGCGATGCGCTGCTTTTCTGGAAGGGCGGCGATGGCGGTGTCGAGGGCCTGCTCCAGCTCGGTCTGCTGGGTGATGTGATCGGCGCCAGGGGTGCTGTGATCGGTGAAAAACTTCGGCGGATCGTCTTCGTTCTCCTGCTCCATGCTGACTTCCTTGCGGCGGGAGCGGCGGCGGGTTTCGTTGAAGACGAGGTTGCGGGTGATGGTGAAGAGCCAGGTGGTGAACTTGGCGGTGACTTCGTAGCGCGGGGCGCTGCGCCAGACACGGATGAAGACCTGCTGCGCGATGTCGTGCGCGTCTTCGATGTTGTTCAACATGCGGGCGCAGGTGCCGACGACGGCGCTTTGATGCAGCTCCACGAGGCGCTCGAAGGCCTTCACATCGCCATCCTTGACGCGGAGCATGAGGCGGACGCTTTCCTGGTCGGCAGACTCCTCGACATCGGCGGCGGCTGCCGGCGATGAATGGGGGAGGGCGTTCCGTTCCGTTTCAGGCATGAGGTAGGCTGGCAGTGTGACTGCCATGCTAGCGAGGGTCATGCGCAATGTAAACCACGGGAGGTGCGGAATGGTTGCGCGAATATTTGACGCTCAAGGGACCATCGTTATGCGTAGATGATTATCATGAACGATCTCACCTGGGACACGACTTTTCGCAAACTCTTCGAGCGCTGCTCCAAACTGCACCTTGGGGGCGACACCCGTGCGGTCAGCTGGTTCACGGAGGAGGACAAGAACTTCTTGGACGGCATTGGGTACACGTCGCAGGAGTTTTTCGACTTTGTCGACGATCACTGCCGGTATGGCGCGGAAGGGCCAACCTTGGAGACGAGCCTGCTGGTGGCAGCGGTGCGGAGAGATTTCTTCCGCGTGGTGCAGAACAGCCAACGTAGCGAAAAAATCGTGCTGCCAAGCGAACTTCCGGCCAAAGCGGCGGCGGTGGACGGCATTCCGTGGCTGCCGCGTTTGATCGTGAAAGCTCGGGCGAAACTGAAAGGCGAGATGGACCCGGACACGATGTTTGGCTGCGGCGGAGACCGGGCGTTCTTTGAGCAGCACAATCTACACCCCGCTGATTTTTTACGCGTGACGTGGGCGGCAGGGGACGATGACCAGAAGATCATCGATTTTGCGAAGACGGGGAAGGTGTAAAGGTGCAGGCAAGAACCGAAGCGCAGCGAAGATAGCCAGCCGCAGGCTGCCCGTACGGCGAGCAAAGCGAGGCAATGCCCGCATCACGGGTTACTTCTTCACTTCCACGCCGCCTTCTTTGGCTACTTCATCTTTCTTCTGCTGCACGGCGGCAGAACCGAGTTCGAGGAGTTTGGGGGCTTCTCCGCCTTTGGGCACAAAATTCAAGGCGACGCCGTTGATGCAGAAGCGGCGGTCGGTGGGGGTTTTGAAGCCTTCGCCTTCGAAAACGTGGCCGAGGTGGGCGTCACAGCGTTTGCAGACGGTTTCGATGCGGTGCATGCCGTGGCTGTCGTCCACTTTTTCGAGAACGCCTTTGGCTTTGGAGGAGTCATAGAACGAAGGCCAGCCGCAGCCGGAGTGGAATTTTTCATTGGAGGTGAAGAGTTCTGCGCCGCAGCAGACGCAGTAGTAGGTGCCCTCTCCCTGCTTTTCGAACTCGGCATAGGCCGCACCATTGGCACGTTCGGTGCCGCGCATGCGTGTCACTTGGTACTGTTCGGGGGTGAGCAGTTTTTTCCACTCATCTTCAGACTTCACGATTTCGGGCTTGGGCATGGTTTTGGAGTCGGTTTTGGGTTTGTCCTCGGCCTGGGCGATGCAGAAGGCGGCGGCAAGGGCGGAAAGGAGTGCGAGACGAAGTTTCATGGCGTTGGGTTTCCTGATACGTGGGAGGAACGCCGAAGATTGCTTATTCCCACAAAAGATGCGGGTTCAATTGTCGTCCTCACGTGCCATCTGGCCGATGTTCCAGAGCAGCAGGCGGAATCCGGCGTCGGGATAACGGTCTGCGGCGGTGGCATGCCGGCGGAAGGAGGCGAGGAGCTCCTGGCGCTCGGAAGTGGTGTAGGCTCCGCCACGCAGGACGCCTTGGTCGGGCATGATGTTCCAGGAGTCGGAGACCCATTCCCAGAGGTTGCCGGAGAGATCATGCAAGCCACGGCCGTCAGCACGGAAGGAACCGACGGGAGCAGGACCCGCAAAGCCATCGTCATAACGTGGGATGGCGACCCGGCCGGTATTGTCCGCGCTTTTGTCGAGGAAGTTGCCTGATTTGGCGGGTGGCGGCCAGATAAAGCCCCAGGGGTAGATGCCTTCGATGCGCAGGCTGCGTTCGGCGGGAGTCGCGCCGATCTCACGCGAGAGATAGGCGGCCATGCTCCATTCATCATCGCTGGGCAGGCGGTATTCCTGATCCGGCTCGAGCAAGCCCTTGGCGCGCTCGCGATCCGTCAGCCAGCGGCAGAACTGCTCGGCTTCGGAACGGTTGACCATGCTGACGGGAAGGTTGGGACCGGCATCGAGCACGCGGCCATCGACGGGTGCTTGATTGGTGGCTTTGGCAAACTCCTCGAAGTCTTTGCGGCGTGTTTCCGTCGTGGCCAGCATGGCCTTGCCAAGCGGCACGAATTTGATGCCGAGGCTGTTCTGCCAGGGCTTGCCAAACACCACCGAGCCGGTGGCTCTCAGACGCAGATTGAAGCTGATGCTCTGTCCTTCCTTGAGCTTGCCGGCTGCCAATTCAGGCTTGTAACCTGGCAGGATGATTTCGTAGCTGAAGCTGTCTGCACGCACCTTGGGCAGGGAGAGGGGGGTGCGGCCCATGAGGCGCTCACCATCGAGGACTTCCGCTCCTGCAGGAGTGCTGGCGATGTTCAGGCTGCCGTACTTCAAGAGGACGATTTCACAGCGGATCGCGCTGTGGCCGGGCTTGGGTTTGGAGCTGCCGGGCGTTTGCGGAATGCTGGCTGCGCGCCAGGTGTATTCGTGATCTGGATCCAGGCGTCCGCTGCGGCGGTCTCCGGCGGTCATCCAGGCGCAGAAGGCGTCCGCATCCGCCGCAGGAATCACGGCGGCAGGAAGAACGGTCTTGTCGGGCAGGGTGATGTAGGCCGCTTCATATTCAGCGGCACGGTTGATTTCGAGGAGAAAGTTGCGGAACAGGTCCGCATCGAGCGGCAGGTCTGCGACGTGACGATCTTGCTTGTAGGTGAACCACTGCTTGAGCCGGTTCTGCCATGGCTTGCCCGGCGTGGGTGTTTGCGGACGCGCTGGCAGCACCGGCAGGGGTTTTACCGGCACAGGAACTTCATAGCTCCATTCCCGCTGGTGCTTGGCCATCACCAACCCGCTCGCGACGAGGAAGGATGCCAGGGTCGTGATGATGGCCGCACGAGTGAAGCGGCGGACGAAGCTTTCCGGCTTGATGCCGCCGACGTGCTGCAGAGCTTCGGCAAAATCCGAGGCATTGGTGAAGCGCCGGCCCAGGTCTGCTTCGCAAGCCTGGCAGATCACGCGGTTGAGGTCGATCCAGAAGGGCCACTCTTCGTCGGAGAGATTGTCCGGCACCTCGGGGAATTCCATGCGGTCTTTGCCGCTGCTCATTTCATAGAGCACCTTGCCAAGGCTGTAGATGTCCGCCTGGGGTGTGCCGGGGCCTTCCGGGGGCACGAAGCCTTCGGTGCCTACAAAGGTGCGCTCTCCAAACGCGGCGACGAGGCCGATGTCCGCGAGCTTGCAGACGCCGCCGACGAAGATGATGTTGGAGGGCTTGATGTCACGGTGCGTGAGTCCGTGGTTGTGCATGTAGTGCAGCGCATCGGCCATGTACACGCCTGCATCACGGCAGAAGAAGGGGTCCAGCCGGCCGTGGCGCTTCATGTCCGTGGTCAGCGTGCGCGGCACGTAGGTCTTCACGTCGTTGATATGCGCCCCGTCTTCGGCGTCGTCCGCCAGCTCCATCACGCAGTAGTAAAAGCCGCGCGTCTCATTCCAGCCGACATGCAGGATGTGCACGAGGCAGGGGTGGCCGCGTGAGATGGGCTCGAACTGCTGGATGCCCTGAAACTCGCGGTGGAAGGTCCGGGTGAGTTCGAAATCCTCACGCCAGACGATCTTTACCGCACGCAGGGCACCCGTGACACTCTGTGCCAGCCACACTTCGCCATAGGCCCCGGAGCCGATGCGCTTGAGCAGCGTGTAGTCGGGAATGACGATGTCATCCCGGTGGGAGGGAGGGCCGTTTTTGTCGCGGCTCTTGACCTTTTCCCGGGCCGTCGGCACGGCGATGGGTGGAGCAGGCAGGTCCATCTCGAAGGATTCGGGTGCCGCAGCCTCATCCATGACAGGCATGTCGACTGCTTCATCCGCGCTCTCGGGAGGAGGCGGATGATCGGCGGGCAGGTCGGCTGAATCGCTCATGAAGCAGGCGTGGGAGGATGGTTGCGGCATGGCCTGTTCAAGCCTGCGCGCGGAAGTCTCCCACTAAAGCATCGTATTCTCAAGCCCCTGCACTTCTTTCTTCACCAGGGCACCGACGCGGTGCTTGGCCAGATAGACCTGTGCGGCATTGATTCCGAGGGCCTCTGAGGTCTTCTTCACCCCCCAGCCCTTCATCACATAACAGTCGAAAATTTGAAACTGCCGCGGAGAAACCTTGGCTTTGACACGTTCCAGCGCCGCAGCGGTGATGTTGTCACGCCACTCGCGGTCCCAGATGTTTTCCAGCAGGTTGTCCTTGTCCTGAGACAGGCGGTCGATGACCTGACCACTGGTGTCCTCGGTGTCGGCATTGCCCTGGTCGGCCAGGGAGGGCTGGCGCTTGCGGGCGCGGAAAACGTCGAGAATGCGCCAGCGCGTCATTTGCAGCAGCCAGGCCTTGAAGGAGCCTGCACGGGGATCGTACTGGCCTTTCTGCACCTGACGGGCGATGGCGATGACCGTCTCCTGCACGACATCAAAGGCTTCTTCACGGGTGAGGCCCGCCTTGGTGCCGACGCTGAAAATCAGGCGCCAGTAGGTCTGGTAAAACTCGTTCCAGGTCTTCTGGTCCTCCCAATTGTTCAGACGTTCGATCAGGCTTTTGCGGGTTTTTTCCCACAAGCCCTTGTCTTTTTTTGCGTCTTCCGGGATCGGAATTTCTGGCTCAGGTGCCGGTTTGCTCATTGCCCTTCGACTCTCAACGGATGAGCCGCGCTGTCAAACCTTTGAAACTCAGCAGGTATAGAGAAAATGAGCGAAAGAGACGCCTGTTTAACGGCGGGGTGGCCCAAGTTGATGGCTCCAAGCGAATTCATGGCATCCATGAAGTCATTTCATCGAGCCAGGCCTGTTGCGGCGGCATCGTTAGTTGCCATCACAGGGGGGCGGGTTAGTCTGGCAGTCCTGCGCCGCGTTTGTGGCGTAGTCCTTGCTTTAAAGCCATGCCCGAATTGGAAAATCCCTTTCAAGAGACGCTGCTCTCCCGCCACCGTGCGGCCCCCTGCTCCGTGGTCATCTTTGGTGCCACCGGCGATCTCACTCATCGCAAGCTGATTCCTGCCATCTACAACATCGCCGCCGCTGGTGACCTGCCGCCGCAGTTCAAGGTCATCGGCTTCGCCCGACGTGACAAGACGGACGAGGGCTTCCGCGCCGAACTGGAGGAGGGAAACCGCAAAAACAGCCGTCAGGGCCACAATGACGAGCTGTGGGAAAGTTTCTCCCAGTGCATTCACTATCACCGCAGCGAATTTGAAGACCTGGAAGGCTACAAGGCTCTGGGCCGATTGCTGGATCAGTTTGATGCCGAGCGCGGCACTCCCGCCAACCGGCTCTTCTATCTCGCGGCCGCTCCTGAGGCCTTCAAACCCATCCTGGAAATGATCCGGGCCGCCGGGCTGAATGTCGGCACGCAGGGCAAATGGGCGCGTGTGGTCTGTGAAAAGCCGTTCGGCAAAGACCTCGCCACAGCGCAGGGCTTGAACGCGGTGGTCGCTGCCACTTTTGCGGAAAAGGACACTTACCGTATCGATCATTACCTCGGTAAAGAAACCGCGCAGAACATCATGGTGCTGCGCTTTGCGAACTCCATCTTCGAGCCGAACTGGAACAGCCGCTACATCGACCATGTGCAGATCACCTGCGCAGAGAATCTTGGCATGGAAGGCGGGCGTGGTGGCTACTATGACACCGCAGGAGCGCTGCGTGACATGGTGCAGAACCATCTTTTGCAGCTGGTCTCTCTCGTCGCCATGGAACCGCCGACCGATCTCAGCGCGGACAGTGTGCGTGATGAAAAAGTGAAGGTGATCCGTGCCCTGCGTCCGCTGGTGGGGGCTGAGGTCGTCGGTAAAAATGTGATCCGTGCGCAATACACTGCAGGCAGCGTCGATGGCGTGCCGCGCGTGGGCTACCGGCAGGAGGATCGCGTGAATCCTGAGTCCAACACCGAGCCCTATGTGGCGCTGCGCCTGATGATCGACACCTGGCGCTGGCAGGGCGTGCCGTTCTACATTCGCGTGGGCAAGCAGCTGCCGAAGAAGGCCACGGAAATCAGCGTGCATTTCAAGAAGCCGCCGCAGGTGCCGTTTGCCACCTCAGCGATGCTGAACAACAGCGAGAACACGCTCGTGATTCGCATTCAGCCGGATGAAGGCATCGCGCTGCGCATTCTGTGCAAGCAGCCGGGGCAGGCCATGAGCATTCAGCAGGTGAAGATGGACTTCCGCTATTCATCGAGCTTTGGCAAAGCCAGCCCTGAGGCCTACGAGCGTCTGCTGCTCGATGCCATGGCGGGTGATGCCACGTTGTTTGCCCGTCGCGATGAAGTCGAGAACGCCTGGAAGTTCATCGATGAAATCGAGAAGGCCTGGCACAAGTCGGACACGCCGCCGACCATGCACGAATACCCCGCCGGCAGCTGGGGACCGAAGGAGGCCGATGATCTGCTGCGTGCGGACGGTCGTGAGTGGCGTCTGCTTTAATCTGGAGGAACACCATCATGCCTCCCGCCCCACTGAACGACTCCGACCTCGACCGCCTTGGTCTCGAAACGCCCATCGGGCGCATTGATCGTGCGCTGAAAGAGCTGTGGGAGGGGGACGAGGCGAAGACTCGTGCCTCGCTCATCAATCTGGCGATCTACACCGAGGACAGCTGCCAGCTGATGGCCGACAACGAACTGCTCGACCATGTGGCCGCCCAGCATGCCTGCCGGGCGCTGCTCATTCTCGCACTGCCCGAAGCTGAGCAACTGCGTGCACGGGCATGGATTCAGGCGCTGTGCCGCCCGTATCAGGGCAAACAGATCGTCTGCAGCGAGCAGATCAGCTTTGTGCTGGAAGGCGGGAATGCC
Source organism: Prosthecobacter sp. (assembly GCA_021733925.1). Classification (GTDB taxonomy): domain Bacteria; phylum Verrucomicrobiota; class Verrucomicrobiia; order Verrucomicrobiales; family Verrucomicrobiaceae; genus Prosthecobacter. The sequence continues at coordinate 142,527 of JAIPJY010000008.1, read as the reverse complement.
GCGCAGGTGCAAAACATCGTCTTCGCGCATCTGGACTCCGATCTGCCGCTGGTCGTCTGGTGGCAGGCCGATCTGTCCAAGAATTTTGAAGAGCGCCTCTACAGCCGCATCGACACGCTGGTCATCGACAGTTCACGGTGGGCCGATCCTGTGCGGCAGTTTGATGCGCTGCTGGTCGCCATGAATGCTGAAACCGGCGGCTTCGATGTGCGTGATCTCGCGTGGACGCGTTCGCACTTCATGCGCACCGCGCTGGCCACCTGCTTTCAGGACGCCACCGCCTGCCACAACCTCGCCAAGCTGAAGAACATTCGAATCACCCATCTCAAAGGCCAGCGCACCACCGCGCTGCTGCTTGCGGTGTGGATCAATCAGCGCCTGAAGGCCGAGCTGAGTGTGGAATTGATCGAAAAGGAAACCGGTCCCGCGCTGCAAGGACTGGTGCTGGAAGGTGACGGAGTGCGTGGTGAAGTGCGGCGTGAATGCGATTCCTGCTTTGTCAAAGTCAGTTCCACCTGTGGCGAGAACACCCGGGAGGACCTTCTCCCTGCGGATGTGGACAGTGACGCCGAACTCGTCACGGAGCTGCTGTCCCGCTTTCACGGCAGCACGCTGTACTCCTCCCTGCTGCCGTTTGTGCACAGCATGCTGAAATAAGCGTTCGACTTTTGTCCTGCGGGTTTCGAGACTGAGAGCATGCGCCCCTGGCTTCATCTTGCCCGTATTTCCAACCTGCCCACTGCCTGGACGAATGTCACGGCGGCATGGCTTCTAGCCGGTGGGGCACTGCTTGATGCGCGTCTGGCCTGGCTCATTCTTGCGGGCTCCTTGATCTATACGGGCGGCATGATATTGAATGATGCGGCCGATGTGAAGTTCGATCGCGAGCATCGCAAGGAGCGACCTATTCCCAGTGGGAAAGTGGGGGTGCGAACGGCATGGGCCGTGGGTGGTGGCATGCTCTTTGTGGGGGGCACCATTGCGCTGGGCAAAGGTGCCAGCCCGCAGATCACGGGACTGCTGCTTGGGGCCATTTTGTTTTATGATCTCTACCACAAGCAGTGGGCGGGTTCGGTCATCATCATGGGTGCGTGCCGGCTGCTGTTGTACTTGATGGCAGCGTCTGCTGTGGTGCCGTACAGTGCCGCCGGCCCCATGCTGGTGCTGCCTTATGCCATCGCGCTGGGCTGCTACATCGTGGGCATCACCCTGGCGGCGCGGCTGGAGCATAAAAACGCGGCGTTGCCCATCCCGGCGGCCATGCTGGCGTTTGCACTGCTTTACACACCGGCGGTTCTTTGCGTCATGCGGTTTTCATCCCAAGGGGGCAGTCCGCTGCAGCTCGTGGTTCTAGGCGTCGTCGCTTTGTTGGTCGCCTATGCGACACATATCCTGCGCCAAGGTGGACCCGCTATTGGCAAGGCCGTTGGCTGGCTGCTCGCAGGCATCGCCCTTGTGGATGCGCTCGCGATTTCCAACGTCTCGGTGCCGCTCGCGCTATGTTTTGTCGCGCTCACTCCGCTGCTGCGTCTCTGGCAGCGGTGGGTGGCGGCGACGTAGGAGGGTGACGTTACAGCGAGAACGCCGCATTCACGCTGCTACGCAGGGCGGTGGCATCGGGGCGGCGTGGGGTGCTCTGCGTGCTGAAGCAGTGGCTGCCGGCCAGCACCTTACGTATGGCGTCCAGCTTGGTGGCCATGCTGCTGCTGCGCAATACGCAGCCTTGGGCTCCTGCACGCAGGACGCGGCTGGGCTCAAGCTCATCATCGTGGCCGGAGAAAACGAGAAGCTTCAGGCCCGCATGCAGCACCAGGAGATCTTTCACGAGTTGAAGGACACGGTGGCCCGGCAGGTTCAGACGGATCAAGACCAGATCAGGCTTGTGTTCGGACACGGCGGCGAAGGAGCAGGAGGCGCAGGTCACGGCTGCCGCCAGGGTGAGATCAGGCTGGGCTTCCAGCGCCGTGCGGAAGTCCGCAGAACTGGCTGGATGATTGTCCACGATGACGACTCGAGCAGGGTTTTTCATTTCAGGCTGGGACTTGTTATAGAACGCCTGAAACTCACGAATCTGACATGGGCGAGCCATCAAAGAATTGGAACAAAACCTTCGCTTTGGGTTGCTGGCGGAAGGGCGCCTTGGGTTCCGAGGCAAGCTGCGTGCTTCGGATCATTTCATCAAAGAGATGCGAATTGTCATCAAGGTGCTGATGAACATCCGAAAAACTCGAGTGGGCAGCGGCGCTGCCTTGGGCCCAGCATTGGGTGTGGTAGTGAGACGAGTTCATGGTGGCAGAGGGGCGGGAGGAGGAACATGTCTGGATGATCTGCGGCCGTTCGCGATGGTGTCATGCGCGTGATCGGCTGAATGGATTGAGCATCCCACCATGGGGGCGCTCTGAAGTTCCGGTATCCGTGCTGGCACCGTCCGTGCATAGGCTCTGCACCTATTGATTCCAGAGCCGCCTCACTTGAGAACATCCCGCTGGGTCTCCACCCAGCGCACCGCCTGCCGGATCATTTCCGCACTCGTGACAAACCCCATTTTATCTTTGATGTGATCACGATGAACTGAAACTGTCTTCGGACTTAAATGGAGCTGCGCTGCGATTTCCTTGGCGGTCTGGCCCTGGCCGAAAAGCTCGAAGACCTGAAACTCACGGTCGCTCAGTTTCGTAAGCGGTGATTCCGTGGATCCGCGTGGCCGGGGCGTCGCAAAGGAGGCTGCGAGGTGCGCGGCCAGCCGCTCGCTCACATAGACGCCGCCGTCGAGAACCTTGTGGATGGCATCCAGCAGCGCATTGCCGGGACTGTCCTTGCCCACGTAGCCGCTGGCTCCGGCGCGCAGAGCGCGTGCGGCACAAAGCATTTCATCATGCATGGAACTGACGATGATCTTCAGTCCGGGATGCAGGGCCACGAGATCTTTGATGAGCTCCAGGCCTCCGCGCCCTGGCATGTTGAGATCGGTGATGAGCAGATCGGGCTTCTCGTTTGTCACCAGATTCAGGGCCTCGGCTTCATTGAATGCGGTGCCACAGATTTCAAAGCTGGGGTGGGCCTGCAGCATGAAACGATAGCCATTGATCACGGCCGGATGATCGTCCACAAGCACGATGCGGTAGGTTTTTTCGAGGGTGTCGGTGGTTGTCATGGGGTGTTGGGAATGTGTACGGCGATGCGGGTGCCGCCTGCGGGAGGAGCGCCGTGCTCCATCCTGCCACCCATCACTTCGGTGCGGTGCTGCATGATCCGAAACCCGATGCCGCCGCCGTCCACAGGCACTTCTGGCAGACCACAGCCATCATCGTCGATCTCCAGCACAAGGAATCCGTCACGGCATTCCAGGCCGATGCGGATCTCGCCAGAATCAGCATGCTTCAAGGCATTGTTCACCGCCTCCTGGGCGATCCGGTAGAGATTGCACGCCGTGGCCTCGCTGATCTCCATGATGTGAGCCGGGCATTCAAACACGCACCGCACGCCGGAGCTGCGCGTGGTGACGTCTGCCAGCGCCTGCAGGGCGTGCTCCAGGCCCTGCTCCCACAGGGGAACAGGGGCCAGTCCATGGGACAGGCCACGCACTTCGGCCAGGGCTTCGCGCAGGCTCCGGCTGGCATGCTGTGCGTGCTCTGCAAAGGCGGGGGCTTTGGCCTGCAATTCATCGTGCAGGCCGTTGATGGCCATCAGCACGGCGGTGAGCTGCTGGCCGATGCCGTCGTGGAGTTCATGCCCGATACGCCGCCGCTCATTTTCAGCGGTATCAATCACCGCGCGCTCGAGCACGGTGCGTTCGCGTTCACGGTCTGCCAGCCGCTGGGTCATTTTCCGAAATGCCTGCGAGAGCTCATGCACCTCATCCCCACCTTTCACGGGGTCGATGCTGATGGTGCGCCCTTCGCCAAATTCGCGGACGGAGCGTGCCAGCCGTTCGAGCCGTGCCGCCACGCCAAAGTGCAGGATGGCCCAGAGGCCGAGGCACATGATGGCGATTACGGAAGCCGACCACTCCATCCTCCGGCGTGCATCCTGATGCGCATGCAGGACGGCATTGGCGCGGTCATAGACCAGCAGGAGCCAGTGCCGGGTCTGCGCAGGGATTTCGAGGGGAAACGCCGCCAGCACAATGAAGTCCCCGTCATCCAAGGTGGCGGACTCCATGATCTTGCCGGTGTTCTGGCTGGCACGCTTCCAGGCGGTGGCCGCAGGGGTTTCATCGGCTGAGAGACCCACCCACTGGGAGGATGAACTTGCCAGCACACGGCCCTTTTCATCCACCACGGCGGCCATGCGCAGCCAGGGCTCATGCTTCCAGTCGGAGAGGTTGTCATTCAGTGCCTGGATCTCTCCTTTGACGAGGTGTTGCTGGGCCAGCTGGGTCAGCCGGGCGCCGGTGGCCTCCGCCTGGGTGGTCACGTCATTGAAATTGCGTGTCAGGTCATTGGCCAGATCCAGCTGATAATCCATCCATGCCGCCAGGAGTCCCAGCAGCAGCAGCAGCAGCAGCACTGGAATCAGGAAGCGAAGAGGAGGCGGAAAGGTCACTGCGTTGGTGGCTTTATTCTTCCATGCATTCCCGGACACTGATTGAGTGAACAGCGGGGCGGCTTCCATCACAGGATGCCATGCCTGTTGATGTCATGACTGCGCGGCGGATTTGAATGCAAGGTTTTCATGGCCGCACACATGTTGAATCCGAAGGGGCTTTCTTCTCAATCACCCCAGCAGGCTATTTCCACAGGTGGCAGGACAGGAGGGGGATATGGCCTCAGTTTACTGGAAGGACCCTGCAAAAAATGCCATATCTAAGGCGAAATGGGTGCTGCGGGTTAGAAAGCGTTTTCATCAGACGTTTGCCCTTTCCCTTTGACCTCAACCCCGGTCAGAGCCAAAGAATCCCCCCCCGTAAATGTTAGAGAAAAAAATCAGGCTAGAGCACACCCACCGAATCTTGTTCACGAGAGAAGTTTTCGCGCCTCGGAACCACACCATTCGTGATCTTCTCCGGCTTGAGCAGCCGCACAAGCTCCCGCGCGTGCTCGTGTTTGTGGATGAAGCCGTCGCCACGGCCAATCGCGATCTGATCGACGACATCATGGCCTACGGCCAGGTGCATGCGGATACCTTCACCATGGTGGATGATCCCATCGTCCTCCCCGGTGGCGAGCCCTGCAAAAATGACTTCCGCCTCGTGGAATGCTGCTGGGACGCCATCAATGTAGCCGCGCTGGACCGGCACAGCTACGTGTTCGTCATCGGTGGCGGTGCCGCGCTGGACATGGTCTGCTTTGCCGCCTCCACGGCGCATCGCGGCATCCGCCACGTGCGCTTTCCCACCACCACCCTGAGCCAGGGCGATGGCGGCGTGGGCGTGAAGAACGGCGTGAACTACTTCGGCAAGAAAAACTGGGTCGGCAGCTTCGCCGTGCCCTTTGCCGTGGTGAATGACTTCGCCTTCCTGGAACTGCTGCCCGCACGGGGCCGCCGCAATGGCATCATCGAAGCCATCAAGGTCGCGCTCATTCGTGATCGTGCTTTCTTTGAGCAGATCGAGGCCATGGCCGGTGATCTCGCCGCACTCAAGCAGGAGGCTCTGGAGCAGGTCATCCAACGCAGCGCCGAGCTGCACGTGGAGCACATCGCCACGGGCGGCGATCCCTTTGAACTCGGCTCCGCCCGTCCGCTGGACTTCGGCCACTGGGCCGCGCACAAGCTGGAGCAAATTTCCAAATTCACCGTGGCCCATGGTGAAGCCGTGGCCATCGGCATGGCCGTGGACCTCGTCTACTCCCGCATGCAAGGCATCCTGGATGAAGCCACCTGCGAGCGCGTGCTGAAGCTCATCGAAAGCATCGGCTTCGCCACCTCCTCCCCCTATCTGATGAACAACGGCCGCAGCGGCGAACCCGCCATCCTCGAAGGCCTCGAAGAATTCCGCGAACACCTCGGCGGCGAATTGACCGTCACCCTCGTGCCCGAAATCGGCACGAAAGTGGAAGTGCATGAGATGAACCGCGTGAAGATCCTCAATGCCGTGGTCGAGCTGCAGAAGCGCGCGGCGGCGGCTGTTGAGGAGGAGTAGGGGAAGGGGCTGCCCCTTCAAGGGACGGCGCTGCATGAAATTATTATGGACACTCCATCCGTTCAAGGCAAGCCGATCAATCGCTTTGCACTTCTATGCAGGGTGATGCAGCTTTAAGCCCGTTAAGAACACCACTCGCCAGCATGATCGGTCCAAGCGCCAACTCCGCACATGACGGTGAGCTTCCCAAGCTCAGGGCAATGGCTGCACGGCTCAATCTCTCTGGATTGGCCAACGACACTAAGTGGAACGAGCTTCTCACCGCCATGCGGTCTGGATCAGTGTGGGTTCCATTCTTTCGCTATCGATGCATTGACTCAGATTTCGTCTCGTCCTGGGATGCCGAGTGGTGGTATCACGTTCCGATGCCCATGATTTCCGTGGCTTGGATGGAACTGCGGCATTCGGAGTATGACAGACGTTTTCCCGGTCATCGGGTGGACCACTCACAGGAGCTCTGCGAGCTTTTAGACAGGATCGGTTTTGATTACGCGATTGGAGATCATTCGATCCGCATCTTTGGTTATTCTCCCCGAGATACCACGGAGATTCCACCGTGAGCCACAGGCCAACCAGCCGCAAATGGCGGCTTAAAAAGCCTGGGCTTGTCCGGCTTGATCGTGGTCTCTGCCGAACGCACGCCCTTCACCTGTATTTTGCTTTTGAAGAGCTTGTCGCGACCGCACTCCAAGACGCTTCGCGTTCTCTTACAGCCTGGGCTTGTCCGGCTTGATCGCGGCCACTGCTGAGCGCACGCCTTTCACCTGGGTTTTTCGTTTGAAGACCTTGTCGCCGTTGCAGGCGTAGAGCTCGTCGAAGTTCGCGCCGCCGAAGACGACGTTCGCCAGCCATTTGCGCTGCGGCTTGGCGATGATGCCGTTCACGCGCCCGGCTTGATCGCAGAACTGGATGCCTGCGTGGGTGGCCACATACAGGCGGCCCTTGGTGTCGAGCGTCATGCCGTCGGCACCGCTTTCCATGACACCATCAGGGATGCGGAGGTGATGATACGGCTGCTTGGCGCTGAGGGTGCCATCGGCCTCAATGTGGTAGCTCCAGATGAACTGGCCGCGCATGTCGGCGACGAGCAGCAGGCTCTGATCCGGCGTCAAACGGATGCCATTGGGGAAGGCGATGCCGCTTTTGTCATTGGTATCGACGACGCTCTTGTCGCCATTCGGCTTGATGAGCCACACCTGCTTGTGCGGTGGATCGGTGACGTAGAGATTGCCGTTCAAGCCGATGCAGAGGTCGTTGGAGTCGATGCCGTCGGCGATCACGGTCATCTTGGCCGATTCGTCATACGATACGATCTGCTTGTTGCCACTCGCGCAGGCGAAGAGGCGGCCGTCGGGGCCGAACATGAGGCCGTTGGCCTTGCCGGTGTTTTCGGCAAAGATGGACACGGTGCCATCCAGCCCCACCTTGTGAATGCGGCTGTTCGGGATGTCGGTGAAGAAGACCTCGCCCTTCGCATTCACCGCCGGGCCTTCGGTGAAACCGTAGCCTTCTCCCACAAGCTGCCACTCACTACCAGCACCTAGCACCTCCATCACGGGTGCTTTGGAGCCGACACCTTTCGTGATGGCTGCGGGCCAGTCCTTCCAGAGCCAGCGCATGGCATCGGGAAAGATGGCCGTGGCGTGCTTGCCATTGTGGCCGCCGTCACCCCACACGTGGTTGGATTCATAACCGGCGAACTCCAGCGCGGAGAGCATTTCGTTGTTGGCGAGGAACCAGTTTCCGCCGGTGCCGTTGGCGTCATTGCTGCCGTCTTGGAGGAAGACGCGCAGCGCCTTGGGCTCGGCCTTGCGAATCATCACCGGGTAGTCATTGCCACCGCGCTGATCGACATAGGTGCCGATGCTGCTGAAGATGCGGCTAAAAGCCTCGGGCCGTTCCCATGCGGCGGTGAAGGCGGCGATGGCACCGCTGCTGCTGCCGCCAATGCTGCGGTCATTGCCATCGTGGGAGAGATGAATGGGGCGACCATCGGGCAGCACGATCTTTTCCACTTCGGGCAGCAGTTCTTCGAGAATGAAGCGCGCGTAGTTTTCACCGAGACCGTCGTATTCCACGCTGCGATTGAAGCGATCGAGCTGCGTGGCGGGATCGCTCGCAGGCACACGGCCATGCATGACGAAGACGCCGATGAGCACGGGGATTTCCTTTTTGGCGATGAGATTGTCGAAGACGACGGGGGCGAGGTTTTGAATGCCGTCCTGATTCACATGCACGCAGGCGGGTGTGTCGGGTGTGTATTGTTTTGGCACGTACACCCAGTAGTCACGCACGGTGCCGGGGAAGATTTTGCTGTTCTTGAACTCGAACTTCATCACGTCGCCCTTCGGTACGCCTTCCTGCGGTTTGGAGTCGGGGCCGGGTTGGTAGTCGTCTGCGGCAAAGGCCAGAGCGGTGGATAACAGTGAAAACGCGAGAGCGAGCAGGCGGGCAGGGGACATGGAGTGAAGTCTGGAAACGAGGTGGCGGATGTCAAAGCAACATCCCGGCTGCAAGGGTGGAAACTTGCGGCATGATGTACGGGTGGATTCCGCAACATCTCTCTTCGACCAACTCATCCTGCACCTCGACCCGACGCCGCATGACGGCCCCTGGAACATGGCGGCCGATCAGGCGTGGCTGGAGCAGAGCGAGGCGCCGGTGCTGCGGGTGTATCGCTGGACGGAGCCCACGGCGACCATTGGCTATGCTCAAAATTTGACGAAGCTTGGCGATTCATTGCCGCAGTGGCCCATTGTGCGGCGTTGGACGGGCGGCGGCGTGGTGCTGCATGAGAATGATTTCACGTATTCGGTGATCGTGCCTGCTGTGCATCCCTGGTCCCAAACCAACCCGCTGGACAGCTACCGGCTGGTCCATGAATCCTTGGCCAAAGCTTTGGACGATGGCAGCCGCCTCGCAGGGATGGACGATTTGATCGAGAACCCGTTTTGTTTTGTAGCACCCGCTTTGCACGATGTGATTCGCGACAAGGTGAAAGTGGCCGGGGCAGGGCAGCGGCGAGGCAAGCTGGGACTGCTGCATCAGGGCAGCGTGCAGCAGGTGCAGTTGCAGGATGACTTCTGGCCGCGCTGGGCGGGGCAACTGGCCAAAAACGTGCTGGTGAGGCATGAGATGACTCCTGCGATGATCGAACGTGCGAAAGAACTGACGCAGAAGCGCTACAGCCTGGCTTCCTGGCTCAATGAGCGGGAGGATGAGCTGTGAAGACGCTGGTGTTTGTGTACGGCACGCTGAAGCGCGGCGGTGAAAATCATGGGTGGATCGGGCAGCAGCAGTTCGTGGCGGAGGCGCAGACGGCACCGCTCTACCGCATGGTCGATCTGGGGGGATATCCAGGCATGGTTCGTTCAGCGGATGGAATCTCCATCCAAGGTGAAGTCTGGAGCGTGGACGAGGCAGGGCTCACCAAGCTGGATGTGCTGGAAGACACCGAAGGAGGCGAATATGAACGCGTGCCGGTGCAGCTGGAAGGCGACTTCGCCACACAGCGTGTCGAAGGCTACATTTACCTGCACAGCATTGAAGGCAGACGCGACGTGGGCGCGTGCTGGTGATCAACTCGCGCCGAAGAAGCCGCCGAGTTTGCGGATGCGCGTAGGGTGACGCAGCTTGCGCAGGGCTTTGGCTTCGATCTGACGGATACGCTCGCGGGTGACTTGGAACTGCTTGCCGACTTCTTCGAGGGTGCGTCCGGCACCGTCTCCGAGGCCAAAGCGTTGCTCCAGCACTTCGCGCTCACGCGGATTGAGGGTGTCGAGCACGTCGCGCAGCTTGTCGCGCAGCAGGTGCATGGCGGTGAGTTCCATGGGATTGCTCGCCTCCTTGTCTTCGATGAAGTCGCCAAATTCGGTGTCGCCTTCGCTTTCGCCGACCTTGGCCTGCATGGAAACGGGCTGCTGAGACAGGCGCAGCACGGCGTTCACGCGATCAACGGGCAGATGGATTTCCTCGGCAATTTCTTCCGGTGTTGGGTCCCGCCCAAGCTCCTGCAGCAGTTGCTTGTGCACGCGCATGAGCTTGTTGATCGTTTCGATCATGTGCACCGGAATGCGGATGGTACGCGCCTGATCGGCGATGCTGCGGGTGATGGCCTGACGAATCCACCAGGTGGCGTAGGTGCTGAACTTGTAGCCGCGCTGGTACTCAAACTTCTCCACCGCACGCATGAGGCCCATGTTGCCCTCTTGGATGAGGTCGAGGAAGGACAGGCCGCGATTGGTGTATTTTTTGGCGATGGAGATGACCAGCCGCAGGTTTGCCTCGATCATCTCGGTCTTCGCCCGTGTGGAGCCAGCCACATGTTTGAGCGTGTCGGTGATGAGTGTGCGGTAATCTGCCGCCGTCATCCATGATTCCTGTTCAAAGGCGGTCACGGCCTCTTGGGCGTCTTTGTTGGCGGGCTGCTCCTTCAGACCACGCTCCAGATTGCCGAGATCGGTCAGCCGTTGCTGCAGCAGGGTGACGAAGTCCTCGGTGATCTTGGATTTGAAGTAAAACTTCTCACAGACGCGGAAAAACGCGACGCGCAGCGTTTCAAACTCCTCCTGGGAAGCGGCGCGTTTACGCGGTCCGGCATGGATGAAGGCCGTGAAGGCCTTGCTGGTCTTTTCGTGCGTCTCACGTGCCTGGTCGAGCAGCGGTTTCAGCTTTTTGAAATAGGCATCGCGTTCATCCGCCTTGCGGTCGCTGACGAGACGGTCAAAGCGTTCGACGCCGTTGCACAAGGCCTCGGCAAACTGCAGGTAGGCCTGGCCGATGAAGCCGATGGTGTGCAGACACTGGCGCATGCTGAGGTCAGCCTTTTCGATGCGCTTGGAGATGTTGATCTCCTGCTCGCGGGTGAGCAGCGGCACCTGGCCCATCTGGCGCAGGTACATGCGCACCGGATCGTCAAACACATCCAGCTTGGCCGAAGCCGCGTCACGTTCTGCTGTAATGCGCTCACGGGCGGCGGTGTGGCGTGCCGCGACGCCTTCGACCTCGTCGGTGATCTTGATCTCCATCGCACGCAGGCGTGTGATGAGGGCATCCATCAGGTCCGGGGTGACGAATCCTGAAGGCAGGGCCTCATTGATATCGTCCCAGGTCAGATGATCATGCTCACGTGCTGTACGAATCAGGTCGCGCAGACGTGCCTGAACATCGGGAGAGTGGATGTCGTCGTGCGTGGTGTTGGCAAAATGCGTGATGCCACCGACATGGCCATTTTTTGGCGGACGGCCCCGGCGGCGTTTGAGCGGCTGGCCATCAGGTCCGACCTGGGCAGCAGGCTGCTCTTTGGGCGGATGAATGCGCGGTCTGCCACGGCCACGTTTCTGAGGTGCGGCTTCGTCTTCGACAGCAGCAGGCTCGCCAGCCTGTCCGGCGGCGTTGCGAGAATGGGATCCGTTAAGTGGTTTTTTTGAGACGGCCATACTTACCTCGGTGGGGGTCCGGAACCTGGGTCAGTCAGGGGGAGAAACTACTCGGGGGTAGGCTTCGTACGGTCAAGGCATTCTTTGCGCCTTGCGATGAGTTCTATCTGCTGCTGCTGCAGGCGTTCGACCTCCTCCGCCGGAAGGTCGCGCTGGCGTAATTTGGACTCAATGCTTTGGATGAGATTCTGCATTCGGACTAGTTCCAGGGTGTACAAGGCGCTTTTCGCATCGACGAGTCCGCCGGGCAGGCGCGGGCGCGCCTGGAGCTGGGCAAAGGCCGCCTCCTGCTGGCGTTCCAGCGCGGCCATGAAGGCAAGCTGGGAGGATTCCTCCAGCGGGTCATGGCGGCTGTGGACCAGCAGGGCCAGCATCTCCGTGCCGGGCACCTCGCGCAGGAGGTCTTCGCAGTCGGTCTCCCGCAGCCAGTACATGACCTCGGCATCAGCCAACGCCATCTGGCAGAGTGACAAGGAGGTCTTGTGCTGGGAGCTGAGCAGCTTCTTCGCCTCATCCACCACATTCACGGTGGAGGGGGCGGTGCCTTGCCCGCCTTTGGTTTCCTTGGCCGCGCGTTTCACCATCGCATTGAGCTGCTCCTCAGATATTTCGAGCAGTTTGGCCACCTTGTTCACGGCGGTGATGCGCTGAGCCACGCCGGTAAAGATACTGATGGCTGCAGCCACCTGCTCGGCCATGCGCACGCGCTCGACCATGCTGTCAGATTTGGCGCTGGCTCGAAGACGGCGGATCTGGTATTCCAGAAAGTCCATGGCATTCCCAAGAACGGCTTGCAGCGCCTCGGTGCCTTGCTTGCGCAGCAGTGAGTCGGGGTCTTCACCTTGTGGGAGAGAGGCCACCTTCACGGTCAGACCGATGGGGGAGAGGATTTGGAAGGCGCGCTCAGCCGCCTTGTAGCCTGCATTGTCAGAGTCGTAGCAGAGCACGACTTCATTGCAGACACGTTTAAGCAATTTGGCGTGGATCTCTGTAAAGGCGGTGCCCTGGCCTGCCACGACATTTTGGAAACCGGCTTCATAGACCATGATCATGTCGATCTGGCCTTCGCAGACGATGGCTTCGCCTGCCTTCGAGATCGCACGCTTGGAGCGGTCGAAGCCGAACAGCACTTTGCTCTTGCTGAAGAGCGAGGTTTCGGGCGAATTGAGGTATTTGGCAGTTTTGGCCTCAGGATCGAGAACCCGCCCGCTGAAAGCGATCACATCGCCATGATCATTGCGGATGGGAAACATGAGTCGGTCGCGGAAGCGCGGGTAGGTGCCACGGCGGCCGGAGTCTTCATCGCTCTGTACAAAGAGTCCCGCCTCCACGAGCACGCTCTCGGGGATTTTGGCCTGGGCGGCCCATTCGCGGAAAAAGGAGCCGTTGGGCGGGGCGTAGCCCATCTGCCAGTTCTTGGCCACCTCGGCCGTGATGCCGCGTGATTTGAGGTAGTCGCGTGCTGGAGCAGCGATTTTGTGCTTCATCAGCAGCTGGTGGAACCATTCGGAAATCTCACGATGGGCGCGCAGCAGCAGGCTGCGGTGTTTGGCTTCCGCCTCGGCATTCGCATCCCAGACTTCTTCCTCGATGCGAATTCCGGCGGCATCCGCCAGGCGTTTGACGGCTTCGACGAAGGACATCCCGTCGTGCTCCATGACAAAACGGATCGAGGTGCCACCCGCACCGCAGCCGAAGCAGTGGTAGGTGTTGCGCGAGGGACTGACGTTGAAGGAGGGGCTCTTTTCGTTGTGAAACGGGCACAGGCCGACGAAATTGGTCCCCGCCTTGCGCAATTTCACAGAGCGCCCCACCAGCGCCACGATGTCTGTGGCGGCAATCACTTGCTGGATGGTTTCTTCTGGGATGCGCGACATGGCGGGTGCAGAAGGTGTGGAGGGGGGGCGAACGCGCAACTGGTGATGCGAAAGAGGAGGCCAAATATCACCATCAAAGAGGCCGAGGCAGGCCCTGCGAGATTCCCAAGAATGAGGCGTCTTTATTTAGAATAAAGAAAAGGATGATTAATGTTTCATTCAAAGTTTACTAACGAGTAAGCCAATAACCAATGGCTCTGAATGAGAGGGTTAGGACATTGTAAGCAATAAGTTCAGCCAATAATCCCATTAAATACGGTCACGTATTAAATGGGCCCCAAAAGTGTACCGCAGCTCCCATCCTCATTCACCAACCTATGCATTTGTCCATTGCTCTGATGAACTGGTTACGCCGTTCTTTCAACAGGCTGTTTGCTGCCAAATATCAGTCCAGGTTCTTGTTCGGAGTGAGTGTCATTGGAGGCGGCAGGACTCGCACCGTGGAGCCAGTGGCATGTGCGCCGCTGACGGTGGGGAAAATTGGATAGTCAGCGGGGCCTCTGAACCATTTTATCGTTGTTAATTTATGAAAATATTACGTCAATATCGCAAACCTCTCGGCTGGTTCATGACATGCCTCATGGCTGTCTGGTTGCCTGGACCTTACGCGCATGCTGCCACGGGCTCTTGGATTGAAGACCAAAGCGGTGCTTTGAGCTGGCAGGATTTCACCAACTGGAACGGCGGGGTCATTCCCGGTTCTGCCATTGGTGACACCGCCAATTTGAATCTCGATTTTCTAGGCAATCAGTTTATTAGCCTGAATGATCCGCTGACGCTGGGAACCTTGAACATTGGCGATCTGAACGGAGGATCAGCTCTGGTGCTGACTGCGGGTGTCAATGGCACCCTCAGTTTTAACAATGATGGTTTGGCAGTGATCAACAAGACGGGTGAGGGAACGGCGGCAATTTTGGCCAACGTAGGGCTGCAAAATCAACTGACCCTGAATGTGGCTCAAGGCATCCTCGTGCTCGGTGGCGTGTTGGACGGAGTCAATGGGTTTACCAAGAATGGTGATGGCACCCTGGTGCTGCGCAGCGCGAACAATTTCACCGGAGTCAACATCCTCAACGGCGGGATCACCATGATGTCACCAGGGGGCAACGATTTGACGGTGCTTGGTGCGTCGAGCAACTACCTGCAGGGCACCATCGTGAATTCGGGCGCGACGCTGGCAATTAACAATGACGTGGGTGGCGCCTTGAACGGTGGCACCGTGACAGGCAATAGCGGCGCCAGCCTCAACAACGAGCCCCTCTTCATCAATGGCCAGGGCTTTCACAATCTGGGTGCCTTGAGAAGCATTATGGGGCGTGAAAGCAACCAGGTCACCGGCGCCGTCACACTGCTCGGCGCTGCGCGTGTTCAGAGCGATCTGAACACTTTCACCCTGACTGGCAATGTGATCACCAACAACAACGAACTCCGCATGGGTGGCGCGGGCTTCACCTCAATCACCGGTGCGGTGACAGGTTCGGGCGACATCATCCATTATGGCGTGAGCGGTTTCCGCATGCAGAACGTCACCGCAGCGCAGAATTTCACCGGCAATCTCATTTCGATCATGGGCGAAATTCGTGCCGACACAGCTGTGGGTTCACAGGCAGCGAGCACGAATCCTTACAATAAGATAGCCTCACTGAGCCTGAGAAATTCATGGCTGCGTCTGGTGTTCGGGAATGGCAATGGGGCTCCCACCACGAATGACAAGCCTGACAGCCGGTTCTCCACGACGGCGCCCATCAGCATGATGGCCAGCGAGATTTATTTGGAAAACGCGGGATTCACCACGGGCACCAGCCTCTTCAATTATGCAGTGGCGCAGACGTTGGGGGCCACGACTTTGGTGAGCGGTGCCAACCGCATCGGTTATCGTTCGGCCAGCGCTACGGGCAGCATCACCCTGACTCTGGCGGACATCTTGAAGCCCAATCAAGGCACCACGTTGGAGTTGTTTGTGGACAGCCTTGTGGGTGACGCTTTGGGTATCTCCGCGCATCACAAGATTCTCAACACCGCCTTGGAAACAGCCGGCTCGAACGTGCCCTTCATCGGTGGCTGGGCGTATTCAGCAGGTGGTACGGCCAATCCTGAGTTCCTCAAATACATCACAGTCGGCAACGGGGGCTTTGGTTACACGCCCCTCGTTGCGGCAGACTATGCTGTCAACACGGCGGTGGGAACGTGGGCTCCTGGACAAAACATCAAGCTCTCCGCCAATGCCGCCCTTGGGGCAGGTGTGACAACCATACAGTCGTTGAACCTGCAGAGTGCCACTGCATTCACGCTCAGCGGGGCGGCGGGCTCTTCTCTAGTCATTGATTCAGGCGGCATCATCACCAGCCTGGGCACTCATACGATTTCTATTCCGACCATCACGGCTGGATCTGGCAGCAACTATGAACTCTACGACATTGCCTGGGCCTCCAACGTGATTACTTCGGTCATCACCGACAACGGAGTAAATTCGGTTTCGCTGGTCAAAAATGGCGGGGGCACGACCTCCTTCTTTGGTGCCAACACCTACACCGGCACGACCTACCTCAACGAGGGCATGTTCCGTGATGTGATCGGTTCCTTGACCAACGCGCTCGGCTCCGGCAACTTCAACATGTCCGGGGGGCCAAACACCCAGTCCGCGTATGAAACAGACCGCGACTTTACCCGTGCGCTCGGCTCTGGGGTGGGAGAGGTGCAGATCACCGGCGGTGGTGGCGTGGGCGGCGGCAGCACGGGTTTCTCCGCGTATGGTGCTCCCATCAATGTGAATTTTGGCGGAGCTGGTGGCACGATTGTCTGGGGCAGCACCTATTTCAACCCCGGCAACTTCACCTTGAACGGTGGCAATGCCACCCATGTGGTCACCCTGGTCAACGACCTCGATCTGGGTGGTGAGCAACGCTACATTCGCCTGGATGGCAATGCCTCCGCCGGCAACCGCGCGGTCATCGGTGTGCTTGGTGGTGACGTCTTCAATGGCGGCATTGTGAAACGTGGTGGTGGTGTGCTGATGTTCGACAATGCCAAGTCCTATGAAGGAGCGACCATTCTGCAGGAAGGCGAGCTCTGGCTGCGTGGCAACG
Organism: Prosthecobacter sp.; assembly: GCA_021733925.1. Lineage (GTDB taxonomy): Bacteria > Verrucomicrobiota > Verrucomicrobiia > Verrucomicrobiales > Verrucomicrobiaceae > Prosthecobacter. Next base: position 126,044 of record JAIPJY010000008.1, on the reverse strand, counting down.
GCACGGCCGGTGCGAATGTGGTGGGCAATGACATCCTGATCAATCAGGGGTCGCGTTTGAAACTGGACGGTCCTGCAAACGTCGGTTCCAACCAGATGATCGCCTTGCAGAATGGTGATGACAACACGCCCGCCGCCATCGCCTTTGGGGCGGGATATGGCACGGGCAAGGACATCACTTTCAGCAGCCTGACCCTGAGCGGCGGCATTGTGCAGACCGGGCCTAACAGCATCGTTATTGCCAACCAGCAGGCGGATAACAGCCGACAGAATCGTGTGGCCGTCCAGATCAGCGGCAACAATGACTTTCAGGCGGATCTTCCAGGTCTGATCAACGCCGTGGCTCCGGACGTACAGGTCTGGTTTGGCGCAGACACAGGCAATGGGACTTTTACAGGAACAACGCTCAGTACCACAGGTCGCAACAAGACCGGCGGCATCCAGGCGTTTCGTCTTGGCTCAGGTGGTGGTACGCTCACCATTGCAAATGCCAATGTGCTGAACGGCAACTACCCGCTGTTTATTGGCGCGGAAGATCTGAATTTCCGCACGAACATCGGTGGAGTGGTTTACATCCCCGAGGCGCAAAATTACAGCGGCAGCGTGACCATTGGCAACAGTGGCATTTTGCATGTGGGCAGCAACGGTGCATTGAGCACCACCAACAATGTGCTCAATCTGCGCGCTGGTGAACTGCGTGTGGAGATCGCTGATGGTCTGTACGGTGGTACAGACAATCAGTACGCCTCCCGCATCATCGACACCCAGGGGGCCAACGGCGTTCTGCGTACCTCCGCCCTCAGCGGCGGCGGCTACAGCGTCGTCAATTTCGACAAGTTTCAGTTCCCTGAGATCGGTGCGGACCGTGCACTTACCATCACCAATCTGGGCACGATCTTCACGGACGTCCATGTCAACACCATCGTCATGCCCAACGCCACGCGTACGGTCTATTTGAGCGTCGGGGTGGAAAACAGCTACCAGGCCGGGGCAGGCATGCTGACCGTGGATGGCGTCATCGCAGATCAGGCTACGGGTGTGCAAAGCCTGCGGAAAAGCAACGGGGGTGTGCTCATCCTGAATGCCGACAACACCTATGATGGAACGACCATACTGGATCAGGGAAGACTGGTGCTGACCAACACCGGTGCGGCTGGCAATGCGGGATCCATCATTAACATGGCCACCAATGGTTCTCGCTCTTCAGGCCTTGAGTTTCGAATCAATGGTACGGGGCCGTTTCTGTTCGACAACGCCGTCACCACTTCAGGCGGGGACAATGCCAGCACACGCATCATCATTGTGGGGGCTGCGGGTCCTGGCTCAGAAAATCAAGAGGTGCAGATTTCTTCGCTCACCATTGGGCACGCGGGGACGTTCACGACTGATGGCGCGGGCAGCAGTGCTCTTTGGTTTGATGGTTACAATGGTTACCGCACCACGGTGAACGGCGCCGTCACTTTGAACCGCAGCATTGTTTTCCGCACGCGTGGCGCTTTGACGACTTTTAATGGCGTGGTTTCTGGTGTTGTCGCCAATGCCTTGGAAAAATCTGAGCAGGGCACCCTCTGGCTCAACGGTAACAACACTTATCAGGGCTCCACCACCATCTCCAACGGCTACCTGGTGGCGGGAAATGACAACGCCTTTGGCAGTGCCACCTCGGACATCACCTTCCGTGGCACCGCTTTTTCGCAGATACTCGCTGCCGGAGTGCGCACGATCTCTCGCAACTTCATCAACACGGCCACTGGCAGCACGCAGACCCTCGGCGGTCTGGACGCCGGAGCGAAGCTCTTCAGCGGCAACATCAATCTCTCCGCACGCGGCATAAACCTGGCGGCTGTCAGCGGCGGGGATGTGACCTTCAGCGGCACGATCAGCGGTGCAGGCGCCGGCGGCATCAACAAGGTGGGCACCGGCACGGTGATCCTCAATCCTGCCACTGGCAACACCTTCACTGGCGGTGTGACGGTCAGCCAGGGTACGCTGGTGGGTGAAGCCAAAACGGGCGGCAACCCCCTTGGCACCAACAATGCCTTTAACGTGGCCAACGGCACGCTGCGATTGAACAACAACACTGGCGGGGCCAACACCACCGCGAGCACGGCGGCCCTGACCATCAACACCGGCAATGCCGCCTTCATTGTGGACAGCACCGGGGGGGGGGGCGGCACCACCACCCTGAGCTTCGGCTCGCTGGCACGCAGCAACAACGCCACGATGACCCTCAAGGGGATCACCACTGACATTGGCGCGGCCGGGAATGAAAAGATCAGCTTCACGGCAAGTCCCGCTGTGCCCAACGGCACCATTGGCACCTGGGCGGTGATCCAGGGCGCCGGCGCGGACAACTCGGGCAACTACGCCACGATGAACAGCGGCAATGTGGTCACGGCGACGTATGGCGGCACGGGAGATCTGGACTTGGCCGCAGGATCAACGCAGTTGTTTGACGCGACCGGCGGGACACTGACGGCCGACCGCAGTGTTTATGCTTTCCGCAGCAATGCCAACATCTATTTGGGAGGATACACGTTGAATTTGGGAGCGGCCAATTCGAGCACGCTGGGACAGGCGGGGATCATCCTGAACAACGGGGCAAGCATTGCCGTGGGGACGCTGAATTTTGGCACCAACGCGTTGAATGTGTATGTGGACGACGCCGCAGTTTCGGCAATCATCGCGCCGCTGACGAACTTCCGCAGCAACGTGAACAACACGCTGAGCACCAGCAATGTGGCAGCGCCGGCGGTGCTGGTGAAATACGGACCGGGGACGCTGGAGCTGTCCGGAGCGAACACGTTCCAGGGCAACGTGCAGGTGAACGCAGGCACGCTGAGCTTGACGGCGGCCAACGTGATCCCGACGTTTGGGAACCTGAACGCGGTGACGGGGTCGATTGTGACGATTCAGCCGGGTGCGACGGTGCTGCTGAACGGCTACAACCAGGAGTTTGGCAACCTGGCGGGCACCAGCGTGGTGAGTCCGGCACTGAGCACAGCGGGAACGCTGAATTTGGGCAGTGCGACATTGATCGTGGGGCGTGAAGGCAGCAACCAGACGTTCTCCGGACAGATCATTGGCGATGCGAGCTCGGTGCTGACAAAGGTGGGTGGCGGCCGTCTGATATTGAACAACTGGGATACGGCAGCGCCCAATTCGCTGGGGACGTTGGACGTCGCGCAGGGAGTTGTGCAAACCTGGCTCAATGATCAATCATGGGCGACACCCACCGGTTTTGCTTCGGCGGTCACGTCCGACACCACCATCCTCCTGCGTGGGGGATCATGGGAGGCGTACATCAATGGAGATCAGACCGGCAACGTCCAGAACATCTACTTGGGCTACAACGTCATTGTCCAAGGTGGAAATTCAACTTTGAACACCAACCGCTGGCAGGGCGGCGCCGCTAACAAGGCGGTCGTCTTTAACAATCTGAGTTTGGACAAGCAGTTGCTGCTGGTGACGGGCGGCAACGCCATCTATCCGCGCTTTGACGGCACCATCACCCTCAATGCCAATGGCCGAATCCAAACCGACGCCCCCCTGCTGCTGGCCGGAACAATCACCGGCAATTACTCGCTCGAAAAGCGCGGCGGCAGCAATCTGGAAATCGGCGGTGACAACAGCGCCTGGAACGGCGGGATGGTCATCACGGACGGCTATGTGCTCTTCGCCAATCGTGGTACGGACGATATTCGTTATGCCGGCACCACTTTTATTCCGAGTGCCACCGCCAACGCCGGCACGGGAGACATCGTGCTCAATCGCAGTTCCGCCCTCCGCCTGAACGCCCCTTCCAACATTCTTTCTGCGCAGGGCCAGCGGGTGCAGACCTTCGCCAATGAAACTGTCAACAGCCTGCGCATCGACCTGGGAACGGACACCGCATTGACCAATTACAGCATTCGTTCCACCACCAACGGCAGCCTGGGATTGAACCTCAGTGAAGGCCATTGGACCACGGCCATTGACCAATCGAAGCTTGGCAATGGCAAATGGGGCCTCAATGCGGTCACCAACACCTATTACACTGCTGCGACCTTGGGTGCGGGCGTTGACAATGTGTATCGTTTCGGCGGCTACAACGGTGCGACTCTCGCCATCACCGGCACCGGGGCGCTGTCTGGCACCGCGTCTGTGGACGTCGGTCGTTCCAGTGTGCTGGCGGGACAGAACCCAGGTTATACCGAAGGTGTCGTCCGCTTCTACGGCGACCAGACCTACACCGGAGCCACCAACATTTATCGTGAAGCGGACACCGGCAGCGTTGGGTCCATTCTGGAGATCACTGGCAACAGCGCCACCTCTGCCTTCAATGTCTATGGACGCCTGACCCTGCGGGGCGACGGCCGTGTGACAAATGATGCGGGGGACCAGGCCAATGTGGTGAACCTCATGCCCGGCGGCAACCTGCGGCTGGATTACAGCATGGACGTGAATGACAATTTCATCATTTCCCGCCTCGATAACAGCAACCTGGGGCTTGGTTCTGATGAGAACAAATGGAGCGACACCGAGGGACTCCTGCTGAATGGCTCCGGCCTCAATCTGATCAACAGCGGTGGCAGGGTGAATGAAGAAACCGTCGGCCAGATCACGATCCAAGGCGGAGCGAGCATCGGTTTGGAGCGCAACGGCACCAATGGACAGATCGTCCTCAGGACTTCCGGCATCACGCGCAACGGCCAGGCCACCTTGGCGCTCCGGCCCACAAGCTCCGCCGCTGAACTCGGGTCCATTAATTTGCAGTCCGCGAAGTTTTTCCTGACGGGGGGGGCTCCCGTGCTCACCAACGGCATCGTGGCACCCTGGATGTATGATGCCACCAGCTTGAGCTTCCTCAGCTACAATAACGACACCGGCTTTGTGGATGCTGCTTACACGGCGACCGGGAGCAACACCGCATTCTTCACCGGGCTGAACAGCACCTCCATCGGCTGGTACAATGCGGCAGCCAACACCACTCTTTCGGGTGTGGCCAATGCGTATGCGATGCGCATCACTGGCACCTCCACTCTTACCGGTGGCGGCATCAACCTTTGGAGCGGTGGTCTCCTCACCAATGGAACTGTCACCTTGAGTGCTACCACTCCCATTTACTTTGGGGATGGCACGACTCCGACCGAAGGCATTATCTATGTGGCAGACTCCTCGCTGGTGCTTAATGGCGTGGTCACCGCAAACAACCTGACCTACGGCGGTCCGGGATTCTTGCAGTTGACCAACGCCGCCAACGCCATCAGCGGCACCATCCAGATGAACGGTGGTCTGCTTTACATTGACGGGAACGGCGCACGTGGAACTGCCGGCGAGATCATCATGTCCGCCGATTACTTGAACAACAACAATGGCAACCAGATGCCAAGCCTGCGTCTTCGCCATAACAGCGCCACCACCAGCTACTCCGGACTGACCGTCACCGTGGCGGCGGATGTAGCGAGGGCGGAGATTTATGCGGAACGCTACTCCGGAACGAGCACCACTGCGACGGTGCAGTTCCAGAATTTGAATGTGCTGGGCACCTCCGGCCCGGCGGGCACATTGCTCAATTTATACAACAGCAACTCCAACATGGAAGTGCTGGGCACCACGTTGCTCGGTGGCACCAGTGCCATTGCCATCAACGTCAATGGCAATACTTGGCGCCTCGTTGGCGCTGTCACCTCCAGTGCCGCCATCTCCAAGTGGGGCGGCGGTGTGCTGCGGCTCGACGGCAGCAACGACGCCACGCTTTCCAGCACCATCACCGTGAACGCCGGTGAGCTGCGGCTCACGGCCGGGAACGTGGCCGGCACCGACTCCCAGGCTGAGGGCACGGGATCTCTCATCATGAACAATGGCGTGCTGCGGCTGGCGGCGCAAAACACGGGAACGACCAACTCCACCACCACCTTCTTCAACAGCCTTGGGCAGAACGTCACGATCGCTGGTCGCACCACCATCACTTACGACCGCAATGGCGGCACCCCCGCCTCCGGTTCCAATGGTGCGACCATCGGTGCTGCAGGCCTTGAGTTCATCACTCAAAACAGCCCGACGATTATTTTCAGCCAGACTAGCTTTGGGGACTACCTGCGCATCAACAGTGAACTGGTCATCAACGATCAGCCGTTCTTCCGCACTTCCAATCCGAACCTGGTAATCAACAACATCATCCGTGGTGACGGCACGCTTACCAAAGGGGATTCGTATTTGATCACGTTCAACAACAATGCGGCCAACACGGGCTGGACCGGCGGGTTCACCGCGCTGCAAGGCTACAGCCGCGTCACCCAGAGCGCCACGAACTTTACCTTCGGGTCGGGACCGGTCATCAATGGACCGACTTCAACGCTCTCCTTGAACTCCCTGACCAACATTGCCGGAGGAGCTGTGACCAACTTCAGCAGCGGCTACACCACGCCGACAGTTCTGGTGATTTCTCAGGCCTCCTTGTTTACCACGGCGAATTTGAATGCGCTCTTCCCCGCTGTTAACAACACCAGCCGTGCAGGGGCGGGCGGCATGCTGGCATTCGACAGTGCGGGTACCGTAAGCACGCCGTTCGACCAGTCTGCTTTTCAAGATGGCTACTGGAGTCTCGGCGCTGTCCTCGGCGGAGCCACCTACAGCGGCAATGCCGGATCGCTGTTGCCGGGGGCCGGAGGTGTTTACCGCATCAGCGGTATTGCCACCCTCACCCTGTCTCCTTCGACGGCTGGTTCGATGCTCTTCACCGGAGCCAGCCAAGTTCTCTACGGCAAGGCAGATGCCTGGAATGCGTCGGGCTACAACGCCACGATTGCCTTCTTGGGCAACAACCTCGACGCAGACTACACAGGGGGTACTACCATCGCCCGAGGTCGTGACATCGGCGGCGGCTGGTATCAGGGAGCCATCCGTGTCGATGGTGGCAACCCGACCGTGAGCACCTACCGCACACCGCTGGGCACCGGCCAGGTGGATGTGAATGGGCATCTGCGTTTCGCTGGTGCCAACGGCGGTTTGGTCAATGCAGCCGGTGACAACTACACCACGATCATCACCCATGCGGGCAGCCGAATTACTTTTGACAACCGCACCGCTTTTGTGAATGCAACTGCTGAAGGGCGGTATGACGATCAGGCTGCGTTGACCCTGAACTCCTCAAACCTCCAGATCCGTGGCACGAACAACATCAACACTACCAGCACCAATCTAGAAACCATCGGTGTCTTGAACATTTTCGGCGGCTCGGCTATCCGCCTTGACCGTGAGGGCACGGGTTTCGCCGGTCTGGCGGTCTCTGACATCGTGCGTGGCACCTCAGACGGCCGCTATGGCACGCTGACCATCAACCACAACAGCGGCCTGCTCGGTGCCAACACTGCGGCTGGCGGTGTGAACAACACGGAAGTCGTCTGGCTCACGGGAGGAGGTTCCATCCCGATGACCAACAACATGGTTGATCCTTGGATTATTGACCGCAACGCGGATCAGTTCCTCAAATACGACCTCACCAACGGCCTGCAATTGATCACCCAGGGCACATCGCCGGCGAATTATCTCAACCCGGCAGCCGCCACCGCCACCCTCGACACAAGCGTGGTGCCGCTCAATGACGGCACGGAAATTCTCGATCTGGGGGCCGCCACAGGTACTCAGACGCTTGCCACGAATCTCGATGTTTATGCCTTGCGTGTGAACCGCAACATCAATGGCAGCGCTGATGGAAACGCCAGTCAGATCAAAGTGGAAAGCGGCGGTCTCATTTTCCTGGCCAACAGCCCGCTCATCAGCCCTGATCTTTACTTTGGCCCGCTGGGAGGCGGTGAGGCGCTCATTTTCGCCCGTCAAAGCACCGGCCAGATCGATGGAAGGATTTTCGCCAGTCAGGTGACCAAATTTGGCTCCGGCTTCCTCAACATTAACAGCGACCAGAAGCAGTTCTCCGGCAACTGGGTCATCAATGAGGGAGGCATCCAGTTCCTCACACCGGACTCTGTCGGCAATGGCTCGAACGAGATCATTTTGAACGGCTCAGTCATGGACGACAACGATGCCTATCAGGATGGCGGTGCCGCCATCCTGTTCACCGAGCTGCGCTACAACTTTAACAGTGGAACACCCGATTTGTTTAACTGGGGTGGTGGCAAGATCACCTCTTGGGACAGCAACTTGATCCGCACGGTGACAGCTACAGATCGCAACCAGTTGATCCCTGACATCGACCTGAAGTCCACCGGGGCAGCGCCAAATCCGTTGCAGCCAGGCCTTATCCGTTTCCAGGTGGACGGCGCTCGCAGCACTCTCTTCACCGGCATAGTCACCCTGTTTGACAACTACAACGTCAACGTGGACGCCACCAGTTTCGGTACCGGCAGCACCACCGGGGTGCAGTTTGGCTCGATCAACAATCAGGGGCAGTTTGATGTTTATAAGGCTGGCGATGGTGTCTTGAGCTTGGGTGACAACTCCACCACCTTCACAGGCAACCGGTTCTGGTATGTCGATGAAGGTGCCGTCCGTGTCCGCGACAATGGTGCCTTTGGTGCCGCCGGAACCACCGCCGTCATCAGCCAGGGCGGGGCGTTGGAAATCGCCATGGCTGGTTTCAGCCCGCTGGCAACTCTGGACCAGCGTCCGGGGTCCATCGAACGCTGGGCTGTGGATGGCGCGCGCAGTGGCACGGTGGACATGGGGGCAGGGGTCCATCTGCAGATTTTCGCCAACCAGACCGGCACCCAGACCATCAATATCAACGGTGGTTCCATCATGGGCTATCTGCCCTCGGATTACGATCACGTGGGGGTCATCCACACGCTTGGCAGTGGTGTCACCATCAATCTTCAGGCCGACTCCTATCTGGGGCAGCCGTTCCCGGCCGGCGAAACTGTCATCTATGACATGGGCAAGCAGAACTCGATCATGGGCGGCAATCCAAATGATCTCGCTCTGCGCGGTTCCTACCTTCAGATTGATGGTGTCATATCAGGGAGCTTTGGCCTGACCAAGCTTGGTCAGGATGTGATTCTGCTCAACGGTGCCAACACCTACACAGGTGCCACCACCGTCAAAAATGGCATTCTTCAGATTGGCCGGAACAACAGTCTGAACACGAACTCTACACTGGTCATGAACGGCAGTGCCGGCCAGTTCGACCTGAACGGCTACAATCAGGAGGTGGCTTCACTCAGCGGCCCTTCAGGCAGCATCAACAACGGTGCTTTTGATTACAACACGCTCACCGTAAACCAGTCAGGTGACACCACCTATGGCGGCACTTTGGACGGCAATGTGATCCTCTCCAAGACGGGTGCTGGCACCCTGACGCTGCTTGCAGGCAATTCGAACCGTGGCGGAACCATCATCAATGCGGGTACGCTGGCATTGGGCGCGGCGGCAACTGTTAGCGGGACCAATGCGGCTTTGACCGCCAACGGCGGCACCCTTGATCTGGGCGGCACCAGCCAGACTGTCGGTGCGGTCACCATCGCAGGAGGCACCATTGCGAACGGCTCGCTTGCTGGCAGTTCCTACGAGGGCCAGAGCGGCACGGTCAGCGCTGACCTTACAGGCACAGCTTCAATGACCAAGACCAGCAGCGGCGTCCTCCGGCTTTCAGGTTCCAATTCTTACACCGGCGGAACCAACGTCCAAGAAGGTGAACTGGACCTGGCTGGCACCACACAGAACGTCGGTGATCTTGTTCTTGCCGGTGGCATTATCAGCAATGGTACGCTCAATGCCACCTCCTATGATCTTCGTGAGGGCACCATCAGCGCCACTTTGACGGGAGCTGTGCCGGTTAATAAAACAACCGGCGGGCTGGTTGCTCTTACCGGCAGCAATTCCTACACGGGCCCCACCAACATTCTTGCGGGTGTGCTGGTGTTCGGCTCCTCCGCTTCCCTCCCTGGTTTCCCTGCGCCTGCAGCGGTCAATGTCTCCAACGGAGCTTTCCTGTCCTTCCGTGCTGGCGGCAGCGGTGAATGGATCACGGCTGACATTGACACCGCCATCGGCGCGGCAAATTTCAGCCCCTACGGTGGCATCGGCTTTGACGTCATTGGCTCCAATGCGTTCACCTATGGCAGCATCATCAGCGGCGGTAAATCCGTCCTGAAGACAGGTGCGGGCACGCTCACTCTCACGGGTGCCAACACTTACACGGGTGCCACGATTGTGGCAGAGGGGACATTAAAGGTGGGTTCTGACGACATCAGCATCTTTGGCACTGGCAATGTGATCGTCGCGGGTGGCACACTGGATCTGAACGGTTTCGATCTGCGCCTGGGTGGTCTGGCCCTTGGCGGCGGCCCCGCCGGCTCCACCGCCACGGTCAATGCTGGCAATAATCTGCTGACACTGGGTGGCAACATCACCTATCTGGCAGACAACAATCCGAATGGAGCGACGATCACCGCCAGCGTGCTGGATTGCGGCCTCAGTTTGGGCGGAGTGACCCGGTACATCACTGTGGGAGATTCTTCTGCTGCTTCGCTGGACCTGACTATCGATGCGATCATCGTCGATGGCATAGCTCCCGCCGGGATTGTCAAGCTGGGCAGCGGCACGCTGGCACTCACCGCTGCCAACACCTTTACAGGAACGGTTTCCGTGAATGAAGGCGTCTTGACCATCAGCAGCATGGCAAACCTTGGAGCCGCCACGGCGGTGAATCTTGCCGCCACCCTTCAGGTCACTGGCAGCACAGCGTTGAGTTTCGACAAAAATATTCTGCTCACAGGCAATGGCACCCTCGATGTCGCCAACACGGCGGGCGTCACCATGAACGGCACGATCTCCGGTGGCTACGGTGACAATTTCACCGTGACGGGTGCGGGTGATCTCACTCTGGCCGTTGCCAGCACCATCACCGGTACCACCACGATCAGTGGAACGGGCAGTTTGATTCTTGGAAATGTCGATGCGCTGCAGTTCAGCACGCTCAATTCCAGCAGCAATGTGGTGTTTTCCAGCACGGCGGGAGGGGTCTTCACCTTGGGTGGTCTGACGGGCTCCACTAACATGGTGCTTCAAGACAATGCGGCAGGTGCCATCAACCTTCAGATCGTTGGCAACGGCACCACCTACACGGGTGTGCTCTCCGGTACGGGCGGACTGACCAAACTGGGTCAGAACAGCACGATCAACCCGACTAAAGTCACCAATACCACCTTTACCATCGGTGCCGCCCAGACTTACACGGGGGCCACCACACTGACAGGATCTGTTTCAGCTCCAGTTGGCGGCGGGAATTCTGCCAACGCACTGATTCTCGACTTCGTCAATGCCGCCGCCCCTGCCACAAACCTCATTTCCAGTTCTTCGCCGCTGGTCTTCGGCGGTATCAGTCAAACCAACGGTGGTACACTCCAGTTGAATGGCAAGGCTTCCACGGCAAACAGCCAGACCTTTGCCAGCACGCAGGTGGATCAGGGCTCGTCCTTCATCTACATGAATCAGGGCACCGCCACCTCGTTGAGCCTTGCTCTTGGCGCCATCACCCGCACTGCCGGCGGCACCCTTGATATTGCTCTGCCTGCAGCAGGCACGGTATCCGGCAGTTACTCGCTCACCAATGGCATTATTGGAGCCTGGGCCACCATCAGCGCCCCGGCCACAGCGGGCGCAGGCGTTGACTGGGCCACCATCTCCGGGGCCAACATTGTCGCCTACACTGCTTACACGGACATCACCAGCACCGGAACCACCCTGGCCAGCAATGCCGCGAACAACGTCCGTATCAATGCAGGTGCCACGGCGACCACGACGAATCTCGCGGTCGGAACCACGGACATCAATACGTTGCTCATCAAGGCCTCGAGCACCGCCAACTCCACCTTGAACATTGGCGGCGGCAACACCCTGCGTTTGGGTGCTGTCGGTGGTGTTTTGCTGGCCAGCGGGGCAGGCAATCTTTTCATCGGCAGCCCCGTCGGCGCTGCCACCACGACGACTTATGTCGGCAATACCGGCAACACCTACCTGACCACCACCACTGGCAGCATCACAGCAGGCGGCGCGGATAACACTGCGGGTGAGCTGATTTTCACCAACTCCATTCCCAGTGCCAGCAGTACGCAGGCGCTCACCATCAATGCCGCCATCGTGGACAACGGTTCGGGTGCTGTTTCGGTGACCTACTCCGGCTGGGGCAGAAAAGAAGTCAACGGCATCAACACCTACACCGGTGGCACCGTGGTTGATCTCGGCCAGGTGTATGTGCGCAACAATGTCAGCGCCTTCGGTACGGGGGCTGTCACCATCAAGGATGGCGGGCAGGTCTTCGCCCAGGACACCATCCTCACCAACGATTTCTACCTTTCCAGCGCTGCCACCACCCAGGGTGCCGGGCTTGGCGGCATACGCCTCGACTATGCCGTTGCGAGCGGCACCATCACCCTCGTCAATGACGCGCAGCTCAGCACCGCCAACTATGGCTATTTCACTGGCCAGATCACTGGCGGCGGCGCTCTGCTAAAACTCGGTTACGGCACCACGTTCCTGACCAATGCCACCAACAATTACACCGGCGGCACCGTGGTGACCGGCGGTACTCTTATCCTTCGTGGCAATGGCGTTTTGGGTGGCAATGTGGCAGGTAATGATGTCTTCGTCAGCGGAGCCTACAGCACGACGGGTGCCCTGACCCTGAATGCTCCTTCCAGCATCGGCGACAATCAGCGCATCACCCTGGGGCTGGCTCCTCTGGGAGACTTGAACAATGCTGTCGCCATCGGGTTTGGTGCAGGCTATGGCGATGGCAGTGATATTCGCTTCCTGAGTCTGGAAAGCTCCACGGGTACGGCTCTTGGCGGCAACAACATCTACCTCAGCAGTTTCCTGCCCGGACTGGCGGGACGACTGGCCATTCATTTGAGCGGCGACATGAACTTTTCCACGGATGTGGGAGCAGAAATCGCCGCCCTCTCGCCCAACACCCAGGTCTGGCTGGGTGCCAACACCGGGAACGGTGTTTTCACGGGCAGCGCCTTCTCTGCCACCAATGGCGCTCTGCGCCTTGGTGCGGGTGGTGGCACCATCACCATCAAAAACGCCAACGTACTCACCGGCAATGTGCCGTTGATCATTGGTTCTCCGGACAACAACGCCCGCAGCAACCTCGGCGGCATCGTTTACCTTCCGCAGGCGCAGAATTACAGCGGCAGCGTCACCGTGGGATCCGGCGGTGTGCTGCAGGTCGGAAGCAATGCTGCTCTCAGCACGGGCGACAACTCCATTTACCTCATGGGCGGTGAACTTCGCCTGGACCTGGCAAAAGGCACCTACGGCCAGACGGACACCCAGTATGCGGCGCGCAATCTGGTGGTGGTGGGTGGCAACGGCGTCATTCGCACCTCACCGCTTGCAGGCGGGGGCTACAGCACGGTGCAGATCAATGACATCGCCCTCTACGACGACAGCCGCGTGCTGACGATCGGCACCGTGGGCACCATCTACACCAACCTGCTGGTCAACAACATCACGCTCAACAACAACACCAATGCTGTCATCAACCAGTATCTGGATGTCGGCGTGGATAACAGCTTCCAGACAGGGGCCGGCATGCTCACTGTCAATGGTGTCATCAGCCAGACGGGTCCGGCGGCGGTCAATCTCCAGAAGCGCCAGGGCGGCGTGCTCATTCTGAACAGCGACAATACTTATGACGGCACCACCAACTTGCAGCAGGGGCGGTTGGTGCTTGGCAACGTCGGTGCCGCCGGTGATGCCGGCAGCACGATCAACATGAGCACGAACAATGATCGTCGTTCCGATCTTGAATTCCGCATGAACGGCACGGGACCGTTCGTCTTTAACAACGTCATCAACACCACGCTTGGCAATGACAACAGTACGCGGGTGATTGTGGTGGGGGCGACCGGACCCGGCTCGGAAAATCAGTTGGTGAAGATTCCGACCTTGATCATCGGCCACGGCGGCACCTTTGGTCTGGACAGTGGTGTCAGCAGCTCGATCTACTTTGACGGCTACAACGGCTATCAGTTGGAGATCACCGACTCGGTCGTGCTCAATCGTGATATCAACCTGCGCACCCGCGGTGCCTTGGTGACGATCAGCGGCGTGGTCTCCGGGGCTGCGGGCAATGACCTCAATAAACAGGAGCAGGGCACTCTCTGGCTCAGCGGCAACAACACCTATGCCGGCGACACCTACATTTCCAACGGCTATCTGGTGCTGGGGAATGACAATGCGCTTGGCACCTCCGCAAATGCCGTGACGTTCCGCATCAACAACGCCTTCTCGCAACTGCTGTTGAGCGGTGCAGGACGCACGCTGGCGCGTAACATCACCAACTCTGCCACGGGCGGCACGCAGACCCTCGGCGGTCTGGACACCGGAGCGAAGCTCTTCAGCGGCAACATCAATCTCTCCGCACGCGGCATGAACCTTGCGGCTGTCAGCGGTGGGGATGTGACCTTCAGCGGCACGATCAGCGGTGCCAGCGGCATCAACAAGGTGGGCACCGGTACGGTGATCCTCAATCCTGCCACTGGCAACACCTTCACCGGCGGCGTGACGGTCAGCCAGGGCACGTTGGTGGGTGAAGCCAAAACGGGCGGCAACCCCTTTGGCACCAACAATGCCTTCAACGTGGCCAACGGCATGCTGCGCTTGAACAACAACACCGGCGTGGCCAACACCACCGCGAGCACGGCGGCCCTGACCATCAACACCGGCAATGCAGCCTTCGTTGTGGACAACACCGGCGGCGGCGGCACCACCCTGGGCTTCGGCTCGCTGGCACGCAGCAACAACGCCACGATGACCCTCAAGGGGATCACCACCGACATTGGCACGGCCGGGAATGAAAAGATCAGCTTCACGGCAAGTCCCGCTGTGCTCAACGGCACCATTGGCACCTGGGCGGTGATCCAGGGCATCGGCACGGACAACTCGGGCAACTACGCGACGATGAGCGGCGGCAATGTCGTCACGGCGACGTATGGCGGCACGGGAGATCTGGACCTGGCCACGGGATCAACGCAGTTGTTTGACGCGACCGGCGGGACACTGACGGCCGACCGCAGTGTTTATGCTTTCCGCAGCAATGCCAACATCGATTTGGGAGGGTTCACCTTGAACGTTGGTGCGGCCAATGCGAGCACGCTGGGACAGGCGGGGATCATCCTGAACAACGGGGCGGGCATTGGCCTGGGGGTGCTGAATTTTGGCACCAATGCGTTGAATGTGTATGTGGACGACGCCGCAGTCTCGACAATCCTTGCGCCGCTGACGAACTTCCGCAGCAACGTGAACAACACGCTGAGCACCAGCAATGTGGCAGCGCCGGCGGTGCTGGTGAAATACGGTCCGGGGACGCTGGAGCTGTCCGGAGCGAACACGTTCCAGGGCAACGTGCAGGTGAACGCAGGCACGCTGAGCTTGACGGCGGCCAACGTGATCCCGAGGTTTGGGAACCTGAACGCGGTGACGGGGTCGATAGTGACGATCCAGCCGGGTGCGACGGTGCTGCTGAACGGCTACAACCAGGAGTTTGGCAACCTGGCGGGCACCAGCGTGGTGAGTCCGGAGCAGAACACAGCGGGCACGCTGAATTTGGGCAGTGCGACATTGATCGTGGGGCGTGAAGGCAGCAGCCAGACGTTCTCCGGACAGATCATTGGCGGTGCGAGTTCGGTGCTGACAAAGGTGGGCGGCGGGCGGCTGATTCTGGACAACTGGAATACGGCAGCGCCCAATTCGCTGGGGACATTGGACATTGCGCAGGGATATGTGCAGAGCTGGACCAACGACCAGTCATGGGCGACTCCGACAGGCTTTGCCTCGGCGATTCCCAGCACAACGACGATCCTGCTGCGCGGCGGCCAGTGGGAAGTGTACGCCATTGGGGATGACACGGGCAACAGCCAGCGCATCCTGGTGGGCAATAACATCATTCATCGCGGCGGTGACAGCCAGTTGATCGTGAACCGGCCGGCGGTTGGTGGCGTAGCTGCAAGCAGCAAGCTGTTGACCTTCGGCACGCTGAGCTTGGACGTGCAGCGTTTCCTGACCACAGGCGGCAACACTTTCATTCCTCGCTTTGACGGGCTGACGACACTGACCAATCACGCGCGCATCCAGACGGACGTTCAGTTGGTGCTGGCTGGTGGCATTTCAGACGGTGGCATGGGATATACGATCAACAAGATAGGTGGCTCGGATCTGACGATTTCCGGCGACAACACCGCGACTTGGAGCGGTGGTCTTGTGCTCAGTGGTGGAACCATCTTTTTTGGCAACCGGGGCGCCGATGACATCATCTATCCCGGAGTGACATTTGTTCCGAGCAGCACGGCAAACGCGGGCACTGGTGACATCGTGGTAACCCAGGGGTTTACCGCCACAGGCTCCAATCTGGCCCTGCGATTGAACGCACCGGGCAACGTGGCGGCCGGGCAGGAGGTGCAGGTTTTTGGCACTGAGCAGAACTGGACCAGTCGCATTGACATCGGCACTGACGCACCGTTGACGAGCTACAGCCTGCGTTCGACGACGAATGGCTCTCTCGCATTGGGCATGGGTGATGCGGGCTTGTTTACGCAGGCGCTCGATGAGTCGCGCATGGGCAGCGGCAAATGGGGTATCTCCGCTTACGGGAACACGTTCTACATGGCGGACACGCTGGGAGCGGGGGTGGACAACGTCTATCACTTCACCGGCACCAACGGAGCGACGCTGAGCTTTGTGAATGACAACGTGCTCACTGGCACCGCTTCGCTCGAAGTGGGCCGCAACCCGCTGGTTTCCGGCTCTGTTACGACGCAGAACACCGTGGCAATCATCCGCGCTTATGGCAATCAGGACTACACTGGCAACACGACGGTCTATCGCGGCGCGGACTTTGGTTCCATTGGAAACTATCTGGAGATCACCGGCAGCATCGCCTCCCCGAACATCGACATTTATGGCCGGCTCAATCTGCGTGGTCAGGCCACAGTCACGGATGCGTCCGGTCTCAACAACATCAACACGGTCAACATTCTCCCAGGCGGTGTGCTGCGCCTCGATTACACCTTGGACGTGAATGACCAGTTCGTCGTCAGCCGGTTGAACAACAGCAACCTCGCCATTTCCAACAAGTGGGGGGACACAACCGGGATGACCTTGGACGGTGCGACTTTGAACATGGTGGCCGCCTCCCAGCACTATACCACGGAAGTCATTGGCGATCTCACGATCAAAGGCGGTACCGGTCTCTATCTGGAACGCAACAGCACCAATGGCGGCATTGTTTTGAGCACAAGCAACATCGTCCGCTCGGGGCAGTCGACATTGGCCATTCGTCTGAATGCAGATGAGTTCGGACTCAACCAGTTTCAAGACCAACGCGTTTATGTCACGGATCCGGCCTGGCTCGCAGCGAACTCCAGCAACGGAATATTGAATCCTTGGATGTTTGTGGCTCCCGCCGCCACCACCACAGCTCTTAACAGTTCCAATCTGGCCTTCATCGCATACAACGATGTCACCGGCATGACCTATGCGCCTTGGACCGCCACGGGAACCGGTGCAGCTTTCGTTCAAGGGTTGAACTCGACTTCGATCGCTTATTACAACGCTGCGGGGAACGCCGCCCTCACTGCTGTGTCCAACGCTTACGCCTTGCGTGTGACCGGCACTACCACCATCTCAGGCAGTCAGCTCAATATTTACAGCGGCGGCCTCCTCACCAACGGTGCCGTTACTTTCAGCAACCCGCTCTACTTTGGCGACGGCACCACTCCTGTGGAAGGCATCATCTACTCCTTGGACAACACGTTGGTGCTGTCGGGCAAGGTGACTGCGAACAACCTGACGCGTTCCGGGGCCAGCACGACACAGTTCACCAACACCACGAATGCCATCACGGGCAACCTCCAGATCAACGGTGGCACGATCATTGGTGATGCGCCCGGCACCTTCGGCACCGCGAACATCACGCTGCATGCCGACTATTTGAACAACAACAACGGCTCGCAGATGCCGATCGTGGCATTCCGCACCGCCAGCGCGAACGGTACTTATAACAATGGTGTCACCATCGCGAAGAACGTGCCGCTGGCACGAATCGACACCAACCGTTCCAGCGGTACCGGCAGTGGCACCATCACCATTTCCTCACTGACGATCGAAGGCACCGACACGCTGTCAGGTACGTTGCTGCAGTTTATCAACAACAACAGTTACAACCTCATTGTGGCCGGCACCACCACCATCGGCAGCACCGGCCAGGTGGGCCTTTATGTCAACACCGGCACCGTGGAGCTTGCTGGCACGGTGACCAGTGCCGTGGGCTTCATCAAGAGCGGTGACGGCGTCCTGCGTCTCGATGCCGACAATCTGGCCACTCTCACGGGCACGGTCACTCTGGACCGTGGTGAAATTCGTCTGCAAAACATCGGCGCAACAGTCAACGGTTATACGACTGGCTCAGGTGATTATATTTCGAACTACGGTACCATCCGCCTGGCCAGCGCGGTCGCGAACACGGTGTTCTTCTCCACCGCGAATCAAAAGCTGTATGTGAATGGACTGACTCTTCTCACTCTTGATCGCAATGGTAGCACAGCAGGAGTCAACAAATACTTCGGCACCAACAATGGCGGGCAGAAGATCATCACCTCGAACGACCCCTTCCTCATTGTGAACGGTTCGGACGCACTGGTGGTCGAGGCCGGCCTCGTGCTCAACGACGTTCTCTCCCTCCGCACGGACACCTCAACCTACCTGCGCGATATAGTGGAGGGCCGCGGACGCCTCGTCAAGATGGGCCTCGGCTACCTGCTTATGGACAGTAACAATGTTCCAAACACCTTCAGTGGTGGTTACGATTCTTTCAGTGGCATCACGTTTCTCGGTGTGGCTAATACCACCTTGGGGACCGGGGCGGTGCGTGCTTATGCCGGCTCCTATTTCTCGATGATGAGCACCGGCAATCTGGGCACCACAGGGCTGACCTTGGTGGCCACCAGCGACAGCGCCATGACGGTCTTCGGCACCCGCGTTGCTGCAAACTTCAATTCGATCACCGCCGCCCTCGCTGCTCCTGGCCTTATCCAAGGCAATGGTTTCGGTATTCTGAGTATTGATGCCAATCAGACTCTGAGCGCTGACCCCCTCATGGCCACTCGTGATGGCGGGGTCTTTAGCAATTGGTTCCTCGGGGGCGGCAATGGCAATGGCAACCTGACGGCCAATAGCGTGACTCCTTGGGGCGTCAATGGCAATGAATTCCGTATCGGCGGTGCAGCCAGTACGCTCACTGTCGGACCGGCCACCGCAGGTTCGGCACAATTTGCCGACTCCATCTCCGGCCCGAGCACCCTGCTGCTGGGCGCGGGCATGAATCTCAACGCCTATGGCGTGGTCGCCATTAACAACAACGGCAACAATACCTACAGCGGCGGCACTCTGCTGGCACGCACGCGTAACACCGACAACAGCTACCGCGGTTTCGTTCTCTCCCTTCAGGGGGGGAACAGCGGCACTCGCACTCCGCTCGGCACGGGGGCGGTGGAGATCTTTGGCCAAGTGAATATCGAGGGCTCTCTTGGCACTGCCGTCAGTGCGACAGGGTCCAATGCCAATGTGTGGAATCTGCATCCCTCCACCCGCCTTCGCTTTGACTTTGCCTCCCCCTATACCGGCACCAACACGGATGGTCGCTGGAGCAACACCGATGCCATCCTTCTCAACGGTGGCAGCTTGGAAATCATCGGTGACAATGCCGCCCCCGTGGCCAGTTCCGTTCAGTACTCCGAAACCGTGGGGGCGGTGACCGCCGCACTGGGCGCGGATATCTCCGTGATACGTAACACCGGATTCTACGCCGAATTGACCCTGGCCGATCTTACCCGGGATCTTGCCACCAGCGGCACGCTGACCATCCGCCATAATGCCAACCTGCTGGGCGTGGCGGGTGCTATCAACGCAGAGCGTCTGATTGTCAGCGCCTGGTCCGGCGGCTCGGCGCCGATGAACAACAACATGATCGATCCTTGGATCATCGACCGCAGCGAACAGCAGTTCCTGCGCTATGACCCGACCCTGGGTTTCCAGGTGATCAATGCCGGCAACACGCCCAACTATGTGGACAGCGCCGCCACCACACTGGACGGCACTGTGAGCAGCCTGCTGCTGGATGGCACGGGCATTCTCAATGCCACCGGCAACCCGGCCACGCTGGGTGCCAATCTGGACCTCTATGCGCTGCGTGTCTCCCGCGACATCAACGTGAACACCAACGGCAACGCCAACAACATCATCATCCGCAGCGGCGGCCTGATCCAGGCGGCCAACACGCCGACGATCAACGCCAACTTGTACTTTGGTGCCAATGGTGATGGCACCGGTGAGGCGTTGATTCATGCGTCTAACAACACGCTGCAGATCAACGGCAAGATTTATGCCAGCCAGGTGACGAAGTCGGGGCTGACATTCCTGAGCATCCGCGGGGATCAAACGCAGTTCCACGGCAACTGGGTCATTCAAGACGGTGGCATCCAGTTCCTCACTCCGGACTCTGTCGGTGATGGCACCAACCAGATCATCCTGGGCGGCGGTCACATGAACGACAACGACAACTACCTGATGAGCTACTATTCGGAAGTGCGGTTCAACTTCAATCCCGGAACGCCGGATCTGTTCACCTGGCAGACAGGCAAGATCACCAGTTATGACATTGGGCGCATCTACATGACCGGCATGGGCGCTGACCGGCTGACTCAGATCGCCGACATTGATCTCAGAACCACCAATACCACACCGGGAGCTGGCCAGGAAGGCCTGCTGGTCGTCCAGGTGGACTACGGACGTGAGACCACGCGCACCGGCACAGTCACACTGTTTGACGATTACCAATTGTGGGTTGAGGCAGGCAGCTACGGCCCCGGTGCCACCACGGGCTTGCAACTCGGTTCCGGCACGGGCGTGGGCGGCTTGAACAACCAAGGCCTGTATGACTTCCGCAAGGTTGGGGACGGCATGCTCATTCTTGGTGACAATAGCAGCAGCTTCACAGGCGGGCGCTCTTTCACCATTTCGGAAGGTGGGGCGCGTGTGACCAGCAACGGAGCCTTTGGTGATAACTCGGTCAATGCAGTGATCAGCCCCACCGGCGCACTTGAAATTGCCGTGTCCAACTGGGCGCCGACAGCGAACTTGGTGCAGGCATGGGGCTCGATTGAGCGCTGGGCGGTCAGCGATGCGCGTGGCTCGGGTGATTACACCATGGCCAATGGCGTGAACCTGCAGGTCTTCGCCGACCTCACCGGCACACGCACGATCACCCTCGCTGGCGGGTCCCTCATGGGCTACATGCCGCTGGATTACGACGAAGTGGCCATCATCCAGACCATCCACAGCGGTGTGACCATCAACCTGAGCGCCGACTCCTACCTCGGTCAGAACTATCCTTCCGGCATCTCGAGCGGTCAGAACTCACTCTATTACGACATGGGCAAGCTCAACACGACGTTGAACTTGAATCCGAATGACCTTGGCCTGCGCGGATCGTATCTGCAGATCGATGGCAACATCACCGGGAATTTCAACCTGACCAAAACCGGCCAGGACATCATCAAACTCTCCGGCACGGCCAACACTTACGGCAGCACCAGTGTCGAAAACGGCATCCTGCAGCTCGGCGCGAACAACGTCCTGCCCCTCGATGGCACCCTCACGACCAAGTTCGTCGGCATGTTTGACCTCAACGGCTACAACCAGGAAGTGGCCGGACTGGATGGAGATGGTGGTTCCGTCAACAATGGTGCCTTTGACAACAACACACTGACGGTCAACCAGGCTGCTGACACGAGCTACGGTGGTCAGTTGAACGGCAATGTGACCCTCCGCAAGAAGGGGGCGGGCAAGCTCAGCCTTACCGCTGTCAACAGCTACCGTGGCGGCACCGTTTTCGAAGGCGGCACGCTTTCCATCGCTCAGGCTTCCAGTCTTGGTTACATCTCCCAGACATTCCGCGCCGACGCTCTGCGTTTCACGGGGGGCACTCTGGAGGTGACCGACAACACCACGCTTGATGCAACAACAGGAGTGACGCTCGATGCTCCTGGTGGAGTGATCGCCGTCGCTGTTGGAAAGACTTTCACGGTTGATTCGGTCCTTGCAGGTGCAGGTGCGCTGACTTTGGCCGATGCAGGCACCGTGAAATTGAATGCCGCCGGCTCTGATTATTCCGGCGACACGAATGTCATTTCGGGGGAGCTGTTTGGAGGCATGGCAAATGCATTCTCTTCCAAATCCCGTCAGATCATCACCGGGGACACGCTTTTCGGCACTCTTAATCTCGGCGGATTCGATCAGTTCATTGGCTCTCTTGCCAGCACTGGGGCCGTTCAGGCAAATGCTTCGGTGATATTGGGTTCGAACGTCCTGACTGTGGGAGGAGATAACACCTTCGGCGCCGTTTATGCGGGCAGCATCACCGGCAGCGGCGTCTTCCGCGTCAGCACCAACGGCTCGCAGGCACTCTCCACCGTAGATAACTCGTCGCAGACCTGGACCACCGAGATCGCCAATGGCCAGCTGACGGTTTCAAACAATGGCCAGCTCGGCAGTGGTGATGTGACCCTCGGCATTGTCGGTGTGACCGGCACGGATGATCGCACCGTGCTGGATCTCCAGGGAACGACGCTGGCAAACAACATCATCGTCAATAACACGAACTCCAGTGGCGTCAGCGTCATCCAGGCCTCCACGGCACAAGATTCTTCCATCACGGGATCTGTGACGCTCAATCGAGACATCTTTGCCGGTGCCGCATCAGGCCAGCAGCTGGGCCTTGGCGGAACCGTGAGTGGCGCAGGCCGCATCACTGTCGTGGACAGCGGTACCGTCGTTCTTAATGGAGCCAACAGCTATGGCACTGGGGTTGTGGGCAGCGCCGGCGTCGCCATTGATGGCGGCACCGTCATCCGTTCCGGCATCATTGAAGTTGGCAGCAGCAGCGCTCTTGGCGCCAAGCATGTCGAACTCGGTGACATCCGCACAGTGATGGCCACGGTCGTTGATCGTGCCACCACCGCCAGCCTCACTCTTGGCGGCGGCACCTTCAATCCAACCGGTGGCGCTGCGCAGTCAGGTGCCTTCAGCGGCGTTTCCGCCACCGTGGACGGAAACACCTACGGTGCGGGCGATGTCGGCAAGACCATTTTGGTCAAGGATGAGGAGGCCAATCCTGGCAGCAATGGCATCTACGCCATCGTCAGCGTCTCCGGTGGCACGATGGATCTTGTGCGGAATGTTGAATTCGATGCCCCGGTTGAGATGAAATACGGCACACAGTTCACGGTCACCAACGGCACCTCGGCCACAAAATCATTCTTCATGATGGAGCCAGATGTGCAGCATTGCGGCCTGCCGGTCGCCGACCCGATCCGCTTCCATGAGGAAGCAGCATCGAATGACGTGGCTCTGCTGATCAACACGGGTGGCTTGAATGTCGCCAATGCCATGGATGTCAATGCGACGGCCGGCACCGGAAGTGTCACCGTTGGCGGAGCAGCCAGCCTGACCACCGGTGATTCCACCTTCAGCGGCAACATGGTGCTGCAGAATCTCCAGTCTGGTGCCACTGGCATCGAAACCCAGACGGTCACTCTGACATCTGCCACAAATGGCACAGGCACCGGCATCACCTTCTCTGGAGTCATTTCTGAGGCCGATTCGGCCAACGACACGCTCTCGATTGAGAAGACCGGTGCCGGCACTGTCACGCTTACTGGAGCCAACACTTACCATGGCACTACCGCAGTCACCGCCGGCACGCTGAGCCTTGGAACAGGTGGCTCCATTGACGACACCACCTTCATTCGTGTAGACAGTGGTGCGACCTTTGGCACTGCGACCGGTGGCTATACCACAGACGCTACAGTCAGCGGCTCGGGCACCGTTCTTGGGAATCTGACCATTGGCAGCAATGTCGGAGACATCAATGCAGTTGGCGTCCTTAAACCCGGCGATAGCACGGGTGGCTTGCTGGCCAACGCTGGCAATCAGGTGGGAACGCTCACGGTCACAGGGAATCTCACCCTCGCAGCAGGTGGCACTCGCCTCGAAATGCAACTCGGCAGCGCCTTTGCCGCAGATGCCAACGACAGTATTGGGTTCGCCACACGCCTTGGGAATGGCTCGTTTGATTCCTGGCTCACGGACAATTCCGACAACCACATCACCAATTGGGAGACCGGCGCCGGCAGCCATGACCGCCTGAACATTTCCGGCGCATTGAACTTGGCTGCGAATGGCCAGATCAGCATCACCAATCCAGATTCCTACAGCATCGCGCACGGGGATGTCTTCGATCTCATCGACTGGGCTTCCCTTAGCCAGGGCTCCTACAGTTTTGGCGGCACCTATCGCGATGGCGGTTCGCTGGGCGACTTGATCCTGCCCACTCTCGGCTCCGGTCTGGTCTGGAACACCGCGTTGTTCGAGACCAACGGTATTCTGGTGGTCGTTCCGGAACCGAGCCGTGCGTTGCTCCTGCTGTTTGGTCTTCTGGGCCTCTGCTTGCGCCGCCGCCGCTCTTCCATTTGATGGCGGGTTTGCCCGCGCGCTAGGTCGCGCGGCTGATTGGCTGGCTGGAAAGATTCCAGCCAGCTTTTGGGGCCGAATGCTGAGTTCGGGTGACCCCTTTCCTACCGTGAACGAAACGGCGGAGAACCTTGACGCAGGCTCTCCAGCTCGATTCTCATCAGCGGAAGCTGCTGTGGATTCGGAGGCGGAGGATGGAGGTAGCTCCAAAGAGAAGCTAATTCAATAAGCCGAAATTTCTGGGGAGGCAGCTTGCGATCAGCTTGCCTTCTGTCCTTCGGCCCAACGAATGGCGAAATAGGCCAGCTCGCCGGTCTCGTTCATCCCCAGTTTGGCACGAATGTTCATCTTGTGCACATCCACAGTTTTGGTGCTGATGCGCAGTGCCTCAGCGATCTGGCCGGTGTTTTTCCCCTGGCCGATGAGCACAAAGACTTCGAACTCCCGATCACTCAGCTCTGAGATGGAATCCTTGGACTCGGCGGCGTTGCCGGAGGAAAAAGCCTTCAGAATTTCCTCGGACATTTCTTCGCTGACGGCGATGCCGCCGCTGGCCACACGGTGCAGGGCTTGTTCCAGCACCTTTTGCGGGGCGCTCTTCATGACGTAGCCGCGGGCACCTGCCTTGAGGGCACGTTGTGCGTAAAGCTTCTCATCATGCATGGAAATGGCGATCATGGGCAGTTTCGGCCGCAGCAGGCGAAGATCCTTGATGAGTTCGAGTCCTGAACGGTCCGGCAGCGAAATGTCCACCACCAGGACATCCGGGGTGTCCTCGTCCACCTTGCGCACGGCCTCGGAGGCATCTCCGGCCATCCAGGCAAAGGCCAGATCCGTGGCGTTTTCAATGAAGAGTCTCCAACCCTCACGCATCATGGTGTGGTCATCCACAATGGCAATTCGGATGGCGGCTTGAGGGGGATTGGTTTTCATTGGTGCGGGGTTCACGGGAGAGAAAGCTTTTTGTGTCATGGACTCTTTAGCGGAATCCTCACAATGGCAATCGAGAAATCCCTTTCCCCTTTTTCTATGGTTCTCTCCAGCGTTGCCGAGAGTGTTCGCAGACGCTGGCTCATGAGATGCAGGCCCATGCCGTGACCGTCCGCTGCGGACTTTTCTGTAAATGCCGTTCCATCATGGATGACGCTTAACACGACATTGGAGTCTTCCATCCGTACGGTGATGTTGATGACATTTGGCTTGGAGTGCTTGCAGGCGTTGACCACCAGTTCCTGAGCAATGCGGAAGAGCAGTTCCTGGGAGCTTCCTGTCAGGGAGGAGCTCAAATCGGAATAGTCCAGGGAGCACTGCACCATGTAGGATTTCTCCGCAAACCGCAGCACGTTCTCCAGGGCGTCCTTCAACCCATGATTCTCGATGCCTACCGGAGCAAGCCCCCACGCCATGCTTCGTGCAATCACCGTCGATTCCGAGAGCTCTTCCGCCACCTGCCCGGCAAGGTTGGCAATTTTGCCATCTTTTTCATGGATCATTCCCTGCACGACCCCTGCTTTCATTTTGATGGCTGAGAGTCTTTGACAGAGATCGTCATGCAAATCCCTGCCGATCTTCCTGCGTTCCTGCTCAGCGGCTTCGAGCACCATGTTTTCCGCCGTTCTGAGCTTTGTCACTGTTCCGGCAAATTCTTTGGATATCATGGAGAGTTCATCATGTCCCTCCAACGTCGTGGGGTGGCCGTCTATGGTACTTGCGGCACGCAGGATTTCCACCACTTTGCGCACCCTTCGCGTGATGAGTTCATCGAGGGCAAACCAGAGCAGCAGGCATGATGCCAGCAGCACGCCTGCCTGCCGCAGAGACTCCTGCCAGGCTTCCCCACGCACCTGGACTAGCGCCAGCGTGGCATCGTAGCGGATCAAGACCGCTGCTCGGCTGCTGGATTCGTG
Source organism: Prosthecobacter sp. (assembly GCA_021733925.1). Taxonomy (GTDB): domain Bacteria; phylum Verrucomicrobiota; class Verrucomicrobiia; order Verrucomicrobiales; family Verrucomicrobiaceae; genus Prosthecobacter. The sequence goes on along the minus strand of JAIPJY010000008.1, from coordinate 99,607 downwards.
GGTTTCAAAGAATGGGACCATCACCACCAGGCTGGTCTTTTCAGCGTTCCATTGAAAGGCGGGTGCCATGGTCTCCAGCACAGAGGCGTGCCGCCGCCATTCATTTGCCAGGGGTGTTTTCAGGACGTCCATCTGTTTCCACTGCATGTGAGTGGAGCAGCTTACGACTCCTTCCTTGTTGCACACCAGACCCAGATCCACGTCGGAAGAAAGGGACACATAGGCCATCTCGAGTTCGGCGGCACGTTCCTGCTGCTTGCGCGAGAGGTGCTGCAGCAGGCCGGCCAGGCGGCTGCCGGTTTCAGTAGCCTCCTGTTCAAGGCGTGCGAGCCGGCGGTCTGTCAGCCACTGCTGATTTCTCCAGTTGTTGAGCAGATTCATCAGCAGGCCAAACGACAGCACAGTCAGTGTGATGCGACTTTGGATGGAGTGAAACAGCTTCATTGGAGCGCCTCCTTTGTGAAGCTGCCATCGATCCATTCATTGTCCGCCAGCTTGGACTTGAGGATGCCGGCGCGGATCAGCTGCTCCTCCATTTGCAGCGCGAGTCGCGGGAGTTGTTTCAGCATCTCCGCATTTTCCGCATGCTTCAGCAGGCGCAGACGCCCGAGGCATGACGACAGCTCGGCAGCGTTCAGGTTCTCACGTCGCAGGACAGCATCCATTCCCAGGAAGGGTTTGCCTGACCATATCTTATCCGTCATTTCTGCCTGAACTTTGAGCAGAGACACCAGCTCTTCACGGTAAGATTTGCAGGCGCGCTCGGATGCCACCAGCAGATAGATGATCGGCACCTTGAGCTGGCTGGAGTCATACAGGGAATGAGCGCCTTTGCGCGACAGCTTTGTCAGCCACGGTTCTGTGACCACGACAGCCTCCACCTGCCCCCCCTGCAGGGCCAGCTCCATCTCAGATTGGAACATGGGTATGGCCTCGATCTCAGCCATGGTCATGCCGACACTTTCCAGCGCATTCGCCAGCAGATAGGAACCAGCGCTGCGCTCGACCCCCACCCGTTTTCCTTTAAGATCCTGCAGCCGCTGAACTTTGGGACGCGCTAGCACCGCATCCGCTCCTGCGGATTGGTTCAGCACCTTGATGACCTTCAGTTTTTGCCCAGCCTCCCGCATGCGCAGCGCTCCTTCGAGGGTGACTACGGCCACGTCAGCCGCGCCGCTGCCAAATGCCCGGGCCACGGCTGATGACCAGGGAATCTCGATGATTTGAAAGCGGTTCGGCGGCAGTATTTGCAGGTCGCCCGCCACCAGTATGGCCTCGGCAGCCGGCCACAATCCGGGCACGACTCGCAGCCGGCTTTTCTTCTCCTGGAAAGGGGAGAAAGAGGCCGCGAGCAGCAGCACGGCACACAGAAGGGGCAGGAAGCGTTGCAGCAATGCCTTCGGGTCTTTCATCCCGCCACCATGCAGCAAACTGACGCATCATGTCCACATTTGCTTGTGCCTGAGTTCTTCATTTCTTTTCTGGCCTCGGCGGGAGCCTCCGCTAAGCTGGACGCATGACCAAAGAGCCTTCCGCCGTCACCCGTCGTCATTTTCTCACCGTCAGCGCCACTGCGCTCGGTTTCCCCACCATCATTCCCGCCACAGCTCTGGGCAAAGGCGGGCGCCCCGCGCCTTCTGAGCGCATCACCGTTGGTGCCATTGGCTGGGGGACGATTGCGGGTGATTGGACCCCGTCCTTCCTCAACAACGACAAATGCCAGGTCATCGCCGTGGCTGATCCGATGAAGGAGTACGGCCATTACGGCTACGATGGCAAGGAGACCGGCGGGCGTGAGGCAGGGAAGAAGATCATTGACGCGCATTATTCGCAGGCGGCAAACAAGCCGGTGAAGGCCTGCGCCTCCTATGCTGACTTTCGCGAGATGATGGAGAAGGAAGACCTGGATGCCGTGCAGGTTTCCACACCCGACCACTGGCATGCCTACCTGGCCATCTATGCGGCCCGCAAAGGCAAACACATCTACGGCCAGAAGCCGCTGGCACTCACCATCGCCGAAGGCCGCCGCATGAGCGATGAGGTGGCCAAGGCGGGCGTCACCTGGCAGACCGGCAGCCAGCAGCGCAGTGATCAATATTTCCGCCTCGCCTGCGAAATGACGCAGAACGGCCGCATCGGCAAACTCCGGCGCGTGCGCGTCGGTCTGCCCGGAGGCCACACCAACTGGAATGGCATGGCGGACCAGATCAACCCGGCACCGCTGCCGCCCGATTTCGATTACGAGATGTGGCTTGGGCCTGCCGAGCACATGGACTACCGCCCTGCTTTGCTGCCACTCAACTGGCGTCACAACTTCAATTTCTCCGGTGGCATGATCACGGACTTTGGCGCCCATCACATCGACATCGCCCAGTGGGGCATGGGAACACAGCTCAGCGGCCCCGTCAAGCTGCGCAACGTCTCCGGCACGCTGGACAAGGCTGCGCTCTACAATACCGCCTCCGAATTTTCGTTTGAGTGCGTTTATGAAAACGGCCTCGTCATGCATGTGGCCAGTCCGACTCATAAACTCATGCCTGAGGTGGAGGCCGTGCTGGCCACGCCGAACGCCAAGAAGCCCTTCGATCATGTCGGTGTGATGTTTGAAGGTGATGAAGGCAAATGGATCTACGTCAACCGCGGCAAGATCACCGCCAGCAGCCCCGAGATCCTGCGCGAGAAAACACGCCCTGAAGAAATTCATCTCTACGAGAGCAAGGACCATACGGACAACTTCCTCTCCTGCATCTACGACGGCAAGCCGACAGCGACTCCCATCGAAGTCTCGCACCGCAGCATCACCATCGCGCATCTCGCCAACATTGCTCTGCGCAGTGGCAGCACGGGTTTGAAATGGGATCCGAAGTCGGAAACCATCGCCGACAATGCCGCCGCCTCCGGTCTGCTCGCCAAGGAATGGCGCAAGCCATGGGTGCTTTGATCCAGCGTTTTGACTTCCTCCATTTTCCAACATCGAAGCATGCCAAAACCATTCCTGTCATCAAGCTGGTGCAGCGCCTTTCTGACCGTCATTCTGGCGCTGGGGGCCCTGGCACCGGCTGGCATGCAGGCGCAGGACACCATCAATATTGGCGGGATGAAACCTTTGGAGACCTTGCCCTCGCTTGGCTCTCCAGCACCGGTGCTGCCCAAAACAGAAAACCCGGCTGCCGCTCCTGCGGCAGCGCCAGGTCTTCCGACCATGACTCTGCCGCCTGGGGTCTCACCAGTGCCCCCACCGCCTGGGGTTCCGACCATGCCGCAGCCACAGTGGGGCTCGCCCATAACGCCGCCTTCAAGCGTTCCGACCATGACCCTGCCGCCAGGGGTCTCGCCCGTATCGCCGCCGCCAGTGGCCCCACCAGTAACTCCGCCGCCTGCGGCCGCACCACCGCCTCTGCCCACGAGCAGTTCGCTCATCATCACGGGGCCAATAGCGCAGGCTTATCTCTACATTGAGCCGTATCAGACGCGCTTTGAAGTGCTCTTTGATGCGGCCACCGTGCTGGCTTGGCTGTCACCTGATGCAGCTTTGCCGCAGTCACTCACGGCTGACCAGCAAAAGCAAATAGTCGAAACGATGGCATCTCGTGGTTCTGACTGGTGTGCCTTGAGTGTCGGCGATCAGGCACTTCAAGTGCCGATGCCTCTGGTGGCAGTGATCAAGGGGTTGCCCGGGAACACGCTGCCTTTGAAGGAGGGGGAGGAAGTGGCCCTGAATCAAGCGCTCGTCGGATTCATGTGGGAGTTTGCCACACCACCCGGGCCGGATGAAATGAATGTCACCTGGAAAGGGTGGATCAAAGGCACGACCAAGCTGCCGTTGCGTGTCTTCTATGGTCCCCTGAGCGAGACCGGGGAAATTTACTCGACGGTCAAAAATTTCCGCTGGCGCAATCAGGGCCGCATGCCCCGCCCAGAACCGCTGGCGGCGGTTCCGCACATATCACTTCCGCAGCCCTTGCGCCTGCCGCTGGGAGGCATCCTGTGGGTGGCCGCCGGTCTTGCGTTTTACATCTATCTCAAAGTGAAGGATCACAAGCTGCCGGGAGGCAGTCTGCCCTATTTTTTCGTCTGGCTGCTGGGGGGAGTGCTCATGAGCCAGCTGCTGGTGCTGCCCATTCGCACAGGGCCAGCCGCGGCGGCAGTCACCCAGGTCGAAGAGGCGCAAAAGATCGTTTCTCCGCTGCTGCGCAATGTTTATCGTGCTTTTGATCACCATGCGGAGTCAGACGTGTATGACGTGCTGGCCCGCAGCGTCGATGGTGAGCTGCTGCGTAAATTGTATCTCGAAACCATCCAGGCGCTCACACTCGATGGCCGCGAAGGAACCCGTGTCACCATTGCCGAATTCTCCGCCACGGTGGACAAGGTGGAGGCCAATCCCAAGGGCGCAGGCTTTGTCGTGGATTGCAACTGGATGGCCCGTGGCATCGTCGGCCACTGGGGGCACAGCCACCCTCGCGTTAACATTTACAATGCACGCATCACCATCACACCGGTGAAGGATGAATGGAAGCTCACAGGCTTGGAAGTGCAGGAAGTGCGGCGGCTCTAACAGGTGCGGTCAATTGCGGTAAGAGTTGGCCGCGATGATACCGATCAGGAGGATGATCAGTGCAATGAGTATCACCCAGACCACCACGGAAGTTTTTCGCTTCACATGCGGTGTTGCCGCGATGATCCGCTGATACTCCGGAGTCATGATGAACTTGCCCTGCTGCCCCGACACCTTCACCAGGATGTAAATATTGATCAGCGTGCCTATCGGAAAACCGAGGAGACCAATGCTGGAAAGGATGATGGTGGGGATGCGTGCCCAGTTCTGCAATCGACGCAGACCATAAGCGACAATCCCCTGTCCGATGCCGAAAGCCAATAACACCACTCCAATAAGTATTCCCACCCACGAGGCATCGCTGCGAGCGCTGATACTCATGCCGATCGAGCCCACGCCGTAGAGGACCAGTCCGAACGAACCCAAATAATACAAAATGCCCACCGACTTGATCGTCGCCTCAGTGTTGATGTGCTCTTTACGCACGAGCTCGTCTTGAGACGTGGTTTGAAGCACCTGAGCCTGCGGTGCGGCGTAGGGATTGATTTCCATGTGTGCGCTTTGCAACTCCTGCTTAAATTCGTCAATCAACTTCAGTAGTGTTTCGACACAAGCGCGCCATTCGCAGCGTACTTGCCCTATGCGCCATCTGCTGTTCCTCTTCGCCATCCCCGTCTTTGCTGCCGATCTTCCACCAGACAAGGGCAGCAATATCCCCGAGAGCGGCAAACGGCCCGTTGTCATCACCGGCAAGTCATCGCTCCCTTTGCCGAAGCATGATCTTCCCGATGGTTACCAGCTCGAAGTCGTGGCCGCTGCACCGCTCGTCACGCATCCCATCATGGGCTGTCTCGACGACAAGGGCCGCCTCTTCGTTGGCGATGCCGTTGGCGTGAACTGGAACAAGGCGCAACTCGAAGCCAATCCGCCGAACCGAGTCCTCATGCTCGAAGACACCGACAAGGATGGCAGCTTCGACAAGAGCACCGTCTTTGCTGACAAGATGACGTTCCCGCAGGGAGCCTGCTGGTTGAACGGCAGTCTCTATGTCGGCTCACCTCCCGGCATCTGGAAGCTCACTGACACCGACAACGACGGCGTCGCTGACCAGCGTGAGATGATCGTCGGCGGCTTCGACTACACCGGCAACGCCGCCGACATCCACGGCCCTTTTCTGCATCCTAACGGCCGCCTCTACTGGTGCCATGGTCGCAAAGGCCACAAGGTCGCGCAGAAGGACGGCACGCTGGTGGATGAATCGCTCGCCTGCGGCATCTGGAGCTGCAAGCCCGATGGCAGCGACGTCGCCTGGCATTCGCTCGGTTGTGGAGACAACCCCGTCGAAGTCGATTTCACTCCCGATGGCGACATCATCGGCGTGCAGAACCTCTACTACACCCAGCCGCGTGGAGACACCATCATCCACTGGCTCTACGGCGGCGTCTATGAACGCAGCGACCAGCTCAAAGCCATCGCGCATCTCCCGCGCACGCTCGAAACTATGCCCGTGATGTACAACTTCGGCCACGTCGCCGTCAGCGGTTGCTGCTTCTGGAAGAACTATCCGACGAAGAACAATGCTGCACTGCAATTCATGGTCACCCATTTCAACACCCAGCGCTTGGTGCGCATGGAGCTCACCCCCAGCGGCAGCACCTACAAAGCCGTCGAAAACGAATTCCTCAAACTCTACAATCCCGACATCCACCTCACCGATGTCATGGAAGACCCCCGCGACGGCTCCCTCCTCCTCATCGACACCGGCGGCTGGTTCCGCATCGGCTGCCCCTCCAGCCTCATGGCCAAATCAGATTTGCTGGGGGCGGTGTATCGGATCAAGTCCACGAAGCCGGGGGCTGCATCGCTCGCTGCCGCCAGTGTGGCTGTTCCCAGCCTCCCTGCCGATCTTAAATCCGCTGATCCTCACATTCAGTTGCGTGCTTGTCAGGCGCTGGCGCAGTCGGCAAAACCTGATCGCTCCGCCAATGGCGAATTGGATCGTCTTCTCGGTCAGCCGCTTGATCCAGCCCTCGAACATGCCGTCATTCTTGCCGCGATGCGTTCCAATCGTGACTTCTCCGACGCTTGGTTCAAGGCCGCCGTCTTGAAGCACAGCGTCGGACAACGGATGAAGCATCAATCAGCGGCCAAAGATGCCGAATTTATTGAGAAACATGGCGACACGGGGTCCCCATACTATCTCGCCCGATCTCTTCTGATTGCCGACTTGTGGGGAATTCGAAATGATCTTTTCAAGACAATGTTCAAGAGTGTGATAAGCAGTCAGGACGAGAGGCTCGCAGATGCCGCCCTGTTCATTGTGTCGCGTCATTCGGATCTCACCTCACTGGCTGTTGAAGCGCTGGCGGCGAAGGCTGGCTTGCAGCAGCACCTGTCGAAGATTGAACGCATCGTGACACCGGCTCTCAGCAATTCATCGGCCCAATCGTTGATTTCGGAGATGCTGGTCAGCAAGGAGTTTCCTGTGCAGCAGTCTGCCCTCCGCATTCTCGCCACTCAAACCACCGGGGCCAACAACGAGGCCTGGTTCCCTGCGCTCGACCAGCTCCTCGCCGACGCTCCCACACCGCTCGTGCTCGATGCCATCAAGAAACTCAAAACCCCGCACTTCGATGCCACTTTGCAGGCCATCGCCAATGATACGAAGCGTCCGCTCGCCATCCGCCTCAAGGCGCTTGATGCCGCCAAATCGGTAAAGCTCACCGGCGAAACCTTCACCATGGTCAAAGGCGTTCTCGCCGACTCCGCCTCATCCTCCGCCGCAAAAATTCAGGCCGCAGCAATGATCGCCAGCGCACCTCTGGCAAAACCACAACTCCTCGAACTCGCCCCACTCTTTGCCACGCTCGGTCCAGTCGAACTCAAAGCGCTGCTCGGCATTGTGCGCAAATCGAAGGAGCCTGAAGTCGGGCGCACGTTTGCCAATGAGATTGCGAAGAACCCTGTCATCGCCAGCCAGCAGGAAAGTCTGTACCGCACCGCCTTCAGCGATCTCCCTCCCGACATCTTCGAAACCATCATCCTCCCCGCCTATAACACCGCCGTCGCTGCCTCAGAAGCCAAGAAACGTCAGTTAGGTCCGCTGGCCGACAAAGTCATCGCCAGCGGCAATGCCGCGAAAGGAAAGAAACACTTCGAGGTGGGGAAGGGCACCTGCATCGCCTGCCACAAGATCGGTGAAGCGGGGCGTCCCATCGGTCCCGACCTCTCCCACATCGGAGCCATCCGCACGGAGCGTGATTTGCTCGAAAGCATCCTTTTTCCCAGCAACACGCTGGCTCGCGATTATGAAGCGCACGTCATTGAGACGAGCGATGGTCAGCAAACTTTGGGGGTGATCAAATCCCACACCGCTGAAGGCCTCCTGATCATTGATATTGCCGGACAGGAAAAAACGATCGCCCATCAAACCATCGCCGGTGACACGACATTGACGATCAGCCTCATGCCTCAGGGCCTGGACCAAACGATGCCTGAGTCCGAATTGCTCGACCTCGTCGCGTGGCTGCGGAGCCTGAAGTAGCCACGGGAGCTCCGGCCCGAGTTACTCCGCCAGCAGCATCTTTTTGGCTGCCTGCAGGTGCTTCTTCTGTTCAGGCGGCAGTTCGGGATATTTCAGCTTCATGCCTTTCATCTCGGCCAGGACCGCGGCGCTGACGATGAGGCGCATGTTCTTCTTGTCATCCGCCGGGATGACATACCAGGGGCAGTCTTCCGTTGCGGTGGCGCGGATGGCATCTTCATAAGCCTCCATGTACTCCTTCCAGTGACCACGCTCCCCCACGTCGCCTTCTTCAAACTTCCAATTCTTGCTGGGCGTGTTGATGCGGTCGAGGAAGCGTTTCTTCTGCTCGCCCTTGGACACGTTGAGGAAAAATTTGAGAATCAGGATGCCATTACGGTGGCAGTAAGCCTCGAAGTTGGCGATGTCTTTCAGGCGGTCGGCGAAGAGCTTGCCGATGTTCTTCGTTGTATGATCAGGCAGACGCTGAACCTTGGTGACGATCTCGGGGTGCACGCGGCAGACGAGCACCTCCTCGTAATAGCTGCGGTTAAAAATGCCGATGCGGCCGCGTGGTGGCATCACGCGCGTGGTGCGCCACATGAAGTCATGGTCCAGTTCAGCCGAGGTGGGACGCTTGAAGGCATGCACTTCCACGCCCTGCGTGTTTACGCCGCTCATCACGTGCTTGATCGTGCTGTCCTTGCCGGCGGCGTCCATCGCCTGAAACACCAGCAGCAATGCCTGCCGGTCCTGCGCATACATCTTCTGCTGCAGATCGTCGATCTCGGTGCGGAATTCGGCGATGAGCGACTCATAGTGCGCGTCATCCTTGTAGAGGTCCTTCACCTTCGTCTTGGCCTTCTTGAGGCGAAACGGTTTTCCATCTGGCACGCGGAAATCATCGAGATCGAGCTTGAGTTTCATAGGGGAGAACGAAGAACATGACACGATTAACAGCAATGCACGCCGATGAACAGAACGAACTGCAAGAAGGCGGCCATCCTGCCTGTTTTTTGGGTTCCATGTTTTTCCGGATTTTTCTAGGCATTCACTTCATGCTTCTCCAAAGCACATTCGCGCAGGTGGGCAGTGATGCGTTGGATCTTGATGCAGGGCTGGTGGCACAGTGGGATGGCGTGATGCCCTTGGATGCCGCCAAGGCTTTGTATCTGCCTGATGCAACGCATGGCATGAAGCTGGAAAATTTCGCCGTTGCATTTGCGTTTCGAGTAGAGGCAGCGCCTGATTCCAAACATGGACATCACATGTTGAACCTCATCAATGAAGGGCAAAGCTTGGTGATTGACTGGCATCTCGGCGTTGGAGGAATGGCCGTTGGCTTGGAGGGACGCGGATTTCCGCATCCGGTTCCTATTTCCCAAGACGTGCAGGGCAAATGGTGGCACGTGGTGCTTAATGTGAAGCGCGATGCACGGCAATCTCTCTCCGGCATCTGGCTGAATGGCATTGAACTGAATTCATGGCGAGAAACTCCAGGCCCCATTGTCCTCGCCAAAGCTTTGTTTGAGCCGAACAGCCGGGGTCTCGGCGGGCAGATCGCCAACCTGCGCCTTTACAATCGCCCACTGACGCGGTCTGAAATCCTCAAACTCGCTTCCCAGCCGCCGCTGGCGGGATTGAAACCCCAGCTGACTTCGTTTGCCAGTGCCAAGGGACTCATGACAGAGGAGGTCATCGCCGTGCTGGGTGGTACGGAAGCGGTGGCAGTGGTGGAGGATGGCACCATGGAGGCCATGCTCGTCACGCAGTTTCCCGGCAGCCGCATCAAGCTGCGTGATCTGAGCTGGGAGGCGGACACCGTGTTCCGTCAAGATCGACCCATGAACTTTGGCAGCATGAAGCAGCAGCTCGAACGCTCCGGTGCCACCGCCGCCGTGCTGATGTTTGGACGGCAGGAGTGCCTGGAGTACGGTGAAGGCGGCGTGGTCGAATTTAAAAGGGCACTGGAGAAACTGGTATCGACTTGTGCCGAGGTGACACCACGCCTCGTGCTTGTGCAGCCGCTGGCGTTTGAAGGCGCACTGTCTCAGCACAACACCGCCTTGAAAAAATATGCGGAAGTCATTGCCGAGGTGGCCAGGACACAGGGTGCCCTGTTTGCGACACAGCCTGCGGCTTTGCAAGCCGGCGCAACGCGCGACGGTCTCAATCTGACCACCATCGGCGCAGCCCAGCTTGGCCAGAGCGTGGCGCAGCTCTGGAGCAGCGAAATGAAAACACCGGATGCCCGGTTGAAATCGCTCATCCAACAAAAGAACAACCTCTGGCATCGCTACTGGCGTCCGGCGAACTGGGCCTTTCTGCATGGCGACCGCACCGCGCAGCCCAGCAGCCGCAATCATCTGGACCCCACCCAGCGCTGGTTCCCGAGCGAGCTCGAAAAGTACCCACCTTTGATCAAAACGAAAGAAGACGAAATATGGAAACTGGCGAACGATCTGGGAGGAAAGTTGCCGTGAAAAAAGTACTCCTGAGCTTCAGCTCATTCTGGTTCTGTTTGATCAGCATCTCATTCGCGCAGCAGCCCGCCAAAAAGAAAGGCATCTCCGTCGGCGAGCCTCCCGCAGACCATTCACCGGAAGCAGAACTGAAATCATTCAAAGTCCTCGACGGCTTCGAAGTGAATCTGTTCGCGAGCGAGGTGGACGGGATTCCCAATCCCATCGCGATTCGCTGGGATGAGCGGGGGCGTTTGTGGGTATTGCAGACGAGTGATTACCCGCAGCCACAGCCGGGCGTGGCTTCGGATGATAAGATCATCATTCTGGAAGACACGGATCACGATGGCCGTGCGGACAAGCACACCGTCTTTGCCGGTGGTTTGAGTCAGCCCATGGGCATGGAGCTTGCTCCACGAGATGCCGGTGTGAAATCGCCCAATGGACACTCTGTCTATGTCGGCGAAGGCGAAAAACTGTGGTTGATGCACGATGATGATGGTGACGACCACGTGGACCGCCGCGAGGTGGTGCTGCGCGGCTTTGGCACCGGCGACACCCATCAGTGCCTGAACAGCTTCATCTGGGCGCCGGATGGTGCGCTGGTGATGCACCAGGGCCTGCACTGCTACTCGCGCGTGACGACGGCGCTTGGCACGAAGACGCTCTACGGCGCAGGCTTCTGGCACTACTACCCGAAGAGCGGTCGGCTGAATCCGTATCCGACAGGCATGCCGGCGAATGCCTGGGGAACGGCTTTCACGAAATGGGGGCAGCCGATCATGGTGGCAGGCGCTGCGGGCATGTTTTGGGCGCGGCCAATGGAGGTGAGCACCTCGCTGGAGGAGGACTCGCAGGTCTCCAATCGCGACGGCATCCCGCATTTCCTGCTGGGGCGCTTCCAGCTCCCCTACAGCGGCCAGATCATCAAGACCGACGGCCTGCGGAAGTTCTGCGGCATCGACATCGTCGGCAACTCACACTGGCCGGAGTCGATGCAGGAGGAAGTCATCAGCGGCGGGTTCTTTGAAAATGCGGTGTACCGCTACAAGCTCGTGCCGGACAAGGAATTCCCCAGCGGCATGCAGGCTCTTGAGCAGTCCCCGCTCATCACCAGCGACAACGTGGCCTTCCGTCCCATCGACATCCGCTTTGGCCCGGAAGGCGCGCTTTACATCGCCGACTGGTACGACCCGATCATCGGCCACTACCAGGCAAGCTTCCGCCATCCGAATCGTGATGCGAAGCATGGGAGGATCTGGCGGGTGGTGGCTAAGGGGCAGACAAACATACCACGCTTTAACATAAGTGAGCACGAAGTCCCAGGCATGAAGGGTGTTAGAGCGCGAGGTCAACCCAGCAGGTGGTTGGATTATCAAGTGCATCGAATGCAGCTGCCAGAGCAGCAGGAGGGGGCATGGACGGAAGAAAATGGACACGCCTGGCATGTCCATGGGCTTGCTGACTTGCTGGAAATTGAAAAAGCAGCGGAGGACGACTCCCCCCTCGTCCGCCTCGAAGCCGTCGTTGCTGCTGCGAAAGTTCAGTCGCCTGAAGCGATCAAGGTGGCGTTGAAGGTGCTCGACAAGCCGATGGACAATTTCATCGAGCGCGCGTTGTGGCTGGCGGTGCATGCGACTGCACCGCAGTGGAAAAAACCGCCGTTTGAAATTTTGAACTCACTGCCGCCGAAGCATCTGGCTTTTCTGGTGGAGAAGGATGGCAGCGCGGAGCTGCTGGGCGTGGTACGCACGATGCTGGCGGAAAAGGGAGTGTCGATGCCTGCGGAGACGCGGCGCGGGTTGGTGGCGGCGCTGGTGCGCGAGCGACAGCCGGATGACATGCTGCTGGCACTCAAGCTGGGCGTGCAGGATCAGGCTGTGCTGGACGATCTGGCAGATGCAGCCTCACAACGCGGTGGCAAAACACCTGACGGCGCGGAAGCCCCGCTCATGCGCCTTCTGCAGGATGGAACTGAAGCGCAAAAAGCAGCCGCGTGCGTGCTGGCGGGCGCGTGGAAACTCAAGAGCACGGTCGCCCTCATACGCCCCTTGTTGCAAGCAGGTGCGAGCATCCGTGCTCCCGCTGTGACTGCGCTCTCGCGGTTGGGCGAGCCGATGGAAACCTTCGAGCCCTTGATCGGCGATGCGCAGCAGCCCTGGCCGGTGCGTGTCGCGGCGCTCACTGCTGTGGTGGAGAAAAAGCCCGCGCTGGCGGGGAAACTGGCTGCGGCATCTCTCGCGAGCATCTCAGACACGGACACGCTGCGCGCTTGGCTGACACCGCTGCTGGCGTGGGATGCGGCGGTGGCGGCGCTGGCGCAGGCCTTGGATGCGAAGCCCTGTTCGGCTGATGTCGCAAAACTGGCGCTGACGACGTTGACAGCGGCGGGGCGTGGTGATGCGGTGCTGACCACGGCCTTCGGCAAAATTTTGGGTGTGAAGAACACCGTGCCCGCTTACGACGCCGCCTGGGTCGCGGCTCTGGCGGCGGAGGTGAAAAGCAGTGGCGCTGCCGCGAAGGGCAAGGCTGTGTTCCATGCGCCGCTCTCTGGCTGCACCGCCTGCCACAAGGTCGGCGGGCAGGGAGGCATCGTCGGCCCGGAACTGGATGCGGTGGGCCGTGGCGTGCCGGTGGAACTGCTCATCGAAGCCGTGGTGTGGCCGAACCGGCAGATTAAAGAGGGCTATGTGGCGACCACGCTGGCCCTGAAGGATGGCCGACGCCTGCAAGGCTACAAGGTGAGCGAAACGGGCGGGGAGTTGCAGTTGCGCGATCTTTTGACCGGGCAGGTAAGTCGTTTTACCGCAGCGCAGATTCAGGAAAAACAGGAGGCCGGCTCGCTCATGCCAGAGGGGCTGATCATGAACATGACCCGGGAGGAGCTGCGAGATTTGATCGCGTATCTCGCAGGTTTGGGGAAGTGACGAGGGCACAAAAAAAGGACGGGGATGAACCCGCCCTTTTAAATGTTCTTTTCCCTATGCCGGATTATGCGGAAACAGGGGACTCGGGAGCGCCGGGGGCCTTTGGCAGGGTGAAGCGATAGCGGATTTTGCCACGCTTGGCAGAAGCACGGGCTTTGCGCTTGGTGCGTTCTTTGGGGGTCTCATGCGCACGCAGGCGACGGACTTCTTCAAGGATGCCGTCCATTTCGAGGCGGGTCTTGAGGCGTTTGAGAGCGCGGTCAACGGGCTCGCCTTTGCGGATCTGAATTTCGGTCATAAACGGGTCTAGGTGGTTTGGGAAAAGGGGCGTGAAAATAGGGGAATGAGGCCGGGCGTCAACTGGAATGTGACCTCATGCGATGAGAGTCTGCTCGCGGTCCGGTCCGATGCCGACGAGGCTCACGCGGGCTCCGGTCAGTTCTTCGAGGCGTTTGAGGTAGGCTTTGGCCAGCGGCGGGAGGTCTGCGAATTTCCTGATGCCGCTGAGATCCTGCTTCCAACCCTGGTGGGTTTCATAGACAGGTACGCAGGCTTCCAGGTCAGCGGCCGTGCTCGGCGGGTAGTGGATGGTCTTGCCGCGCAGGGTGTAGGCGGTGCAGATTTGGATGGTGTCCAGGCCGTCCAGACCGTCCAGGTTGGTGATGGCGAGTTCATCGGCACCATTGACCATGACAGCATAGCGGACGAGCACGGAGTCCAGCCAGCCGCAGCGGCGGGCGCGGCCGGTGGTGGCGCCGAATTCGCGGCCCATGTTGTGCAGCATGTCGCCGATGGCATCGTTCTCAGTGACGAATGGACCGCTGCCGACGCGGGTGGTGTAGGCTTTGCCCACAGCGACGACCTTGTCGATCATGCGCGGAGGGACGCCAGAGCCGGTGCAGGCACCGCCGGAGGTGGTGTTTGACGAAGTGACGAAGGGATAGGTGCCGTGGTCGATGTCGAGATAGGTGCCCTGAGCGCCTTCAAACAGCAGGCTCTTGCCGGCTTTGATGGCCTCATGCAGATACACCGTGGTGTTGGTGATGTGCGGAGCCAGCGTTTTGGCGGCTTCGAGCATTTCCTTGACGGTTTCTTCGACGGGGATGAGTTCGACGCCGAGTTCAGCAAAAGTGACGTTGTGCCGGGCCAGGCGGTCGCGAAGTTCTTCTTCAAAGATCTCCGGCTGGGTCATCAAGATGGTGCGCAGACCGTCGCGCTCGACTTTGTCGGCGTAGGCTGGGCCGATGCCGCGACCGGTGGTGCCGATCTTTTTGTCGCCACGCTTGGCTTCGCGCACCTTGTCCAGACCGCGATGGTAGGGCATCACCAGGTGGGCGGTTTCGCTGATGAGGAGATTTTCTGGGGTGATGGTCACACCCTGGCCGCGTAGCTTGGCCATTTCTGCGAGCAAGCCGGTGGGATCCATGACGACCCCGTTACCGATGACGCAAATCTTGTCCTTCCACAGGATGCCGGAGGGGATGAGGTGAAGAATGTACTTGGTGCCGTTGCTGATGACGGTGTGGCCGGCGTTGTTGCCACCGGCTGCACGGACGACGACGTCCGTATTTTCGGTGAGGTAGTCGACGATTTTACCTTTTCCTTCATCGCCCCACTGGGCACCGACAATGATTGTATTAGACATGGATTCTTTTCTTTGAATGGCGGCATGATGAAGCCGCAAATTTTGTTTTCATGACGCGCAGACCGTACCAAGGCAGCCGGAGGGACCGCTGGAGTGCTCCGAACCGGAGCGGTGATCGCGAGCGCGTGCTTTTTTTGTCTGTCTCAGGATGCTCCCATTAGATTGGCGAAATAGACGGCGGCACCGCAGGCCAGAAGGCCGGCCACTCCGAGCAGTGTCAGCATTGCCCCACCAGGATTTTTTTGTTTCACCTTCGGGCCAAAGCCCGTGCGCATACGACCGTTGTAAGGGAGGACGCCATAGCCGCTGGATGGAGTGGAAACCGTTGCGGACTGGGAGGAATAGGCTTCTTCATCGCCATCGCCAAAGAAAACGCAGTTCACATTGCCGAGCTGAAACGCACCGCCAGAAGCGAGAATGATGTTTTCGACGCGGGAACCGCCGACTTTGGTGCCGTTGGTGGAGCCGAGGTCGGTGAACGTCCAACTGCTGCCGTCAAAGGCGAACTCACCGTGGTGACTGGACACGGAATCTTCAGCGATGACGAGCTGGTTGTCATCGGCACGTCCCACGGACATGCGTTCGGCGTCGAGTTCGAGGGCGCCAGAGGCACCGTCAGGAGTGGTGAATTGAATGCGCGGCATAACTGTGCAGTTCTAGCAGGCCGGGGCAGGGGAGGCAAGAGGGATTCGCGGGAGGTGGCTGCGGGCTTGCACGGGCGGGCGTTCTTGCTAGTGAAGGCAGGCAACCATCCCCGCCACCCACGTGACCCAAATTTTTGAAATCCTAGGTAAGTTCGACACTGAAAGCGACTGTCACAAGCTGCTTTACGCTCCCCACCCGCTGCCGCTGAAATACCGCGAGGGGCGTGTGTACAAGATCGAATTCGAGGGGGATGAGGCGGCGCTGAAGGCTTTTGTGGACAAGGTTTTGATCGATGCCATCAGCCAGGAGGCCCGCATCGGCGGCCAGCCGGCGTTTGAGAAAGCCGCCTTTGTGCTCGAATACGGGATGAAGGGTGCGGCTCTGGATCTGGAAAAAGAAATGATCCTCAATTATTACCGCAGCACCCAGAATCCGGGTTTTGAGATCAAGAAGCTGACCCTGCGGACTCGGATCTATGTCTTTGGTACAGGCGCCGAGCCGGCGCAGTTTGTGCGTGACATTGTGAATCCTGCAATCCACACGCACGAGGTACTTAAGGCTGCCTAATCAGTACCTGCACGGCTTTCGATAGCAGGCCTGCATGAGTGACGTTTGTGGTTGCTCCATGAACCCGACCACTTCAAACCAACGTCTTCTATCCCTCGATGCTTTTCGAGGCTTCATCATGCTGCTGATGGCCTCCTCGGGCTTTGGCATAGCGCAGATGGCGGCGGCGCATCCAGGCTCCGTCTGGGAGTTCATCAAACCGCAGTTCGCGCATCAGGACTGGCAGGGGTGTTCCTTGTGGGATCTGATCCAGCCGAGTTTCATGTTCATGGTGGGCATGGCGGTGCCGTTTTCGTATGCGAAGAGGCGTGAGCACGGGCAGTCGTTCTTTGGCATGGCCTGGCATGCGCTTTCTCGCTCCATCTTGCTGGTCGCGCTGGGGGTGCTGCTGGCCACGCATGCGGGTGACAAGCACACGGTGTTTCTGTTTACCAATGTGCTGGCTCAGATCGGGCTCGGCTATTTCCTGCTCTTTCTGTTCTCACGCATGGGCTGGGAGTACATGCTCTCTGCGATCATTTTGATTCTGGTGGGCTACACCTGGTTCTTTATCGATCACCCATTGCCAACCTCGCAGGATCTCGCCGCCATTGCGGGAATGAAAGGTACAGAGCATGCGATACTGCCAGGCTTCGCCGGGCATTGGGACATTCATACCAATGCGGCAGCTGCGTTTGACCGCTGGTTTCTCAATATGCTGCCCCGGGAGCAGGCGTTCCAGTATAACCCCGGTGGCTATCAGACGCTGAACTTCATCCCGGCGCTCGCCACCATGCTCGGTGGTGCAGTCACGGGAGACTTTCTGATGCGCAGTCTGAAAACAGAGCGTGGCAGGTGTACCACGCTGCTGGTCACCGGCATACTGCTGGTGGTGGTGGGCACGGCGCTTGATTTCAAGATCCTGCCTGTGGTGGGGGCGCAGCTCGATCAGTATACGCTGCTGCCAGTGGTGAAACGCATCTGGACGCCCTCATGGACCATCCTGAGCGGTGGCTGGGTGCTCATCCTTCTTTCGGTCTTTTACTGGCTGGTGGAGATCATCGGCATGCGGCGGCTGGTTTACCCGCTGGTGGTCGTGGGCACGAACAGCATTGTGATTTATCTGCTGCACAGCCTGTGCGCAGGCTGGATCAACGAGAATCTGCACAAGCATCTGCCGGAGACGGCCTTTCCTGCGTATTGGGCACCGGTCATCGAGCGTTGTGGCGTGCTTTTTGTGCTTTGGCTGGTCTGCTGGTGGCTGTATAAACAGAAGGCCTTTATCAAACTGTGATTCCCCGATTTTTTCCCCTCGTTGCCATCGTCTGTCTCGTCGCCTGCCAGCACAAGCAGGACAGCACCACATCTGCACCTGATCGTGATTTAAAGGAAGACGCGCGCTTGCACAAAGCCGGGCTCATCCTGCTGCCGGACCTGCAGCATGCGAGTGCTTGGGAAAAACTCATTCACGTGGACATGGGGGTGCCCGCGAGCAAGATCGAAGTGCAGGCAGGTCCGGGCTACACCACGGTGACGATCCGAGATCTCAAGAACCGAGCCGATATTGAGGGCGTCGCCCAGGAACTGCGTGCGATTGCTGAGAAGAAGCCGGACAAGTTTGGAGTGACGAAAGTAGAGGTGCGGCTCAACAACGCTGCTGCCACGATCAACCCCTTTGTGCTGCCAACAGAGTCGGCTCCGGCCACGCCTAATCCGGGCTCGGTTCTCCCAACGCTTTCATTACCGCCTCTCCGCATCGACGGCCGCTGAGAAGTGCGCCGTTGATTGAGGCATGCTCACACCAGTCGCCGCAGCGGTAGAGACCGGGCTGGATCACGCTGGCAAGCGGGCTGTCACCGAGCCGTAGCTGTCTGCTCTCCGGCTGCGCATGACGAATCTGATAGGTGCGCAGGTGACGCCATTTGGAGACGACGGCCTCTCCGAACCATGTGCGCATCTGCTCGCGTACGACCTGTTCCAATTCAGTGCTGGATGGCGCACCGATGATGGAGGCGGAGATGAGGTGCTGTCCCGGCGGCGCATAGTGTGGTGAGACACGTGAGAGCGCGAGGATGCTGTTGACCGGACCGCGGCCATCACCATCCAGATGCAGAATGGGATCGCCCGGCGGCAGCTCATCCGTGGCAAAATACATGCAGGTGGTGGAGCGGCTGGGAAGGAGGGTGGTTTTTTCAGCGGCTGGCAGCAGCCGATGGGCCACTTCTTCACTGACCGCGACGATGACGTGGTCGGCGTGAATCACTTCGCCGGTGTCCAGAGTGACTTCACCGGCGCGCACAGCAGACACTGGAGCATTCAGCCGCAGGCTGCCCGGAGGCAGAGCCATGGCAAGCTGATCCGGGATCGCCTGCATGCCTCGTGCTGGAACCGCGCTGCCCGCCCGGTCAAACATGGCAAACAAAAACAGCATCATGCGTGCGCTGGTGCGCAGATCCTTCTCGAGAAACACTCCGCCGAAGAACGGGCGGAAGAAGCGGTCGATCATGTTTTCAGAGAAGCCAAAGTCGCGCAGATAGTCCTCCGATTCCATTTCTACGATGTCTCGCGGAGGTTCGCGCAGGCCGAAAACCTCCTTGCGCAGCAGCAGCGTGGTCCATTTGTCACGCAGGGTGACGATTGCTTCGTTGAAGTTCTTCAGTGCCGTGAGCGGATGGGCCAGAGGGTCCGCCAGGCGGTGGAAACGATTCTTTACGAAGACATCCGCGCCACGGTAAATCGAACATAGGTCAAGCGCCTCATAGTCCAGCACTCTCTTGGCCTCAGGATACGCAGGCAGGAAGATTTGGAAGCCGCGGTCGAGAAGGAAGCCATCCACTACGTCGGTGCGCACACGGCCGCCAACGGCGTTGGAGGCCTCCAAAATCGTGAAGGGCCGACCTGCCGCCGCAAGCACACGTGCACAGGCCAGCCCCGCAAGGCCGGCGCCGATAATTACAATCCTAGGCTGTGCATCACTCATTCATCCTTAATCAGTCGTGCGCCTATCTTGGACATGCCTTTTGGCTTTGCAAGTGCGGGAGGCATGGCAAGCATGGGACATGCCAGCCCCTCGCATCCTCATTCTCGGCGCCACAGGTGGCCTGGGGCGTGCCTTGCACCGGCATTTCGCGGTCAATTTTGAAACCATCACATGGGGGCGTGCGGACTTGGATTTTGAGCGGCCTGATTCCATCGCTGCGAAGCTGGCGTCACAGAAATTTGATGTGCTGCTCAATGCCGCAGGCATGACCAGCCCGGACGTTTGCGAAATAGAGCCTGAGCGCGCCCTCCTGGCCAATGTGGTGGCACCGCAGATTCTGGCCGAATGCTGTCAGGCACGTGGGGCACGCATGATTCATTTCAGCACCGACTACGTGTTCGGAGCCGAGGCACGTGACCTGTGGTTCGAAACAGACGAAACCGTCCCAGTGAATGTCTACGGCCGCACCAAGCTTGCCGGAGAGCAGGCGGTGCTCAAGGCATCTCCAGGCGCTCTTGTGGCACGTGTTTCGTGGTTGTTTGGCCCCCACAAACCGAGCCATCCTGACAACATCATTCAGCGGGCGCTGCAGACCGACGACCTCAGTGCCGTGGCAGATAAAATTTCAGTGCCGACAAGCAACGCAGACATCTGCGGCTGGATCGAACAACTCATTGTCCGGCATCCGACAACCTGCGGCGTGCTGCATCTGTGCAACAGCGGTGTCGCTTCCTGGCATTCCTGGGCTGAGGCTGCGCTCACGATTGCCGCCCGGCTGGAGGTGCCAGTCAAAACCACGACGGTGCAGCCCATCGAGCTGGCCTGCCTCACCCAGCTCAAGGCACCACGACCGCTGATGACCGTGATGAGCAATGCGAAATTGCAAAGCCTGCTGGGCGGTGAGATTCGCAACTGGTACGATGCGCTGGAAGAGTACTTGGTGCAGAAGTATCAGCCCCAATGACTCCCGCCTCCGCCATGACCCGCTGCGACATCCTGCATGAGGATCGTTTCCTCATTGTCGTGAACAAGCCTCATGGGGTGCTCTCGCACCCGAACCCCAAGGCTGGCAAGCCGCAGATGGCGGCGTTTGAAGGCAGCTATGACCATGACCGGCGCTGTTTCAAAACGGCGGCTGGAATGGTGTGGCTGTTGCATCGTTTGGATCAGGACACCTCGGGTGTGTTGCTAGGGGCTAAGGACGAAAAAACGGCCGCCGCATGCCGTGCGGCTTTTGAAGCGGAGTTGGTGCGAAAAAAATACCTCGCCCTATGCAGCGGCAGTGCTGCCAAGCCTGAGGGCGTGTGGCTGGATCATCTGATCACAGCGCATGCTAAAAACCAGGTGCGCACGACGGTGAGGCATGGAGCGCGTCCGAATGCGGAGGCAAAATACCGGGTGCTTGAGGCGAATGCACTCAATCGCGTGGTCCTGCTCGAAGTTGAGCTGATCACCGGCAAGACGCATCAGATTCGCGTGCAGGCGGCTTCAAGGCAGCTTCCGCTGGTTGGGGATGATGTATACGGCTCGTTTGATCTGAACCGCAAACTGCGCAAAACCATCCTGGCCAAGCGGCTGTTTCTGCATGCGTCTGAACTGAGCCTGAAGCATCCCGCGTCGGGTCAGCAGCTCACCGTCAAAGCACCGCTGCCGCCAGATCTGCTGGCAGTGCTGGAGGCAGCGGGCATGAAGGTACAGTAGCCCTCTCGCTCCGCGAGAGTGGCTCAGCGCTTTCGCAGGCCGTTGCATTGGGGTTGATGCAGGCGTTCCGCAAGAGCGGCCACGTTCAGCTCATCTCGACGGAGCGAGATGGCTACTGTGCCGCCCGCTTGAGCAGGAAGTATTCGATGCCATCGACGAGCGCCTTCCAGCTCGCGTCGATGATGTTGCAACTGACGCCGACGGTGCCCCAGGTGGCATTGCCGTCGGTGCTGGTGATGAGCACGCGGGTCTTGGCTGCCGTGCCGGTGCCGCCGTCGATGATGCGTACCTTGTAGTCCGCCAGACGCATGTCTTTGAGCGCTGGGAAGAAGGGCAGGAGGGCTTTGCGCAGGGCATTGTCGAGTGCATTCACGGGGCCGTCGCCTTCATCGACGGTGTAAACACGGCTTTCGCCGACATCGAGTTTGATGGTGGCTTCGCAGGTTTCAAAGCCATGCTCGCCGCCGTGGAAGCGGTGCGTGGAGTGGTACTCGATCAGATTGAACACCGGCTGGTGCTGGCCGAGCTGCTTGCGGATGAGCATCTCGAAGGACGCTTCGGCGGCTTCGAATTCGTAGCCTTCACTTTCGAGGCGCTTCACCTCGGTGAGAATGGTCTGCACGCGGGGATCGCCTTTGGCGAATTTGAAGCCCATGCCCTCGGCCTTCACCAGCACGTTGGACTGGCCGGACATGTCCGAGATGGTGATGACGCGCTGGTTGCCGACGAGCGTGGGATCCACGTGCTCGTAGGTGCGGGCCAGTTTCTGCACCGCATGCACATGCAGGCCGCCTTTGTGCGTGAACGCGGCCACGCCCACGTAGGGGGCGCGGATGTCATGCGGCACGTTGGCGAGTTCATCGACGAAGTTGGCGAGATCGCGCAGGGAGGTGAGGTCGATGCCGAGATCGATGCCCATCTTGATCTGCAGATTGGGCATGATGGTGGTGAGGTTGCAGTTCCCCACGCGCTCGCCGTAGCCATTGATCGTGCCCTGCACCTGACAGGCGCCGGCACGCACGGCCGCGAGGGCGTTGGCCACACCGACACCGCCGTCGTTATGCGTGTGAATGCCGACGGGGCGTCCGAGATGAGCGATGACTTGGCGCGTTGTCTCCTCGACAAACTCAGGCAAGGCTCCGCCGTTGGTTTCACAGAGCACGATGAGGTCTGCTCCGGCATCCTGCGCGGCCTTGATGGTTTTGAGAGAGTATTCCGGGTCCTCCTTGAAGCTGTCGAAGAAATGCTCGGCATCATAGAGCACTTCACGGCCATGCTTTTTCAAGTAGGCCACCGTGTCGGAAATCATGGCGAGGTTTTCTTCCAAGCTGACCTGGAAGACTTCGGTGACGTGCAGCGCCCAGGTTTTGCCCACCACGGTGACCGCAGGCGTTTTCGCATCGAGCAGCATTTTGACCTGAGGATCGTCCTCGACCTTCATCTTGCCACGGCGGGTCATGCCAAAGGCGGTGATCTTCGCGGTCTTCCATGAGCGCTTGGCGGCTTCTTCGAAAAAGGCGGCGTCTTTGGGGTTGGAGCCGGGCCAGCCGCCTTCGATGTAGTGCACGCCGAATTCGTCGAGTTTTTCCGCGACGCGGATTTTATCGAGGGTGCTGAAGGAGATGCCGGTGCCCTGCGTGCCGTCACGCAAGGTGGTGTCATAGATGGTAACTGGAGACATGTGGGGAGGGGAAATGAAGAGATGGAAGGTGGGTGCAACGAGAAAACAGGCCGGACTAGCGGTTGCCATGAGTTTCGGGACGCCGGCTGCCGGGAGCGCATTCAGCGCAGGCATGCATGACAACGGACTCTTCCGGCGGCGTCAGGCGCAGATGAGTCCGAAACTAATTCGGATGGTTGGGCAAATGTCAGGGCGGTTTCCCATGAGCAGAGCGAGGATTACGCCGGGGGAGCCCTGCTGGCAAAGGGAAGTTTTCACCTGCCTGGGGCTGTTGGCCGCCTTGGCCGAAGAGCGCAGGGCTTATTTGCCCAGCATGCCTTCGAGACCAGCCTGTACGGCGGGGGTGGCATTGCGCAGCGAGGGCTGCTGCCAGCCACTTGCAGGCAACACATTGCCTTCCAGGGCAGGGCGGACTTCCAGATGGTTGCGAAGCAGCATGTCGGACAGCGTGGCATCGTCATGCTCAGCCATACGTGCCAGGGGAATATCACTCAGGTCCAGTTTGAGAACGAAGGGCTTCTCAGGAACGACAGGTGCTGCGGTCAGTGCCGCGGCGGGCTTTTCGGCAGGATGCGAGAGCAGCCAGAGGCTCATGGCACAGACAGAAACCGCCGCTGCCACCATGCCCCATTTGGGCACCAGAAGATTGCTCCACCAAGTAGCGAGACGCTCCCGGAACAAATCCAAAGACGACTGCTGCAGCATTTCAGCCCGCTGTCTCTGATGAAACTGCTGGAGAAAATTTTCGGTAAATCCTTCCTCAGGCTGTTCAAACCGCTTCAATCGAATCAACCGCTGGATGTCTTCAAACTCACTCATGGCGTGCTGTGGATTGTTGTTTCTTGGTGTTGATGGCAAACGTTATTATTTAACGAAGTCTTCAAGATAAGTTTGGAGCAGGCGATGAGCATAAAACAATCGTGATCTGACAGTCCCTTCCGAGACTCCTAATATCTTGCTGATTTCGGCATGCTGGAGACCTTGGACGTCGTACAAGGTCACCACCGTACGATGATCCTCCGACAGCTTCATCATGGCTGCGTTCAACCTTTTCTGCAGTTCGTGGATGTTTACTTCGCGCAGCGTGCCCGAGTTGGCCGTGGTGACGCGAATGAAATCTGGGTCGTTCTCAATGCCCGTATCTACATCGTCAAGACTGACTTTGTGATGCCGTCCGCGCTTCTTAAGAAAGTTCAAAGTCATGTTCACCGCGATGGAATAGATCCATGTGTAAAACGAAGACTTGCCCATGAAGCGCTTGATGGAGCGATAGGCTTTGGCAAACACATCCTGCAGCAGATCCGCGGTGTCCTCGCGGTTCGAGGTCATGTTATAAACCAAGCCGTAGAGCTTGGGCGTGTATTTACGCACGAGGTCATCAAAGGCGCGCGTGTCACCCGCCTGAGCTCTGTCCACCAGGATGCGATCCTCCGCAGAGCTGCTGGTAGGAGCGGGTGGGTTCAGCGAAGCGATGGGGGTTGCTGCGGCGCTGAGTGATGATTCTTCCATTAAAGTAAGAGAAACACTCGTTGCCTCAAGAGACAAGCGTTTCTTATGGACGCATCAATATCAATTATTTTTGAACGTTCCAGAGATGGTCCACGCAAATCTGTGACCAGGTTTCAAGTTGGTCGCGCATGGCATGCAGCTCTTCCAACGTGTGAAAGCGCAGGTCCTGGATGGCGTCTTCATTGGACTGCACATCGTCGCTGCTGAGGTCAAAGAAATGCACCACGCCGAGGTGCACGCTGCCCACTTCCGTCGCGTCGTCATTGATCAGGCCGATGACTTTCTGCGTATGAGTGCCGCCGATCACCAGCTCTTCGGCCATCTCACGTTCGACGCCGTTGTAGTACATCGTTTCACCAAGGCCGTCCTGAGCTGCATCCACCGGATTGATATGACCGCCGATGCCGATGGAGCGCTTGGCCACGAGGCGCTTCTCTCCCGAGCTGCCGCCGCGAGTGTAGCTCACATAACTGCCCGCATGATGAAAGATGGCATAGGGGATGAGCTGCTTGTGAGTGGGATCTTTTTCAGCAGCAGGGCGTTCCATGAAGTGATTGGCGCCGGGCGTCAGCATCGCGTGCAAATAGCGCGTGGCATCGGCTTGAAAACCTTGAAAACTGCCGAGTTGATCGAAGAGCTGGCGGGTGATGACGAGAACGTGTTCCATGTGAAGACCGGCAGAATGGATGGCCGCGCAGGGTGCGCAACCAATCAATCCAGCAACCACACTTCCGCGGCATCTCCCGCCTGCAGATTTTGTCCGGCCTCCAGCCGCAGCAGCGCATCCGCACGGCTCAGGGAAAGCAGGGCATGGCTCTGCTGCAGGCCGAAGGGCTTGAATTGTCCGTGGGTAAATGTGCCGCGCAGATAGTGGGGCCGGTCACCGGGGTTGGAGAGCGCAGTCCCGGCGGTCGCAGGGATCAGGCGCGGCTTGAGCTGGGCATCGGCAGCTCCCATCATTTTAAGCAGTGCTGGACGCACGAACAGCAGGAAGGTCACGAAGGATGAGACCGGATTCCCCGGCAGGCCGAAGACGAAGGATTGTTCAGATCGGGCAAACAGAAACGGCTTGCCGGGCTTCACCTTCACACGCCAGAGCCCGGGCTCGATGCCGAGCTCTTTCAGCGCGGGCTTGATCTGATCATGATCACCGACGGAAACACCACCGCTGATCAGCACGACATCATGTGTCTGCAGCAGTTCCCTCAGCGTCTCGGTGGTGCTGTGCAGATCATCGCGGCAGTGGGCCTGAGTGCTGGTGCGAATGCCCATCTGCGCCAGCATACCGCGCAGCATGAGTCCGTTCGTGTTGTAAATCTGCCCGGCCTGCAGCGGGCCGGAACCGGGTGGAACCAGTTCATCTCCGGTGCTCAGCACCGCCACACGCGGCAGCGCATGCACGGAGATTTGATCAAGCCCCTGAGAGGCCAGCAAGGCCATTCGTCCGGGTGTGAACTGCTCTCCCGCACGCAGCACGAACTGGCCCTGGCACAGATCCTCCCCCTTGCGCCGGATGTTTTCCCCGGCGACGACCGGATCGGTGCAGACGATGGCATCTCCCTCACGCCGCACATCTTCCTGCATGATGACGGCATCGGCTCCGGCGGGCATCGGGGCTCCAGTGAAAATACGTATGGCACAGCCCCTTTGGAGACGCTGTCCGCCATCCAGCCCCGCAGCTTGTTCGCCCGATACTCGCAGCGGTTGTGCTGTCGTGCTCTCAGCAGCGACAAGGGCGTAGCCATCCATCGCAGATTGATCAAAGGCTGGGATCGGCACCGTGGCGGTCGCCTCCTGCGCGGCATAGCGATCCAGCGCGTCCAGCAATGGTGTTGGCACGGCCTGCAGCGGCGTCACCTCTGCCAGCACACGTGCGAGGGCCTCACTTTCGGCGATCATCGGATGACGGGCGGCAGTTTGCTCAGATCTGCCGCAGGTTCTTCGGCTGGAGGCGGGGCAGGGGACTGTGGCGCTTGGCGCAGCGGCGGTGGGGCTGTCGGTGCCGGGACGAACGAAGGTTGTACCGGGGCCATCGGCTGAAATGGGGCATCCAGCGGGGGGATGACATCGGCCTGCATCACCGGGGCTAGAGGTACGATGGCGCCCGATGCGGTCATCGTTGTGGCTGCGGGCTGTTCATCGCGCTTGACCTGATAGAGCACCAGATCGCGCACTTGTGGCGTTCCCTGGGTGATGTCCGCAGTGATGTAGTTGCCCTTGCGTTCCGGCGTCACTCTGAGCTTCGCATCGGTGCCGTTGACTCCCTGGGAGATGATTTCGCTCCCTGCCGGGATATCCACCCGCCGCTCACAATTGATGAGCACATAGTTCTGCTCCGGGTTCACCAGCTCGATGACCCCAATCACCTTGGCCTCGCCGACGCGTTTGTCCTTCGACGATTTTTTGGGTGCCAAGCCCCCCAGCTTGTTTTCAATGTAGGTGCAACTGGAAAGCCCCAGCAGCAAAGGAAGGCACAGGTGGCGCAGAAACTTCATGCCCTATTGATGCCGCATCGGCGGCTGGCTGTCCAGCGTGGACACGTGGATGCCACTTGTGTCATAGCTTGACGGCGGGGAGTCCAAGCGGAGGTTAACAATGAGCTTGCGTTCGCGACGGCACAGCTCAAACACATGATCGCTTTTTTCAAATCCTTGCTTCAACCCTCATCGACTTGGGAAGTTCAAGTTTATGGAGATACTTACTGCGAGGTATATGGCATCGAATATCGTCCGCTGTACCAATGTCTTTCGCAGCTGCCAGGTGTGGTCCTGCCACGGAAACCGTACTATTTATGGACAGGCATTGGGGTCTATGCAGAATTCGTTTTGGGCGGACACACATTTCAGATCGAGGGTGATCCTTGGGATGATGGGCTGTGTATTCGCCCGAAGGACGGACTCATTCACAAAGAAGAGGTGCATGCCATTCGTGAACACTTGGAGCGATGCAGATTCAGATCATGAAAGTTTCATCCTGATGCATAACCCCATCTCATGGGCAGGAATGTTATGAAAAGTCCGAATCCACCGCCAGGAGACCAATGATTTCGCTACCCATCGACTACCACCGCATCTGGACCGCTGTGACTCTTGCGCCAAATCATCGCGATCCTTATTCTGTGCACGGGCCTGATCACTGGCGGCGGGTGGAGCGGAACGGCTGCATCCTGGCTGCGAGGACAGGTGCCAAAATTGATGTGGTGCGGTTGTTCGCTCTTTTTCACGACAGCCGGCGCGAGAACGATGGCTGGGATCCCGGCCACGGAGAACGAGGAGCGGATTTTGCGGCGGATTTTCGCGGCCACCTCTTCGATCTCTCCGATGAGGACTACGAATTGTTTCGCTTCGCTTGCATTTGGCACACCGACGGCGAGCACCACGACGATCCCACGATCGGCTCATGCTGGGATGCTGACCGGCTTGATCTCGGCCGGGTGGGCATGATTCCCAACGCCCGTTTCATGAGCACTGCCTTCGGAAAGGAGATCGCCGATTATGGCGTGATCCACCCTTGGCTGCCTCTGGCCGAGCCTTATCTGAAAAGCTCAGAATGAAGGGGAAGCGGCGCGAGGCGTTCTCGCGCCACACAGTCGTTAGCCAATGATCCCCAGCTTCTTCATCGTGGCGGTCAGCTCGGCGATTTTCTCTGGCTCCATGCCGGTCATTGGCAGGCGCAGTTCATCCGTGCAGTGGCCGGCGAGGGACATCGCGGTTTTGATCGGGATGGGATTCGTGGAGAGCTTCAGGAACGCCGCGAAGAGCGGGTAGTACTTCGTGTGGATCTGCAGCGCCGAGGCGTAGTCGCCTTTGAGGGCGAACTGGACCATCTCGCTGATGGGCTTCGGAATGAGATTGGAGGCGACGCTGACGATGCCGACGCCACCCACGGACATGAATGGCAGGGTGAGGCCGTCGTCGCCGGACATGATCTCGAAGTCCGCTGGAAGGATCTGCTTCATCTGGCTGACGCGTTCGGGATTGCCGCCGGCTTCCTTGATCGAGCGGATGTTCGGGCAGTTTTCCGCGAGACGGACGAGTACTTCCAGACCGATCTCAATGCCGCAGCGTCCCGGGATGCTGTAAAGCATGATGGGCAGTTTTGTGTTGTCGGCGATGGCCTTGAAATGCTGATACAGGCCCTCAGGCGTCGGCTTGTTGTAATACGGCGCTACCTGCAGCGATGCCGTGGCACCTGCTGCTTCGGCTTCCTGCGTGAGTTCGATGGCCTCGCGGGTGGAGTTCGATCCCGTGCCCGCCATGACGATGCCGCGACCTTTGGCGAACTCGACAGTCAGTTTCACCACCTGCTCGTGTTCGTCATAGTCGAGCGTGGGGGACTCGCCCGTGGTGCCGCAAGGCACAACACCCGTCACGCCATTGTCGAACTGGAAGTCGATGATCGATTTGAGCGCGGCTTCATCAATTTGGCCGTTGCGAAAAGGGGTGACGATAGCGGTGTGGGTTCCGGCGAACATGGTAGCGATAGGGGAAAGGGCGGATTTGTCGGACTGAAAACTGGGAAATGAAAACTGAAAATTGGAAATTGTGGCCTCCCGCTAGGCTCTGCGGGCCTTCTTGGCGGGTGAGTTGGCTTTGGCCGTCACGATGGATTTGCCGATGATGTTCATCAGTTCGGTGCATTCATCGATCAGCGGATTGAGGCGGGAGGTTTTCATAGTGGCCGTCTTAACTGACAGCTTCAGCCAGATGCGAGTTTCACGCAGCTCTTTCAGCACAATGCCGAGTTTGTGGGTGAAGTCATTGCGGCTTTCTGCTGCGCAGGCTTCGGCGTAATTGGGGGCTGGAGAGGTGCCACAGCGGATGAGCTGCCCGGAGATGTGCCTGCCGGTCTTGGTGTCCGGCAGCGCTTCCACCAATGCGCAAATGCGCGCCGCAAACTCCAGGAACCGCTCTTCCATCTCGTCCGCTAGGGCCAGCGATGACTTCTGCGCACTCATACAATTTGCAGTTCCCAGTTTTCAGTTCTCAATTTTCAGTCGTCAGGAAAGCTCTCGCTTAGATCGAGACGCTCCCTGTGAAAACAAAGTCCGCCGGTCCAAACAGCGTCACATTCGCATACTCGCTCTTGTCTGGCTCTTCGAAGCCGACTTTGAGGGTGTCGCCGCCTTTGACGAGGACGCTGATGGGGCTGGGTTCGCCGGTGAGTTCGTGGTAAACGAGGGCGCAGGCGACCATGCCTGTGCCGCAGGCGAGGGTTTCATCCTCGACTCCGCGCTCGTAGGTGCGGATGGCGATGCTGCCGGGGGCGATGACTTTGGCGAAGTTCGCATTCGTTCCCTTGGGCTTGAAGGCTTCGTGAAAGCGCAGAGAGGCGCCCCACTCGCGCACGGGCACGGCTTCCAGATCATCCACCATCACCACGGCATGCGGCACGCCGGTGTTCACACTGTGCACGGTCAGTCCGGCCCCGGACACTTCGAGGTGCTGGGAGAGATTGAGGTTGTGCGGGGCGCTCATGTTGATGCGCACGTGCTCGCCTTCGAACTCGGCGGAGATGATGCCGGCGAGGGTCTCAAAGCGGATCTTCACGAGCTTGTCGCCATGCAGATGATTCACAAAGCGGCCAAAGCAGCGCGCGCCATTCCCGCACATCTCGGCCTCGCCGCCGTCGGCGTTGTAGTAGCGCATCTTGAAGTCGCCGTCCGCCGTGGCGGGCTCCACGCAGAGCAGACCATCAGCGCCGATGCCGCGATGGCGGTCGCAGAGTTTTTCGATCTGCTCTTGGGTCAGCGAGATGGAAAGGTCACGATTGTCCAGCATGACGAAGTCATTGCCGGCGCCGTTCATTTTGGTGAAGGAGAGAGTCATACGGAAAGGGAGTTTAGAATGAGGAAGGCAGGAAGAAAGGAATGACGAAACCAGAATGAGGAATGACGAACGCAGAACTGAGAGGCGTGTGGGGTCAAGCCAGAGCTTTGACGGCGTCCACGAGGGGCTTCACGAAAGCTTCCACCTTCGCGGCGCAATCGGGGGACGAACCGTTCTGCTCAATCAACTTTACGATGGCGCTGCCGACAACGACGCCATCCGCTTTGCTGGCGATCTCGGCAGCCTGGGCGGGATTGGAGACGCCGAAGCCCACGCACACTGGCACGTCCGTGGCTGCCTGGATGATGGCCACCTGCTCGGCGATTCCCGAGGCGACTTCCACCTGCGCGCCGGTGACGCCGAGGCGGCTCACGTAATAGACGAAGCCTTCCGCGCTCTTGGCGATGCTGGTGATGCGTTCGGTCGAGGATGTCGGGGCGATGAGCTGGATGTGGCGCAGCTCCGGCGTCGGCTTGAGCTCCGCATTCTGCGCGACTTCATCCGGCGGGAGGTCGAGCACCAGCACGCCATCGGCTCCGGCAGCCGCCGCGTCGATGTGGAAGCGCTCGTAACCGTAGGTATAGACGGGGTTGAGGTAGGTGAAGAGCACCAGCGGCACCTGGGACTGCGTGCGCAGCTTTTTGATCATCTCCAGCACCTTCGGTGTGCTGGCTCCGGCCTTCAGCGCACGGTCCGCCGCCAGTTGATTGACCACGCCATCCGCCAGCGGGTCAGAGAAGGGCACGCCCAGCTCCACCACATCCGCTCCCGCACGCTCCAAGGCCAGAACGATGTCGATGGTGGCATCCAGGGTGGGATCTCCAGCGCAGACATAGGCGACGAATGCCTTCTTCTTCTGAGTGCGAAGCTGGGCAAAACGGGCGTCGAGACGGTTGGTGGGGGCTGACATGGGGCGTGGTGTTTAGCATGCATTTCCGGCGCTGTCGAATGGCGGGATGGCCCCTGGAATCCAAAAAAGGCATTCGTGACCAGGACCGCCGCGTAGGAGCCTGCCGCTCCACGCCATCTCCCAGCCCACCCTTGCCGCCTCGTTTCCCGTTTCCACCCTAGAGGCTCAAATTTAGAAACGAAGAAAAACCACCCCCCAAGGAAAGCCACCCAGGTCGCTTGCGCCTGCTCCCAGCCCGCCCTTGCTGCCTCGTTTCCTGTTTCCACCCCTAGAGGCTCAAATTTAGAAACGAAGGAAAACCAGCCATTCCCCCCCTCCCAAGGAGAGCCGCCCGCAATAGTCGCCCCGTGGCACACAGCATTTGCATTCAGTCGGCAAGGGGGTAGAATACCACATCATAGCCTGATATCATATCAGGCACCTACCGCGCAAGCGCCATCAACAACCATGAAATCCTGGCATGTCACAGGGGGTGGGTGGCTGTACATGACATGTCATGTACGTAGGGCTGTGCTTGTGGTGATTTGCAAAGCGCCTTGCCCACAAGGGGGTGAACCCCCACCTCAAGGCCCTTGGTCGCGATGTGGGGTCCACACTGTCAAGATTGCCGTGGCGCGCGGCAGGAAGCCCAACGCCCGCGCGAGCGCGGAGCGTCTTGGACTGCGTGCGGCAAGCCTGGGCGCGACGCCGCTTTTGCAGGCCGGACGGCGTGCTGGGGCCGCAGGACTCTCTACACCACTCGAAAGCGCTGCTGCTTTCGCAGGCCGGATAGAGTGCTGTGGAAGGACATCACGCTGCCTCCCCCCCACGAAAGCGGTGCCGCCGATGCAGGCTTGCGCCGTGCATCTGTCACCGCAGTCCAAGACACTGTCGCGCTTTTTGGATCCCTGCTGCACGGTGACGGCTCAGGCTGTTGCCCCCCCCCAGTGGCATGCCTGCGGGTGCCCGCGCCCCTGCTCCTCTTCGTTTCCACCACAAGACCCTCTAGGAGTGGAAATCGGAAACGAACTGGCGCTCCCCGCCTTTGCCCCAGAGGAACCGCGAAAAGCCGCCCAAAGCTGGAATTGAACTGGAAAACGATGCATGCCAGCACCGCAGGTGCCACCAATGTTCCGCGCCCCTCTCCTCACGCAGTTGGTGCAAAGCCTTGCCTGTCAAAGGCTTTGCTGCACACGCTCTCCATCCTGCCTGGCATCCCCCCCTGAACTGCCCTTATCCGCCAAGACCATGGACACGGTGTTCGTTATCATGACGCTTTCTCAAACCGGCAAGACGATCTTTCGCGGCAAGACGGCACTGCAGGCAAAGGTTTTGGAACCGCGGCTCTGGGTTGGTTCATCGGCAGCGTCTCCACCCATAATCTCTGCGGCTTTCCAGTCTATGCGGTGTTAGATCAGGGTTTCCCTAGTTCTTGAAATGGTGGGTCACAAATTCCACCAGCTTGTCATCACTCATCGGGTTGGAGGTGCTTTGGGAAACGGCCGTCTTTTTGAACTGGGGCGTTTCGCCAAGGTGGCGCACGAACTGCTCCTGAATCGTCCCGCTGCCGGTGATGTGAATCTCATCCGCGTTCACCAGATGGTGGTCGATCTCTTTGAAGAATTTGTGAACCAGGGTGATTTCGAGATGGTTCGCGGCATTCTCACTCGAGTTGGAGCCCGGACCAGGATTCTTGGCATGGCCGAGGACGGTAAACACGGCGGCGGCGGGGTCGTAGCCGATGATGGTCGCGTGGTGCGTGTCCATCCAGATTCCGAAACGCTTTTTGATTTTGTCTGACATAGGATGTCAATGACGGGCGAATGGCATGCATAGCAAGGGGGTAAACCCATGGTGGTAGTACACCCCATTTGTCCGCCAGACCCATGATGACGCATCTCCAAAGATGTAGTGATTTCCGAAACTGATTTTCGAAAAAGCGAGTCTGAGGCCTTTCGGTTTGCAAATGACTCAGTGCCAGACTTTGTTGATTTTTATCCAGATGAGACTCCTTATGAAGATTGCCCCGTGAGGCAGTTACAGCATTGCGTCAAATTAGATCATGTCCCTTTCAGAGACAATCACACACAGCTTTGATCGCTCGTTCGTCCTCTATCGCGACCTGATCGATTCCGTTGACGACGGCGCGCTGGCCTCCAGGCTGCCCGGCCTTCCTTCGAATACCGTGGGATTGCAGTTATGGTGCGTCGTGGGAGCCCGGGAAAGCTATACCCAGGCCATCAAGGCGAACCAATGGGCCGGTTTCTCGTGCTCCCTGGCTTCAACCACAGAAAAAATGCCAGTGGCCGACGCTCTTCGGCGCTCTGCCGAAGGTTTGTCACAGATATTGCGCGGGGCGAATTCCTTCACCGATGTCCAAAACAAGCTGATGGTTGACCTGCTGGAGCACGAAGCGGCTCACCAAGGGCAGTTGATCAGGTATCTCTACGGCCTGCGCCTCCCGATTCCCGATAGTTGGAAGGCAAGATTCGCCTTGGAATAGAATTCTCGATAGCCTAGCACTCTGAGGGTGAGGATGACAGCTCAACAAGCCCGAGCAAGAGGCCCCCCTGAGATTGACGCTTAGAGCGTCGCGACAGTAATCGGTGCGTCCCGCATGCCGGGTCGCTGTACTTGGGTTTGTTAAAACAGATCAACCGCCACTCACCTCATCCCCCAGCCGCTTGTCCGGCACGAGGTACCCCTGTACATA
This sequence comes from Prosthecobacter sp., assembly GCA_021733925.1. Classification (GTDB taxonomy): domain Bacteria; phylum Verrucomicrobiota; class Verrucomicrobiia; order Verrucomicrobiales; family Verrucomicrobiaceae; genus Prosthecobacter. The sequence continues at coordinate 66,000 of JAIPJY010000008.1, read as the reverse complement.
ATCTCGCACGGCTTCGGCCAGCGGGGTGATTTCGGTGCTGAACCCTGAGCCGCGCAGTTTGGTGATGTCAGCGCAGGTGTAGTACTGGTACTTCGACTGCAAATGCTCCGGCATGTCGATGAACTCGATGTTGGGCTCCTTGCCGAGGGCGGTGAAGATGGCGGTGGCGAGTTCGACCCAAGTGTGGGCTGCGCCGGAGCCGAGGTTGAAGAGGCCGCCGGCGGCTGGGGTTTCGGCGAGGTGGAGGGTCATGCGGATGGCGTCCTTCACGTAGAGGAAGTCGCGCATCTGCTCGCCGTCTTTGTAGTCGGGGCGGTGGGATTTGAAGAGCTGGACCTTGCCGGTGGCGAGGATCTGGCCGCAGGCTTTGTGCACGAGGCTGCGCATGTCGGCCTTGTGGTCTTCGTTGGGGCCATAGACGTTGAAGTACTTGAGGCCGACGATATTTGGGAGCCAGCCTTCGCGCCGGGCGTGGAGGTCGAAGAGGTGCTTCGAGTAGCCGTACATGTTCAGCGGGCGCAGGGCGTGGATGTCGGGCATCTGATCGTCCATGCCATGGGCACCGTCCCCGTAGGTGGCAGCGGAGGAGGCATAGACAAAACGCGTCTGATTGGCGAGCGACCACTGGCAGAGCTGCTTGGTGAACTCGTAGTTGTTCCGCATCAGGTAGTCCGCGTCACGTTCCGTGGTGGCGGAGCAGGCACCGAGGTGGAGGACGTGGTCAAAGTGGCCGAGCTTGGCCGGGCTGTGCTGCACGGCCTGGAGGAGGTCGTTGCCGTCGATGTAGTCGGCAAATTTGAGAGGGACGAGGTTCTTCCATTTCTCATCCGTGCTCAATCGGTCGCAAACAACGATGTTTTCGCAGCCCCGGCGGTTGAGCTCCCAAACGAGGGCACTGCCGATGAATCCGGCTCCGCCGGTGATGAGGATGCGACTTTCCGTGTTTTTCATGAGCCCGTCTGGTAACGGGAAAACCACCGGGATTCAAGCCGGAGCTTGAGTTAAGCAAAGTAGTCCTCTCGCTCCGCGAGAGGACCTGGGCGCGTTCTATGGTGAGATTGCTTTCAAACCCTCGAAACGTGGCAGCATTGCGTGAGCGCTGGGCTCATCTCGCTGAGCGAGATGGCTACTTTGCTGACGGGCCTAAGCCGCCATGGCCTCAGGCTGCTGGGCGGAGTGCATCGGGATCTGTTCGCGCCAGAGCGCCGGGTGCAGGAAAGTGCTCCGGGGATCTTTGTCCCATTCGCCTTCCCAGCCGATCAAGGTCTCCATGACGATGGGATGCGGGCACTGTATGGCCGGATAGAGCCACTGCTGATCCGCCACCACGAGCTTGGGGATCAAGGCATTGCCATGATATTCGATCTCCCATCCTAGGAGCAGGGGCTCTTCATCGGTGAAACCAGCGAGTCCTTTGGGGTGCTCCACCCAGCCGACTAGACCACTGTTGTTCAGGGCGTCCCAAACTTCCCGCATTTCCAGATCCACCCGCACGGCAAAGCCTTTGGTTTTTGCGTGGCCACCATTGACGGGATCACGGCTGACGAGGCCGAACAGAATGCTCGTAGGGCAGTTGTCAGGGACGATATCCACCTGAAACCCAAAGCGGATGGGATGATCCGGCAGCACCAAGCTTCCATAGCTTTGCAGCTGGAAGCCAGAGAATGCGGGATCAGCAGCAGCAGTGGCAATGAGTGATTCCATGGAATTCTAAAAAATTAGGATTGGTTTATTAAAATTGCACTCTGTTATTGAAATTTCAAGGTATTTTATTCAAATGCCTTACTGTTGTCACTCAAAATCTTAAAAACTAACTGTCACAACGAAAGCTGGACGGATGCCACCTGTGTTAAAATTTCTGCCATAGTAGCGGATTCCTTGCCGCGACGCTATTGACGAAAGTGTTGCGCTTGATACCAAATAGACTCGTGGCACTTGCTTCACCGATTAACTGCGTCGAAACCGACCTGACAGCCGATTTTCGCGATCAATTTCTCCTCACCTACCAGCACATGTTGCTGTCCCGGGTGTTGGAGGAGAAGCTTGGTTCGCTCTATCGGGCGGGCGGGCGTATCGTCGGCGGGGTTTATCTTGGGAAAGGCCAGGAGGCCTTCAGCGCCGCTCTAGGGGTGCAGTTGCGGAAGGGCAGGGACATCTATGGCCCTCTGATCCGCGATCAGGCAGGCCGTATAGCTTTTGGCGAGCCGATCATCGATACGGTGCGCACCTATCTGGGGGCGGTCACAGGCCCCATGCGCGGCCGGGATGGCAATATTCACCGTGGGCGTCCGAAAGAGGGACACATGGCCATGATCAGCCACCTCGGCAGCCTGCTCTCGGTGGTGGCAGGCGGGCTCTTCGCCCGGCGTCTGGCGGGCACTTTGGCGGACAGTATTGGTGCCACCAGCATTGGTGATGGCGGTACATCCACCGGAGCCTTTCATGAAGGCCTGAACATGGCGGCGGTGGAAAAGCTGCCCATCATCGTGAGCATCGCGAACAATCAATACGCCTACTCCACGCCGAACACCCGCCAGTATGCCTGTGAGAATCTGGTGGATCGCGCTGCGGGCTACGGCATCGAAGGCATGACGGTGGATGCCACGGATCTAGCCTCCTGCCTGAAGGCCTTCCGAATGGCGGCCGCCAAAGCGCGCGCAGGCAGTGGTCCGCAGATGATCGTGGGCACGCTGCTGCGGCTGGCCGGGCATGGCGAGCACGATGACGCCTCCTACATTCCTGATACCAAGCGGCAGGACCCCTCAGCGCGGGACTGCCTCCAGGTGGCCGAAGATTTCGCCCGTGATCACGGCTGGCTTTCCTCCGCCGAACTGCGTGAACTCAACGAAGAGGTGCGCCGCAACGTCGATCAAACCGTTTCCAAAGTGTCCAAAGAACCCGCACCTGATCCCTTTAAAGAAAACTGGCAGGCCCTGTCCTGTGCTGAGCTGGTGGAGGGACAGCACGAGGCATGAGCATCACCTATCTCGAAGCCATTCGGGAGGCTCAGTACGAGGCCCTACGCGAAGACCCATCTGTGTTCCTCTACGGCCAGGACATCGCCACCTTTGGCGGCGCGTTCAAAGCCACGAAGAACCTCAGCAAGGAGTTTCCCAATCGCGTTTTCGATGCCCCCATCAGCGAGGACGCTATGGTCGGCATGGCCATTGGTGCTGCGGTGGAGGGCGCGCGACCCATCATTGAGATGCAGTTCGCTGATTTTTCCTCCATCGGGTTCAATCAGATCGTCAATCAGGCGGCCACACTGTACTGGCGCACGAATGTGCCGTGCCCCATCACCATCCGCCTGCCCTCCGGCGGCACGGCTGGCAGCGGCCCGTTTCACAGCCAGTCGATGGAGGCCATCTACGCGCACTATCCCGGCCTGGTCATCGTGACCCCCGCCACCGTGGAGGATGCGTACTGGATGCTGCTGGACAGCGTGAAGCTGAATGATCCCGTCATTTTCTGCGAGCACAAGTTCCTCTACTACCATCTCAAAGCCGACCAGATCGGCGACCGCGAGCTGCCCATTGGCAAGGCGCGTATCGCACGCCCGGGGCGCCACGCCACCATCGTGACGTACAGCGCCATGGTGCATGAGGCCCTGCGTGCCGCAGAGGAACTCCAGCTCGATGGTTATCAGATCGAAGTCGTCGATCTTCGCTCCGTGAAGCCCATGGACACGGACACCATCCTTGCCTCCGTCGCGCGTACGGGGCGTTTGCTCGCCCTCGGCGAGGCCTTCCCCTGGGGCGGGGTCACGGCGGAAATTATCGCCCGCGTCACCACGGATGGCTTCCATTTGCTGGATGCCCCGCCAATGCGGCTGAACTCCAAGGACACGCCGATCCCTTACCATCCGAATCTCTGGAAGTCGCATCGGCCCACCACCTCCACCATCGCTGCAGCACTCCGTCGTCTGCTGCGTAATTAAACTCTGCATTCCCGTTTTAGCATCCAATTCATGCGCACCATTCCCATCTTGATGCCCCAGCTTGGCGAATCCATCGCCGAAGCCACCATCATTCGTATTTTGGTCGAGCCCGGTCGTGCAGTCGAAGCTGGCTGCGATCTCTTTGAAGTCGAGACAAACAAGGCCACCATGGCCGTCACCGCACCGTGTGCCGGTACCATTGGGCAGATCTTGGCCACCACGCAGACCAGCTATGCCGTCGGCTCCACGCTTGCTGCTTTTGAGATCACCCTGGAAAATGCCCAGTCGATTGGTCTTGTGGATGAACCCAAGCCTGCGAGCTCTGCCCCGAGTGCTGCCCGCACTGGCGCCGAGGAAGTCGAAAACCTGCACTTCAAGATCAGCGACAACGACGTCATTTCCACCCGGCAGCCCACCGTTGAGCCCGTGGTCGGCGGCCTGCCGGTGCCTGCCGGTGCCACTGGCGCGAGCTACATCTCCCCGCGCATGCGTGCCCGCATGCTGGAGCTGGGCCTGAACGCCTCTGACCTTGCGGGTGTTCCCGGCACAGGCGCAGGTGGTCGGGTCACCGTTGAAGATTTCGAAGCCTTCCTGCGTGCGCTGGAGCAGCACCGCATGACGCCTGCATCGCCGATGCGCATCGCCGTGGCGGATTCCATGCGCCGCAGCTGGACGCGGCCGCTGGCCACCGTGGGCAGTCCCATCATGCTGGATGCCATGCTCGCGCATCGCAAAAAGACGAACCCCAAGCCCGGCCCCGCGCTTTACGTCATTCGTGCGCTTGCTTTGGCGCTCGCTGAGAACACCGCCTTTGCCGGACGCTTGGTGGGCAATCGCATCGTGCATCCGCTGGCCATCGACATCGGCTTCGCTGTGGAAGTCGATGACGGCGTCATGGTGCCCACGCTGCGCGAAGTGGAGAAGACCCCGCTCGTCAAACTGGTGCCCACCTACAACAAGCTCGTGGAGCAAGCCCGTGCGCGCCGCCTTCCGAACGACGTCAAACGTCCCGGCATCGCCACCGTGACCAATTTCGGCACCTTCGGCATCGTCTGGGCCACACCCATTCCGCTGCCCGAGCAGAATCTGGTTCTTGGCCTCGGTGCCGGCAGCAAAGTCCCGCATTGGAGCGACGAAGTGAACATGTTCATCCCTGTCACCGAAGCCGAGCTGACGCTCAGCTTTGACCACCGCGTGCTCGATGGTGGCGGAGCCGGCCGCCTGCTCAAACGCGTGGCCGAACTGCTGCAAAAACCCGAATTGCTCTGAAGGGAGCGCGGACACTCCTGTCCGCTTCATCGAAGGCATGCACGACAAACCCACGCTGCGCCAGGCCATGCGGGAACGCCTGCGTGCCATAGATGAAGCCACGCGCAGTGCCGCCAGTGTGCACATTGCCACCCACCTCAAGCACCTTGCCGCCACGTGGCCTGCGGGTGTCACCGTCGCCCTCTTTGGTGGTTTGAAAAATGAGCCCGATCTCGTGACGCATCTGCTGCCTGCCCTGCACGCACAAGGAGTCCGCACCTGCTTCTTCCAAATCGAACATCAGGCGCTTCAGCCGAGGCAGGTGCGCTCCATGGAGGATCTGCATCGTGGCCAGATGAATGTTTGGGAGCCGAATCCTCAATGTCCACACATCGACATCGCCGCGCTCGACATCATCCTCGTTCCCGGCCTTGCCTTCACGCACGATGGCAAACGCCTCGGTCGCGGCGGCGGCTATTACGACCGCCTGCTGGCGCAGCCAGAGTGCCGGGCCCAGCGCATCGCAGTCGCTTTCGATGTCCAGATCGTGGATCACATCACCGTCGAATTTCACGATGAGCACATCCATCAAATCATCACGGAATCCGGCTTGATCCAATCGTCCGCATCTTGAATGAGTGATGATCAGTTGAGTGACGCTGGTTTCCGCCATTCGTCATTCCACATTCGGCATTCGTCATTTCTCCCTCATGAAGCTCATCCTCGAAATCGTCAGCTCTGGCACCGCCTATCTGGAGAAACGCAAGATCGACGAAGCCCGGCTGAACATGGAGCATCTTCTTGCGCACGTCCTGGGGTGTCGTCGGCTTGATCTCTACCTGCGCTTCAATGAGACCGTGCCTGAGGAGGATCTTGTGAACCTGCGCGAGCTGCTTAAACGTCGCGGGGAAGGGGAGCCGCTGCAGCATCTGCTCGGCACCGTCGAATTCTGCGGCCACGAATTTGTGAGTGACCACCGCGCCCTCATCCCGCGGCCGGAAACGGAAACGCTCGTGGAACTCGTGCTCAAAAAATGCGCCACCGCACCTGCACGCGTGCTCGACATGGCCACCGGTTCCGGCTGCATCGGCCTCAGCCTCGCGAAAGCCTGGCCGCTTAGCGAAGTCATCCTCGCCGACATCAGCGAAGACGCTCTCGACCTCGCCCGTCTCAATGCCTCGCGCCTCAGCGCCAACGTCAAACTTCTGCGCAGCGACCTCTTCGAAAAGATCACCGGCAGCTTCGACGTCATCGTCGCCAACCTTCCCTACATCCCCAGCGCCGAGATCCCGACCCTTAGCGCTGAAGTGAAACGCGATCCCATCCTTGCTCTGGATGGTGGGCCTGATGGACTTCGCATCGTGGAGCGGTTTTTGACTGATGCGCTGCCGCATCTCAACTCAGGGGCGCTCATTGCTCTTGAGGTCGGCCACGACCAAGGTGTGCCTGTGGCTGAGCGTTGTACGGAGCTGGGTTATTTGAATTCGAGCACCGCGCCTGATCTGGCGGGGATTCACCGGTTTGTCTTTGCGAATGCTCCCACCAAGGAGCCAGTGGCTCCTGATACCGATCTATAGCCCCCCATCTCACCTCGTTTGATCCAGGCTTCAGCGGGTCGAACTGGGACTTCAGAGTTATTTGGGAATCACGGCAAATCCTGGATGATGCTTCGTGATGCCCTTGTCAAAGGTCGCCACCGTTTTGCATCCCATCTGGCGACAACGATCAACGATCAGTTCGTCGGACAAATCTGCGCCTTGGCGTAGTGCACGCAAGGCCCCACGAATTCTGCCCTCATCCTCGAAGACCAGATTGTGAACGTTCAGGAGCCGGCCAAATGCCTCGGCGATTTCTTCTGCCGTCCATTGATAGAGTGTGCTAAGCACCCAGTCAGCTTCAACGAGCACGAGATCAGGAACAATGAACGTCGCCCCCTTCTTCAGCAGCAGGGTTCGTACGGCCCGAAGTTGGGCCTCGTCATCCTGCGCGAGATAGCGCACGAGCACGTTGGTGTCGATGCCTGTCATTTCACCGCCTTCTTGAAACGTTGGACGGCACCTTGAAGCACAGCTTTTTTCATGTCCTCGATACTGACCGGCTTGATCGGCTTTTTCTTTGGAAATGTATCGGCAATATCCTGGAAGGTTGCTGATTTGGCAGTTAGCAGAACCTTTCCGTCTTCAAGCACTTCGTAAGCAAGGATCGAGGAGGGCTTGGCGCCCAGGAGCGCGGCGATGGGCTTGGGCAGGGTCGTTTGGTTTTTGGAGGTCAGAGTAGAAGAATAAGTCATGCAAGGAATCTTGCTGAATTCCTTGATTTCGTCAATTCCCATTCATTTACAGTTCCCCCATCCCACCTCGTTTGATCCATGCATTCAGAGGCTCAAACTGCGAAACGTCCAGAGTGATGCCGCAGCCGAAGGGGGCGGCATTCACAGTTTCAAGATTGAGTGAGCCGTTTTCGATGTGCAGAGTCGCGAAGCCTTGGGGGTGGCGGTGGTACAATCCGGCGTGCGTGGTGAGCATGGCGTCTTGTGTGGACTGTGAGTGCACGCTGAGGCCGCGGAAGTAGTGGTGGCCGTTGCGCTCGACGTGGGTGACGCCGAGCAGGGCCATGACGCTGAGGTCTTGGAGCAGGGACACTGGGCCGACGTTGGCGAGGTCTTCGCCGCTGAGGATGGGGCCGCCGCGAATGACCGGGCTGCGCTTCTTGAGCAGGGCAGAGTTGGCGAGGCCTTTGACGATGCCTTTGCAGTTCTTGTGACTGGTGCCGCGATAACCGAGGTCGAGGGCACGCGGGAGATCGGCAAGTGAGCCGTCGCTTTCATCAATGATCATGCCGGGGCCTTCGGTCCATGCGCTGAGCGTGGCAGCGACGTCGTCGTTGAGAGCCTGAGAGCGGTGCAGGGGCTGCTCGATCAGGAGCAGGTTTTGGAAGAGCGGTGCCAGCGCGGCATCGGCGCTGAGCGTGGCGTAGAATTCGCGGAAGGAGGCGAGGTCGTAGAACTGCTCGTTGCCATCGAGCGTGGCGTGGAAGCCGGAGGGGCAGTTGGCAGTGATGATGCGGGTGATTTCGCGCAGGCGTGGCAGGTCGGTTTCCGATTTGCCGCAGACTTTGATTTTGAAATAGCGCAGGCCGTAGGCGCGGATGTTTTCTTCCAGCGTGTATGGCAGGCCGTCGTCCAGCGTGCCATCGGCGGCGCTGAGCGGATCGCCAAGTCCGATGGTGTGGCGTGCATGGACGTGTGACAAGGGGGTGGGTGCGATGACATCGGCCACGCGCATGCCGCGCAGTTCTTCGCGCACAGCACCGAGGTCAATGCCGAGCACGTCGGAGCGCAGCACGGCGTGCAGGGGCTGGCCCAGTGCTTTGCACAGGCCGGCGAGCACGGAGCGCTCGATCAGGCTCACGCCCAGATTGGCGAGGAGGGAGGGGACCTCTTTGACCTTCGCCCAGTTGCTTTGTTCGGCGTAGAGGTTCTGCCACCAGGCGAAGAAGCCGGTGGGCTTTTCTGCGGCGAGTCGGGCGATGCGCGAGGCGTTTTGAATCACGGCGATCATCTCCGCGAGATCGAGCTCAAAGGGCGTGTCCGGATTCTTCGTGAACCACTTGGGCGGCAGGCCTTCGCTGGCGAGTCCGCTCACGGCCTTGCCATCCACGACCAGATTCACCGTGACGAAGAGGTGCGGCAGCGCATTCATGCTGGCGATGCCGTACTTGAACGGAAAGCGCGTGTGCATGGGCAGCACGTGGAAGTGGAAGGACTCGAGGGTGAAGGTCATTGGGGGCTGGGGAATCGTCCTCGTTCTCCTACTCGAAGTTGACTGGCTTTGCCAACCCTTCGGGCAGCCTGCGGCTGTCCTCGACCACAGTGTGTGTTTTCAAGTTTAAAGTTGTTCCGAAGCGGAGTGGCCATTCCAGGCGGAGATTCCAGACCGCTTAAAAGCGGTACTACAGAACAGAGCTGGGTGGATCGTGACTTGTGGATGATGCGGAGCAGAAGAATCGATGACGAAGAGGATACCGCTTCGGTGAACGAAGCGATCAGCTCGATTGCTTTGACCTCTTAACGGCTTAGACCAGCGCCGCCGGCGTCTGCTCCTCCAGCTCTTCAATGGCGGTCAGGCGGGCCTGCTCTTCATCGAGATCTTCGTGGACGAGGACTGAATCGGAAGATTCGTCAGAGGCTTCGGAGTCGTCATCAGCCTTCTTCCTGCGGTTGGGCTGGTTCGGGGCTTCGAGGGCGAGTTCCTGGACGGTTTTGTCCATGGTGCGGGTGTCTTCGGTGGTCATGCGCACGCCGACGGGCTTGCTGACGCCGAACTCCTGCATGGTGACGCCGTAGATCACATCCGCGCGGCTCATGGTGCGCTTGTTGTGCGTGACGATGATGAACTGGGAGTTGTCGATGAAGGCGTCCAGCATCTTGAGGAAGCGGCCGATGTTGGTCTCATCCAGCGGGGCGTCCAGCTCATCCAGCACGCAGAAGGGGCTGGGCTTGACCTGGTAGATGGAGAAGAGCAGCGCCACGGCGGTCATGCTGCGCTCGCCACCGGAAAGGAGGCTGATGGTCTGCAGCTTTTTGCCCGGGGGCTTGGCGATGATTTCGATGCCGGTTTCAAGCGGATCGTTTTCGTCCACCAGCATGAGGTCGGCCTTGGCGGCAGGGCCGAAGAGCTCGCGGAAGTTGTTGTTAAAGTAGCCGCGCACCGCCGTGAACGTTTCCACAAACATGATCTTCGTGGTCTCGTTGATCTTGGCGATGACCTGCAGCAGTTCGTCCTTGGATTTGACGAGGTCGTTGTGCTGGGTGTCGAGGAAGTTGTGGCGCTCTTCGAGTTCTTCGAACTCCTGGATGGCGTCGAGATTGACGGGGCCGATGCCTTCGAGCTTCTGGCGCAGTTCATAGACCACCTCCATGACGAAGGCCCAGTCGGGCTGTGCCTCTTCACCGGGAATGACAACGTCGTCGATGTCCACGGCGTCGTCGTCACGATTGGAAACCGCACGGATGACGGGAACTTCGGTTTCTTCGGCGGCTGGCTCGGGCTCTTCCGCGTCTTCGTTGCTGGCTTCCACACCTTCAGCAGAAGTGCTGGACTCCGCTGCATTGGACGCGCCCTTTTTGCCACGATTGCGGTTCTTCTTCTGCTCTTCGATGGTGACCATCAGCACGTGGTAGTCAGGCTCAAAGGCTTCGATGTGGAAGCTGTAACGCTCCTGCACCTGATTGATCAGGTTTTCGAGGCGAAGGTCCACACGGGTGAGCGTGACTTCGGCGCGGTTGCGGGATTCGTTGAGGCCGTTGAAGCTCTGGCGCAGCTGCGTGAGCTGGGCTTCGAGCTGGCTGACCTGCTCAAACAATGCGGCGCGTTCTTCGGTCTTGGATTGCAGGTGTTCTTCAATGCCGCTGATGGCATCGCGCTGAGATTCGATCTGCTCCTGAAAGCGGGCGTTTTCGGCCTCGCTCTGCTGGATGCGCATGCGCCAGGTGTTCATCTCTTCGGAGAAGCGATTGATGCCGGCCTGAAGTTCCTGCAAGCGCACACCGAGAGGTGCTTTCTGGCGTTCGATGGAATGCAGTGCGCTCTGCTCCAGGGCCAGCGCGGTGCGCAGCTCATTGAGGCGCTCGCTGGATTCGAGCTCACGACGGAGGAAGGACTCCATTTCGAGTTCGAGTTCGTTTTCGAGGGCGCGTGAGGTCTCCAGTTGTTCCTGGGCGATGGCCACGGCTTCGTGGAGCTGCTGGATCTGGCTTTCAGAGCCGCCGATGCGCTCCTGAATCTGGTTCTGGTCCCACTCGACGCTTTCGAGCTTGGTGGTGGCCTGCTGCAGCGCACGCTGCACGACGCTGATCTTGCCCTGGAACTGTGAGAAGCCTTCGCGGGCACGCTGGGATTGCTCGCGCAGGGAGACTTCCTCGCGCTGCATTTCTTCCAGCTGCGCGGTGACGTTGTTCACCGCGTCTTCCTTCTCCATGTACTGGTATTCGAGCGCTTCGACTTCGGTGCGCAACTGGCGTACTTCGGCCTCACGGCGCAGCGTGGAGGAGCCTTCCTCCTTGGTGGCACCACCGGTGATGATGCCGTCATGCGTGATGAGTTCACCGCGCATCGTGGCGATGGCGAGGTGCGGCATCTCGCGCTTCATGCGCAGCGCGGTGTGCAAATCGTCCACGATGACGACGTTGTGCAATAGGTGGTCGATGAGGCTCTGCACGCCGGTTTTCACGCGCACTTTGTCCGTGGCCCAGGCGATGGCACCCGAGGGCAGGAGTTCGCGATCTGAGGCGCGGCGCAGGTTGCAGAAATCATGCGGCACCAGGGCGGCGCGGCCCATCTTGTGATCCGTGAGGCGGTCGATGATCTGCGCGGCGAGTTCGCTCTCGGTGAGCAGCACGGCCTGCAGGTGGTCTTTGAGAGCGGCTTCGATGGCGGTGATGTAGTCGGGCTCCACTTCGATGCTGGAAGCCAGCAGGCCACGTACACCAACGGAATAGACTTCCGGATTGTCCAGGCCGCTGATGACCTTCTGCGTACCGGCGGAGAGGCCTTCACCTTTCTGGAGCAGCTGCTCGATGATTTCGAGGCGTGACTTGCGCTGGGTGAGATTGCGCTGGAGATCGTTCAGCTCGTTGTTCATCGCGTCGCGCTGGCGGCGGCGTTCGATCATCTCACGGGCGCAGTCCTTGGCCTTTTCGTCGAGCTGGTTGCGCGTCTCTTCGAGTTCGTGGATGTTGCGCTGCAGCTCGTCGAATTCGACCTGGCTCGTCTCACGTGCCTGCTGCGCGTTTTGACGATCATGCGCGAGCGATTCATGGCGCTGGCGGTCGCCGGAAATTTGATTGGTGAGGGACTGCGCACGGGCTTCGCTGGAGGCGATCTGGCCTTCAAACTGGCGGATGGATTCGCGGATGGCGCGGCGGTCGCTTTCCAGGCGGTTGCGCTCTGGGATGATGTTCTGGTGCTGTCCGGCGTGCTCGTTCACGGCGAGCTGGCGCGTCTGGATGTTGTCGGTGATGGCAAGCAGCTGCTCATCGGCATTCGCGAGATCTCGACGTGCTTGATCCAGCAGCTCTTCGTTCGCGGCGATCTGCTCTTCGTTCTGGCGGATGCGGCCTTCGAGTTCCTCGCTGCGCTCGCGGTTGAAGCCCAGACGGCCTTCAGCGCTCTGCATCTGCGAGCGAAGCTCCTGCGCCTGCTGACGTGCCTGGCTGATCTGGGACTCCAGTGCGTGGTAGGCTTCGCGTGTCTGGGCGGCTTCGGCTTCGGCGATTTGCAGTTTGGTCTGCAGCTGTTCGATCTGCTGCGCCATCATGCGCACCTGGTTTTCAGACTCGGATTTTTCACCGGCAAATTCGGTGTACTGCTTGTGCGCGAGGTGGGTGTCCAGCAGGCGGGTATCTTCCAGCAGCGTCTGGTAGCGGCGCGCCTTGGCGGCCTGACGCTGCAGGGTGCCCATCTGGCGTTTCACTTCCGCGACGATGTCGGCGACGCGCAGCAGGTTGGCCTCGGTGTAGTCGAGCTTGCGCAGTGCTTCCCGCTTCTGCGATTTGAACTTGGTGATGCCTGCGGCTTCTTCGAAAACGGTACGACGGTCTTCAGGCTTGGAGCTCAGAAGCATGTCGATCTGGCCCTGCGCCATGATGGAGTAAGCCGCACGGCCAATGCCGGTGCCCGCGATGAGATCGTGGATGTCTTTGAGACGGCAGACGGTGTTGTTGAGGCGGTATTCGCTGCGACCGTCACGGAATACGCGGCGTGTCAGTGCGACTTCGTTGAAGTCCACGTTCAGCGACTGTTCGCAGTCAGCCATCGTCAGTGTGACTTCGGCGAGGCCCACGGGCTTGCGCTTGTCGGTGCCGTTGAAGATGACGTCGGCCATTTCATCACCGCGCAGAGCTTTGGCAGATGTTTCACCGAGCACCCAGCGGATGGCATCGACGACGTTCGATTTGCCGCAGCCGTTCGGACCCACGATGCCGGTCACACCTTTGTGAAACTCAAAGTGAGTCTTGTCAGCGAAGGACTTGAAGCCGTGAAGGGTGAGACTTTTGAGATACATGACGATCGGAGAGGCGGAGATGGAAAATGACGAATGAAGAAACCCGAATGACGAATGACTTCAGAGCGCGTGCTGAGGTGGAGTGAACCATTCCGCGCCATAGGGCCGCAAGAGCGAACGTAAAAATCCACGCCATCTTGGGGATCATTAAGACATCTTAAACAAGATGTGGGATTTTTCAGGACGTTTTCCCTGTGAATAAACGTAGCGGCTGTGAACAAGTTTTCAAGGGGGCGATTTCGTGCATAGGGATGGGCATGTCGTAAGTGATGCAAATTGGAAGTCCTGCGAAGCACTCCCGGAGGGAGCATGGAGATTAGCCGGTGGTGGAGGGAGCGCAGCGACCGGGAACCACCGGATTCCCCGCATTATCCATCGTGTACATTCGGCGCGCCCCGGCAGGGGCGCGAGAAGCGTCCGGGCGATGATGCATTCCCGTTCACCACAAAAACCGTTCGTCGTACTCCACCATTCCGCGCTGCAACATCGCCTTGTATTCCTCCTGATAGGTTTTCACACGATGATGCTCTTCCTGGTTCAGAACATACGCGCGCACTGATTCCAAATCTGGTGCGGAAAATGTGAAAGCGCCATAGCCCTCCTGCCAGGCAAATCCGGCGAGACGCAATTCTTCGTGAATCCATCGTGAAGACTCGCTCTTGATCTCGCGCATGACATCCGCGAGGCAATGCGTGGCCCGCATCCCTGCTGCGATTTGGATATGATCGCCCGTGCCGCCCACCGCATGCGCGATCCCGTTCATGCTGCGGATGATGCCGCCGATGTATTCATGGACGCGTCTCCGTGCGGTTGGGGCCAGCAAGGGCTCGCGGTTCTTTGTGCTGAACACGAAATGGTAATGCAGCGAGAGATGCGTCGAGGGCATGGGCTAACTTCTCGCGCCCCTGCCGGGGTGCAACCTTCGGATGCGTGGGGTGATGTTCGCAGGTCCTGTGGTTCTCGCTCGCCAAGCCTCGCTTCACCACCGGCTAATTTCCGTGCTCCCTCCGGGAGCGAGCAGACGGGCGCAGAAGATGCAGGGCATTATGGAGAACATGCCTGTCGCAAAGCATGGATTTAAAATGTGTCCTCGCGCACCCTGCACAGAGGACCCAGCCGCTCGGTGGCGGGGGGCGAGGGGAGCTGTTGCCATGCCCGGCAGCTCCAACCTAGTAGTTCAACTCAAACCTTCCGCCGCTCAGCTTCAAGCCCAGCCGTTCTGCTCTGCCACCGCAACTGACCTGCCCCAGTCTCCACTCAAAACTCGCGCCTCAGTCACACTGGCTAACGCGGAGTCAGGGGGGGGAAATGAAACGTTTGCGCAGAGAGTCTCTACAAAATGCATGGCGACTTTTTTCTCATCGCATTTATGGCAAAGAATATGTTATCATTTCAGATTTTTGATCGACTAATAAAATGTCTTCACTCATCAAGATTTCAAACGAGCTGCCTTGCATCACTGGTGGTATGCCCTTTAAAACTCTTTGTGACTATTTGAAAGAGGAGGTGGCTCAATCATCAATATTGCGGTTTGATGATAAGTTTCAGGAGGCTTTATCCCAAGCCATGCTGATCAGCTATCTGTACATGGCTGACTTTTCATATGCAACCATTGCGGAAGTAGAAAGGCTTCTTCGTATTGCTGCTGATGATGCACAGCATTATTTATGGAAGAAAGAGCAAGCTGAAATATCGGAATCGGTGAAGCAATCCTGTATCCAGGAAGGTATCGACATCAATGAACAGATGTCAAAGTGGATTGCGGTAAAGCGAGGGTTGTTTAGGAGTGTTGCTGATTCCATTCAACAACGTATGGCGGCTACACCCCAGGCTGAAATAACGTCGTCTTTGGACATTGCCCATTCTCCAAAGCACCAGCTTTTAATTTTGCTTCGCCGTCGTGCAGAAAACGGTGTGCGAAATCTTCTCCAAATTCATGGTCTGGAACCGCATGAATTAACGCGCATCAAAAAATGCATAGATCAGCGGAAATGGCCCTCATGGTTGATGGAGTTCGTACCCTTGCCTTCTTGGAAAAGAACAATTGCCCAAGGGATGATGAAGTGAAAAGATGAAACTCTAGAAAAAGAGGCCGGCATAATGGCCGGCATAATGGCCGGCATAATGGCCGGCATAATGGCCGGCATAATGGCCGGCATTATGTGGAGCAGGCCTGTCGCAAAGCATTGACCTGCCATGATTCTTCTCGCATTCAGCGCTTCGGCCCCAGGCGCGTGAAGGCGAGGGCTGAGGGGGCGGTTGCCATGCCCGGAAGTCTCATCCTCGCGGTTCGTTCAAACTTGCGGAAGCGGGTCTAATACACCGCCTTGCGGTGAAACAGAAAGCTCTCGGCCAGCAGCAGCGCAAGCGCGAGCCAGATCAGGCGCTTCGGCCAGGTGCTGAAGGCGGAGGCGGTGATGATGGGGGCGGTGGGCTGGATGGAATGCGCGGCATCGGTTGCGAGTGCGGGCAGGTTCGTCTCAGCGGCGGAGATCAGGGCGCAGGCGCCGCTGCGGTCGGGGCCGGTTTCCCAGCTGCCGATGCGATTGAGCGCGAGCAGACCGTGCGCGGGATCGTCGGAGACTTCGATGAAGGCGCTGCCATTCCATGCGTGCCATTGCACGAGGGCGTCCGCGTGCAGCATCTCACCGGTGTGGAGGGTGCGTGTGTCGGTGAGGGCTTCGCTGTTTTCGGCGCACCAGTAGAGCGCGTTGCCGAGGATGAGTGGGAATGATGGCAGCAGGGCGAGCTGCTCGGACTGCGAAGGCGAGAACGCGGTGACCACGAAGCGCTGGCCATTGGACTCTCCGGCGGCGAGCACGGTTTCACTCCCGGCGATCCACAGCGGCTCAATCGACGCTGGCAGGGTCAGCAGGGTGGTCTGGGTGATGGCGATGCGGCTGCTGCTGGCACGAAAGAGCACGGGATGGTCTGGCTGCACGGAGCGCACGCCGTCATATGGCACGCTCTTGATGGTGCGGGCTTGCAGCGGGCCGGAACTGCTTTGCGGAGTGAGGGCGATCACCGGGCGGTCCGTGGGCCACTCCTTGGGCAGCCAGTGCTCAAACACATACACGTCGGGTTGTTCTTTCGGCGGCCATGCTTTGGGGGCGCCTTTGCGCATTTCGATGCGGCCGTTTTCGATGAGAGCCGAAAGCGCGAGCTCGGTGAAGGGATCGGGCTTCTCGGCAAACCACGCGACGGTGAGAGGTTTCGTTTTGGGCAATGGTGCGGCGAGGCCATCGTCCCAGCCGAAGCAGTCACCGGCGGTCTTCAGGCGGATTTCCATCTGCTGACCGCGCACGCCTTCGAGCGGGAGGATCAATGCGCTGGATTCACCGGGGGCGAGATCCAGCTCACGAAGCTGCGCGATGCGGCCGGAGATGGAGACTTCGAGCGTGGTTGTGGTCTTGCTCTTGTTGCCAGCGGATGCGCTGACTTTCACGAAGGCCTCATAGCGGTCACGTGCCAGGGGACTGTGGCGGATCTGAAAGCCGGTGAGGCCTACATTGTGCGGCTCCTTGAGGGCCACAGGAATCCAATCGACGGCGGTGCTTGATGGAGGTTGTTCATCACTCGCCATCCAGATGCGGGAATGGGTTTCGAGATCGGCAAGCCGCTGGGCGACGGTCAATGCGGCTTCGGGTTTGCCCTCGATGGGTGCGGGTGCGAGCTCTTCGAGCAGGCGCAGGCATTCGCGGTGGTTGCGGCTGCGGGAAAGCAGCACCCGGGAGCGTGCATCAAAGGCGATGAGCGATACCACGGTCTGGTCTGGCAGCGAGCGGATGCGCGCTTTGACGCGTTCCTTGGCGGCATCGAGACGCGTCTGGCCCTGCAGGTCCTGGGCTGCCATGGAGGCTGAGCAATCGACCACCATGACCACGGCGCTGATGGCGTCGGCGGAAAGATTGCCACTGGGCCGTGCGAGCGCCAGGATGGCGAAGAACAGCACCAGCAGCGTCAGCAGCAGGGAGAGCCATTTCTTGATGCGGCGCAGCCACGCGGACTCCTGATGCTCCCGCGCGAGCGATTTGAAAAACAGCAGCGTGGAAACTGGCACCCGCTTTGCCTGCCGACGAAACAACCACAGCAGCAGCGGGATCAGCGCGAGCCAGAGGAGGTGCAGGTAGCTGGGAGAGAGGAAGCGCATTCAGGAGTGACGGACGGGAGGGTGGCCGCAAAGAGGCGCAAAAAGAAGCAAAAAATAAAGGGGTGTTGGAATGGTGGATCGTGCTCGTCCTCCTACTCGAACTCGTCCTCGATCATGGCGCTTTGAATGCGGAATGGGGAGTTCGGAATGCGGAATAGCAGAGGTAGAGATGCTGGGGGCCTATGGTTGTGGTTGGGATTTCTTCATTCCGCATTCAACATTCCGAATTCCGCACTCCTTCCTCATTTCCTCAGTTCGTCGAGCGCTTGCTTCAGATGGCCTTCGAGAACGTCTTTGCTCACGTAGGCTTCGCCGATCTTGCGGAGGAGGACGAAGCGGATCTTGCCGTTCTCGTATTTTTTGTCGGTGCGGGTGATACGCATGATCTCCTCGGTGTCGAGATCGTCCGGCAGGCGCAGGGGGAGATCGCAGAGGCGGAGGAGGGTGAGGATGCGCTCGTAATCATCGCTGTTGAGGTCGGAGATCTGGGTGGAGAGCCACGCGGCGGCGCGCAGGCCGAGGCTGATGGCCTCGCCGTGCAGCAGTCTGCCGTAGCCTGCAGCGGCCTCGATGGCATGACCGAGGGTGTGACCGAAGTTCAGCAGCGCACGGGTGCCGATGGTTTCGTGCTCGTCCGCCTCCACGATGACGGCCTTGATGGAAATGTTGCGGCGGATGAGACCAACGATGTCTCCTTTGCCGGCGGCGATGTCTTCGATGGCCTTGAACATCGAGGCATCGCGAATGCAGGCGTGCTTGATGATTTCCGCGAAGCCCTCGTTCCACTCGCGGGTGGCGAGGGTGTTGAGCGTGTCGAGATCCGCGATGACGTGAACGGGTTGGTGAAAGCAGCCGACCATGTTTTTCGCATTCGGCAGGTTCACGCCGGTCTTGCCGCCGACGGAGCTGTCCACCTGGGAGAGCACCGTGGTGGGCACCTGCACGTAGGGGATGCCGCGCTGGTAAACGGAGGCGCAGAAGCCCGCGAGATCGCCAATGACACCGCCGCCGAGGGCGACGACGAAGCTCTTGCGGTCCAGCCCGGCGTTGACCATCTCGCTGAGCACGGTTTCGCTGCAGCCGAGGGATTTGGAGGCCTCCCCGGCGGGCACGGTGATGAGGTGGGGCGTCTTGCCGGCATCGCGCAGGCTTTGCAGCACGGTTTCGGCGTAAAGCGGTCCGACGTTGGAATCCGTCACCACGGCGCAGTTCGTGCGGTCCGGCAGCTTCTTGTTTACCTCTTCACCCAGCGTTTTGAGCTGATCCCGGCCGACCTGCACGAGGTAGCTGCGCGGGCCTAGATTGACGAAGACGGGGCGGACGGGCTGGACGGGCGGAGGCATGGAAAAAGTTCGAGAAGATGGGAGAGCGCGTACTCTGCCGCCGGAAGGGAATCGAGGCAAATCGTTTGGAAGCACCGCTCGCGCCGGAACCAGGTGTTCTGGCGCTTGGCGTAGCGGCGTGTGGACTGCTGAATGGCGGCGAGGGTGTCCGCCTGCGATACGCGCCCGGCCAGATGCTCGCGCACCTCCCGCACGCCGATGGCCTTTTCCGCCGTGGGGGAGAGCGGGCCCAGGGCACCGACCTCCGCGACGAGCCCGGCGGCAAACATGTCCAGCGTGCGCTGATTGATGCGGCGGTACAGCATCTCGCGGTCCCACGTGAGGATGACACCGTTCACCTTGGGTTCGATCTGCTCAAAGGAACGCCGCAGGCCGGACTGCGGGCGTCCGCTGAGCAGGCAGATTTCCAGCGCACGCTCCACATAGCGCGGATTGCGCAGGTTCACCGTGGTGGCGGCTTCGGGGTCGCGCTGCAGCAGCCACACGATTTTCTCGCCGGGGCTGAGCTGCTGGAATCGCGCCCTGATCTGCGGCGAGGCGGCGGGCAGGGGAGAGAGCCCATGCGTGAGCGCTTTCAGGTACAGCCCGGAGCCGCCCACCACGATGGGCACGCGGCCACGCGCGGCGATGTCGTTGATGGCTGGCAGTGCCAGCGCGTGGTAGCGCTGCGCGTCGCAGGCCTCCGTGAGCGGGATCACGCCGTAGAGGTGGTGCGGCACGCGTGCCAACTCCGCCGGGGCAGGCTTGGCCGTGAGGAGGTCCATCCCAGCGTAGAGCTGGAAGGCGTCCGCATTCACGATCTCACCCCCCACATGCTCCGCCAGGGCGATGGCCAAAGCCGACTTGCCCGAGGCTGTGGGCCCGGTGATGAAGAAGGTGCTGTCAGGAAGCATGCGCGGGATGCCGAGGGCGGCTCAGCGTGCCGAACCTTCGATCTTGCGACCGACGTGCTCGATGCCCTGGCCGGTTTTGTAGATGGCGTGGTCCACGCCGCGGCCTGCGCGGGTCATGGGCCCGCCACTGCCACGGCAGGAGGCGAGGGAGAAAACAGCGACAATGAGGAAAGAGGCGATGGTTTTCATGGTGGTGCAAAGTAGTGCAAAGGGCGGAAAGTGAAAAGTGAAAAGCGGCGTGTTCAGGATTTGTCCTCGAACGCGGCCTGCCCTTCGTAGCTTCAGCGAAGAATGGGTCCTCGATCCTGAGGCGGCGCTGAGTCTTGAAATGCGGAATGCGGAATGCGGAATGCGGAATGCGGAATGGTGGTCGTTCTCTTCCTCGATCCCTCCACGGCCCAGCGGCCAAACACGGGCACATTGAGAAAGGGGGGCGTGCGATGGGGCCTCAGTCCGCGCTGGGACGAAGGATTCTACGGACGCGCACAGCGCGTCCCTACCCGCCCCTCGCGGGGCGTTTGGGATGGTAGGGAACCGCTGTGCGGGTCCGTGATTTCGGGTCTGTGGTGCGCGCAGGCACTCAAAAAGGTGCGCCGTCCGTTGAGACTTCAACCATTTCAACGGGGGAGTGTGTGAACAAGCCTGTGCAGAGTGGGCACTTGAATGCTCCGAAGCATGCCCTGAACCCCTGGCAACTCAGACATCTCTCAAGTTGCCGTCTTTTAGGTTCTCATGGCCCTGAGCGTCTTCGTCAGCCTGCGTCACATTGCAGCAACGTTCCATCGGCTGCCGCCTGCTGCGCAGCGCCAGCGCGGTCGTCATCCCGAAGTTGCCGAGTTTCCAGTGCTAAGCACGGCAACTTGGCAACTCGCGTCGGTGAGGCTTCGCCTGCCGATGGGAGACTTCCACAGTTTCCACAGTTTCAACGGGGGGTGGTGTATGAACAAGCCTGTGCCGGGTGGGCCATGGAATGCTCCGTAGCATGCCCGGAAACCATGGTAAACCAAGCGCCCCGTCTGGTTGCCGTCTTTTGAGGTGCTCAGGGCCGTGAGCGTCTTCCTCGGCGTGCATCATCAATGCCACAGCGTTCCACTGGATGCAGCTTCCTGCGCAGCGTTCTGGTGCGTTCCTCTGCGCCGTGGTTGCCGGTTGCCCGCCCTAAGCACGGCAACTGGCAACGAAGGGGTGAAACATCATGCGTTCACCCATCCAGTTTAAACAATGGCGTCAACAGTTTGACCAGAGGCGACGAAAGCAAGGCTGTAGCCAGGACAACGACGAGAACGAAGATTTCAAATGGCAGCCTTTGCAGGTGATGAAGGATGGTTTTAAGCTTGCTCATCTGTTCCTATGGTGAAGTTTTTCTGAAAAAAACGCAAGTTGCTTAACATGACATCACGTGAAGAAGCTATCCAAGCGGCCAAAGCGCATCTTTCCATAAATCCGCTGCCTTTGTCCACGTATGAGTGGATTGAAAGCGAGCCCGTGGAGACTGAGCGAGGCTGGATCTTCGAATACACATTCAAGTGCGTTGATGATCTTCCTCCAGAGCAGTGGGAGAGTTTTGGAGGCCCTCCTGGATTCCTTGTTGATCGCAATCTGATCGTGCGAAATTTAACGCTCGCTGAAATGCCTGGGAGTTGAAAGGACAATTGCTGAATCCTCCGCCTGCAGGCTCCACGGGCGGCTGACGCATGTGAGGGAAGCCATGGCAACTCACGCACTCGGTCTGATTTCCATCTATTTGGATGCTCATGGCCTTGAGCGTCCTCTATGGCGTGCGTCACGTTGCCGCAACATTCCATCAGTTGCTTCTCGCTGCGGATTCCTGCGCAGCGTCTGGCGCGGGCCGTGAGTGCCATAGTTGCCGGTTGCCCGCCCTAAGCACGGCAACTGGCAACCAGCGGGGGTGGGTCACAGCTTGCCGAAAGGTGACTTCCATAGTTTCCACAGTTTCAACGGGGGCTGGTTTGAAGAGTCAGCAGTTAGCCAAAGGCTGGATTACTTGCTATATTATTCTCTGGCATGCGATTGCTGCATTCATTTGCATCGGGAAGCGTCTGGATAATCATGTCAAGATGCTGCAACTCGGAGGATCTTAGAATGGGACTTGAATTATATTATGCGGGTGACTCAGTTTGGAATCATTTTGTCTTGGCACACCGAGAGCGGTCCATGTCTGGCGATGCTTTCAATCATGCCGATTTCAAATTTCTTCCCCCGATGGGACCGGAGGTGTCAGAAATTCTGGAAGTGGCGGTTTCACACTTTGGCACTGAACGGACAAAATCCTGGCTTGCTGAAGAGGTTCCGGCACTTGAAGGCGAAACACCTGATGCCTGTCTGTTCGAAAACGCTTCGTTAGCCATGATTCTTCGAATGAGAGAATACCTGTTGAGGCTGCCAGTGTAAAAAATGCACCTATAAAAATGGAGCCGTTCCTTCCTGGCTACTGGTGAGTTTTTAATCTCAGTGGCTCAGTCAGCCGAAGCTTTGCTGGCAAGGCTCTTGGCTAGGTCTGGCCATACGGGTTCGGTGTAGCGGCAGGGAAGCCGGGTCGGATACACACACTCCCCCGTTGAAATGTTTGAAATCGTTGAAGTCACCGCGCCCGCCGGGCAGGACCCACCGCTTGCGCGCCCGGAAAACATGGCAACCAGCAGGGGGTGCAAAGTTGCCGTCAGAATCCGGCTCATTCTGCCAAGAAATACCACGGATTGCCACTCAGTGCCACAAGATGCATCCCAGTGCGCATGCAATTGAGCGTGGGGAAGGTCGAGTTGCCGAGTTGCCGTGCTTAGGCGTGGAAACCGGCAACTTGACTGGGGAGCGGTGGTTTTTGGGCGGCGCGGGTGCAGGCTTGCAGCCATTGTTTGGCGCATCTTTCCCGCAGTTCCCAGCGGGTGCGACATGATCGAGGACCCATTCTTCGCTAAAGCTACGAAGGGCAGGCCGAGTTCGAGCAGGAGGACGAGGACGAACCCAATCCCCCTCACGGCGGCACCGTAAACGTCCCGCCACACGCATTGGCGATCTGATTGAGCAGCGACAGCTCGCCGGGAACCTGGGCGGGTTCCTCACCGATGCTGATGCAGTGGATGCGGACTTTGAACTGGGTGTGGATGCGCTGGGCGAGATCCAGCACCATGGCGGGGGTGCCGTCGCTGGGCTGGCCGTCGCTGAGGAAGTAGATGGAGTCGATGCTGCCCTCCGGGATGACGCGGGTGAGGGCGTGGCTGAAGGCCTCGCACATGGGCGTGCCGCCATCGGCCTGGATGCGGTCCACGAACTGCTCGGCCTGCTTGTGATTTTTCTCGTCGTTCAGCGCCATGCCACGGGAGGAGAAGCAGGAGTCCACGCCCTCGCCAAAGGTGAGGATGCCGTAGCGCAGTTTGCTGGATTTGTTTTGCAGCGCGGTGAGGAGGTTGGTCATCTGCCCCTTGAGCTTGCTGATGCGGCCGTCGGCGATCATGCTGCCGCTCACGTCGAGAATGAAGAGCGCGCCTTTGCCACGGAATTCCAGGCCGTAAAACGAGGCCATGTTCATGGCGGGGTCGTCATCCAGCGGCTTGAGGAGCTTCTGCAGCTTGAGGAATTCCGCATATTCGCTGCGGGCGAGCATTTTCCAGGGGATGTTCGCGCCTTGGGCGGTGAGCCAGGTCTTCCATTTGTCCGGGTCGTCCGCAAAATCCTGACCGGTGAGCTGGTAGAGCGAGCAGTGGACGCTCTCGCCGATGGCTTCATCATTGAGATAGGGCAGAAGGGACTGCAGGGCGAGGGCGCTGCGCATGCCGCCCAGAGCCTCCGCCGCGCAGGCGCGCATGACGTGGGCGTTCGCGGGGTCCAGCAGCAAGGCCACGCGGGCCACCACGGGGTCGGGATTGTCCTGAAACGCGCCGAGCGCCCGGGCCGCGAGGGCGAGGCGTTCCGGCTCCTTCACCGCCGAGAGCGGGCCTTTGACCTGGGTGAGCAGGTTCCAGAAAAAGGTGCGCGTCTCCCGCAGGTGAATGCCGGAGAAGAACAGCAGCTCATCGTCATCGCAGTTGGGGTGTTTTGCCAGCCAGTCCAGCAGGGCTTTGCGGCCCTCTCCCTCAGGCCAGCCAGCCACGATCTTGGCCAGGCGCAGCTTGATGCCGAAGCCCGTGCGCTTGTCGCCCACGAGCGAGAGCACGGCCTCGCCGGCCAGCTTCTGCGCATGCAGATCCTTCAGCGGTGCCAGCGCCTCCTGATTGCCGCTGCGTGCGCTTTTGACGAGGCTTTTGAGCAACACACCCACATCCTCCGCTGCATGCAGGGGCAGGGTTGTCGCGAGAATCAAGACCATGCAGCATGAAACGACAAAGTGCATGGCGCGGGGGGGGGAGGGGCTATTTGGCCGCCGATTTGTTTGAGCCGACCTTGGCTTCCAGCTGGCTGAGCAGCTCTGCATCATAGCCCACCCAGCGGGTGACTTCCTTGCCGTCGCTGTCGAGCAGGACGATCGTGGGGTAGCCATTCACCTTGTATTTTTTCCCCAGGGCATCGTTCTGGGCCTTGGTTTTCTTCGACAGGGGCGTGTTGTGCGGGAAGTCGAGCTCCACGAGGACGAGATTTTCCTTGGCGAATTTCTTGAAGGCGGATTTGGAGAAGACCTCATCATCCAGCTTGATGCAGTAGCCGCACCAGTCAGAGCCGGTGAAGTCCAGAAGCACCATCTTTTTAGTCTCCTTCGCTTTGGCGAGAGATTTTTCATAGTCATCATCCCAGCCGGTTTTGGCCATCAGGGATGTGGCGATGGTGAGAAGGGTGAGGGTGGAGATCAGCCAGGTTTTCATAGGTGTGTGTGGTGATAATTGTTCTACGGAAGAGTACGAACCAGAGCCCTCCCCGCCAAGACAAAAATCGTTGCAGGCAGTGCAGGGGGACTTTACCAGCTTCTGAAGAAGGCCGGATCTTTCTCAAACTATCGAAATAGTCTTTGACAGAGCCCCCAATAGCCCTAGTATCGCCCCACTTTTTCGGAATCAAGCCGGGGTGTACTGTCTCCTGACGCCAGTCATGGAGGTTGTCATATCCCGGTTTTCTTGTCGAAAGAGGAGGAGGTTTCTCACAGAGCCGCCGCAGGTTAAGCTGTTATAGCTCAGTGGTAGAGCACGTCCTTGGTAAGGACGAGGTCGAGGGTTCAAGTCCCTCTAACAGCTCCAGTGGCAGTCCGTGGGGATCTTTCGAAACACGACAAACGAACCAGTCCCAAGCGCACCCCCTCAACTAACTCCACCCATGGCTAAAGAAGCATTCCAACGCAACAAGCCGCACGTCAACATCGGCACGATTGGCCACGTTGACCACGGCAAAACCACCCTGACCGCCGCCATCACGACTGTCCTTTCCAAGAAAGGCTTCGCTCAGGCACGTGCATACGATCAGATCGACGCAGCTCCTGAAGAAAAGGAACGCGGTATCACGATCAACACCGCCCACGTGGAGTATGAGACCGAAAAGCGTCACTACGCACACGTCGACTGTCCCGGACACGCTGACTATGTGAAGAACATGATCACCGGCGCCGCTCAGATGGACGGTGGTATCCTCGTCGTTTCCGCCGCTGACGGCCCGATGCCCCAGACCCGCGAGCACATCCTGCTTGCCCGTCAGGTTGGCGTTCCTGCCCTCGTGGTGTTCATGAACAAGGTGGACATGGTTGACGATCCAGAACTTCTCGACCTCGTCGAAATGGAAGTTCGCGACCTCCTTTCCAAGTATGACTTCCCAGGTGACGACATTCCGATCGTCAAGGGTTCTGCTCTCAAGGCCCTCGAAGGCGATCCTGAGCAGGAAGCCAACATCCTCAAGCTCATGGAAGCTGTGGACAGCTACATCCCGCTGCCAGAGCGTCCGATCGACAAGGACTTCCTCATGCCAGTCGAAGACGTGTTCGCGATCGAAGGTCGTGGTACCGTCTGCACCGGCCGTGTTGAGCGTGGTATCGTCAAGAAGATGTCCGAAGTCGAAATCATCGGCATCCGTCCGACCGTCAAGACCACCGTCACCGACATCGAAATGTTCCGCAAGCTGCTCGACGAAGGTCGTGCAGGCGACAACGTCGGCCTTCTGCTTCGCGGCACGAAGAAGACCGACATCGAGCGCGGTCAGGTCATCGCCAAGCCAGGTTCCGTCACTCCCCACAAGAAGTTCACCGCTGAGGTGTACGTTCTTTCCAAGGACGAAGGCGGCCGCCACACTCCTTTCTTCAACAACTACCGCCCGCAGTTCTACTTCCGCACCACGGACGTGACCGGCAGCGTGAAGCTTCCTGAAGGTGTTGAAATGGTGATGCCTGGTGACAACGTCTCGATCGAAGTCGAGCTGATCACCCCGATCGCCATGGAAAAGACCATCCGTTTCGCTATCCGTGAAGGTGGCAAGACCGTGGGTGCTGGCCGCGTCGCCAACATCCTCGACTAGTCCGCTTTAAGTTCGTTTGTCTCGAATCCCGCCGGGTCTGGCGCACAGACCCGGCGGTGATTTCGTCTCCCAGCCGGGAGTCGAAAAGAGGCGCCGGACTTGCAAATTTGATTCCATCCGTTATTCATTCCGGGAAGCTTTTCTCGCTAACACAGGTCAGTAGCTCAATTGGTAGAGTAGTGGTCTCCAAAACCATTGGTTGTGGGTTCGAGTCCCTCCTGGCCTGCCAGCGATAATCCCGGAAACATCCGCAAGAAAACGAAACGCTTCACATGAGTCGCATCCGCAAATACATCGGCGAAGTCATCCTTGAACTCAAGAAGGCCACGTGGCCCTGGGATTCCAAAGAAAAGGGCTTCGCCAAATACCGCGAATTGATTGAATCCACCGTGGTGGTCTTCGTCGCGATGATTCTCCTCGGAGGCTTCGTGGCAGCGTTTGACATCAGTTTCAAGTGGGCCTTTGAGGCCGCTCAGAAGCTCGGTGCATAATTCACTGTTTTCCCCCAACCCCCTTTTTCTAAATTCTTATGGGAGCTATCCCCGCACCTCGCGACCAGTGGTTTGTCATCCACGTCCGCTCCGGCCTTGAACAGAAGGTCCGTGACAGCATGCTCCGCCGTATAGAGAAAGAGGAGATGGGTGACTACGTCTTCCAGGTTCTCGTGCCGATGGAGCGCGTGGCCGAAGTCAAAAAGGGCAAGCGCTCGGAAAGCAACCGCAAGTTCTTCCCCGGCTACGTCATCGCCAACTGCCATCTGCTGGACGAGCACAATCGTCTGGTGGAGAAGACCTGGTATTTCGTCAAGGAAACCGACGGCGTCCTCAACTTCGCCGGCGCCAAGGATCACCCGATCTCGATGCGCGCCAAGGAAGTGGAGGCCATGCTGGCCCAGGTGGGCGACAAGGCCGAAGGCGCCGTCCCCAAAATCGCCTTCAACCTCGGCGACACCGTGCGTGTGGCCGATGGTCCCTTCGAAAGCCAGAACGGCATCGTCGAAGAGATCGATCCGGAACGCGGCGTGCTGCGCGTGTCCGTCAATATTTTCGGGCGCTCCACTCCGGTCGATCTCGAATACTGGCAGGTCGAGAAGGCATAAGCCGACCCGCCGCCCCACTGAATCTCAACTCAAGCAAGCAAGGAACACAAAGACATGGCCAAGGAAATCATCAAACTCATCAAGCTCCAGATCAAAGCTGGTGCCGCCAACCCCGCACCGCCCATCGGCCCTGCTCTCGGTCAGGCCGGTGTGAACATCATGGCCTTCTGCAAGGAGTTCAACGCCGCTACTGCCAAGGCAGGTGGTGACGTCCTTCCAACCGTGATCACGGTGTACAAGGACAAGAGCTTCACCTTCATCACCAAGCAGCCACCTGCTTCCAACCTCCTGAAGAAGATCGCGAACATCGCCAGCGGCTCCAAGGAAGCGAACAAGATCAAGGTCGCCAAGATCACCCGCGCTCAGCTTCTTGAAGCCACCAAGCTCAAGATCGCCGACCTCAACACTTCCGATCTCACGATGGCATCCCGCATCATGGCGGGCACCGCACGCCAGATGGGCATCGAAATCATCGACTAATCCCCTAACCGAAGCAGGAGAACGTCACAGTTCGCCACCACTGCACACACACCATGCAAAAGAGAAGCAAACGTTACAAGAAAGCAGCCGAGATGGTTCCGGCAGGCAAGGCATTCACGCTCGAAGAAGCGGCCGAACTCCTGCGCAAACTCCCTGGCACCAAATTCAACCAGACCGTCACCCTGTCGTTCCGCATGGGTGTCGATCCGAAGAAGAGCGACCAGATGGTTCGTGGCACCTGCCCGCTGCCTCACGGCTCCGGCAAGACTGTGCGCGTCGCCGTCTTCGCCCAGGGCGCTGCTGCTGAAGCCGCCAAGGCCGCCGGTGCTGACATCGTCGGCAACGAAGACCTCATCGCCAAAGTGAAGGATGGTTTCACAGATTTCGACGTCGCCATCGCCACCCCGGCTGCGATGACCGAAGTGCGTAAGCTCGGTAAGCAGCTCGGACCGCGTGGTTTGATGCCGAATCCTCGTACCGGCACCGTCACCGAAGACACCGCCGCCGCCGTCAAGGCCGTCAAAGCAGGCCGTGCAGACTTCAAGCTCGACAAGAACGGCAACATCGCCTCCTCCGTCGGCAAAGCTTCCTTCGAAGTGCCGCAGCTCACTGAAAACGCTACCGCGCTGATCGAAGCCGTGGTGCGCGCCAAGCCCGCCTCCGCCCGTGGCCGCTACGTCGAAACCATCACTCTCGCCGCCACCATGTCGCCTGCGCTCCGCATCGACGTGTCGAAGTACATCAAACTCTAATTTATAGAAGCACTGTACCATGAAAGAACTCAAAACATTGCTCATTGATGACCTGCTGAAGCGGGTCAACGCCTCCCCATTCCTGTTCGTCGTCGATTACACCGGCCTGAAGGTCGCGAAATTCGCCGAACTGCGCAAGCGCCTCGGTGCTGTCGAAGCGGAGATCCACGTCTTCAAAAACAACCTGGTGAAGAAGGCTGCTGAACAGGCCGGCTATCCAGGTGAACTCGGCGAACACCTCACTGGCCAGAGCGCCTACGTGACGGGTGCCAAGGACGTTTTCGGCGCGGCCAAAATCCTCAAGAATTTTCACGCCGAGTTCGAAAAGCCGGTGATGAAAGTCGGCGTGCTCGACGGCAATCTGCTCGACACTGCGGCCATCAAGATCCTTGCCGATCTGCCCTCCCGCGAAGTGCTGCTCTCCCAGCTCCTCGGTATGCTCCAGGCTCCGGCTTCCGCCCTCGCCCGCGTGCTCAAGGCCAAGGCCGATAAAGACGGTGCCCCTGCTGAAGAAGCCGCTCCTGCTGAAGAAGCCGCTCCTGCTGCTGAAGCTGCACCTGCTGCTGAAGCTGCACCTGCTGCTGAAGCTGCACCTGCTGCTGAAGCTGCACCTGCTGCTGAAGCTGCACCTGCTGCTGAAGCTGCCCCCGCTGCTGCTGAAGCCGCGCCTGCCGCCGAAGCTGCACCTGCTGCTTAACCCCATTTGATTAGATGGCCCGTCACACGGCCTGAATACCCCAACACCCAATGGTTCCTCGCCGGAGCAAAAGCTTTTGCTCTTAATTTATCCGCAGCTGCGGAACGCGGCGACACCGACAAAATACTATGGCTGACCTGAATAAAATCGTTGAAGAACTGAGCACGCTTACCGTCCTGGAAGTTGCCGAACTTGTGAAATCCCTCGAAACGAAGTGGGGCGTTAGCGCCGCTGCTCCTGCCGCCGCCGCTGGTGCTGGTGGTGCTGCTCCTGCAGCCGCTGTGGAAGAAAAGACCGAGTTCGACGTCGTCCTGACCGAAGCTGGCACCAACAAAATTGGCGTCATCAAAGAAGTCCGTGGCGTTGTTCCTGGCCTTGGCCTTGCAGAAGCGAAGAAGCTCGTCGAGAGCGCTCCGCAGACCCTCAAGGAAGGCTGCAAAAAGGAAGAAGCCGAAGAGATCAAGAAGAAATTGGAAGCCGCTGGCGCCAAAGTCACGATCAAGTAGTCTCACGTTCCTGCTCTTTTCCGCGTGGCGTCTGCCATCAACCCGCAGCGCCACGCGGTCAGGAGCCCTTCAGAGTTAGTGTTAGTTTCAATCCCCTGTTTGTTTCGTTACATCGCATGCCCGCAACCGCCCGTGATCCCCGCCAGAACCTCCGCAGCCAGTGCTACGGTTCCGGGGCACCTCGCGACGTGCCGCCTGCTTCTGACAATTTTCATGGCCTGAATTCGGGTTCACACCTGGATTCCGGCTGCTTCGTTTTTGCGACAATCGTAAGTAATGCCGGGCTGGCCGCCTGACATTGCTCTTTTGTTGCTTCGCGGAACTCACTTTCCGCATCCCGTGCCACCGCCCATCGCCCCCTAACCGCCTCATCACTGCCTTATGTCCCAGCGCACCAACTTTGGCAAAATCCACGAAGTAGCCGAGCCCCCAAATCTCATCGAGATTCAGCTCCGCTCATACGAGGAATTTCTCCAGAAAAACATCTCGCCCTCGAAGCGCAAAGACCTCGGCCTCCAGGCCGTGTTCCGGGAGGTCTTCCCGATCACCAGCTATGATGAGAAGATGACCCTCGATTTCGTCATGTACGAAATCGGCGATCCCAAGCTCAGCTCCCTCGAAGCCATTCACGAGGCCGAGACCTTCAGCGCCCCGCTGTACGTAACCTATGAGCTCAAAGACGAGCAGGGCGCCAAGCAGGAACGCGTGTACATGGGTGAAATCCCCCTCATGACGGTGCGCGGCACCTTCGTCATCAACGGTGCAGAGCGCGTGGTCGTCTCCCAGCTCCACCGTTCCCCTGGTATCTGCTTTGAAACCAGTCAGCATCTCAATGGCCGCTGGCTCCACGGCTTCCGCATCATTCCTGACCGCGGTACCTGGCTCGAAGTGCAGTTCGACACGAACGACCTGCTCTACGTCTATCTCGACCGCCGCCGCCGCCGTCGTAAGTTCCTCGCCACCACGCTCCTGCGCGTGATCGGCTTCCCGGGCGATGAGGACATCCTCAAACTCTTCTACGAAATCCAGGACCTCAAGCTCAAGGACAACCTCCCCGAAGAAGAAGTCGCCACCAAGATCCTGTTCAAGGACATCCTTGACGGCGAACTCATCGTGGCGCGTGCCTACGAGCCACTGACTTCCGGCGTCATCCGCCAGCTCATCCAGCTTGGCCACAAGACCGTCAAAGTCGTCACCGCCTCCCCGGATGACCTCCTCATCACCTCCCTGCGCAAAGACACCGCGAAGGATGAAGATGAAGCCCTCAAGGAAATCTACCGCCGTCTGCGTCCGGGCGATCCTCCGACCACGCCGAATGCACGCGCCCTTGTGAAGCGCCTGTTCTTCGATCCAAAGCGTTATGACCTCACCCGCGTCGGCCGTTACAAGATCAATCAGAAGCTCTCGCTGAAGACCGACACCGAAATGCGCATCCTCACTGCTGAGGACGTGATTTCTGCACTGCGCTACCTCTTCCACTTGCGTGAAGGTCAGGGCATTCTGGATGATATTGACCATCTCGGCAGCCGCCGTGTGCGTGCCGTCGGTGAATTGCTCGCCAACCAGTGCCGCGTGGGTCTTTCCCGCACGGAGCGTCTGGTCAAGGAGCGCATGACCCTGTTCGACGTGAACATGGACACCATGACTCCCGCCAAGCTCGTCAATCCGAAGGCGCTTTCCGCCGTCGTGCGTGACTTCTTCGGCCGCAGCCAGCTCTCCCAGTTCATGGATCAGATCAATCCTCTGGCCGAACTGACCCACAAACGCCGTCTCTCCGCACTCGGGCCTGGTGGTCTGAATCGTGACCGCGCCGGTTTCGAAGTTCGTGACGTTCATCCGTCCCACTACGGCCGTATCTGCCCGATTGAGACTCCAGAAGGTCCGAACATCGGTCTGATCAACTCCCTCGGCAGCTATGCCCGCATCAACGAATTCGGCTTCATTGAAACGCCGTATCGCCCGGTGAAGGACAGCGTCGTCTCGGAAAAGATCGAGTATCTCACCGCCGACCAGGAAGAGAAGCATTACATCGCCCAGTCGAACAATCCGGTCGACGAAAAAGGCCACTATAAGAGCAACAAGATCACCGTGCGTTACCGGGGTGAGTTCATCGAAGTCGAGCCGGCTTTGGTGACCCTCATGGACGTCTCGCCGAAACAGCTTGTTTCCGTGGCTGCCGCGCTGATTCCGTTCCTTGAACATGATGACGCCAACCGCGCTCTGATGGGTTCCAACATGCAGCGCCAGGGCGTGCCTCTCCTCGAAGGTGAGTCCCCGCTCGTCGGCACCGGCATGGAAGGCAAAGCCGCCCGTGACTCCCGCTCCGTGATCGTGGCTGACGCCAACGGCACCGTCGCTGCTGCGACTGCTGACGTCATCATCGTCACCAAGGACGGCAACCTGCCGATCAAGGACGACAAGTTCCTCGAAAACCCGATCAATTCCGTCCAGACCGACGAAGACAAGGGCACCCACGTGTATCCTCTCCGCAAGTTTGGCCGCAGCAACGCCGGCACCTGCATCAACCAGAAGCCTCTGGTGAAGCGTGGTCAGAAGATCAAGAAGGGCGATGTCATCGCCGACGGTCCTTGCACCGACCAGGGTGAGCTTGCCATCGGCAAGAACATGCTCGTCGCGTTCATGCCTTGGAACGGTTACAACTTCGAAGATGCCATCACCATCAGCCGCCGCGTGGTCAAGGAGGACATCTACACCTCCATTCACATCGAAGACTTCGAAGTCATCGCTCGTGACACCAAGCTCGGGCCAGAAGAAATCACGCGTGACATCCCGAACGTCGGTGACGAAGCGTTGAAGAATCTCGATGCCCAGGGCGTCGTGCGCATCGGTGCGGAAGTGAAGCCTGGCGACATCCTTGTCGGCAAGATCACCCCGAAATCCGAAACCGAACTCGCCCCTGAAGAGCGCCTCCTGCGCGCCATCTTCGGTGAGAAGGCTGCTGACGTTAAGGACACCTCCCTGCGTGTTCCCTCCGGCTGCACCGGCATCATCATGGACGTCCGCATCGCCCAGCGCGGTGCCAACGGCGACTCCGAGAAGGAGAAGCTTTCCCCGGGTGAGTACAAGAAGCACATCAAGCAGATCGAAGAAGACTACCGTGCGAAGAAGGAAGACCTCACCGAGCAGCTCACCGAGCGTCTCTCTGACATCCTTCTCAACGAGAAGATCCCTCTCGACATCGTGAACGGTCAGACCGGCGAGCCCCTCGTCGGCGCGAACAAGAAGATCACGAAGACGATGCTTCGCCACGTGGCCGAAAGCTACGACACCATCGAAATCGACCCGAGCCCG
Organism: Prosthecobacter sp.; assembly: GCA_021733925.1. GTDB lineage: Bacteria > Verrucomicrobiota > Verrucomicrobiia > Verrucomicrobiales > Verrucomicrobiaceae > Prosthecobacter. Next base: position 33,075 of record JAIPJY010000008.1, on the reverse strand, counting down.
ATCCGTAACAAGATCTTCGACATCATCCAGACCTTCGAACAGAAGTTCTCCGATGCCGACATGGAACGTGAGCGCAACCTCGACAAAATCGAGTCCAGCGAAGACACCGCCGACAGTGGCGTCGTCAAGCAGGTCCGCGTCTTCCTCGCCAGCAAGCGCAAGCTTTCGGTGGGTGACAAGATGGCCGGCCGCCACGGAAACAAGGGGATCGTTGCCAACATCGTTCCTGAAGAAGACATGCCGTTCCTCGAAAACGGATCGCCTGTCGACATCGTGCTGAACCCCCTCGGCGTGCCATCACGCATGAATGTGGGTCAGGTGCTTGAAACCCACCTTGGCCTCGCTGCCAAGGCTCTGGGAATGAAGATCGCCACACCGGTGTTCGACGGTATCCCTGAAACCAAGATCATGGAATACATCAAGGACGCCAAGAAGGTTCCTGGTTATGAATGGATGGGTCTCAACGGCAAGTCGAAGCTCTATGACGGTCGCACAGGTGACGCCTTCAGCCTCGATGTCGTCGTCGGCTACATCTACATGCTGAAACTGAACCACCTTGTCGCCGACAAGATCCACGCCCGTGCGGTCGGACCTTACTCGCTCGTCACACAGCAGCCTCTGGGTGGTAAAGCCCAATACGGCGGCCAGCGTTTCGGGGAAATGGAAGTGTGGGCGCTCGAAGCCTACGGCGCCGCCTTCACGCTGCAGGAACTCCTCACCGTCAAGTCTGACGATGTTCAGGGCCGCACGCGCATCTATGAGCAGATCGTCAAAGGCGACCACGCTCTTGAAGCCGGCACGCCTGAGTCCTTCAACGTGCTCATCAAGGAAATGCAGTCCCTCGGCCTCGATGTGAAGGTGCATAAACGCGCCAACGCCAATGCTGATGCGGAAGCACTCGAAAACTTTGCTTCCTCGGCGGGTGCTTAATCCGCCTTCCCCCAGAAACCCAGCGCAAAAACCTGCCACACATCTCCACACATCATGAATGCTGACGCGAGCTTGAAAGAAATCTTCGGGGAACCCCAACACGGCGAGGAGTTCGACTATGTGTCGATCTGCATCGCCTCTGCGGACCGCACCCGCTCCTGGTCCTCCGGTGAAGTCAAAAACCCTGAAACCATCAACTACCGCACGTTCAAGCCCGAAAAAGGCGGCTTGTTCTGCGAACGTATCTTCGGACCCACCCGTGACTGGGAGTGCGCCTGCGGCAAGTACAAGCGCATCAAGCACAAGGGTGTCGTTTGTGATCGCTGCGGCGTCGAAGTGACCCTGTCCCGCGTTCGTCGCGAGCGCATGGGCCACATCGAGCTCGCTGTACCGGTGACGCACATCTGGTTCTACAAGTGCATGCCTTCCCGTATCGGCCTCATGCTCGACATGACCGCCCGTTCGTTGGAGCGCGTGATCTACTATGAAGACTACATGGTCATTGATCCAGGCAGCACCCCGCTTCAGCGCGGCCAGCTCCTGACCGAAGTCGACCTTCGTGAAGCCGAAGAGCAGTACGGTGCAGACGCCTTCCGCGTCGGCATGGGTGCTCAGGCCATCCGCGACATTTTCGCCCAGCTCAATCTGGCGGACGTGACGAAGGAACTCGAAGAGGCGATGACCAAGACGCGCTCCAAGCAGATCCGCAAGAAGCTCGCCAAGCGCCTCAAGCTCTGCCAGGGCTTCGCCGAAAGCCACAGCCGTCCTGAGTGGATGATCCTCGAAGTGCTGCCGGTCATCCCGCCAGACCTTCGCCCTCTCGTTCCTCTCGAAGGCGGCCGCTTTGCGACCTCCGACTTGAACGATCTCTATCGTCGCGTCATCAACCGCAACAACCGTCTCAAGAACCTCCTTCAGCTTCGCACGCCGGATGTCATCATCCGCAACGAAAAGCGCATGCTGCAGGAAGCTGTGGACGCCTTGTTCGACAACGGCCGCCATGGCCGCCCAGTGACTGGCGCAGGCAATCGCCCGCTGAAGTCCATGTCCGACATGCTCAAGGGCAAGTCCGGCCGCTTCCGTCAGAACCTTCTCGGCAAGCGCGTCGATTACTCCGGCCGTTCCGTCATCGTTATCGGACCTGACCTTCTGCTGCACCAATGCGGTCTGCCGAAGAAGATGGCCCTCGTGCTGTTCGAACCCTTCATCATCCGCCGTCTCAAGGAGATGGGCCTTGTGCACACCGTGCGCTCTGCGAAGAAGATGATCGAACGCCGCACGCCTGAAGTGTGGGACATCCTGGACGAAGTGACCAAGGGTCACCCCGTCCTCCTCAACCGTGCTCCGACCCTCCATCGTCTTTCGATCCAGGCTTTCGAGCCGAAGCTCATCGAAGGTGACGCCATTCGTGTGCATCCCCTCGTTTGTACGGCCTACAACGCCGACTTCGACGGTGACCAAATGGCCGTCCACGTTCCGCTTTCCATCGAAGCTCAGATGGAAGCCCGCCTCCTCATGCTTGCGCCGAACAACCTGTTCAGCCCTGCCAGCGGCAAGCCGGTGATGAATCCTTCCCAGGACATTCCTCTGGGTTGCTACTTCCTCACCTACCTCCGTGAGTTCCCGAACCAGGACGCCAAGGCGAAGAAGGGTGATGTCGAAGGCCGCGTGCCGATCTTCAACGACGCCTCCGAAGTCGAGTTCGCCATTTCCGAAGGCGGCTTGACGGTGAACGACAAGGTGCGTTTCCGCAATCCTGACTGGAATATGCCGAAGCGTCCGTTTGGTGACGGCAGCAAGGCCGTGATCGAAACCACCGCAGGTCGTATCCTTTTCAACGAAACCTGGCCTGAAGGCCTCGGCTTCATCAACACCACCGTCGGCAAGAAGCAGATCTCTGACATCATCTGGCGCTGCTTCCAGACCGTGGGCCAGAAGGAAACCGTCAACGCGCTCGACCGTCTTAAGACGCTCGGCTTCCGCGAAGCGACTCGTTCCGGTTGTTCCATCGGTATCACCGACATGGTCATCCCGACCGCCAAGGCCGCTGGTCTTGAGAACGCCTACAAGCAGATCGAAGAAATCGAGAAGCAGTATCGCCGTGGTATTATCACCAATGGTGAGCGCTATCAGAAGATCATCGACATCTGGACGCAGGTGGGTGAAATCGTCGCCGACGAACTCTTCCGCACGCTGGAATACAACGAAGGCAAGAAGCACCACAACCCGCTCTACGTCATGGTGAACTCGGGTGCCCGAGGCAACCGTACGCAGATCAAGCAGCTTGCTGGTATGCGCGGTCTGATGGCCAAGCCTTCCGGTGAAATTATCGAACGTCCGATCACCTCGAACTTCCGTGAAGGTCTGAGCGTGCTCGAATACTTCATCTCCACTCACGGTGCTCGTAAAGGCCTTGCCGATACCGCACTTAAGACGGCTGACTCCGGGTACATGACCCGTAAGCTCGTCGATGTGTCCCAGGACGTCATCGTCACTGAGGAAGATTGCGGCACGGTCAACGGCATCACGCTCGCTTCCATCTATCAGGGTGACGAAGAAATCGTCGATCTCAAGACCCGCGTCTATGGCCGTGTCTCCTGCGAAACGATCCATGATCCCGTGGACAAGAGCGTCGTCATCAAGGCCGGTCAGCTCGCTTCTGAAAAGGAAGCCGCTCACCTTGCGAAGATCGGCGTCGAGAAGCTCAAGATCCGCTCCGTGCTCACTTGCGAAAGCAAGCGCGGTTGCTGCTCGAAGTGCTACGGCCTCCACCTCGCCACCCACAAAATGGCGAAGATCGGCGAAGCCGTCGGCATCGTCGCTGCTCAGTCCATCGGCGAACCCGGAACGCAGCTCACCATGCGTACCTTCCACGTGGGTGGTGCTGCTACGGCCTCCTTCAAGCAGCCCTTCATCAACGTCAAAAACGCTGGTACGGTCAAGTACACCGACATGCGTGCGGTTACCACGATCGAAGGCACCTGGATTGCCCTTACCAAAAACGGTATCCTCTCCATCCATGACGACGACGGTCGCGAACTCGAAAGCCACAAGCTGGTCACGGGTGCCGTTATCGCCGTTGAAGACGGTGGCAAGGTCAAGAAGGGCCAGCAGGTCGTTACTTGGGATCCGTATAACGTGCCGATTATCACCGAGAAGGCTGGTAAGCTGGAGTTCCGCGACATGATCTCTGGCATCACCATCACCAAGGAAAAGAACGAGTCCACCGGCAACGAAGAAACCGTCGTCATCGAGCACAAGGAAGACCTCCATCCGCAGGTCGTCGTCGTGAATCCGAAGACGCACGAAGTTCTCGCCAGCTACACCATTCCAGCCGGCGCTCACTTGAGCGTGAAGAACAACGAGAAAGTCGAAGCTGGTACCACCATCGCCAAGACGCCACGTAAGGCGTCCAAGACGAAGGACATTACCGGTGGTCTTCCACGTGTTGCCGAGCTCTTCGAAGCCCGTAAGCCAAAGGACGCCTGCGAAATCGCCCGTATCGACGGTACCGTCGAAATCGGTGGTCTGGTCCGTGGCAAGCGTCGCGTGATCGTCACCGACAACAAGACCGGCCAGCAGGAAGAACATCTCATTCCCCGCAGCAAGCACATCTTGCTGTTCAACGGCGACCACGTCAGCAAAGGCGACCAGATCACAGACGGTCCAGTCGTTCCGCATGACCTCCTCGAAATTCTTGGCCCACAGGCTCTCCGTGAGCATTTGGTCACGGAAGTTCAGGAAGTGTACCGCGCCCAGGGTGTGGAAATCAATGACAAGCACGTTGAGATCATCATCCGTCAGATGCTGCGCAAGGTGAAGGTCACCGACACCGGCGACACCGAGTTCCTCTGGGGCGACCAGATCGACCGCGGCGAGTTCGAGAAGGAAAACAACCGTGTCACCGAAGAAGGCGGCAAGCCTGCGGAAGCAGAGCCCGTCCTCCTCGGCATCACCAAGGCTTCCATCGAAACCGAATCCTTCATCTCGGCTGCTTCCTTCCAGGACACCACCCGTGTGCTCACCGAAGCCGCCACCCTTGCCAAGTCCGACTTCCTGCGCGGCTTCAAGGAAAACGTCATCATGGGTCACCTCATCCCGGCTGGCACTGGCTTCATCACCAACCGCAACTTCGAACTCCACGAAACCGAGCGCCCAGCGCTGCCTGCCATCGTGGAAGAAGACGCGGCGTAAACCCGCCCGTCCGTTCAAACCTCACCCGCCTCCCTCGGTGCAAACCGTCGGAGGCGGTTTTGCGTACGGGCCGCCAGGTGTGTCTTCGTTCTTGATGATGAGCCGTGTCATCCCTGATGAATCGCTCAGGCATCCAATCGAAGCAGTGGGGACGAACCTATGGGTGAAACCAAGCATGACGCCTGCTGCGCCATGAGATTTGCTTCATTCAATTCCTTCCCCCAACGCAGATGAACACGATCTTAATCCAAGGCGACTGGAACATCCTCAAGGGCAAGCTCAAACAGATTTGGGCGCTGATCATAGGCGACCTTTTGGATTACCAGGAAGGCAGAGCGGAAGTATGTCTCGGACGCATCCAGAAGAAGGCTGGCGCAAAACGCGCGGCCATCAAGAGAGCCAAGCGTGAGTGCGAGAAATTGTGGCTGCAGATCGACCCGTGCTCGGAGTGGTTGTCCTCGCGATAAGACGAAGGTTCGTGGTTTGGCCCAACCACGGTAAACTTCCCCTCTCAGCGCGGTACAATGCCGATATAATTCCGCACTGTGCTCCAGCCGGGATCGGTGTGTTCGCGGCCGTCGTTGGTGCGGTAGTAGAGGGCGGTAGAGCGGCCGCCGTCGAGATTGAGCGCACGGTTGACGGTGAAAGCTGGCATGAGGCCGGGGGTGGAGAGGAGCTCGGCGAGCTCACTCAGGCTGATGTCGTGCGCGGTGCCGATGAGCCATTGATTGCCGCCATCGTTGGCGATGAAGGTACGGTTGCTGCGCTTGCGGCTATCGAGCTTGGGCACGGCCTGACCGGCATCGACCAGACGCGGGCCAGCCTGTACGAGTTCAGTTGCTACGTCGGGGTTCACTTCCGCATTCCAGAGCAACTGGAGTTGCGACGTGACAACGACCGCGCCGGTGAGCAGCGGGCCCGTCTGCCAGGAGCCGGTGCGCTGACCATTGGCGATCATGAGGCCCATGGGCTTGAATTCAGGTGTGAAAAAACCGCCATTCACGCCGGCGACGGCTGCTGCGCCGTGCATGCATTCGGTGATGCGGCTGCCGCCGGCCCAGTCTTCGGGCTGGTCGATGACTTTGAGATCAAACTGGCGACTATCGAAGGCCACGACCTGCACTTGGAAGGAGTGGTGTTCGCGGCCAATCTTGTACTGGATCAGCGAGGCATTGCCGAAGAGCGGCTGACCGTTGAAATCGGAGATGGCGGTCCAATTTCCTGCGGGTGACGGCTTGGCCGGAGCCGGGGAGGGAACTTCATCCGCCGAAGGATAGCCTGGGACGAGGGACGTTGGCGGCTCAGGATCTGCAATGGCAGGCGCAGGCCGTGGCGGTGTGGCGCAGCTTGCCAGCGCCAAAGTAAGGATGAAAATCAGCGTGCGCATGGGTTCAGGTCAATGAGGCTAGTTGATCTTTCATTTCCGCGAGGGCACGGGCACGATGGCTGAGCTGGTTCTTGGTCTCGGCAGGCAGTACACCGAAAGTCTCCGTGAAGCCGTCGGGAATGAAAAGGGCATCGTAACCGAAGCCGCATGCTCCCACCTCCTCCGTAAGGAGCCGGCCTTCGACGCTGCCATGCGTGATGTGCAGGACTTTGCCATCGCGTGCGAGGACCATGCAGCACTGGAAGCGGCCGCTGAAGGGCGTGGGCTGCCCCAGCTTGGCGAGTTCGGTTTTCAGTTTCGCGCGGTTGTCAGCGGCATCGGCAGTTTCTCCCGCATAGCGGGCGCTGCGCACTCCAGGTGCACCGCCGAGAGCATCCACTTCGAGACCGGAATCATCCGCAAGCACCAGCAGGCCGGGGGTGCCACGGCTGCCGCTCACTGCTTTGATGATGGCATTGGCCTCGAAGGTGTCGCCGGTTTCTTCATCGAGCAGGACCCCGGGATGGGCACGGAGATCTTCGACCTGCCATGCCTCTCCGAGAATGGCGGCGACTTCTTCAGTTTTGTGGGCGTTGGAGGTGGCGAAGACGAGCTGAGGCATGGTAGCGCTATGGATGGCGGCGGCGGTGGAGGTTTTCAACCGCGGGAGAGAAGCCATTTATGATTTACGATTTATGATTTGGGGAAGCCCGATTTCGAAAGGCGGCTTGGCCGTCCGTGAAATCATAAATCATCAATCGTAAATCATAAATTCGCCCTTCACCGCATCAACGGTTCAAGCAGCCTCTCCTCCGTAATCAGCCCCAGCGGCTGCTGGCGTTCATCCACCACGATGGCGAGGCGGCGGCCGGATTTGCGCATGCGCTGCAGCGTGTGCAGGGCGGGCAGGCTGGCAGGAACGGCATCCAGAGTACGCATGTGGTGGCGCACGAGGCGGTCAGGCGGAATGGTCGCGGGCAGGTCGGTGGTGTCGAGAAGACCGATGAAGCTGCCGTTGTCACCGAGCACGGGGAGCAGGGTGCAGTTTTGTTCCCGTGCGACGATCAAGGCTGTGCTGAGTGGGATCTCAGCGGCGAGGGCCATGCTGCGTGCCAGCGGCTGCATGATGTCTGCGGTGCGCAGCTTTTTGTAGTCGAGCACGCGTTCGATGAGATGCGTGGCATTGGCGGAAAGCTGATGCTGGGCGGCGAGCTCCTGTGCCAGCGACTTCAAGTCATCGCGCCCGCGTGTCTGACGTGCCTCACTGGGGGCTTCGCTGGTGTCGGCGGTGCGTTTGCCTGCCACCGCGCGGAACAAGGGGCGGGCCATGCCGACGAGATGAACGAGCGGCGAGACGCTGCGCATGGAGCGGAAAGGATAGCTGCGGAAGAGCTTCTTGGGCATCACTTCCAGGCCGATGAGAAAAACGGGCAGCGCGAGGACGACGGCGAGCGCATAGCCCCAGAGGCTCGCATGATGGATGACGGGAAAGGCGATGAGCAGGAAGGCGGCGAGATTGGTGAGGTGATTGGCCACGGTGATGCAGCCGATCAGGGCATCGCGATCTTCCAGCAGCGGCAGCAGGCCTTGCGCGCGGCGGTCGCCTGCAGTCGCTGCATGACGCACGCGCACACGGCTGACTGCCATCACGGCGCTCTCCAGGCCGGAGAGCATGAAGGAAAGAGCGAGGCAGAGGATGAGCAGGAGCCAGGTCATGCGGGAGAGAGGACTTTAGACTTCGGGCGCGGCGGCAGAGTTGGGTTTGAGGCGGAGTTCCACCTCCTGAATACGGGCGCGCACAATGCGGCGCACCTTGATGTCGGCCGTGTCGATGCTGATGCGTTCGCCTGGCTTGGGCACATGAGCGAGCTGATTGAAGACCAGCCCGCCGATGGTGTCGATGCCGTCAGCCTGCAGATCGACACCGAGTTCTGCTTTGAGGTGATCGAGCCGTGTGCCGCCATCCAGCAGAAAACGACCGCCGCCGAGATCTCGAATCTCTGAGTTTTCGCCATGCCACGGGGCGGCTTCGTACAGCAGCCAGTCGGCGATTTCCCGGCGGGTGATCATGCCTTCGAGGCCGCCGTATTCATCCGCGATGAGCGCCGGCTGCTCGTCGTTGTGCAGATGGTGTTCCAAAGCTTCGAGCACAGGCATGGTTTCAGGAACAAAGGCTGGCGTGCGCATGAGCGTGCGCCAATCCGGACGGTTCGCGAGCTTCCAGGCGTTGGTGTCGATCACGCCCTCGACGGAGTCGGGGGTCTCGCCGTAAACGATGACAAAACGACCGGCGGATTTTTCCAGGATGGCGGTGGTCTTCTGCGGCGAGTCATCGCTGCTCATAAGGGCGAGATCGACGCGCGGGATCATGCAGTCGCGCACGGTGAGTGCCTCAATGTCGAGCGCTTCATGGATCATGGCGCTGTCATCGCTGTCCAGCAGACCCTGCTCCTGTCGCATTTCCACGAGGGTTTCGAATTCATCCCGCGTCACGGGCAGGCGTGTCTTGATATGCCGGGTGACGAATTTTTGCAGCAGCGCATCCGTGGTGCGATCGACGAGCAAGGCGAGGGGGTCGATCACGTTGCGCAGCGGGTGAAGCAAACGCAGGCTGCCGAGCAAAACCACCGAGGGATTGCGGGCGGCAAAAAATTTGGGAGCCATATCTCCTAGCAGGACCGTTGCCAAGAATATGACGGATGAAGTGATCCACACATTCCATCCTGAGGCCCGCAGCGGCCCGGTCACGATCCACAGCCCGAGTGCGGCGAGGGCGAGATTCAGCGCCGAAGAAAGCAGCAGCGTGTGGTGCAACTGCGCAAAGGGATTGGCCGTGATGGCGCGCAGCCTTTGGGCTACGGCACCCTCTCCGGCGGCGAGCAGCTGCGCTTCGACGTCGCGTGCGCTATGGATGGCCGTTTCCGCAGCGGAAATGACTGCGAGCAGCAGAAGCAGCGCGAAGTAGAGCAGGAAGGCAACGAACAGGGACATCTAGGGGAGCTGCTCAGTGTGGGTGACGGCACCGAGGGTCAAGGTGTATTACGAACAGTTGCGTAGGTTCGTTCTTGCCAAAAGTTCGCCAGACTGATAGCAACGTCACAACCATGCGCTCCATCCTCTTTACCTTCCTCCTGTGTGCCGCCGCCAGCCTGCAGGCCGCTGACAAACTGAAAGTCCTCATTGTGGACGGTCAGAACAATCACAAATGGGACATCACCACGCCGGTGCTGCGCAATATTTTGGAGAGCAGCGGTGCGTTTACCGTCGAAGTCAGCACCACGCCGCCCAAAGGATCGCCACCTGAAGCCTGGCATGCGTGGAAACCGATGTTCAGCGACTACCAAGCGGTGGTGAGCAACTACAATGGCGAGCCCTGGCCGCAGAACGTGCGTGATGCCTTCACGAAGTATGTGGCTGACGGCGGTGGTTTTGTATCGATCCATGCGGCGAACAATTCCTTTCCTGAGTGGAAGGAATACAACGACATGATCGGCGTCGGCGGCTGGGGTGGACGTAACGAAAAGTCCGGTCCATGGCTCTATGTGAAGGACGGCAAACTTTTCCGCGACACCGTGGAGGGGAACGGCGGCGCGCACGGTGCACAGCATGAGTTCATCGTCGAAATTCAGAATGCAGATCATCCGATCACGAAGGGACTGCCCAAGCGCTGGCTGCACGCGAAGGATGAGCTTTACAGCAAGCTGCGCGGCCCTGCGGAAAATGTGGACGTGCTGACCACGGCGGTCTCCGACCTCACCGCAGTGAATGAACCGAACAACATGGTGCTAGGCTACCACAAGGGCCGCGTGTTTCACACGACGCTGGGACATGCGGATTACTCGATGCTGGATCGCGGCTTTTACACGATCCTGCAACGTGGCACCGAATGGGCGGCCACCGGCAACGTGGAGCGCACGGCGGCAGTGCCAGCGGACTTCCCAACAGAGACTGCGGTGAGCGTGGTGAAACTGGATGGTTATCCGAAGCAGGAAGCGCCGAAGCCGAAGAAGAAGTAGCCCTGTTCCTGCGGAACAGGGAGTCCTAGTTGCTCTGCAACAAGGCTACTTTGCTGCCACTATATCGCGTGCGATCTGCGCCTTGAGTTCGTCCAGGCTGCTGAATTTCATCTCGCTGCGCAGGTGGCGGGTGAAGCGCACCTCCATGTCTTTGCCGTAGAGGTCACCGCTCCAGTCGAGCAGGTGTACTTCGAGGGAAGGATCGGCGTCTGCCGCGACGGTGGGCCGGCGGCCGAGATTGGCCACGCCGGGGAGCCATTGCGTGTCGATGCGCGCCTCAACCGCATAAACGCCGAGCGGTGGGAGTTGTTCATTTTCAACATCGACGTTCGCGGTTGGAAATCCGAGCTGGCGGCCGAGTTTCTGACCTTCAACGACGGTGCCAAAGACGGTGTATTCCCGACCAAGCAGCGTGGCGGCTTTGACGAAATCACCGTTCGAGACCGCCTCACGGATCAGGGTGCTGCTTACCACTTGCCCATCGATTTTCAATGGAGGGACGCCGTACACAGCAAAGTCGTGCTCCTGCCCCATTTCCATGAGCAGGTGAATGTTGCCTTCGCGCCGGTGGCCAAAGCTCCAGGTGTAACCTACCGAGATGCAGCCCAGCGGGCGTGAGGCGCGCACGAGCTGCTGGAGGAAATCGCGTGCGGGCGTCTTGGCCGTCTCTGCGGTGAAGGGGCAGGCCAGCAGGCAGGCAATGCCGGTTTGTGCGAGGATGAGCTGCTGATGGCGCGGGCCGCAGAGCAGCTTGGGGGCGGAGCCGGGCCGGAGCACCTGCATCGGGTGCGGGTCGAAGGTCACGACGACTGCCGTGCCGTGGTGCTGCGTGGCATGCTCCTGTGCTGCGCGGATGACTTCCTGGTGCCCGAGGTGGATGCCGTCGAAAACACCAACGGCAAGGGCGAGGGGACCGGGAAGGGTGGAAAGGGCGTCGATGGAGCGAAGGACCTGCATGCGTGGATGGAGAATCAAGCCATACCAACGACCATGCAGAGCGCAAGGCGAAGGGCGCCCGCCCCGGGAGGGACTACTTGAGGTTGCTCAGGGTGCTCCAGAAGGTCTTCAGGACGCTCGTCTTGCCGAGGCTGATGCTGCTCTTCACGTCGGTGTGAGCGGTGCCGATGACCTGGGTCATCACTTCACCGTAAGCAGGCATCGAGTTCCAGCCGAGGGTGACTTCTTTGTTGGAGGCGGTGGAGGAGGTGGTGTTGGTGTTCATATGTGTCGTAGATTTGAGAGGTTTGAGGCGGTTTAGGCGGTGAGTTTCAGAATTGAATGAAGCTTTGTTTACTGAGTGTGAGAATGGCGTCGCAAAAATGAGAATTACATGCCCGAAGGATGGCGAGGGGAGAAGCCAGCATAGTTGCGGCCCTTGACGCGCCAGCGGGGACCTTCGCCAGTGACCTGGCCGGAGGTGTCCATGCGAAGACCGCAGATGGTGATGAAAACATGCTCACCAGGCTTCACCCAGATGGTGATGAAGCGGCCCTGGCCAGCCTCGCCATAGTTGGCGAACTCCTTGCTGGACAGGCAGCGGTTCAGCAATCCTGCCTTCATGAGGACGTAAGAAGTGCTGCTGCTGCAGTCATAAGCGCTGTCTTCGATGTTCCGATGGCCGCCGCCCAGCACGTAGGGCTTGTTCTGGAGGGTGTTGGCAGCATAAACGGCGAACTGGAGGGCCTGAGGGGCGGTCTGACCGACGGAAGCGAAGCGGCCGTCAAAGCGGATCTGAGAATTGCCAACGGCAGGGCGGGCAGCGGCGGTGCGCTGAGCTGCAGCCTGCTGGGCGGCTGCCTGGGCTGCGGCTTGGTCAGCGTAGTAGCGAGCCCAGTCGGCTGCATTGGCCTGCTGCTGAGCGTTGTAGGCGGCCCAGGCCTGCGCGTTGGCCTGTTCCTGAGCGTAGGCAGCCTGTGCCTGAGGGGCGGCGTAGTAGCCGGCGGCAGAGTAACCATTCTGAGCGTTCGCGGCGGTAGCGACTGTGAGGAGGCTGACGGTGAGGGCGAGGCGGATGAGTGTTTTCATGGCTGCGTAAGTGGTTCTTGATTCTGCTAGTATTTATAACAGAAATTAGAATCAATGCAACACCATATCAGATTTAACTCATAAAATTGTAAAAATGATAATAATGGGAGTGTGAAAACACGACAATAGTCTCATTATCAATGTATTAAAAAACAGACAATAGAATGACAAAATCGATAAAAATGGGTCGAATTCTCTCAAAGAACCCAAAAATGATCAGAAAACGCCATTCGTTCCATGAACTAATCGTAAATTACGATCATTATGGAGAGGGCTTGAAAATCACCTTTTTCTAATTCTTGCACATGGAGCGTCTTCTTTGAGAGTGTGAGCCCATGAACTCACGGCTGCCGCCCTTCCAGATTCCGGTTCTGGCCCTCTTCTTGTCTGTGGCGCACGTGTGGGGCGCTGAGCCGCCGAAGCTGGCCTATTTTTATGACGAGGAGTCGATGCGCTATCTCACTTTGCGCCAGACATCCGCCACAGGTGTGGAAGTGGCCATGCGCTGGGCTTCGGAACCGGGATCGACTGGCATGTGGACAGGGCAGGGGAACCGCAAAGACAATGTGACCACCTTTGCCGCTGTGGTGGAGGAGGGGCAGGATCGTGGCACGTATTTCATCGCCAAAGGTGGCGAGTCGAAAATGGAGATCCTGTTCAAGCCGGGGCAGAAGATGCCGCAGGACCCCGGCATCCTTGGCATCTATCGCCGGGTGAGTGATGAAAAGCGCCTGCAACTGGCCCGCAAAGAGGCCCAGGCGGCGGAGGAGCGTCTGAACACGGCCTTAAAAGAATCGGCGCATACCTGGTCAGGGATGGACAAACTGGTGCCTGCCGACTGGAAGGCCCGCTGGCCGGTGCTGCTGGGCCGGTGGATGAAAATCGGCTACCAGCCCCTGGAACCTCAGCAGGTGAAGCCAGCCCAGCCGGTCACTGGCGGCAAAGAGACGCCCTCAGCAGAGAAGGATGTGAACTACTGGCTCAAGCTCGCTCAAGCCCGGGCGGTGGCCTATGGCTTCATTCAGCAGATGCCCGTTCTGAAGAGCTCCTCCTGGGACGGCGAGTATGACGATGGCTTTGGCGGGCACGTGAGCATCCGCCGTGCGAAGGACGGCAAGCTCCGCGTGAATCTCAATTGCACACGGGTGATCGAAAATCAGGGTGCTGACCTGGCGGGTCAGATACCGGCTGAGGCGGTGAAATCGAAGAATGACGAGGACACGGCTGCCGCTGTCTTCAATGAGGCTGACGTGCCGGAGGATGCCAAGGAGGTCAGCATCATGCTGAAGCGTAAAGGCGGCTTCCTCTGGGTGGAAACCAAACGCAAAGCCTCACCACCCGGCAGCCTGTCCTGGTTTGACGGTATTTATCGCTGGTCGCCGGTGCCGGTGGAGTAATGGGAAATGGGACAGATTGGACGGATCGGTCTGATCGGTCTGATCGGACCCAAGCCTTAGGCCCTTTTCACTTTGTACTCTTTTTCACCGGCGTAGGCGTTTCCACGAAGGATGCCACGGCCAGCAGAATGGCTGCGCACACGACGCAGGAATCCGCCACATTGAACGAAGGCCACGGGTGGAAGGGCCAGAAGCCGAAGTCGAAGCGCAGGAAATCCACGACGTAGCCGTCGAAGAAGGTGCCGTCGAAAAGCTTGCCGCCATCGTGGTTGCGGAACAGGCGGTCGGTGAGGTTGCCGAACACGCCGGAGACCAGCAGCGCCACGGCGGTGCGGCTCAGCTTGCCGGGAAACAGGCCTTTGCCATTCATCACGTAGATGAAGATGAGCGCGGCGAGCGAGACGGCGGCGAAGACGTAGTTGGCATTTTGCGTGCCGTTGAACATGCCAAAGGCCACGCCGGTGTTCGACGCATGGTGCAGCCAGAAGACGCCGGGGATGACTTCCTGCTCGGTATCGTAGAGTTTGAAATGCTGCACGATCCAGCTCTTGGAGAACTGGTCGAGGATGTACAGCGGGAGCGAGAGGAGCAGGAAAAGGCGAATCATAGCGATGTTCAGGCGGGCTGCAGCACGACCTTGAGCAGGCCTTCTTTGTTGTCATGCAGGCGCTTGAACCAGCCTGCGCCTTCGGAGAGGGGAACCACGGCGCTGAGCAGCGGCTCCACCTGAATGCTGCCGTCCTGAATGCGGCGGATGGCTTCAGGATATTCACCAGCGCAGGAGCAGGAGCCCTTGATGGTGAGCTGACGAGTGACGACCTCTTGCAGCGGGAAGGGGGTGTTGGGCTGGAGGTTGCCGATCAGCACCACCTGGCCGCCCTTGCGCACGCTGCGGATCGCGAGATCCAGCGGTGCGCCTGCGCCCACGACTTCAAAGCTGGCATCAGCACCGTCGCCGCCGCAGATCTGGCGGATGTGCATGGCCAGACCTTCCTGCTTGGCATTGAAAGTTTCTTCCGCGCCCAGCTTGCGGGCGAGTTCCAAACGGCTGTCGTCGAGATCCACGGCGATCACCTTTTCCCAGCCACGTGCTTTCAGCGCCTGAATGACCAGCAGACCGATCAAGCCAGCACCCACCACGACGGCGACGCCGCCATTGGCTTCATCCGTGTCGTCTTCGACCTCGGCTCCATGGTTGTGCTCGCAGTCATGGCCGCAGCCTTCGGTGTGGACGTGCTGGAAGGCCTCCCCCACTTCGATGCCATCGGCCAGATTCACTGCATGCAGGGCGATGGACACGGGCTCGGCAAAGGCGGCCTTCTCATAGGAAAGGTCATCCGGGATGCGGTAGAGGATGCGGGTGGGCAGAGCGATCTTTTCCGCGAAGCAGCCATGGCGGCGGTATTCGCCGGGGGACACGCCCAGCACCTTGCGGTTCGGGCAGAGATTGACGTAGCCCAGCTTGCACTCTTCGCACTCGCCGCAGTATTCGGTGGAGTCAAAGGTCACTCGGTCGCCGAGATTCCAGTCGGTCACGCCTTCGCCCACGGCGACGATTTCACCGGCGGCTTCATGGCCCATGACGATGGGCATCTGGCGGCGTCCGCTGCGGCCGTCCATGCCGTGGATGTCGCTGCCGCAGATGCCGCAGGCGGCGATTTTGACGAGCACTTCGCCGGCGGCTGCGGTGGGTTCAGGAAATTCGAGGTCGTAGTGGAACTCGGAGGGGGCGGTGAGGACGAGCGCTTTCATGGGGAGCGCGGATCATGCCCCGAGTGAGGCCGGAGGCAAGGACGTTCGCGATTTCTGCTGTCCGCATTCTGAGGTCTCTGCGCCTGCTGCTGGCAGGTGAAGCGCTGGGTGGATCAAATGCCGAATGACGAAAACCGAATGACTAAATAAATCCGAATGCCGAATGCGCGGGTGAGTCAAACACTTCGCCTTGCGGCAAAGGCTGCCGCTAAGCCCCGGGCTTCAAACCTCGTCATTGGGGCTTCGTCATTATTTCGTCATTCGGATTTACTCATTCGTCATTTTCCGTTCAGTCGTCCCCGCCCACCTTGCCACGCCCTTCTTTGATCCCGGCGCGGTGCCGTTTGCCCGCGACGTAGCGGCGCTTCAGCCCCCGGGGCCGGGCGCGGGTCTGGCGGCGGATTTTTTCGCGGTCGTTCTGGATTTCGAGCTTCGCGGCCTGAAAGGCTGCCTCCAGGCGATCGCACAGCTCCTGACGGGCGATGAGGCGGTTCTGCGACTGGGAGCGCTCGCGCTGGCAGCGTACCTCCAGGCCGCTGGGAACGTGCCGCAGCACCACGGTGGAGCTGGTCTTGTTGATCTTCTGGCCACCCGCGCCGCCACCGCGAATGAACGACTCCTCCAGATCCTCCTCACGGATGCGGAGTTTCTGCATGCGGGTGCGCAGCGCGTTGTCTTCAGGCAGATCGGCCATAGTAGAGCATCGGGGCAGGGGATGAACCGTGCAAGTGGCGCGTGACCTGAAGATATTGAGGGAAGGCTGGGTCAAATGACGAATGAGTAAATCCGAATGACGAAATAATGGCGAATGACGAAGCTCAAAGGCCCCACAGGCTACAGACCTAGTCATTCGAGATTCGTCACTTTTTTAGAGATTCGGATTTACTCATTAGTCATTCCTGAGGCGATCTTCCTGCCTTGAGCACGAAATACTGCTCGAGCCCCCATTGCCGAAACCATTGCACTCTCCGCCCGCCCCTCTATGACTGGGCGATGGAAGAATACCACCGCCTGCTGCGCAAAGTGCTCGAACACGGAAGCTACCGTGAGGACCGCACCGGCACGGGTGCGTACTCAGTGTTTGGCGAGCAAAGCCGCTACGATCTCAGCACCACCTTTCCACTCGTCACCACCAAGAAGCTGCACCTGCGCTCCATCATTCATGAGCTGCTGTGGTTCCTGAAAGGGGACACCAACGTGCAATACCTGCGCGACAACAAAGTCACCATCTGGGACGAATGGGCGGACGAAAACGGCGACCTCGGCCCCGTCTATGGCGCGCAATGGCGCCGCTGGCAGGGCGCCCCCGGCGCGGAGACGCATGATCAGATTGCCAGTCTCATCCACGGCATCAAAACGAATCCCTACAGCCGCCGCCACATCGTCAGCGCCTGGAACGTGCCGAACATTGAAAAGATGGCGCTGCCGCCCTGCCACTGCCTGTTTCAGTTCTTTGTCGATCGCGGCAGGCTCAGCTGCCAGCTCTACCAGCGCAGCGCCGATCTTTTTCTTGGAGTGCCCTTCAACATCGCCAGCTACGCTCTTCTCACCCAGATGGTCGCGCAGGTCTGCGACCTCCAGCCCGGTGAATTCGTCCACACCTTCGGCGACCTCCACCTCTACAAGAACCACCTGGAGCAGGCCCAACTCCAGCTCACCCGCCAGCCCCGCCCTCTGCCTGTGATGAAGCTGAATCCTGCGGTGAAGGAAATCGACGCCTTCAAATACGAAGACTTCACGCTGGAAGGGTATGACCCGCATCCGGCCATCAAGGCGGAGATTGCGGTGTAGGGGTGATAATGCTGGTGGGTGGCGTTGCGTTCGGTTTCCCGCTTCAGTCGGCTTTTCGCAGTCTCTCTGGGGCGAGCGCCGGACAGGGCGATTCGTTTCCTGTTTCCACTCCTAGAGGTCCTCTGGGTGGAAACCAAGGGGGCAGGGGGGGAATGATGAGACGGGAGCGCCCTTAGGGCAGGACTGCCGGGCACGAGGGGGGGGGGGGCTCAGCGGTGGGTGGTTTGAATGATCTGGTGGTTCGCCAAACTCATTGCCCCTTGGAAGATCATGACGCCGATTATTTCCAAGGAGGTCGTGGGCTTCCTTCTTCGCTCTACTGCGTCGAGCTACGAAGGACACGTCGACGGCGGGTGGCTGAGGGCAGCCAGCCCCACCAGCACTGTCCATGCAAGCGCCCGGCGCGAGGTAGGGCGCTTGGTCCTCCAAGCGCCGCCGAGCGGCTACACGCTCGCTTTCCAGAAATCAGTTTCGCAAAATGCGGGGGAGCTTTTGCGGATCGCTGCACACACAAGTGGCATTGCACGCGCAGGGTCGTGTGCCACACCCTTACCAGGCATTGGCCCACAAAGGGTGTTACTGAAGGCAGCCCATCGTACATTGGCCAGCATGTACAGGCACCTCCCCCCTGGTTATCCCAGGATTTCAAGATTGTTGATGGCGCCTGCGTGGCGTACACCTGATAATAGATCAGGCTATGATATGGTATATTAAGCCACGGCTGGCTGAATGCAAATGCTGTGTGCCGGTGCTGGGCGGCGCTCCCCTGGGGCGGGTTTCCTTCGTTTCCAAATTTGAGTCCCCTGGGATGGAAATGGGAAACGAAGCAGAAGGGGGGCGACAGGCTGGAACCGGAGCGGAGCGCAGATAGCCAGACGTAGGGCGAACGCGGTGAGGCAATGCCTGTTGTACGAATCTGCAAGCCCTCAACGATGGAGCATTGTACCAGACGAAGGACGGGGTGTGGCGACAGACCGCCCATCTGTCAGCGCTCGATGACGCCACGCAATCTCGGTGCCGCCCTAAGTCGGGCGGTTTGGCGAAGAGCACGTTGGAGCATGAGAAAGCAGGGCGCGCCAAACACACCCAACCTACGTCACGCAACGCGTGCATCCGTGCATGGCACGATGCTTGTTCCTTCTCGGTGTCCGCCTTGTCGGTCCGTATCCTACCGTCCTGTCTCAATCATCCGGGCAAACTCGGCGAAGAAGTACTTCGCGTCATGCGGGCCGGGGGCGGCTTCGGGGTGGTATTGGACGCTGAGGACGGGGGCTTCGCGGTGGCGCATGCCTTCGACGGTGCCGTCGTTCAGGTTGATGTGCGTGACCTCGACGTTGCCGGGCAGCGAGGAGGGATCGATGGCGAAGCCGTGGTTCTGGCTGGTGATGGACACCTTGCCGTTGCGCAGGTCTTTGACGGGCTGGTTGCCGCCGCGATGGCCGAACTTGAGCTTGAAGGTCTTGCCGCCGTAGGCGTGGCCGAGGATCTGATGGCCGAGGCAGATGGCAAAGATGGGCATCTTGCCGATGAGCTGTTTCACTTCCGTATGGATGTAGTCGAGCGCGGCTGGATCGCCGGGGCCGTTGGAAAGGAAGACGCCGTCGGGATTTTTAGCCAGTACGTCCTTGGCACTGGTGGTCGCAGGGACGACATCGACACGGAAGCCATGCTGGCGCAGGCGGCGCAGGATGTTGCGCTTCACGCCGAAGTCATAGGCCACGATGTGGTGCTTGGCTTCGGGAAGGGGGTGACGCACGATGCCGTCGGTGCCGGGTTCGCGGTTCTGCGAAGGGCTGGGGATGTCCCAGTCGCCGCTTTCGAGGCCTTCAGGATCCCAGAGATAGGGGGCTTTGGTGGTGACTTCCTTGACGAAGTCGCTGCCTTCCATCGTCGGGCTGCCTGCGGCCTGTTTCACCGCTTCCTCAGCCGTGGCTGTGGTGGTGATGACGGCGCGCATGGCACCCCGGGTGCGCAGGTGGGCGGTCAGGGCGCGGGTGTCCACGCCTTGGATGCCGGGGATGTTCCATTGCTTGAGAAAAGCGTCGAGGCTCTGCGTGCTGCGCCAGTTGCTGGGCACGTCGCAGAGTTCTTCGATGACGAAGCCGCGCACGTGCGGCTGGTCGCTTTCCATGTCCAGCGGGTTCACGCCGTAGTTCCCGATCATGGGATACGTCATGGTCACAATCTGACCGCGATAGGAGGGATCGGTGAGGACCTCCTGATATCCGCTCATGGAGGTGTTAAAACAAATTTCGCCGGTGTGGGTGGCATCGGCGCCGAACGCCGTGCCTTCAAACACACGGCCATCTTCAAGAGCAAGGAGGGCTTTCTTCATCAAGGTGCGCCGCTGGTCATAGCCAGAAGGACGGGCGGTGCAAGGAATGTTCTCCGCGTTGTCGGGATGAGGGCGAATGAGTCTCGAAGCGAAGACGATTTACGTGCCTTCGTAGCAATTAAAATGCTCCGCGATTTCTGCGGGAGTATTGCATAATCTGCACGCTTGCGCATGGTGAGGAAAAACCTTTGGCGTAATAAGCATGTATTTCTCACTTTTTCGGAACTTCACTCTCCTTGCGACAGCTTTTTTGCTCATGGCGTCTTTCGCCAGCTCAGCCGTGCCGGGCAGTCTGGATGCGACTTTCGGCAGCGGTGGTGTGGTAACCACGCCGGTGGGCAGCAGCTTTGACTACGGTCAGAGCGTGGCGAAGCAGGCGGACGGCAAGATCGTCGTGGCCGGTTATTCGTCCAACGTCAGCAACAATGATTTCGTCGTGCTGCGCTACAATACGGACGGGACACTGGACAGCAGCTTTGGGAGCGGTGGTAAAGTGGTCACACCCGTTGGCAGCAGCGACGACCTAGGTCAGAGCGTGGCGGTGCAGGGAGACGGTAAGATCGTCGTGGCGGGTTATTCCTACAACGGTAGCAACAATGATTTCGCCGTACTGCGCTACAATACGGACGGGACACAGGACAGCAGCTTTGGCGCAGGCGGAGTCCTGATCGTGGACTTTGGCGGTGGCGGGGATCAGGCGCGGTCAGTCGTCCTGCAAGGCGACGGCAAAATAGTGCTGGCAGGCACCAGCACGCAGCCGAGCGGCGGTGGTCTTAATCTGGCTGTGATGCGTTGCAACGCGAACGGGACGCTGGACAGCAGCTTTGGCACAGGAGGCAAGGTGCTCACCCTGCTTGGCTTTTTTGTCGGAGCCCGCAGCAGTTCCATGACCCTGCAGAGCGATGGCAAGATTGTGGTGGTGGGCAGCACTGGCAACCAGGGTTTGGTGGCACGTTACAATAGTGACGGAGCACTGGACAACGGCTTTGGCAGCGGAGGTCTCATGGAGGCCGGCATGGGGGGCTTTGGCAATCTCCAGGCGGTGGCGGTGCAAGCTGATGGAAAAATCGTCGCCTGTGGCAGCGGCCAAAACGCGCAGTTCAATTACAGCTTCACCTTGGTGCGTTTGAATACGAACGGAACTTTTGACAGCAGTTTCGGCAGTGAGGGCCTGGTGGTGACGTCTCCTGGTTACACCGACGCTAGTTTATACAGCATGGAACTGCAGCAGGACGGGCAAATCATTGTGGCTGGCAGTGCTTTCAACAAAGTAGCGGTCGCCCGTTATACCGCGAGCGGAGTGCTGGACAGCAGTTTCGGCAGTAGCGGCATCGTAACTACAGACGCCGGCACCTCCGATTCTTATGCCCGCGGGGTGCTGCTCCAGAATGATGGCAGAATCGTCGTCGCAGGTTCTGCCTACAACAGCAACACTGATATCATCGTGCTGCGTTACCTCAATCCGCATCTGGTGCAGCCGTCAGGGGTGGCCAATGCCGCGACGAACATCACGGCCACCACGGCCTCCCTGAACGGCACTTGCAATCCTAATGGGCTTTCCAGCACCGCCGCCTTTCAGTATGGAACGACCACGAGCTATGGCAGCAGCGCCAGTGTGGCTCTGTCGCCGTCCGATGGTGCGACCGATCAAGTGGTCTCTGCCAGCCTCTCGGGACTGGCTCCGGGTGCGACGTATCATTACCGGCTTTACGGCAGCAACAGCGCAGGGACCAGCAGCACCTCGGACCAAGTTTTTACGACGCTGACGCTCGTGCAGAACTGGAAGCTCAGCGGCTTTGGTGACGCCTCGATAGCGGATACCGCAACCCCCGATGGCGACGGCATCGCAGTCCTGACGAAGTATGCGCTGGTGCTGCAGCCCGGGCAGAATGGAGCGGCTTCCCTGCCGAAAGGCGGGGCGCATGCCTACGCCGAAGGTGAGCGGCTCGCCGTCGTCTTCATGCGAGACCCCTCCCGCAACGACATCACGATCTCCGTAGAAGCTGCTGACAACCTCATAGGCCCATGGACCTCAGTGGCCCGCAGCATGAATGGCGGGGCCTTCAGCGGCAGCGGTTTTGTGAGCGAGTCAGATGCCGGCAACGGCATCAAGACCGTGGAGGTGCGCGACGTTTTGAACATCGGCGATGCTCCACGCCGATTCATGCACATCAACGTGACGCGTTGAACCTTCTCACAAGGGGAGGTGATGCCAAGTGAACGGCGGAGATGACGAAGAGGGGGCGCAAAAAAGGTGCTGGCGAGTCGTAGGGCGGGTGTGGCGACAGCCCAACCGTCTGTGAGTGTGGAAAACGTCCATGGCTCGCTGCCGCTCAGAAGCCGGGCGGTTTGGCGAAGGGAATTCCCGGCGATGAATTAGCCCGCATTTCTCACACTCACAGGGAATCTGCAAACAGCGTGTCGCACGCATCATTTATCTCCGGCTCCGCGCTACATCCCCGCATGTCAATGTTGGGAGTGTGAGAAGTGCGGGTTAGCGCAGCGCGCCAAACACACCCAGCCTACGAACGAGGCTCACACTCGCTCACTTCTCCTCCGCAATCTCCAGCCTCGGGAACAGCGGCACGGGCGCACCGAGCTGGTGGCCGCTGGGCAGCAGTCCCCACTTCAAATCGCTGATTTTGAAGCCGTCTGGCAGCGTCCAGCCGATCTGGGCGCGGGCGGTGACCATGGCGGTGGGCATGATGGGATTGAGCAGCACGCTGACGTGCGTGAGCGCCTCGGCCAGGTGGTAGAGCACGCTGTCCAGGCGGGCGGCCTGCGCAGGGTCTTTGGCGAGGGAGAAGGGTTTGGTGCTGTCCACAAACGCATTCGCATGCGTGACGATCTTCCATGCGGCGGCGATGCCTTCGTGGATGTCCCAGCCATTCATCTTTTCAAGGTAGAGCGGGGTGGCATCCGCGACGGTCTGGC
This sequence comes from Prosthecobacter sp., assembly GCA_021733925.1. Classification (GTDB taxonomy): domain Bacteria; phylum Verrucomicrobiota; class Verrucomicrobiia; order Verrucomicrobiales; family Verrucomicrobiaceae; genus Prosthecobacter. The sequence continues at coordinate 10,335 of JAIPJY010000008.1, read as the reverse complement.
GCAGCGCCTGATTGATCTCGTCATCGTAATCACCCGGCTTGAGCACGCCTTCGCGATACTTCTGCGCCATGTTGATGGAGCGGTTGAACAGATTGCCCAGGCCACCGGCGAGTTCCTTGTTGTAGGACATGATGAGGCGCTCATCGCTGAAGTCGGCGTCGTAGCCGGTGGCGATGTCGCGCATGAGGTAGTAGCGCAGGCCATCGGGCGTGAAGGTGTCGGAGAGCACGTTCGGGTCGATCACGTTGCCGAGGCTCTTGCTGATCTTCGCACCCTTCATGTTCCACCAGCCGTGGACGACGAGCTTGGGGATCTGGTCATCGGGGAATCCCAGGGCGTGCAGCATGATGGGCCAATAAACGGCATGCGCGGGCACGAGGATGTCCTTGCCAATGATCTCGGCATCCGCAGGCCAGATTTTTTCAAACTGCGGCAGGCCTTCGTTGCCCACTTCATCGGCCAGATAGCCGGCGAAGCTGATGTAATTCGTCAGTGCGTCAAACCACACGTAGTTCACGAATTTCTCGTCAAAGGGCAGGGGAATGCCCCAGCTCAGGCGCTCAAGCGGGCGCGAGATGCAGAGATCCTGCGCGTTGCCATCGAGGGAGTTGAGCACGTCGTTGGCACGGTGCGGCGGGTAGATGAAGTCGGGATTGCCGCGAATGTAATTTTTGAGCCATTCCACGTGATCGCTGAGGCGGAAATACCAGTTCTCCTCCTGCAGTTCGACGACCTCGCCCCACTCTTCGCCGAAGCTGCCATCAGGGCCGCGTTCTTTGTCGGTGAGGAACTGCTCCTGACGCACGGAGTAGAAGCCGCCGTAGCTCTTTTTGTATAGCTGGCCTACGTCATGCAGCTTTTGCAGCATGGCCTGGACCACGCGCTTGTGCTTGATGTCCGTGGTCGCAGCCCAGCCGTCGAAGCGCACGTTCAGTTTGTCCCAGAGCGCGGTGAAGTGTGTGGTGACGCCATCGACAAACTCCTGCGGCGACTGCCCTGCCTTCTCGGCGCTTTTCTGCACCTTCTGGCCATGCTGATCCACGCCGGTGAGGAAGTACACCTCCCGCCCGTTCAGCCGCTGGAAGCGGGCCATGACGTCCGCCAGCACCTTCTCATAAGCGTGGCCGATGTGCGGCGGCGCGTTGGTGTAGTCAATGGCGGTGGTGATGTAGTAGGGCTTCATGGTTGGGCGCGGCTTTCCCATGCCCCCCTTCCTCCTGCAATTCAAGTGTTCCTGCGGAGGAAACCGCTGGAGGCAGGGATCAGCGTGACATGCTGCTGAAGCCTTTGCCAGCCCCGATCAGCAGGGTGAACATCGCAATGGAGACGAACATCATGATGCCGTAGAATTTCCAGAAGCGACGCTGCTCCGTGAGTGCCGCCGCCAGATCGGTGAGCGACTGCGTTTTCGCCAGCCGGGCAATATTCGAGGCATAATTATTCAGCCTCAGTGCCGGGTAGAGGATCAGGAAGGTGAAGAGCACGCAAATGGCAGCGGCGATCAGATACTGGGTGCTCCCACTGAGGTGGTGACCCGGCTTGTCGGCCAACGAACTCGCTCCTTCTGCGGCCTTGAAAACGCAGGTCAGTATCATCAATGTGCAGCCGATCCCCATCACCACAGAAATGAACCGCACCCACGGCCGGGTGCTGGTGAGTTCTGCTATGATGGTAGGCGACACCTCGCCGCTGTCACCCGCTGGAGCTTTGGCAACAGGCTGGAAATACGGATTGAAGTCATCTGGATTTAAGCCCGCAGATTTCATGAGAGCAGCGCCTTTGGCGGAGCCGATAATCTCCGTCACTCCCTGCCAGCCCGACTCTTCGCACCAGCCCAGATCTGACATCAGGAAAAAGCCGGTCTGAAGACCGTTTTCAATTTTCGAAGTTTTGAAGGTTCCAAGTTCCTGACCTTCGCGGGTGACCAAATAGGCGCTCATACGTGCCGGGCTCTGAGCAGTGACCGTGCCCAAGCGCTAAGAATGCGGCATTGGAATGCCGCAGTCCCAGGATCACTTCGGCAGCATCGTGAGATACTGCTCGTTCATCTGCTTCACCTTGGTGCGCATCGGATCGAGCTGCGGCTGGAGTTTGGCGAGTTCAGCGGTGGCTTCGGCGATGATCTTGTCCTTCTCGGGAATTTCCTTGGTGGCGGCGGCGATGGTGGCTTCGGCGTCGGTCTTCTTCTTTTTGGCACCTTCGAAGTCGGCGTTCGCTTTCGCGACTTCGGCCTTCTTGGCGTCGAGCACCTTCTGCTCGGCGTCCAGCTTGCCATGGGCGGCGGCGTAGGCCTGCTCCAGCGGTGGCAGGGCGGTTTTGGCAGCGGCGATGGCGGCGTTGAGCGGCGCGATCTTGGCAGCGAAGTCCTTTTCAATCGCCGCCGGCATGGCCTGCTTGTCAGCGAGGGCCTTGGACTGGGCTTCGATTTCCTTGGCGATGCTGTCGCGCTGACCGCGAACAGGACCTGCGGTTTTCTCAGCGGTGGCGAGGTCGCGCCGGGCATCAGCGACCTGCTTCTCCGCCTTGGAAACACCAGTGGCGGCGTTGTTGATTTCGTTTTTGGTTTTGCCGGCGTTCCGCTTGGTCTCAGCGAGAGCTTTCTCTGCGGTGGAGCGTGCGGTACGGCGGGCATCCAGTTCCTGCTGGGCCTTGGCGGCCTGGTTTGCGGCGGTGGCGGCGGCCTTTTCAGCTTCAGCCACCTTCGCGGTCAGGGCGGCATCACCGGCCTTGGCGGCCAGTTCCTTCTTCGCGGCTTCTGCGGCGCTCTTGGCACTGGCCGCGGCTTTTTTGGTGTCGGCCTGCGCCTTGTCAGCAGCCTGGATGTCGGCGGTAAGTTTCGGGATGGAGGCCTCACCGTCTTTCACAGCCTTCTCCTGCGCAGGCAGGGCGGCGGCGAAATCAGCGGCATTTTTCTTGGTGGCGGCCAGCACGCCTTCATACTTGGCCACGTTGGCTTTCTTGGCGACCACCTGGTCTTCGGGCCCCTTAAGCTTGCTGTTCACCTCAGCGAGTTTTTTCTTCAGGCCGTTGATGGCCTTGGAAATGTCCTCCGCAGCTTTTTTGGCGGCGGCGATGCCTTCGTCCTTCGCTTTGGTCGCGGCGGCGATTTCAGCCGTCTTGGTGGTGATGATGGCCTTCTGCTCATTCACCTTGGCGGCGGCTGCGGCATCGGCCTCTCGAGTGGGCTTGATGGTGTTTTCGATGCCGGCCTGCTCGCCCTGCACTTTTTTCAACGCGGCTTCCAGTCCGGGCTGCGCGGCGGTGGATTCGGCGATGGCTTTTTTGGAATCCACAATACGCGCTGCGGCAGAGACCTTGGCGGCTTCGGCATCCTTTTTGGCTTCGGTGAAGTCGGCGAAGTCACCTTCGAGTTTGGCGAGTTTTTCCTTCTCGACGAGCACGCCGGTGTTGAACTGGGCGGCTTTGAGTTCGGTGGGAACTTTCTGCAGAATGCCGATTTCATCGCTCGCGGATTTCGCAGCGGTCTGCGCGGCAGCGAGGTTGTTTTTGCCGGTGACGGCATTGGATTCCGAATTTTTGATGCGGTCCGGTCCGGCTTTCACCAGCGCGGGCAGTTTCGGCAGTTCGGCCTTCTTCGCCACGATGCCATCAGTCGTGGTTTTGATCTTGGCGTCGGTTTCAGCGATGACTTTGTCGAGATCCACCGGTGCGGCAGGCGCGGCCCCCAGTTCAGCCTTCGCTTTTGCGAGGGCGGCGGTGAGCTGATCGGCCTTTGCTTTGACTGGAGCAATCTTTTGCTGTTCGGCCTTGGCTGCGGCCAGCTTGGTTTCGGCGTCTTTGACCTTGGCGGTCAGGGCCGCATCACCGGCTTTTGCGGCGAGTTCCTTTTTGGCGGCTTCGAGCGCAGCATTCGTGTCGGCCACGGCCTTGTTAGCAGCGGTCAGTTTGGCGGCTTCGGCGGCGATGGGGGCGAGCTCTTTTTCCTGCGCGGCGATCTTGGCGGATTTTTCAGCGTGGGTTTTGATGGCGGCCGTGCGTGCGGCCTTGTCCTGCTCAGCCTTGGTGCGCGCTGCTTTCAGAGCAGCGAGGGCCTTTTCATCATTGGCGATTTCGCCTGGGAGATTCTTGCTGCGAGCCTCGTTGGCGGCGACTTCGGCACGGACTTTTGCCAGCGCTTCATCGCGTGCTTTGGCATCGGCCTCGGCGGTTTTGATGGCCGCCTGAAGCGCCGGAAGCTTGGTGGTGAGCTCGGCCAGACGCTGCTCGGTCTGCACGATGCGCTGGGCGATCTGCGAAGGATTGCTGGTGAGCTGGCCGGTCTCTGCAAGTTTCGGTGCCGCGATGTTCCAGACCTTGATCTCGCCGCGCCAGTTGGCGGAGATGGCAGTTTTGGAATCGAAGAGTGCGATCACTTTGGTGACGATATCGCCCTGGCTGGCTGCTTCACTGACCTTGGTTCCGTTGATGTCCCAGACGCGTATAAGGCCGTCGTTGCCGGAGGAAACGATTTTGCCATCCGGCGTAAAGGACACGGACTGTACGCCACCGCTGTGGGCAGCCCAGTTCTTGACCAGCTTGCCTTCGCTCATCTCCCAGGTGCTGATCGTGCCGTCCATGGAGCAGGAGGCGAGGATGTTCGAGTCAGCGCGCCAGGCGAGGTCCACGCAGGAACCCTTATGCTGGCCGAGGGGGTAGAATTCACCACCGTTGGCAGCTTCCCACACGTTCACGTTGCCGTTGCGGTCGCTGGTGGCGAGCAGCACGCCATCGGGGCTGAAGTCGGTGCTCATCACCCACTCGGTGTGCTTGTTGATGACGTACTCTTCCTCGCCGGTGGCGGTGTTGTATACCTTGACCTTTTTCGAGGGGCTGCCGATCACGATGAGTTTGTGGTCGGGGCTGATATCGGCGGACATGACCTGATCGAACTCCTTGCCGACTTCGGTGATGCGTTTCCCCGTTTTGACATCCCACACAATGGCGTGGCCGTTTTTACCGGCACGACCACCGCCCATGATGAGCAGGGAGCCATTGCCGCTGAAGCGCAGGCTGCGCGCATAGCCTTCGGGGTAGGGGAAGATGCCGACGAGCTGTTTCGTGTCGGTGTCGTAAAGCAGGATCTGCTTTGTCCCCGCGAGCGCCATCAGCGAGGTCCACGGACTGCCGGCCATGGCCGTGACAGCGGTGGTGTGTTCGGTCACAATGACGGGCTCCAGCAGCACGTGCTCGGGCTTGGCGATGGGGCCTTCGGGTTTGCCGCTGGTGACGGCGACTGCCATGTCCACCTTCGGCTTGGCGGATTTTTTGGCGATGCTCGACTTGGTGTCGAGGATGCCGCCTTTGATCCAGGCGGCGATGAGATCGAGATCCTTCTGGCCCAGAGGCGCACCTTCCGGCGGCATAAAGGGCTCCTCCTTTTTCGCGCAGGTGCTCCAGATGCGGCTGCTGTCGGCATTGCCGGGATCGACTATAGAGCCGCCACCACCACCGTTCATGAGGGCGCCGAAACTGGTCAGATCGAGATCGCCCTTCTTTTTATCAGGATTATGGCAGGAGAAGCATTTGTTCTCCAGCAGTGGGCGGATGTGATCCTGATAGGTGATTTTTTCGGCAGCATCCTGGGCATGAAGGGACACTGCGGCAAAAGCCGCACAGGTCAGCGAAAGGGTGGTTTTGGGCATCATAGAAGAAGACGTCCTGAATTACGCACCTTGGAGCCAAAGCCTTTCGCGCTGATCGTGCGGCCGGAAGCGCAATTTTTGCGCTATTTGCCCAGCTTGTAGATCGCTCCGTTCCAATCCAGCACCAGCATCTCGCCGGCGGCGTTGGCGCAGAATGCGGTGGGCTTGACCAGCACGGCAGGCTTTTTCTTGGGGTCGGTCGCAGGTGTCTGCGGGCTGGTGTAGAGCAGTTCGTTGCTCAATTCCTTGCCGGAGTCGTCGGTCTTGAGTGCCCAGACTTTGCCGAGAATGAAGTCGCCATAGACGTAGGCACCCTGCAGTTCTGGCTGCGCCTTGCCGGTGTAAACGATGCCGCCGGTGATGCTGAGTCCGTCGGCGTGGTTGTAGGCATGGATGGGCTCGATGAACTTGGCGTCAGCAGGCGGTGTGTCGGTCATCAAAGGGAAAGCGGCGGGGCCTTCGCGGAAGTTCCAGCCGTAGTTGCCGCCGTTGGTGATCCAGTTGATTTCTTCCCAGATGTCCTGGCCCACGTCCGCGCACCACAGGTGGCCTTTGGCGTCAAAGCTCAGGCCCCAGGGATTGCGGATGCCGTTCGCATAGATCTGCGGCAGGGCGTTGACGCCGCTGGCATATGGATTGTCGGCGGGGATGCCGTAGGCCTTGGCGTAGTCACGGTTGTTGACGTCGATGCGCAGGATTTTGCCGTAGAGTGTGGCATTGAGCTGGGACATCTTCAGCTCGCCGTTGCGCTTCGAGTTGTCTCCCACGCCAATGTAGAGGAAGCCGTCGGGGCCGAAGACGATGTTGCCGCCGTGGTGGTTCCAGTTCACCAGCGGGATCTCCAGCAGCGTGCGCTCGGTGCTTTCGTCCGCCTTGTCGCCATTGGCCTTCATCTCGGAGATCACGAGACGCTTCGGCATCTGCATCGTGTAGCAGAGGTAGAACAGGCCGTTGTCCTTGAACTTCGGATGGAAGGCCAGGCCGTTGAGCCCTTCTTCAAAAAAGCCGTCCTTCGCCTCCATGCCACGTGGTGAGAGATCCAGAAAGGTCTTGGCTTCAGCGCCCTGCTCGTCCTTCGGCAGGATGAGAATCTGCCCGCGCTGCAGCGCCAGAAACTCTCGCCCGCTGCCATCGTCCGGAATCACCACTGCGATAGGACGCTCCGTGGTGAGCTTTTCATAAACGCGGGTCAGCTTGTGCGTGTCGGCGGCAAAAGCAGCGGAAGTGAGGAAGGCGAGGCAGAGAAGAGAGCGCATAGGTTCGAGATAGTCAGTCTATGCGGGGCGAGTCTTGCAGGGCAATGAAGAATTTTTGCGCGTTCAGAATTATGAATCGCCGGGTATGGATGGCACCACAAAGGGAGTTTTTGCCCACATCCGCTCTACGCCTGCACCCGCTCGCACCAGTAATCGGGTTCACGGCTCGTGTGTGCGATGGCGACGATGTGGATGCTGTTGTCGGCTTCGTCATGCCAATAGACGACGTTATAAGGGAAGCGTTCAATGCGCACCTTGCGGGCATCCCTGCGAAATTTCCGATAACGAGCGGGGTCACTGCTGGCACTGGAGATGGCGGCTTCGACTTGCTTGAGGAAGCGCTCACCCAGCTCCCGCCCGCCGCGTTGAGCAAGAATAAAGGGAGGAGCAGTTCAGCTCACATTTCGCTTCGTCGTCCCAAGTGATCGCCGTCATGTGGGAGAAGCTGTCTTAAAGATGCGAGAGCAATTGGCGAGCCTCGCTCATGACTTCTGCGTGTGGAATGCGGCGGCTGGTGCCGCTGCGTGCGGCTTCGATGCGGCGGTCGATTTCGGCACACCAGGCGGGACTGAGTTCCGCATCGTCGGCCGCATCCACACTCTCAATGAGACGAGCGGCCATGCGGGAACGATCTTCCACTGGCAGGAGCAGCGCGTTTTGCAGGACGGTGTCAAAGGCGGCAGTCATGGTCTGAGAATAAAGGGAGTCGGATGCATGGTCAAGAGCTCTCCTGCCTCGCCAGTTTGAGCCTCACGTGAGCCCAGCAGATCATTGACCACTCGCCGAATGCTTCTATCCTGCGCACCCCAATCCCCATGAGCAACGCTACCGCCATCACTCCCACACGCGCCCAAGATTTTCCCGAATGGTACCAGCAGGTCGTTCGTGCCGCCGACATGGCGGAGAACTCCGAGGTGCGCGGCTGCATGGTGATCAAGCCCTGGGGCTATGGTCTGTGGGAAAACATCCAGCGCCAGCTCGATGTGAAATTCAAGGAAACCGGCCATGTGAACGCCTATTTCCCGCTGCTGATCCCCCTGAGCTACCTCGAAAAAGAAGCGCAGCATGCCGAAGGCTTTGCCACGGAGTGCGCCGTGGTCACGCACCATCGCCTGGAGGCGCAGAAGCAGCCCGACGGCACCGTCAAGATGATCCCCACCGGCGAACTGGCAGAGCCGTTCGTGATTCGTCCGACTTCGGAGACGATCATCGGCGCCGCCTTCGCCCGCTGGGTGGAAAGCTACCGCGACCTGCCGCTGCTCATCAACCAGTGGTGCAACGTCATGCGCTGGGAGATGCGCCCGCGCCTGTTCCTGCGCACCGCCGAGTTCCTCTGGCAGGAAGGCCACACCGCCCATGAAACTGCCGAGGAGGCCATCGTGGAGACACGCACCATGCACAAAGTGTATGAGGACTTCATGCGCGACCATCTCGCCATCCCCGTGATCCCGGGCGAGAAAACCGAGCGCGAGCGCTTCCCCGGTGCTGTGCAGACCTTCACGGTCGAAGCCATGGTGCAGGACAAGAAGGCCATTCAGGCCGGCACCTCGCACTACCTCGGTCAAAACTTCGCCAAGGCTGCGAACATCCAGTTCCTCGGCCGTGACAACACGCGTCAGCTGGCCCACACCACGAGCTGGGGCGTCAGCACCCGCATGATCGGCACCGTCATCATGGCCCATGGCGATGACGACGGCGTCATCATCCCACCACGCGTGGCACCCAATCAGATTGTCATCCTGCCGATCACACCGAAGGCGGACACTCGGGATGAAGTCATCGCCGCCTGCGAGGCGCTGGCGCAGACGCTGCGCCTGCAAATCTTCGCCGGCGAGCCGCTGCGCGTGCACGTGGACAAGCGCGACCTCCAGGGTGGTGCGAAGAACTGGGAATGGATCAAGAAAGGCGTGCCGATGCGCCTCGAAATGGGCCCCCGTGACATCACCAGCCGAAGCGTGGCGGTGTGCCGCCGCGATCAGGGCCCCAAGGCGAAGGAATTCGTCCCCAAGGAGGATTTCCTCCAGTCCGTGACGGAGCGTCTGCAGGAGATTCAGGATGCGCTGCTCGCGCGTGCCACCGCCCTGCGTGATGCGAACATGAAGAAGCTCGAAACGCTCGAAGAGTTTAAAGCCTTCTTCGCCGAAGATTCCGAAGGCGGATTTGCCCTGATGAACTGGGCCGGCAGCAGCGAAGATGAGGACACCCTCAGCAAAGACCTGAAGGTCACCATCCGCTGCATCCCCCACGGCGATCAGTTTGCCGAGGAAGGCAAGTGCTTCTTCACCGGCAAGCCAAGCTCACGCCGCGTGGTGTTTGCGCGGAGTTATTGAGGCAGGCCTAGGGCTGACAAAAGTCGCGGCAGCGTCCTGGAACCGGAGCGCAGCGTAGATAGACAGCCGCAGGCTGCCCGCAGGGTGAGCGAAGCTAATCAATGCGCCGGTCCTCCGGCGCTTTCGCAGGCCGTGGGTGCGCGTAAAGCTCCAGAGGACTGGAGCACTCCAAAACGCAAAGCGCACGTGGGTGCCGTCTCCGCGTGACCACGCCTCAGCGCAGCACCTCGCCCTTCGTCACATCCCCAGCCGCATCCAGCAGCATGATCTGATTGATGGTCTTGAACTGGGTGTGGTCGGCCACTTCCCAGACGATCTTCTTGTCACGAGTCACTTCGATGACCTGGGCCTGCTCGCCGATGTGGCCGTGGCCGAGATAGACGCAGAAGACGGTGTTGCCGTTGGGCAGGCGCTGGCAGCCGGCCATGAGGCGCAGCGTGTACCCGGGGATGTCGTTTTCCGCGAGTTCCCACACGATGTTTTCTTTGGCATCCAGCTCACGCACCTGATGGCCGTCGCCGCAGGTGATGAGGAGGTGGCCTTCGGGCAGCGGCACGACTTCATGCGGATCTCCCGGCACCTTGATTTCACGCAGCACTTTGCCGTCGCCATCGAGTTCGACGATTTTGCCTTCGCCCTTGAAGCAGACGAGGTAGTGGCCGTTGGCGAGTTTTCGGGTGCCGCGAAACTGGTTGTGCAGCTTGATCTCAGGGGCCGCAGTCAGCTTGATCTCCTTGGCGATCTTTCCGGCGCGATCAACTTCAATGATGCGGCTGGTGCCACACTCCACGATCATTACATTGCCGTCTGGCAGCGGCTGGCAGGAATGCACTTCGACCTTCACATCCGTCGGAGCCTTGTACTCCCACACGACTTTCTTGTCTGGCGTCACTTCCAGGGCGCCGCTGACAAAGCAGAAGAGGTAGTTTCCATTGGGCAGCTTCCAGCAATCCTGCGGGCTTTTGCAGTCCCACTGCCATTCGATTTTCCCCTCGGCAGACACCACGCAGACCTTGCCGCCGCCGTAATCGCAGCAAAGGAACGGATGGGCCGCAGAGGCGGTGGTGGCGAGGGCGAAGAGGACGGCGAGAAGTCGGATCATGGTGG